>NZ_KV817762.1 GCF_001814775.1 Streptococcus sp. HMSC067H01
GGACAATCTCGTATCGTGACTGAAGGTGTAAACGGTCGTCGTAGCCACTTCTACTCTGTGACTACTGCTGCTGACGGAACTGAAGTTAAAACATTGGTTACAAGTGTCGTAGCGCAAGAACCTGTTGCTCAAGTGATTGAAGTGGGGAACCCTGTCACTCACCTTGGAGATGAAAAAGGACAAGCTACTATTGCTGAAAACAAACCAAGAGTTGACATCCAAAATGAAGAAATTCCATTTACAACCATCACTCGTGAAACT
>NZ_KV817763.1:0-5171 GCF_001814775.1 Streptococcus sp. HMSC067H01
TCAACTGGATCTTTAGTTCCTGCTTTACCTGTTAAATCTGTCTTAACTTCTGGTTTAGCTGGCGCTGTTGTATCTTTAATTACAAATTCTGTCAATGGTTTTGTATCTTTAGAACCATCTTTATAGGTTACAACAACATTGTTTCCTTCTTTTGTGACTGATTGAATCTTACCATTTTTATCAACTGCAGTATCTTTTGCGATATTCGCATCGTCGTTATCTTTCTTGTACTCAAGTTGAAGTTTCTCTTTGATTTTATCAAACTCAGTGTCTGTTACGTTAGATGGGTCTGCTACCTCAACTTTATCAGCTGGAGCTGGAGTTGCAATATCGTACTTATCTGTTTGAGATTTAACGATGAATTGAACATATCCTGGAGTCTGAGTTGCATTCGGATTTCTATCTAATGCTCTAAAATCAGTAGTTGATGGTGCATCATTATTGTCTTCAGCAACAACAAAGCTAGTCCATTTTTGACCTGCATTTAGGTTAGTTACCCCAGTCATCTTGATAGTAGCTGTCTTCTTATCATCAGAGACTGAACCTTCTCCAGTGACTGCACCATTTTCAACTTTACCTGTTGGTAATCCATAACCTGCTGCATTATTCCATGTAGTATCTCCAGGTCCACGAAGCTTAAGACCTTTAACTTCAGTTTCATCAGAACCTTTGAAAGTTAAATCAGTGTTTTCACCTGTATAAACATAGATTTGTTTATTAGCTTCATTTGAGTATGGAAGTTCAACTGTTGGAGCTACGTTTACAAAATCTGACAATGGTTTTGTATCTTTAGAACCATCTTTATAGGTTACAACAACATTGTTTCCTTCTTTTTCTACTTTATCAACAACTTTTGAAGCATCTTCTACTTCTTGACCTTTTTTGTCAGCCAAACGTGCATCTGGATTGTTTTGAGAATATTCAACTTTAACTTTCTCTTTAATTTTTTCAAACTCTTTATCAGTAACATTGTTAGCATCTGATACAGTTACTTTATCAGCCACTGCTGGAGTTTTAATATCATATTTCTTAGTTTGTGCTTTTAATACGAAAGTTACTGCACCTGGGTCAGTAAGGTATGTACCAACTATTTCTCCATTATTTTTAGTTTTTGTTGCATTATTAGAAATCTCTGCACCATCTGTATCTGTTGCTGTTGCAAAACGTGTTACAAGCTCTAAAGAGTCGTTTTCTGTTTTTGGAAGTCTATTTTCAGCAATACCAGAAACTTGTCCAGTAACTTTAATTTTTGCTGGTGTAGGAGTTTCAGAATTAATTGCTGTTACAGTGTAACCCCATTCGTTATCTTGTTTTTCTGGGTTCCCATCAATATTATTTAAGGCAATATTTCCACCTTTTTTCAATGAAGCGGATTTAATTTTTCCAGAATCATCGTTAAAGGTAATATCAACGTCAGCTTCTTCTCCAGTATATAGATAAACTTCTTTTTTGTTTGGAGCTGGATCTGAATACGGAATCTCTACTGTTGGTGCTACGTTTTCACGTGCAGGAGTTACAACTACAGTAACTTCAATCTCGTCTGACTCTTTACCTTGGCTATCAACAGCTTTATACTTAACTGTGTAAGTGCCTTGGGTATTTGTATCAACGGTCTTGGTTGCTGTGTCGCCATTTACTGAAACAACTTCAGCATGGACCTTATCACCTAGGGTTGCTTGAGCATCATCTTCTTTATCTGCTACAGTCACAAGAGATGCAAGATCTAGTTGAGCACCTTGTTGAACAGTTTTTTTGTTTCCTTCAACTGCTGATGCAATAGTTGGAGCTTGGTTTTCTACTGAGCGTGGTTGCCAGCCAGCCACACTTGAGAAGCCACCATCGGTTACGTTTGAAATAGCTGATACTTCTGTACCTGCAATCTTGTCAGCCATTGTAAGCACAATCGTATCTTCAAACTTACCATGTGCGTATGATTTTACAGTTGCCTTATCTGACTTTTGTGATACCCATGCAGCCGAGAGATTGTCACGTTTGACTGGAATCTCAACTGTTTGACCCGCAGTATTTGTATAGCGCATGTAGGCAATCCCTGCATCATGAGGAACCTTAAGAGTAACCTCTTTTTGCCCTGCTACAACTGCAGCTTGGTTAGTAGTCAAGCTTGAAGGTTCAACAGTTGTCACACCGACAGATACTGGTACTGTACGACGGCTACTTTCAGTTCCGTTGACAGTTTGACTCACCTGTACTGTTTGACGAGGTTTGATGGTTGTACCATCACCTTGGTTGTTGTTCAAGGCTGTTGGAAGCTCACCTGTAGTCCAGTTTCCATCGTTGTCAACAGTGACAGTTCCGATATTTTGTTCACGACCATCAATATAAAGTTTGATAGTTGCCCCTGGAACCCCTGTTCCTGAAAGAGTGCTTGAAGTTGACGCTACTGTCTGAACAGGAACGTTGACAGAGGTGTTTTTCAAGTTTGGAGTTACGCTTGGTGTTGCAACCTGACTAACCAAGTTCTTGTCGTACTTACCTGAAATTGCATACCAATTGTATTTTGGTAGTCTTCCTGACTTAGATTCAACTCCGGCTAGATAAGAAATGACCTGTGATGAATCTTCTACTACCGTACGGTACTTAATAGTAAACTTGCGAGCCCCAGTGTTATTAGCTAGCTGAAGAACATAGACCTTCTTGCTATCCCCCATAACACCACTAAGACCATCTACCTTGTTGTAGTCTCCCCCAACGGTATTCTTGACTCGCCATTCAAGTCTATTACCCGCATCAATATACTGAACACCTTCTGCATTTGCTGAACCAGCACCTGATTCTTTATTTGCATCCTTCCAGCCATATCGATCTACGTAAGCGCCATCATAATCTGTCACAAAATTATAAGGGTCAGATACATTGTTTGGAATTGTAAAGTAATAATAACCTCCAGGATTATCGTATTGGACCTCGTTGAAGGTGACAGTCCACTCTAGGACTGGGCGCCCTTGTCCAGATGGATCAGTAGGTACTGTTTTACCGTTGACTACTTCGTAGTCATCCAACTGTCTGTACTCAATCTTAGCACGCTGAGTTGGATCTCCACCATTAACCGTAGCTTGTTTATCTTTGTAAACGTACTTAATGTCCTTCCCTTCCATAGAGCGATCTTGAGCACGTTCTTGCCCTGCCGCTCGACGGCTTCTTGACTTAGGTTGAGTGGCTGAAGTTTCTGTTGTTTCGTCTGTTGGTACAGCTTTATCTTCTGTAGCCTCAGTCTTTTCCTCTGCTGCTACAGTTTTTTCTTCTGTTGCAACTGTTGCTGCTTTTTCTTCTTTGGCAGCAAGTTGAGCTACTGCCTCCTTGAGACTAGCAACCGCTGCATCTACTTGATCTTGACTAGCTTCTGCATTTGTCAAAACCTTTTGAGCCTGTTCAAGGACTGTGTTTAAACGAGAAAGAGAATCTTCTGTTTTTCCTGTCTTGTCCAAGCCTTTCACTTCTTCAACCAACTGGGTCAAAGCTTCTTTGTTAACCACTTTGACTGTTGGTTTCTCTGCTACAACTGCCTCTTCAACTGCTACCGGTTGAGTTGCTACAGTAGCGGGCGCTTTATAAGTCCCCACCTCTTCATCAGGGCTAGCCTTGCTATCTGAGTTGGTAGTGGCGGTTTCTACCTCCCCCTTACCAGCAACTGTATCTGCCTTAACTGTTGGAGTCACCAAAGTTGCCCCAACTGCAAAAACAAGCGAACAACCAAATAAGAAATGTTTACCTTTTTTGATCATTCGCCAGTTCTTTTGTTCTGCATTTTTACGATTAAAATACATGACATATCTCCTTTTTTATAAATAAAAGCATGTTCATTACATACAAGATTATTATACATCTTCTTAAAAAAATAGTCAACTGAGGAACTTACTATTTTTAAAAATCATTCATTTTTAAAATATGTAAATATGTAAACCTTTTCAACATATAAATGTAAGTTTTTTAAATATATAAAATATTCATTTAAATGAAAAATATCAATATCGAAACGTTGTTATTGTTAGAAATACGTGGACTTGCGTCGTTTTTGTAGTTTATATGATTATTTAATTCGTATTTTATACTTTTTTTTGCACACGGTTGATTTTCAATAGTTGTTTTATTTATAACCATTTAAAAAAATATTGGTTTATGATTATTTTTATCACAAAAATTTTAAATTTAGCAGCTGAAAACTATTTTATCTCCGATTCTTTCCTAGCAAATTCTTAGAATAGAAATTCTCAGGTTTCCTTTATTTGAGTAATTTCTTACTCTTTTTCCTTACGTTTTTTAAAGACGAGGAATCCGCCTGTCGCTGCTACAAGAAGTGCTAGACCAAGTGAAGCATTAGATTGCTCTGTAGCAGTATTTGCAATTCTTTCGTTCCTGCTTTCTTAGTTGTTTCTTAAGCAGATGACTCTTTAGTTGCTTTCTTAATAGCTTTCTCAGTTGCAATTACCCCTACTGTTTCATCTAGGAAGGCTACAACTATTGATCCGTCTTCTAGGACTTGAAGTTCAGTTGCTGTAGGATTCACACCCTTAACAGCTTCCGCAATATTTGCAGATTCTTCAGCTTTGATAGATGAAGATTCTGCAACCACAGTCGATGAAGAGAGTTGAACTCCAGCTGCTTCCTTAGTTTTTCAGCCTGCCCTCCAGCCACTGCTACTTGTGCACCTTCTACAGCTGGTGGTGCATAAGTTACATCCTCCTCAGCTACAGTCTGCTTAGTCCCCTCTGTTGTAGAGCTAATTTCTACTCTATCTGCTTTGACTGATGGTACTACTAAAGCTACCCCAACTGCAAAAACAAGCGAAAGAGAGTGGGACAGAAATCGGTAATTCGTTAGAATTCGATTTCGTCGTCCCACCTCCGCACAGTTTCAACAGTCTGGGAGACTGTTGAAGGTTGTAGATAAAGGAAACATAGTTTCCGTCAACATAGGGCATCTTTGAAGCTTAAAAAGCGAACAAAGACTTAGGATACTTGCTTCGCAAGTTCTATCCGCCACCTCAAAGCAGTGCTTTGAGCACTCAACCACTGCGTCTTGCTCGACAATCCAAAGACAATTGAGAGGCTAGGACTTTTGTTCCAGTCTCTTTTGATCATCCGCCAGTTCTTTTGTTCTACATTTTCACGATTAAAACACATGACATATCTCCTTTTTATAAATAAAAGCAT
>NZ_KV817763.1:5271-18693 GCF_001814775.1 Streptococcus sp. HMSC067H01
TGACATATCTCCTTTTTATAAATAAAAGCATGTTCTTTACATACAAATTCATTATACAGGCTCTTTTAAAAAAATAGTCAAACGATGTTTTTATTTTTCTTTTTGAATTTAATGCGATTATATATACCATATATTTCTAAAAAATATAATTTCGAGCAAATTTTTTCGCATTTCCAAAATCCCTGTGGTATAATGTATGTTGATTTAAAATTATCACGAAAAACAATAACAAGTATAGGAGAAACACACATGAGAGGATTACTCGCTCAAAAAGATCAAAGACAACTCGAAATTTTAGAGTATTTGTTTGAAAAACCTGACTGGATTCACTTGGATGAACTCGCTGAAATCCTTGACACCAATACTCGGATTTTGAAAAGTGATATCAAGGAGCTACGTGAAGATCTTAACGACTTTGATATCCAGTCTTCGACAGCTGGGATTCGGCTTACCAATGATAAAGGTTTGGGAATCGAGCATATCTATAGTCATTTTCTAAAAACATCTACAAATTTCCAAGTTTTAGAAGCCTTCTTTCTACTAGATGCACCCTTTACCTATGAACACTTGGCTGAAAAACTAGATATCTCTCTTCCATCTCTGCGAAAAAAAGTCGCAGAAATCAACAACCTCCTTCATTCAAATTATCGCTTTAAACTTAAGGTTACTCCCATCTCTATTATCGGAGACGAGAGAGATATTCGTTTTTTCTTTGCCCAATATTTCTACGAAACCTACGGTTATTATGAATGGCCTTTTTCAGAATCAAAAGAAGCCTTAGAAGAGTTTGTTGCTTTCTTCATAAAAACAACTGGATTTCCAGCCAACTACGCCAATGTGTTTCAAATTAGAACTCTGGTAGCTGTCAACCTCCAAAGATTTAAAACTGGCAATCTTAATAATTTCCCAAATAAACCTCATAGTGAGGTTCCCATCTATGCTCAACTTCCTAGCATTCAAGAAGAACTCCAGCCTATCTCTGAAATTTTAGGAATTACAATCGACCCTACAACCCTAGAACAACTCTTTGATGCATATACACAGACAGGGCTCTACTTTACCGTTGAAGACTTATTGGCAGCTCGTGAAACTGATGAACTGGCAAATCGCTCTTATCACGCAGCTCGTGATATCCTTGATAACCTCACCCGTCAGTTTGGAATCCACTTTGAAAATACTGACCGTCTAGTCTGGCATATCCATAACACTGCTCTTCTAGAACGTCAAGAAATTAACTCTGAGTCCATTATTTCGCATGATAGAACTTATTCCCTCAATAAGCTACAAACAATCTTCCCAGATTTTTACGAAGCAGCTGTATTTGAAATGATGCGATACAAATCTACGCTGGGACAAAAGGACCACATCCATACTGTAGTCCATTTGGTTTATACCCTCTTTACCCACGCTGACAATCTTATCCCCCAACTCCTTGAAAGTCAAAATAAGGTCAGAGTTCTCGTTTTAAGTTCCTTCGACTTCGCTCATCCCTACTCTCTCATTTCTCTTTATAAATACCACACTTCAAAAAACATCCAATACGAGGTTTGGGATAAAGATACTTTGAATGTTGATGAAGTCATGGAAGCTGATTACGATGCCATTTTGACAAACTTTGATGTCGAAGGATTGGCTCATCCGAAACTGATTAATATTAGTCGCATGTCAAATCTCCAAATCATTAACGAGCTCAATACTCTTTCTCTCACTAAACTTTAAAAACATGCTTTATAGCTAGATATATAGGGTTCAAAACATAAAAACGCATAATATCAGGTATTCAAATAACTTGATCTTATGCGTTTTTGTTATAGAAAACTTTGCTAGAATCTATCTTCAAACTGATACACATTTACAAACAAAAATAGCCGAATTTTGTTGCGTGAACCTATATATTTATGTCGAGTTAAAAACTTTTTCCTTGCTTTGCTAAAATACAGTCAGATCCATTGTTTAGCAGGTAGATTTCAAGGTTTATGCTTAGACTATGATATTTCCTTAGTAGGCCATCAACAAAAAGGCGCATTGATTTCACTTGATACTCTTCGAAAATCTCTTCAAACCACGCCAGCTTCCATCTACAACCTCAAAACAGTATTTTGAGCAGCCTGAGACTAGCTTTATAGTTTGCTATTTGATTTTCATTGAGTATGAGTATGATTTTTCTCAGAGTCACATTTCTTATCAATAAAATCCAAGAAAACGATTGCATAAAATTTTACTCCATGCTATACTAGGATAGAAATAAATGATAGGAGAGTGTCTATGAAAAACACGTCATCTCAACCAGATAAAAAAATGGTTTACAGTATCCGTTCTCTGAAAAACGGAACTGGCTCTGTCCTTATTGGAGCAAGCTTTATCCTCCTTGCCCTAACAGCACCTTCTGTATCTGCAGCTGAAACTAGTCTTGGCACGCAAGAAAATGTAAGCGCTATTAGTGCGAACCCAGCTACTACAGAAACCAGCCAAGCTGACGAAAAAACGCCTATTTTGGACCACAAAGATGCAAACGTTTCCCTAGAGTCTAAAACATCTGAACCAGTAGCAGTTTCTGAAATAACTACAACTGAAGCTACTCCAAACCTTCCAAATAACAAAGACGAGAAAACAGAAGTATCAAGTCTAGCCGCTGAGAAAGCTTCGCCAGCAGACACTGTATCTGAAAACCCAATCGCAGACAACTACTTCCGTATCCACGTCAAAAAACTTCCTCAAGAAAACCAAGATTCGCAAGGTCTTTGGACTTGGGATGATGTTGAAAAACCATCTGAGAACTGGCCAAATGGCGCCCAGTCCTTCAAGGATGCCAAGAAAGACGACTACGGCTACTACCTAGATGTCAAACTAAAAAATGAACAAGCCAAGAAAATCAGCTTCCTCATCAACAACACAAAAGGGGACAACCTTACTGGAGACCGTTCGGTAGAGCGTCTCTCCCCAAAGATGAATGAAGCTTGGCTAGATGAAAACTATAAAGTACACAACTATCAACCTCAACCAGCAGGAACTATTCGTGTCAACTACTTCCGCACCGATGGCAACTATGACAAGAAATCTCTCTGGTACTGGGGAGATGTGAAGACTCCAAGCAATGGTGAATGGCCTGACGGTACAGACTTTACTGCAAGTGGAAAACACGGACGCTACATCGATATTCCGCTAAATGAAGCCGCTAGAGAATTTGGATTTTTACTACTAGACGAAAGCAAGAAAGGCGATGATGTGAAAATCAGAAAAGAAGACTATAAATTCACTGACCTGAAAAACCATAGTCAAATCTTCCTCAAGGATGATGATGAAACGATCTACACCAACCCATACTATGTTCACGATATTCGCATGACTGGTGCCCAACATGTAGCTAAATCTCGTATTGAAAGCAGTTTCTCTACACTAGTTGGAGCCAAGAAAGAGGATATCATCAAACGTTCAAGTATTACGGACCACCAAGGGAATAAAGTTGCTATCTCCGATGTTACAATCGATGAAGCAGGTAAGAAGGTAACCTACATCGGTGATTTTTCTGACACTCAAAACCCATATACAGTTGCCTATGATTCAGACCGTTTTACAACTCGTTCTAGCTGGCGTCTCAAAGACGAGACTTATAGTTACGATGGTCCACTCGGTGCAAATCTTAAAGAAGATGGCAAACGTGTTGATTTGACCCTCTGGTCTCCAAGTGCTGATAAAGTTTCCGTTGTCGTCTACGATAAAAAAGATCCTGAAAAAGTTGTCGGAACCGTCGCTCTTGAAAAAGGAGAAAAAGGAACCTGGAACCAAACCCTGGATGAGAATTCAGGACTTGGCATCAGCAACTATACTGGCTACTACTACCACTACCAAATCGAGCGCCAAGGTAAGACTGTTCTCGCACTAGATCCTTATGCTAAATCTCTGGCAGCTTGGAACAGCGATCTAGCAAAAACAGACGCTGCCCATAAAGTGGCTAAAGCTGCTTTTGTAAACCCAGCAAAACTAGGGCCGCAAGACTTGACTTATGGTAAGATTCGCAATTTCAAATCTCGCGAAGATGCTGTTATCTACGAGGCTCACGTTCGTGACTTCACTTCAGATCCTGCCATCGCAAAAGATTTGACTAAGCCATTTGGTACTTTTGAAGCCTTTATCGAAAAACTAGACTACCTAAAAGACTTGGGCGTGACCCACATCCAGCTCCTTCCAGTCTTGTCCTATTACTTTGTCAATGAATTGAAGAACCAAGAACGCTTGTCCGCCTATGCTTCAAGCGATAGCAACTACAACTGGGGTTATGACCCTCAAAACTACTTCTCATTGACTGGTATGTACTCAAGCAATCCTAAGGATCCAGAAAAACGTATCGCAGAATTTAAGAACCTTGTCAACGAAATCCATAAACGTGGCATGGGTGCTATCTTAGACGTAGTTTACAACCATACTGCCAATGTCGATATCTTTGAAGACCTTGAGCCAAACTACTACCACTTCATGGATGCAGACGGAGCACCTCGTACTAGCTTTGGTGGTGGTCGTCTAGGAACAACCCACTACATGTCTAAACGCGTCATGGTAGACTCTATCAAGTATCTAGTTGAAACCTATAAAGTAGATGGTTTCCGCTTTGATATGATGGGTGACCACGATGCAGCTTCTATCGAAGAAGCTTATAAGGCTGCACGCGCCCTCAATCCAAATCTCATAATGCTTGGTGAAGGTTGGAGAACCTATTCTGGTGATGAAAATATGCCAACACAGCCTGCTGACCAAGATTGGATGAAACATACCGATACTGTCGCAGTCTTCTCAGACGACATCCGTAACAACCTCAAGTCTGGTTATCCAAATGAAGGTCAACCTGCCTTTATCACAGGTGGAAAACGCGATATCAATACCATCTTTAAAAATCTGATTGCTCAACCAACCAACTTTGAAGCGGACAACCCAGGAGATGTTATCCAGTATATCGCAGCTCATGATAACTTGACCCTTTTTGACATCATTGCCCAATCAATCAAAAAAGACCCAAGCAAGGCTGAAAACTATGCTGAAATCCATCGTCGTTTGCGTCTTGGAAACCTCATGGTCTTAACAGCACAAGGAACACCATTTATCCACTCTGGTCAGGAGTATGGACGTACCAAACAATTCTTGGACCCAGCCTACAAGAATCCTGTTTCAGAGGATAAGGTTCCAAACAAATCTCACTTGTTGCGTGATAAAGATGGCAATCCATTTGTCTATCCTTACTTCATCCATGACTCTTATGACTCTAGCGATGCTGTCAACAAGTTTGATTGGACCAAAGCAACAGATGGGAAAACATATCCTGAAAACGTCAAGAGCCGTGACTACATGAAAGGTTTGATTGCCCTACGTCAATCTACAGATGCCTTCCGACTTAAGAGTCTTAAAGATATCAAGGAGCGTGTCCGCCTCATTACTGTCCCAGGACAAAATGGTGTTGAAAAAGAAGACGTGGTCATCGGCTACCAAATCACTGCTCCAAATGGAGATGTCTACGCAGTCTTTGTCAATGCTGATGATAAAGAACGTGAATTCACTCTAGGGACTGAATTTGCTCACTTGAGAAATGCCCAAGTTCTGGCAGATGAAAACCAAGCAGGACCAGTAGGAATTGCCAAGCCTCAAGGACTAACATGGACAGAAAATGGTTTGAAAGTGAACGCTCTCACTGCTGTGGTTCTCCGCTTGTCCCAAGGTGGTGCCATTGTCGCTCCAACTGTGGAAGAAAAACCAGAATTTGATCTTTCTAGCTTGGAAGCCGACCAAAGTCAAGCCCAAAACCTAGCAACAAATCCTGACTCTCAAGAAACTGTTGTAGAGACTCTGTCTCAAAAAGTCCTGCCAAACACAGGTACTGAAAAACAATCTACTCTTGTTCTTGCAGGAATTGGTCTCCTCACATTCCTAGGACTTGGAAGTTTCCTAAAGAAAAAAGAGAAATAATAGGGCTATAGGCTTCACCAAAACAGCACGTTACAAATAATCAATAAAAAAGCAAGAACTAAAAAATTCTTGCTTTTTTTACATTAGCGAGTCAAAATAGTGACTTTTATTACCAAAGAATTCCCTTATAGGACAAAAGAAGAGCTAGGAATAATAATCCGTAGAAGAACATAAAGAGCCACTTCAATTTCACACATAGAGCTACAAATTCACGGATAAAGGCTGATGGAATGTAGTAGCCCGCTGTCCGACAACCTAGACCATCACCTTTCATTTTTAGCTTACGAGCATAGGTACTTGTTCTAAAGACATGATAATCATTGGTCACAAAGAGAAATTGAGGTTTGGCTACTAGTTTCTCACCAATCTCTTTGGAGTAAAGAAGGTTCTCATAGGTCGTTCTTGATTGGTCCTCCAGGATAATCGCATCTTGGGGGACATCTGTCTCTTCAAGCAGATAGTTTGTAATCGCTTGGGCCTCAGAAATCTTTTCGTCCGCCCCTTGTCCACCGCTAGCTATGATTTTGATATGAGGATTCTTAGACTTGTGGTAAGCTTCTACTCCCTTATCAATTCTCTTCTTTAGCAAAGGTGTTACCCTTTCTCCACCTAGTAAACCTGCACCGTGAATGATAATAAAATCATAATGCTTCCTCTTGGGAATAAAGAGATACAAGATAGAGTACAACATGAAACCCACAAAGGCAAAGCCAAAAATAAAATAAGAATAGACGATGAATACAAATAAAATGTTTAGAAAATGATTGGTGTAAAATAATGCATTTCGACTTGCTAATTCAAATGAAATCAAGGCAAAAAATACCAAAATGACTATTCCAAGAAGCATGGAGAGATAATTAGCCTTTGAACGTCCCTCTCGCTTCAGCAGGATAACACCATTATAGATTAAAAAAATACCACTTAGAAAAAGCAACAAAGGGAGTAAAACAAAGGCAAAGCCATAGAAAGCAAGCTGAACCTTCTCATAACCATTTTTATAAAAAAGGTCGGATAGATAAATATAACTTGAAATGAGAGATAATAAAAATAATACTGGATTCCACAAACTTCTATTATCCTTCCAAAATGACAGTATAAATGCTAATACAATTCCTACAACGAGATACATTTCTTCCTCCTTTAATGATTCTATTTTATCATCATTATCCACATAGAAAGAGAGTGGGACAGAAATCGGTAATTCGTTAGAATTCGATTTCGTCGTCCCACCTCCGCACAGTTGAGTAGGGCTGTAAAAGCTGATGAAATCAGCGTAGTAGAGACCACTCAACCACTGCGTCTTGCTCGACAATCCAAAGACAATTGAGAGGCCAGGACTTTTGTCCCAGCCTCTATCCTTCTATCCTACTCTCTGCATCTGCCACCACTTGGGCAAGGCTGGTTTGGCTCAACTCCTGCTCCATGGCTAGCTGAATCTTTTGTAATTTCTCATCTAAAACCCCATGGATGTTAGCTCCTACTGGACAGGCTGGATTGGGATTGTCGTGAAAACTAAAGAGTTGACCTGTCTTTCCTAGACATTCAACTGCTTGGTAAACATCTAATAGACTGATATCCTCTAGGTCTTTGATAATCTCTGCCCCTCCAGTTCCACGCGCGACGGAAATCAACTCTGCCTTTTTTAGTTGGGACAAGGTTTTACGGATAATAACTGGATTGACTCCAACACTACTAGCTAGAAAATCACTAGTCACCTTGCTTTCCTTCCCTTTTAGGGCAATGATTACCAACATATGTGTCGCAATGGTAAATCGACTTGAAATTTGCATCCTCTTCTCCTTTTTTCGTCTGATTAGTTCCTTCTTTTCTTAAGTTTATTATATCTCTTCTAGTTGTAATGTCAAGAGTTACCACTAAGCCAGTCATCCAATTCAACATCATGTCCTTGACTCTGAGCGATTTCGTGCAACAAGTCCTGATTGTGGGTATGGTGAATCCCATTAACTAAGCTCTCATAGTAGACTTGATAGTAGGGTAATTGTAAGTCTTTTGCTAGCTGTAATTCTGCCTCAATATCATAATCCACCCGACGAAAATCAACATCTTTCAAGCCTTTTTCATCAAATTCTAAGATCATGTATTGGGCCCGCAAGTCTTTGCGTAAATTCTCAGATAAAAAGAAGGGTTGACCAATCGAACCTGGGTTCAGGATAAGCTGACCACCACTACCATAGCGAAGAAATTGCTGATGGATATGACCATAAATGGCAATATCGCAATCCGGATTGGTGACAAGACGGTCAAAGTCCTCTTGCTTACCAAGATGAATCAGCTCTCTTCCCCAATTTTTATCCGGCAAATGATGGCTTATCCCTAGCTTCAGATTTCCAAACTGACGATGCACTTGCAAAGGATAGTTCTGCAGTGCCTCAATCTCTTGGCTACTAATTTCTTCCATAATATACTGGCATTGGCGCAAGAGGTAGCGATGGCTAGGTCTACTTGTATCTAATTTTCGATGAGCAGCTCGCCATAAACTCTCTTCCCAATTTCCCAGAACTCGAATCGTAATCGGCAAGTCCTCTAATCGTCTGAGAATATTTTTTCGTCCTGTCCCAGGCATGAGAATATCTCCCAAAAGCCAATATTCATCAACTCCTGCCGTTTGAGCATCTTCTAGCACAGCCTCCAGAGCAGTTGTATTTCCATGTATATCTGATAGTACTGCAATTTTTGTCATGACGAGTCCTCTTGATTTATTTCTGTTTTCATTATACCAAACGCCCTTCCAAAATCAAAATCTACTTCCTCTTCCATCGTTTTTTACTTTACTTTTTTAGTGAAAAGGGTTACAATGAAGGTGACAAAATGTTAGGAGGTTTTTGCTATGACACAACGTTATGAAAATATCATGGTCGCTATCGATGGTTCTAAAGAAGCTGATCTTGCCTTTGTCAAGGGAGTACAGATCACCCTACGTAACCAAGGAAAATTAACCCTTGCCCATGTGATTGATACTCGTGCCCTTCAAAGTGTTTCAACATTTGATGCTGAAGTTTATGAAGAACTACAACTTGAAGCTCAAAACTTGATGGCAGAATACGAAAAGCGTGCAAAAGACGCTGGAGTCACAGACATTCAGCTGGTCATTGAAATGGGCAATCCCAAGACCCTCTTGGCTAAAACTATCCCTGAAGAAGAACATGTTGACTTGATTTTAGTCGGAGCAACGGGACTCAATGCCTTTGAGCGTCTCCTAGTTGGTTCTTCATCTGAGTACATTTTACGCCATACCAGCGTTGATCTCCTCGTCGTTAGAGATAAGGATAAAACTTTATAATTAGTAGAAAGACAAGAGGTCGGGACAAATCCCGACCTCGTTTTTTATAAAAATTCCTTTTGATGTAGTAGATGAGTGGTCTTTTTATTGGTCTTTCAGACTCCAAAAAGTCCCTTATACGAAAACAACATTTTCTCTAGCCACAGCCTATTATTTATTTTCTCTTTCCTTATGGCGTTCATAGGCCTTTATCTGTCGCTCAATTTCCTTTTTAATAGCTGGTTCTGGGGCATATTTCTCCTCCCAATCATCAGGTTTAAGGATTTTATGAGTTACTGGATCAAAGTGGGCCTTACCATCTGGGAAAACCTTGCCCATATTGGCCTGATGGACAATTTCAAAAATACGTTCTGGATCCACACCCATCAATACAAAACTTCCATAAGTAAAATACAGAGTATCAATCAAGGCATCCACTTGCCCGATCAAATCCTGCTTGGCGGGAATGTTTTTTGAAACTTTTGTTGCAGCCTTATCCAAGGCTTGATGTAGCTCTGCAACCGCTGCTTGAAAATCCTCGTCTGAGTTACTAGAGGCACGAACAAACTCTACCAACTCTTCAATCTTAAAGTCCGCACGATGGGTTGCCCCTTCCAAATCCCAAGCCTTTGGTTCTTCCTGGGTTCTCTCATCCATCATATGATGGAAGGCCTTGACCTTATTAAAGTGATAGTCGCGACTGACAAAGACTTTTTCAGAAGCCAGTACCCCAAAGTGCTCCAAGGCTTTATGAATTCCATCCTCTTGGTTACTCGTCGTGATATGTTTGGCTACTTCCTTGACACTACTACTACCATTTCCCATGGCAACAGACATCCCAACGCCAGCCAACATTTCTAGGTCATTATCCGAATCACCAAAAGCCATAACTTGGTTCAAGTCAAAGCCGTATTCTTTTCCGACGCGACGAATTCCTTCTAATTTCGAATTCCCTTGGTTGATGATGTCCGCTGCAAAAGGATTGCTTCGTGTAAACTTAAGATATTCAAACTCTGAGGCTGCTTGGTTAGACTCCTCAGGTGTCATCAACATGAGAACTTGGTAGATGGGTTGGTTAATCAAATCTAGTAAATCATCTTCCTTTTGAGGAAGGGCCTTACTGACCATACGATTAAAGGAATGACTGACTGTTCGAGTCAAAAATTTAGGAACAAAGCGGCTCACTAGCTGGGACAAAGGACTTAACCCAAAGGACATAATCCGAGAGCCAATCACATCCTGTCTCGTCCCCATAGCGATTTCTTTTCTATTTTCCTTGGCGTATGCAATAACTTGTCTTAGACTTCGTTTATCAATCGGACTCGCAAAAAGTACACGTTCTTTGTTAAAGATATATTGGCCATTGTAGGTAACTGCAAAATCCAGATCCAAATCATCCATCAAATCCTTAACAAAAAATGGTCCTCGTCCGGTCGCTACCCCCACAAGAACACCCTGGTCCTTCACAATCTTGATGGCTTCTTTAGTGGATTTCAAAACACTCTTTCGATCATTGACAAGTGTTCCATCTATATCAAAAAAAACAGCTTTGACTTCCATGACTATCTCATTCCTTTCTTTTATGATACAATGATTATACCATTATTTCAGAAAAAGTGAGTGAATCATGACTAAGAAAATCCTCGTTTTACACACAGGTGGCACTATTTCCATGCAAGCAGATGACTCAGGAGCTGTTAGAACTAGTGCAGATAATCCTATGAATCATGTCTCAAATCCCTTAGAGGGAATCCAAGTCCATGCTTTGGATTTTTTAAATTTACCCAGTCCTCATATCAAGCCCAAACACATGCTGGCTCTCTATCACAAAATTAAGCAAGAGGCAAAGAATTTTGATGGCGTTGTCATTACACACGGCACCGACACCCTCGAGGAAACGGCTTATTTCCTAGACACGATGGAAATCCCTCACATTCCCATCGTATTGACCGGAGCTATGAGAAGCTCCAATGAACTAGGAAGTGATGGCGTCTACAACTATCTCAGCGCCTTACGTGTTGCAAGTGATGACAAGACCGCTGATAAGGGGGTACTGGTCGTGATGAATGATGAAATTCACGCTGCCAAGTATGTCACTAAGACCCATACCACGAATGTCGGAACCTTCCAAACACCGACCCATGGCCCACTAGGTCTCATCATGAAGCAAGAAATTCTCTATTTTAAAACTGCAGAACCACGTGTCCGTTTTGATTTAGATAGCATCCAAGGTTTGGTGCCCATCATCCCTGTTTATGCTGGCATGACAGAAGAACTCCTTGATTTACTGCCTGTCGATCAACTGGATGGTCTCATCATTCAGGCTTTCGGTGCTGGAAATGTTCCTAAGGAAACATCTCGAAAATTAAACACCCTTATCCAAGCAGGGCTTCCCATTGCCTTGGTTTCTCGTTGTTTTAATGGTATCGCTGAGCCTGTATATGCCTATGAAGGTGGAGGCGTTTGTCTGCAAAATGCTGGTGTATTTTTTGTCAAAGAGCTGAATGCTCAAAAAGCCCGCCTCAAACTCCTCATTGCTATCAATGCTGGCCTCAGGGGAGAGGAATTACGAGCCTATATGGAAGGATAATACTCTTCGAAAATCAAATTCAAACCTCGTCAACGTCGCCTTGCCGTACTCAAGTACAGCCTGCGGCTAGTTTCCTAGTTTGCTCTTTGATTTTCATTGAGTATAAAAAAGTCGGTGAGATAGAAATTACTAGACCACGTCTTGTTTTCTAGTCCACTCCGAGAGTCTTCAACCATCAACTTGATGCTTGAACTATTGACCAAAAAATTTTGCTACTAAAAAGCGAGGTCGGGATTTTGAACTGCACCCCAAAAGTTAGACATAAAAATCTAACTTTTGGGGTGTTTTTATTATGAAATTAACTTATGAAGATAAAGTTCAAATATATGAATTAAGAAAGAAAGGAGAGAGCTTTAGACAACTTTCAAATCAATTTGGGATAAACATTTCTAATCTTCAGTACATGATTAAATTGATTGATCGTTATGGAATAGAAATCGTCAAAAAAGGAAAGAATTGTTACTATTCTCCTGAACTAAAACAAGAGATCATTGATAAAGTTCTTCTTGAGGGGCGTTCACAAATTAGGGTGTCTCTGGATTATGCTCTTCCAAGTAGTGGATTACTTTCGAATTGGCTGGCACAATATAAGAAAAACGGGTATACTATTGTTGAGAAAACAAGAGGGAGACCACCTAAAATGGGACGTAAGCCAAAGAAGAGATTTGAAGATATGACAGAATTAGAACGTCTTCAAGCAGAAAATGAGTACTTGAGAGCGGAGAATGCCATTCTAAAAAAGTTGAGAGAACTCCGATTGAGGGACGAAAAGGAGCAAGAAGAAAAACGGAAATTGTTCAAGGACTGGTAACAGAGTTTTCTTTAGATATCCTTCTAAAGATTATTAAGCTTGCCCGTTCAACCTATTATTACCACTTAAAACAGCTGGATCAAAGCGATAAAGATTATGATATTAAAGCTGAAATTCAGTCAACTTATACTGAGCATAAAGGAAATTACGGTTATCGTCGCATGACTCTAGAATTACGAAATCGTGGCTTCGTAGTGAACCATAAGAAGGTGCAGCGTCTGATGAAAGTACTTGGTTTAACGGCTCGAATTCGCCGTAAACGAAAGTATTCTTCCTACCAAGGAGAGGTTGGCAAGAAAGCAGATAATCTTATTCAACGTCAATTTGAAGCAACCAAACCAATGCAAAAGTGCTACACAGATGTGACAGAATTTGCCATTCCAGCAAGCAGCCAAAAGCTTTATTTATCACCAGTTTTAGATGGCTTTAACAGCGAAATTATCTCCTACAATCTTTCTACTTCGCCGAACTTAGTACAAATGAAAGCTATGCTAGAACAAGCCTTTACAGAGAACCATTACGAAAATACAATTCTCCATAGTGACCAAGGATGGCAATACCAACACGATTTTTATCATCATTTTTTAAAGAATAAGGGAATCCAACCATCTATGTCACGTAAGGGAAATAGTCCAGATAACGGTATGATGGAATCTTTCTTTGGCATTCTTAAGTCTGAAATGTTTTATGGTTATGAGAATACGTTTCAGTCACTTGAACACTTGGAACAAGCTATTGTAGACTATATTGATTACTACAACAACAAACGAATTAAGGTAAAACTAAAAG
>NZ_KV817763.1:18793-65480 GCF_001814775.1 Streptococcus sp. HMSC067H01
CCTTTACTTAAATTATTTGTCTAACTTTTTGGGGTCAGTACATTTTGATCCCGACCTCTTTTTCTTATTCTTTTCGAGTTGAACGGCGTTCAATCAAACCATGTGGTAGGAGAACTTCACGTTCTTCTAACTCTTCCTTGTGCATAATCTTAGTCAACATACGCATACTAATGGCACCAAGATCATACAAAGGTTGAGCAATGGTTGTTAGATTTGGACGAGTGTAGCGCGCGATTTGTGAATCATCACTGGTAATAATTTCGAACTCTTCTGGTACAGAAATTCCTTTATCAGAAAGACCGTTCAAAACACCTGCCGCTAATTCATCGCCTGTTACAATCGCTGCTGTTGCTTTGGAAGAAATCAAGCGTTCTGCCAAGGCATAACCATCGTCATAACGGTATTTTGATTCAAAAACAAGACCTTCACTGTAGTTGATTCCGGCTTCTTTCAAAGCATCTTTATAACCAGCCAAGCGAATTTTCCCGTTGATGTCATCCACTAATGGTCCACTAATAAAAGCAATTTTTTTATTTCGTTTCAAGAGGTGGCGGACTGCATCAACAGTAGCATGTTTATAGTCAATATTGACACTTGGAAGTTGGTGCTCCACATCCACTGTCCCCGCGAGAACCACAGGAGTACGTGAGCGTGAAAACTCTGAGCGAATCTTCTCAGTTAAATGGTAACCCATGAAGATAACGCCATCCACCTGTTTAGAAAAAAGAGTATTGACTACAGATACTTCCTTCTCATCATCTTCGTCACTATTGGCAAGGACGATGTTGTATTTGTACATCTCCGCGATATCATCAATCCCTTTAGCAAGGGTAGAGAAATAAGTATTTGTGATATCTGGAATGACGACTCCAACTGTTGTCGTTTTCTTGCTTGCTAGACCACGTGCTACTGCATTTGGACGATAATCAAGACGGTCGATGACCTCTAAAACCTTCTTGCGAGTGTTTTCCTTGACGTTCTTATTGCCATTAACAACACGACTAACAGTCGCCATTGACACTCCTGCTTCTCGGGCAACGTCATAAATTGTTACTGTATCATCTGTATTCATTCCGTTTCCTTTCTACTTTGAAAATTTTGTTTTCATGATTCCACTATTTTCATTCTACCACTTCTTGTAAGCATTTTCAAGCATTTGATGAGGAAACTTTGAAAAAAGTTTCAAAAACATTCACAACTTTTTAAAAGCAGTTGACTTTTCTTGATTTTTCTAGCAGTTTGCAGTATGATAATAAAAAAATCAATCAGGAGAAATGGATGGCTTTTACAGATTCCCATAGACGGTGCGCCAGTTTCGGTGTTGTGACCAATCTACCAGACGATGTTATCGACTCTATCTGGTATATTATCGATCATTTTTTAAAGCATGTTTTTGAACTAGAAGATGAGCTCGAATTTCTACTTTTAAACAATGATGATTCCATCACCTTCCGTTTTTCAAGTCAACACCTTCCGACTACGATTGACTTTGATTTTAATCATCCCTTTGATCCACTCTACCCACCAAAAGTTCTGGTGCTAGATATGGATGGCAAGGAAACTATTCTCCTCCCTGAAGAAAATGATCTATTTTAAAAACTCTAGTCTCCTCTGTAAATACTTCGGAAACTAGAGTTTTCTTATTTTTTCAATTCTTGATACAAGTGACGAATTGGTTGTCCCAAGACTGGATGGATGAAATGAGGTGCAATTTCCTGCAGAGACTCTAAGACAAAGAGGCGCTCAGCGATATAAGGATGGGGCAAGATGAGGTCGTCTGTATAGATGATCTGGTCCTCTACAAAGAGCAAATCTAGGTCAATCAAGCGAGGTCCCCAATGTACCTCTCTGATCCGTCCCATTTCTGCCTCAATAGCTAACAAGGTTTCTAACAAGATTGGAGCAGGCAACCAGGTTTCCACTTCAACCACTTGATTAGCAAAGCTAGCCTGTTCAACACCACCCCAAGGCTCCGTCGTCAAGACACTGGATTCTTTGAGAATGTGGATGCCACGATTTCGCATTTTCTCAATGGCTTGCTCTAAGTTTGCTTGTTTATCTCCCATATTGCTTCCTAGGGCGATAAATGCTCGTTGCTTGCGACGATGAATGGTTACTGAGCAAGTATCTAGTGGCAAATGCACCGGTGCCCAAGGTTTTTTCAGTTCCAGCTCAATCTCTTGAACGAGAGGGTAGGTCTCAAAAGTACGCTCTACAAGTTTATAGGCTACCGTTTCAATCAGGTCTTCGCTTTCTTCCTGAAACCAAGTCGTCCATTTCTGGCAAAGTTCTCCGTAATGTACAGAAGCAGTTAAATCCAAGTCTGTCGCAGCCTTGGTCATATCATAGGATAGGGTGGCTGAAACGACAAACTTCTGCCCCAGTTCCTTCTCACTAGGAAAAAGTCCATGAAAGGCGAAAATTTCTAGGTCTTTAATTAGCAGTTGATCCATAACTAGTCCTTTCTAGAAAAATCCGCTTAACGCGGATTTTTTTTATACTCAATGAAAATCAAAGTGCAAACTAGGAAGCTAGCCGCAGTCTGCTCAAAACACTGTTTTGAGGTTGCAGATGGAAGCTGACCTGGTTTGAAGAGATTTTCGAAGAGTATTATAGTCCCATTAAACGATAAGCCTGATCTCGGAGGTCCTTATCTGTTTCAAATAGACCACGAGCTACTGTCGTCAAGGTTGCAGTGCCTGGTTTTCTGACACCACGCATGCTCATACACATATGTTCCGCCTCAATGACAACAAAGGCTCCTTTAGCACCTAGATACTCCATCAAGGCATCGGCCACTTCGATATTCAATCGTTCTTGAATTTGCGGCTTTTTCGAATAAACTTCAACCGTACGGGCTAGCTTAGACAAACCTGCCACACGACCATCTGGGATATAGGCAATATGAGCTCGACCATAAAATGGTAAAAAGTGGTGTTCACACATGGTATGGAAAAAGATATCCTTTTCCACTACCATATTGTCATCGATAATCTCAAAGGATTTTGACAGGTGCTCTTCAGCAGTTTGCCCAAGACCTGAAAAAATCTCTTGGTACATACGAGCAACACGGGCAGGTGTTTCCTGCAAACCTTCACGATTTGCATCCTCACCAACTGCCTCGATAATCATTTTTACAGCTTCTTCAATCTTTTGTGTATCCATTCTAATTTTTCCTCTCCATCAGATAGGCTCTCACTTGGCTCAAGAAATACAAGGAACCCGTGACTATCCTAACTGTTTTTTTCTCTTCATTTTCTGATAATTTTTGGTCTAGAAATTCTTGCCAATCTTGGTAGTTGAGATTTCTAGAATCAGCTAGCTCTTTCAAGATTTTTTCATCCGTCGCCCGACTATCCTCAAAGTGAGTGAGGGTCAGTTCAGTATCTGGCAAAGTCTCTAATAAGTCTAACATATCCTCCAAGGCCTTGGTTTTGATACAAGTAAAGAGGATTTCCTTATGGTAGTCGGCAAATCGTTCTTGCAAAGTTGCTACTAAAGCCTTTATGGCATGAGGATTGTGGGCCCCATCCAAGATCATCAAGGGGTCTCTCGACACAACTTCCAAACGACCTGGCCACCTTGTTTCTTCCAAAGCTTGAGCCACTAAAGCATTATCTGGCAATTTTTGACCAGTCTCTTTGCAATAGCTATCTAACAAGGCCACCGCCATCCCTGCATTCTCTATCTGGTGCAAACCAAGCAATCCCGTTTGGAAACAACCTTGTCTGACCGAACTTGAATAGTCAAAGACCTCTCCAGTGATAATACTCTCATGATGGCTTACCTGATAATCTCTTCCATAAACAATTCTAGCAGCCTGTTTTTCCTCTGCAATTTGGTCTATCACGGCCAAGGCTTCTGGGACAATATTCCCTGTTACCAGGGGAACTCCTTGTTTGATAATTCCAGCTTTCTGCTCCGCGATGGCTTCCAAGCTATCCCCTAGTAGAGCTACATGGTCCAACCCAATGGTCGTGATGCCAGTCAAGATAGGCTGGCAAACATTGGTACTATCCAAAAGTCCACCCATGCCGACTTCCATAATAGCCACATCGACTTGCTCAGAAGAAAAATAGTCATAAGTTATAGCAGTGATAATCTCGAATTCTGTCGTTCCTTGCAAGGCTTGAGTATGCTCCCCTTCAAGTAGTGAACGATAATCCGCCATCAAGGACTCTAATCTTGCTTCTGGAATGGATTCCCCATTAATAGTAATCTGGTCGGTATAATGAATCAGATAGGGTGAGCTAAAGACTCCAACTCTTAGCCCCATCTTTTCCAGCATATTTTTCAAAAAGGCTATAGTAGATCCCTTACCATTGGTTCCTCCGATATGGATAACCTTGAGTTTAAGATGAGGATTACCACGTAGGGCTAATAGCTTCACCATTCTATCCAAACCAAAATGCGGTTGGTCTGTCCGGTAGTTAGTTATCCACTGATTCGTTTCGTTTTTATTCATCTTATTTATACTGTTTCAAGTTTAAATTTTCCGCATCATCTGCCAGACGGATGGCTGATGCAATTTCAACCGCCATCTTGTGGCTGGCTACATCGTGTACGCGCACCACTTCCACACCTTGTCTAGCGGCGATACTGGTCACATGAGATGAAGCCGTATCACGATTTCGGAAGCCTTCTTCAGTTTCTGGATTTACTTCAAAACCATTTTCTTCCAGAATATTGATGACAAAGCGCTTACGAGAGACTCCCAAAAAGATTGGATAGCCCATCTCGTGAAGCTTATCAAGGTCACGTAGGAGAATGAGATTTTCCTTTTTGGTCAAGCCAAAGCCAATCCCAAGATCCAGCATGATCTTGTCTTTCGAAATCCCTGCTTTTTCTGCTCTTCTTAGAGCACGGTCAAAGAAAGCTGTCCTCAATTCTTCTACTGGTAGTTTTTCAAACTCATCTAAGTCTTCCTTTGTAAAAGGCTCTCCAAAGCCAAAATGAGGGAAGATAAGTGAACTAGGGTGCTGAGGGCGTGCCATGACTGGATTAAACATGATGACTACCTGAGCTCCAGCTTTGGCAACTACTTCCGCCATCTTCTCATCCCCCATAAGACCTGTAATGTCATTGACTATATGGGCACCAGCCTTTAGAGCTACTTCTGCAACTTGACTTTTCCAAGTGTCTACCGAAATCAGAACATCACTTTCTTGACGGATAGCCTGAATGACTGGAACCACACGTTGGATTTCCTCTTCAATCTCAACATAGCTATAGCTACTTCCAGGTCGAGTAGACTCTCCACCGATATCTAAAATAGTGGCACCTTCAGCAATCAATTTTCGAGCTTGTTTTAAGGCTTCTTCAACGGCAAAAAACTTCCCCCCATCTGAAAAAGAATCAGGGGTGACATTGATAATACCGCAAATAGCTGTTTTTGTATGATTGTCTCTTTTTTCCACGATTATCACTCAAATTTCATTTAGATTGGTATTCCTCTATTTTACTATTTTTTTTGGATTCTGTCCAATTATCCCTCGGTAACTAAATATCTCTTGAACTATACAAGGGCGCAAAAAAAGGAGAACCTGAGTCCTCCTTTTTAGGTTTTCTTATTTTTCAGTCAAAGCTGCAAGTCCTGGAAGAACTTTACCTTCAAGAAGTTCCATTGAAGCTCCACCACCGCGTCACAAATACCTCCACTAACACAAAAAGGTGACAGAGCCACCTTTTTGTTAACGTTTCAGTTTTGCTCCTTTTTCTACAAAATCAGGATTTTGTAGAGACTAACGGGCTGAAATTATTTTTCTGTAAGTGCAGCCAAACCTGGTAATACTTTACCTTCAAGGAGTTCCATTGAAGCGCCTCCGCCCGTACTAATCCATGAGAACTTGTCTGCACGTCCAAGGTTGATAGCTGCGGCAGCTGAGTCACCACCACCGATGATTGATTTAACGCCTGGTTGTTTCACGATAGCGTCCATTACACCGATTGTACCAGCTTGGAAGTCAGGGTTTTCAAATACACCCATTGGTCCGTTCCATACAACTGTTTTCGCACCAGTCAAAGCTTCGTCAAACTTAGCGATAGATTTAGGACCGATATCCAAACCAAGGAATCCTGGATCTACTGCTTCACCTTCAGTGTCTTTCACTTCAGTGTAGTCAGCAAATGCGTTTGCTTCTTTTGAGTCAACTGGCAAGATCAATTTACCGTTTGCTTTTTCAAGAAGAGATTTAGCAACATCCAATTTGTCTTCTTCTACAAGTGAGTTACCGATTTCGATACCTTGTGCTTTGTAGAATGTGTAAGTCATCCCACCACCGATAAGGACTTTATCAGCTTTTTCAAGCAAGTTTTCGATAACACCGATCTTGTCAGATACTTTTGATCCACCAAGGATAGCCACGAATGGACGTTCTGGAGCTTCAACAGCTTCTTGGATGTAGGCAATTTCGTTTTCAAGAAGGAATCCAGCGACTGCTTTTTCAACGTTTGCTGAGATACCAACGTTAGATGCGTGTGCACGGTGAGCTGTACCGAATGCATCGTTTACGAAGATACCATCTCCAAGTGATGCCCAGTATTTACCGAGTTCAGGATCGTTTTTAGATTCTTTCTTACCGTCAACATCTTCAAAACGAGTGTTTTCAACCAAAAGAACTTGTCCATCTTCAAGAGCATTGATAGCTGCTTCCAATTCAGCACCACGAGTAACACCTGGAAGGAATGTAACTTCTTGACCCAATTTAGCAGCCAAGTCAGCAGCTACAGGAGCAAGTGATTTACCAGCCTTGTCTGCTTCTTCTTTTACACGTCCAAGGTGAGAGAAAAGAATCGCACGTCCACCTTGTTCAAGGATGTACTTGATAGTTGGAAGTGCTGCAGTGATACGGTTGTCATTAGTAATCACGCCATCTTTTACAGGAACGTTGAAGTCAACACGAACGAGAACTTTTTTCCCTTTCAACTCAACGTCTTTAACAGTCAATTTTGCCATTTGGAAAGACTCCTTAATTTTTTTTATGTGTTAATTATATCACAAAATCAATAAAAGAGATAGCAAAACCTTAAACTTTTCCAGTTCTTTATTGCCCTTTATTTCTTATTGTTTTATAATAAAAAATAAGATAAGGAGCGCTAAATGATGAAAAATACTCTAACAGATAAGCAAAAAGAGGCAGATTCAGACCTCAATATCATTGCCATTTTGACAATTCTTTCGTTTATAGGATACATCCTTTTCCAAAAACAAATACTTGATTTCTCTCACCAAACAGAGTTTCCCGTCTGGATTCGTCTTCTTTTTCTCGCAACTCTCCAGTTTTGTGTTGCTGGATTGGGGACTAGCGTGGTAATGATTCGAAGAAAAGAAAGCTGGAAACAATATGGTTTGCTAGCTAAACACTTCCTCCCAACCCTCATTCAGACGGCTACTATCTGTCTCCCCTTACTTCTTTTTCTCATCAGTAGAGGGCAGATTCATTCCTATATCCCCTTTCAATCCATCCTCTTAACCAGAGAAGTTCTGGCAAGTTCTTTTCCGACAAATATCTTGGGTTTCCTCCTTATTGGACTTATCTGGGGATTCTGGGAAGGTTTTAATTATGTTGTCATTGCAAACAAAATTAACTGTCGCTTTCCATCACATCAGACTTGGCTTGATTACGGAGCCTTGACTTGTGCTCTTATCTGTCTGATGATTCATGGGATGATTAGCTTTCATCTCCATGCCATTTTAGAGGCTTTGTCTGTTTTTATCTTGATTTATGGTATGCTCGTCATTCAAAAGAGAACAGGCAACGCTTGGGGTTGTATTTTTATCTTCCTATTCATTTGGAACGCATTTTAACCCCCAAACAAGATTTTCACTTCTTAAACTCAAAAAGAGGTTGGGACAACAGATCCCAACCTCACTTTTTATTAGCAATTAAACTTTGACGCGGTAGCTGATTGAACTTTTTGTTCGTCTTTTAGACTCCAAAAAGCTCCTAATCATCCTCGCGGGGCTGGGACTACGAAATCGAGACTTTGTCTATCGATTTCTGTCCCACCGCCTTCTTTTTATTTCTAAGAAGTTACATTAAGCAAAGTTATTAACTTAATCTTCTTTTTTCTTTTGAGCTAGCAAACCAAAGCCACTTAAAACTCCAGCTAGTCCAAGAGCTACTAGATTTGCGTCTACTTCTACAGCTGTGTTTGGAAGTTGTCTTCCTTCAATTTTTTCAGCTTGTGCTTCTGCTTTTACTGGTTCTTGCTTCGTTGCTTGGCTTACTTGGGCTGGCGCAACAAATGGTTCAGTCTTAGGTTCTGTTTTTGTAGTTTCCTGCTTAGTATCTTGAGTCGCTGGAGTAGACACTACTGATTTGTCACCTGGTACTCTAGCCACTTTTGTACCGACTTCAACAATCTCAGTTACGGCTTCCTTGAGAACTTCCGTTCCCTTAAGACTACGATGTCCTTCAGAATCAATCTCTACAAGGTTTCTACGAAGGCCTGTAACTCCTACTTGAACCAAGCGACGTTCACCTGCTGAAAGGTTTGCGTTTTCTCTTTCTTCACGTCCAAATGCAAGAATTTCTTCTTCAACTACTAGGCTTGGGTTCTTAACTTCCAAGACTTTTGAACCATCAAGCGGTTGAGTGCTACTTTCAATTTTAGTACCAACTTCAGTAATCTCTGAAACTGCTTCCTTGACTACCTCTGTCTGAAGAAGTGTGCGATTGCCTTTAGCGTCTACCTCAATCAAGCGACGGATTTGCCCAGCTTCACCAGCTTGAACCACACGGCGTTCACCTAACAAGAGGTCTCCTGACGGACGTTCTTGGCGTTCGAAGGCTTGAGTTTCTGTTTCAACCACTAGCTCAGGTAGAGCTTCAACTGTTGGAGCAGATTCACCTTCTTCTAAGCTACCCACATGATGACTCTCTTCAACAAGAAGTTTTTTATTGAGTTCTTCCTTCATGCTTGCAAATGCTTCTGGACTTGGATTCGTTGAGCCGATAAGAGTTTCTGCTTGAGCAAGGATTGGATCATCTGCATTTTTCTCACGAACTTTTTCTAGAAGAGTTTCAAGTTCTTGTTTAGCAGCTTGATAGACTTGACTACCATTCAAATCTGCACCTGCTTGTTTTAAATCGTTCAGGGCTTGGTTGACTGCTTCTTGACTAGCGTCGTGGTTTTCTAGGACAGCTTTCGCTGCATCAATTTTCTCAACTAGAGCTGCTTGTTTTGCTGCATCAGCAAATGTATAAGCTATTGTTTCTTTGCGTCCTTGAGCAGATGTGATTTCTTGTTTCAGGTATTCGTCGTTGACAGCTGCTTTAGGTGATACTAGAACATCAAATTCGACAGTTTGTCCTTGATAGTGCAACTGAAGTTTTTGACGGCCTGTTTTTTGAGCATCATAGCCTGTAATTTCGACTCCTTGGTCTGTAAAGCTATGTTCTGTCTCAGTTTCATCATCATACAAGACCTTGAAACGTCCTTCTGATAAGTCAAGAGTATCGCCTACAAAGTAATCAATTTTTGGTTGCTTGCTAATATACAAGGCTGCGACTTCTTTTGGACCAGCTTCTTCACCGGTCACTTGAACCTTAAAGCTACCTGCAACTGGAAGACCAAGATAGGTCACTGTCAACTCTTGTTCGCCATGATGGTGAGCATCGTAGCCATTAACAGTAACTCCTGCATGACTAAGGTTGATGACTTCGTCTGCTTCTTCACCCTCATATTTAACACGGAGAAGACCACCTTTGAGATTCAATTCCTCACCATCTTGGTAACTTGTCTTTTTAGGTGCCACTTCTAGACTGACAGCCTTAATCTTTCTTTCATCCTGAGGAATCGTCACAGCAAGGGTATTACTGATTTCTTTACCTGGCAATTGTGTACGGTAGTAAAGAAGACTTGGCCGTTTTTCAAAGCTCAATGGATCTGTCGCCAAATCTCCTCCAACTGCTGTATTTAAGGTAGCGATTGGAGTTTGTGAATCTGCCTTGTCATAAACTGTGATGGTTGCCCCAGCAGGAACTTCTGAGAATCCAAGCTGAATCTTATTGTCCGTTAGGACACGCGCCGCCACTTTAGCCATTGGAATGTTTTGGCTCTCCGTATCAAGAGTTTCATACATCTTCCAGTTGTAGATACGAATGGCTTTCCATGGTGTTCCATTGTCAGACGTAATGACGTTCAAGCGCCAGTCTTGCGCAGTGATTGGGCTATCAAGGGTGATATCCGAAACATGGGCTTTATTGCCACGAACAGCTTTAGCTAGTTTCCATTCGCCTGCTTCATCTTTGTAGTAAAGGTCAAAGTCTTTGGTATTCATCAAACCATCGTTGACAGATTCTCCACCAGCACCGGCATGGTCCATGACCCATCTAACAACACGGCGTGGTTGTGTCAAACGGATATCAACGCTACCACTCAACTGAGCAGAAGACCATTTGTCAGATAGACTGGTGATGGTACCATTCAACATTCCTTCGATACCTTCTCCGCCTTCTGTATTTGGGAAGGTACTTCCGATAACAGTCGCTCCTGGAACGATATTTTCTGCAAGAGGTCTTGGAAGGCTGGTATCTTGGACAGTCATTCCCCACTCAAAGTTTGTAGTTGCTGCTTCAGAACGAAGGCCATTCTTCCCAACTGCGACAACCTTCAACTCTTGACTAGTACCAGTTGCACTAGCTGAACGGCTAACTTTTGGTAGGTAGATCGTAGTGGCAGACGAGCCTGTCAATAGACGCCAAGTATCGCCATCCTTCTCATAAACTTCATAGAAGTCAGCATCCTTGTTACCTGTAAAATGAACAATGGCTTCCGCTTCTTGAGCATTTTTCAGAGATTGTTTAGCTACTTTAAGAGCAGTTGGTGCTTGAGGTGCCTCTTGATTATCTGACACTGTCAACTCACCCAAGTTAAATTGGTAATCCTTAAGGGCAGCAGTGTTTTCGAAAGTAAGTTTGATACCGTAAATGGTCTGACCTGCCAAGGCACTCAAGTCAAATTCGTCTTTTGTCCAGTCGTCAGATAGAGTCAGTTCTTTACGAGCATTCTCACCACCATAAGTATAGTTTTTCTGAGTCGCAAACTCTACATAAACCTTGCTTCCCTTACCACCCTTATGGGCAACCCGAAGTTTTGTTTTATCCGTTACTTCCAGTTTGGTAGAGTAAAGACGAACGTCTTGGTTGGTATTTTCAGCTAAATTACCCGCAAATTTAAGTGAGTTACCGCCATTGTAGGCATCTTCAAAGTCATAATCAGTTTGGAGTTTAGCTCCTGATGATGTTTGCCACCAACGCCATGTAGGCAAGATACCTGATACAGAACGATAGTTCCATTCAGAATCCTTGGAAACTTTACCGTCCACAAACCATTTTTTACCATGTCCTGTGTTAAAGGATGTTGTAAAGCTACGGCCTACTGCTGGTGTGCGGTCAGCTACGAGGTTGGCAATCCCGTACCAGTCTTTGTCATCTGGTTTTTGACCAGTTGGATCTCCTTGGTAACCTGTGAAGAAGATATTTTCATTCTTATGATAGTCTTCACCTGTTTTCCCAAGACTCGTGATAGTATCTGGGGCAAAAAGTCCAAGTGATAAGCGAAGTTTGCCATTCTCATCAAAAAGGGCATCCCATTTCACTTTTGTCTTGTAAGAACCACCTTGTTGCAATTCCAAACCTGCAAAAACATCATACTGACTGCGTTCTAGCCATTTGGCCATAGCTACAGAGTAATCATTTTTCTCTTTAGTCCAGTTAAAGTTGGCAAAGAAGTGATCTGCAGGAACCTTGTCTCCTTCTTTTTGCATGAATGGATAGTTGTATTCACCAAGTCCATCTTCGTGATAACGACCATATTCATAGGTCATGGCATCGTACCATGAATACTTGACAGGATGGTTGACTTTAGCAGCATACTCCTTGGTATAAAGCATGAAGTCACGCATTTTCTTACCAAGAGGTGTTACGATATCACCTGTTGTTTCTTGGTTGATAAAGTAGCCGTCAAATCCATAATATTTGGCCAAATCAACCAACTTGCGAGCGATAGGGAATGTTCCGTCTTCGTCTTGTTGAAGGGCTGCAGCGAATTTTTCTTGGTCTGCAATACTGTTAGACCAGTTGAAGAATAGAGTACCTAATACTGGGACACCATTACGGTGACCAGCATCAATCACGTCTGGAGTTGGAACGAGCCCTTCCCAGAAGACCATTGAATTCAAGTATTGCCAGTAGTCAAAGGCATAGGCTTTAAACTCTTCACCACCTACAGAAGCATGGTCTTTAGCCTTAGAGTTAGTGTTAGCAAGGGCTTCAACCTTGGCATCCTTATTAGCTTTTTCATTGACAACATGTCCACGATAGCGCTTGGCTAGTTCTACTGAAGATCGGTTAATAGCATCGTCTTCACGGGCACCTGGTTCCCATTTCAACAAATCTTCCCAAGTGTCAAACTTAATTTCTTTTGGTCGAAGACTTTTTTCTTCTTTTTTAGGAACGTCAGAGACTGTTGCTTTTTCTTCTGGCTTATTTTCTGTGGTAGCAGGCGCTTCTTCAGCCTTAGGAGTTTCAGCAGCTGGACTAGTTGCTTCCTTATCACCTGCAGTCAACTGGTCCAAGGTTGTTTTTTCTTCTGAAACTGGTTGCTCACTTGCCTTGTCTTCCCTTGCTTCTAGCTCTTTCAATACTTCTGGTGCTGGTGTAGTTGCTTCTGCTGGAGTAGTGGTTGACGGTTTCTCTGAAGCTACTGCTGTAGTGGTTGTCCCATTTTCTGGAACGACAGACTCTTCAGCCAAAGCTGGACCTGCAAATAGAACTGAACCAATCATCAATGAGCAGGCACCCACTGACAATTTTCGAATACTATAGCGACAACGTTTTTCAAAAAATGGATTCTTCATTTTTTCTCCTTTTACTTTCAGAAAGTAAGCGCTTTATTTTTATTTTTAAAAAGTAGCTGCCCTAATAAAGATAATAGAACAGTTCATTACCATTTTACGCTATTTAAATGAAGAGTCAACATGAGTCCCAAAAGAACTATATAGAAGTGAAGAATTAATATAAATTAGACAATCAAGCTCCATTTTTAGAATAAATTTAACATTTTCTTAAAAAAAAATCATTTACTACTTGTTAGATCGCTCTTAATCCTTTAAAATAGAATGGGAGAGATTCCGCGATTATTTTTCGGAGGAAAAAGAAAATGTCCATTAATTGGCAGGAAATTGTATTTCACTTTTTAGGTGGTCTGGGACTATTCTTATATAGTATCAAGACCATGGGGGACGGTTTGCAACAAGCAGCTGGAGATCGTCTTCGATATTACATTGACAAATATACCAGCAATCCTTTCTTTGGTATTCTGGTAGGTATTGGAATGACTGCCCTGATTCAGTCTAGTTCAGGGGTTACAGTTATTACGGTTGGTCTGGTTAGTGCGGGACTTTTGACCCTACGTCAGGCTATCGGGATTGTCATGGGGGCCAATATCGGGACAACTGTCACATCCTTTATCATCGGTTTTAAATTGGGAGACTACGCATTACCTATGCTCTTTCTCGGAGCAGTCTGTCTCTTCTTCACAAAAAATAGAACCATCAATAACATCGGACGAATTGTCTTTGGTGTTGGCGGTATCTTCTTCGCCCTCAATCTTATGAGTGGTGCTATGGAGCCCCTCAAGGATTTACAAGTCTTTAAAGACTACATGGTAGAACTAAGTAAAAATCCAATCCTGGGAGTCTTTGTCGGAACTGGTTTAACCCTTCTAATTCAAGCCTCATCAGCGACCATCGGTATTTTGCAAAATCTCTACGCTAGCAATCTGATTGACCTTCAGGGAGCCCTACCCGTGCTCTTTGGGGATAACATCGGAACTACTATCACAGCGATTATCGCTTCACTTGGAGCAAATATCGCAGCCAAACGTGTAGCGGGCGCCCATGTGGCCTTCAACGTTATCGGAACGGTTATCTGTATCATCTTCCTCGTTCCCTTCACAGCCTTGATTCAATGGTTTGAAACGACTCTTCATTTGTCTCCAGAAATGACCATTGCCTTTGCCCACGGAACCTTCAACATTACCAACACCATTATCCAGTTCCCATTCATCGGAGCGCTTGCCTTCATGGTAACCAAGCTCATCCCTGGTGAAGATGAAGTTGTCAAATACGAAGCTCTCTACCTAGACGAGCAACTCATCAAACAAGCTCCATCTATCGCTCTTGGAAATGCTAAAAAAGAACTTCTACACTTGGGAAACTACGCTGCAAAAGCCTTTGACCTCTCTTACGACTATATCATCAATTCTAATGAAAAAGTTGCAGAAAAGGGTCATAAGACTGAAGAAGCCATCAATACTATTGATGAAAAATTGACTCGTTACCTCATCAGTTTATCAGGTGAAGCTTTAAGCCAAAAAGAGAGTGAAGTCTTAACCAACATCCTTGACTCTTCACGAGACTTGGAACGTATCGGAGACCACGCCGAAGCTTTGATCAACCTTAACGATTACTTGCAACGCAAGAATGTTCAATTCTCTGAAGCTGCCTTAGCAGAGCTAGCAGAGATTTATCTTAAAACGAGCGAATTCGTCAAAGATGCTCTTGAGAGTGTTGAAAATAATGATCTTGAACAAGCTCAAGCCCTTATGGAACGTCACGAAGACATCAACAATATGGAACGTGTTCTTCGTAAGACGCATATCAAACGCCTAAACAACGGTGAATGTTCTACCCAAGCAGGTGTCAACTTTATCGATATCATTTCTCACTACACTCGTGTATCAGACCACGCTATGAACCTGGCTGAAAAGGTTTTGGCAGAACAAATTTAAAACGAAAAAAATGCTTTGATTCTTTCGAATCAAAGCATTTTAAATAACTCTCCAATCATAAAGGAAGAAGCAGCTGCACCCTTGTACCTAGCTTCTTCCTTTTTGATATAGCGGGCAAGATTGACTAACTCTGGGGCTGGTGTTTTGGGATTTTGGAGTAGTTCGAGTGTAACTAAACCTGAAAGTCGGACTGCAAGCAAGCGCTCATTGGTGCTGGGCAACTGCTTAGCAGTTTCTAAGAGTGCAACCACTAAATCTTCACTCAAGTTTTGACGGGCATTATTGTAAAGATCCCGTACCAAGGTTTCTAGGTTTGGTTCTTCCATCCCTATCACCTCCATCTTTTCTGTTTAATAATTTTTGATTAAATCTACTGTAGAACGATCCAATTTTTTAACCAAGGCTTGTAAGAATGCTTGTGCTTCAAGGAAATCATCCATTGCATAAAGTGTTTGGTGAGAGTGGATATAACGAGCACAAACACCAATTGTTGTTGATGGGACACCACCATTTTTCAGATGAGCTGCCCCAGCGTCAGTTCCTCCTTTTCCACAGTAGTATTGGTACTTGATTCCAGCTTCTTCAGCTGTCGTCAAAAGGAAATCTTTCATGCCTGGGAGAAGCAAGTGACCTGGATCGTAGAAACGAATCAAGGTTCCATCACCAATCTTACCTTGACCACCATAAACATCACCTGCTGGTGAGCAATCCACCGCAAGGAATACTTCTGGATCAAATTTTGTTGTAGATGCATGGGCACCACGAAGTCCAACTTCTTCTTGGACGTTAGCACCAAGATAAAGTTCATTTCCCAGTTTTTGACCTGACAAGTTTTCTGCCAACTCGCTAACCATGAGAACTCCGTAACGGTTATCCCATGCTTTTGAGATGATATTTTTTTCATTAGCTGTAAGGATTGCGCTACTATCTGGAACGATGGTGTCTCCTGGACGAATACCGAAACTTTCAGCCTCAGCCTTGTCCGCAAAACCACCATCAAAGATGATATCTGAAATAGCTGGCATGCTTGGACCACCTGTTCCACGAGTTAAATGTGGTGGTACCGATCCTGAGATTACTGGAATTTCACGACCGTCACGAGTAAAGAGTTTAAAACGTTGGCTGCTGACAACCATAGGATTCCAACCGCCAATCTCAACGACACGGAAGGTTCCATCTGGTTTGATTTCACTCACCATAAAACCAACTTCATCCATGTGAGATGCTACCAAAACACGAGGGGCATTCGCAACTTCTGAATGTTTGATACCAAAAATACCACCTAGGCCATCAGTCACTACTTCATCCACGTGAGGTGTTATCTTCTCACGAAGATAAGCGCGTACAGGTGCTTCATGACCTGAGATAGCAGAAAGTTCTGTTACTTCTTTGATTTTAGAAAATAATGTTGTCATTTTAATCCCTTCTTTCTTTCAACCATTTTACCACTTTTTATAGGAGAAGGGTAGTGGAAATCACAAATCCTCCGACTTCATAGTTCTTATCAAGTAAAAAGGAATCCGTTACGATTCCTTTTTACTTGGTATTTCTTTTTAATGAAAAGTGGTCTGGCACAAGGTCCTTACCTGTTTTCGACCAGGGATGGCAACGTAATATCCTAGCCAGTCCCATAAGGACTCCCTTGAGGCCATGTTTTTCAATAGCCTGAATCATGTAATTTGAACAAGTGGGCTCAAATCTACAAGAAGGTGGAAAGGCTGGCGAGATAAAGCGTTGGTAAAAGCGCACAGGCGCTATTAAAATTCGTTTCATTATTTCTTGGTTACAGCCATGGTGTGTAGTTGGCTGATTTCTTTTTTATTGAGACGGCGTGATTCTCCTGGACGAAGTCCAGTCAAGTCTAAGTGTCCAAAACGTGTCCGAGACAACTTATCCACTTGAAGCCCAACAGCTTCAAACATCTTTTTAACCTGATGGTTACGTCCTTCATGGATAGTCAACTGTACTACTGAGCGATTTTTGACTGGGTCTACTTTGAGAATCTCATAGACAGCTGGCTTGGTTTTCTTACCATCAATCTCAAGACCACGAGTCAAGGGACGAAGATTTTCCTTGTTAGCTACACCTTTCACACGCGCAACATAGACCTTGTCAATCTCATTACGAGGGTGAATCATCTCGTCTGTAAAGTCACCATCATTGGTCAAAATCAAGACTCCAGATGTATCCCAGTCCAAACGTCCCACAGGGTAAATCCGTTCTTTCACATTAGGCAAGAGATCCACAACAGTCTTGCGTCCCTTATCATCTGTCACACTAGAAATCACTCCGCGTGGTTTATTGAGCAGATAATAGACCTTTTCTTCGTTGTAGATGGGTTGACCTTCAACTTCTACCTTGTCACCAGACTTGATAGTCGTCGCTAATTCACGTACCACCTGGCCGTTAACCGTCACCAAGCCTTGCTTGATCAACTCTTCTGCTTTTCTCCTACTGGCCACACCTGCGTGGGCAATATACTTATTGATTCTCATCTTCTTCTATCCTTTCACCAAATAATTGGCTTTCTTGTGCTTGAATGTCAAGCTCATCAATCACGGGCAATTCTTCCAAGTGGTTAATGCCCATGTAATCTAGGAAATAATCCGTCGTTACATAGAGATTAGGGCGTCCAAGAACTTCTTTCTTTCCATCTTCTCGTATCAAATCGAAGGCCTGCAACTTAGCTAAGGCCCCACTCGAATTAACCCCACGAATAGCGTCGATTTCTATACGTGTGATAGGTTGCTTATAGGCAATAATGGACAAGGTTTCAAGCGCAGCCCGAGATAGACTCTGGTTGATGGGCGCCTTAGAATATTCTTTCAAAATGGCTGCGAATTGAGGCTTGGTTACCAATCTGTAGGCACCACCTGTCTCAATCAGGGCCAGACTAGAATCCTGGTCTTTTTCATGCTTTTTGGCTAATTTTTCTAGACTCTGCTGAATACCTGTTGGAGGTAGTGAGAGGAGTTCAGCCAATTGACGAATCCTAATCCCATCTTCACCCGCTACAAAGAGGAGTGCTTCTATTTCTGCTAAAGTACTCATATTTCCTCTCTATCAAGCCTGACTTTGTTCTACTTGATTTTCTTCTTTCTTTTTCATGAGATAGATATCTCCGAAACTCTCTTCCTGGATCAAGAGAATTTCTTGAGTTTTAATCAATTCCAAGGTTGCTAAAAAAAGTGTAATGATCTCTTGTAAATCCTTGGTTTCTTTAAACAAATCCTGCAAGCATAGTTGTTGCCCTTCTACCAAGGCTTCTCGAACGATGACCATCATATCCTCAATCTTATACTCATCTCGTAAAATGGTTGTGTGACTTTTGGAAAATTCTTCTTTTTTCTTAGCTAACAAAGTTGAAAAGGCTAAGAAAAGGTCGATTGTTGTCTTATCGTGCACAAGTTCTGCATCCTCGTATATCAACTCTGTCGGAGCTTTTGAGTAATATTGAGCTCGTTCTTGGTGCTTAACTTCCAACTGCTCTCCCAAGAGCTTGAACTTGCGGTATTCTTCGATCTGAGAAAGAAGGTCCTGTTCAAGATCATCTTCTAAATCTGTCACTTCTGCAACCTTTGGCAAGAGCTTGCGACTCTTTATGAGCATGAGTTGACTAGCCATGACCATGTACTCACCTGCGACTTCCAAACGCATGGCTTGTAAGGTTGACACATAGGCTAGGTACTGCTCGATAACCTCTGTGATAGGCACATCATAGATATCCATCTGGTACTTTGAAACCAAGTGCAAAAGAAGATCCAAAGGCCCTTCAAAATCTTTTAATTTAATATCCATTATCTATATTTTTCCAAGGTCATGACTGTCTTCAACCCTAACTTTTTAGCGATTTCGTACAAGTCAACCTTTTCTTCGATTTGTCTTAATATAAACTGTTCTCTCAATCCTTGGGCAGATAAATCTGAAAAGCCTTTTTCCTTTAAAAAAGCTTCCAACTGACGAAAGGCCCATTGACGAGAGTACGATTTCCCCGCTTTTTCAAAGAGATAGGTCTGCCCCATCAAGGGCTCTAACTCCGCAAGCAAGTTTGTGGGAAGGCTCAAGATTCTTTGTTGAGAAGCTTTATTGACTCTCAACACTTGAAAATCTAGGTTCACATCACTTGTTTTTAAGGCTAGAATTTCACTTGGTAAGAGGCCCAATTCAACTATCAGTAAGGACAACAAACGTCCTTCTGGATAGGTGCTTTCTTGCCAGAAAGAACTGAGGTCTAAAAGTTCCGACTTTCCTGGCTTTTTCTCAGCCTGTTTCGGCAATTCTAAACGATAAAAGGTGCCAATCATTCCTTTCTGATATAAAAAGTAAAGAAATTGATTGCAAGCAGAAACTTTACGCTTTTGGGCACTAATCTTAAAATTTGATAGTTGAGCTTGGTAGATTTTTAAACTTGTCTCAGAAATTCGTTCTCCCACAAGATCTAAAAACTGCTCCAAGTCATACTTATAGGATTGCTTAGAATTCACAGACAAACCTTGTTTTTCTTCTAAAAATGCTGAAATTCCTTCTCTCATTTGCTTCGAATCTCATATTCCTTACTAAAATCATGCAAGAGAGCATTGACAGCCTTAAGGATAGACTTGCGCGTGATAATGCCTTGGAAGATACCATCCTTGTCAACGACTGGTAGGAAAGACTCATCCACTAACTTATGTAAAACATCCGTCAGTGTATAGTCTGGACTGACAACCGCTACGTCCTTCTTGGTCATGTGTACAATGTCTGTATCTGCCATGGCTTCCTGACTCAAGCCCTGCTCCATCTGGTAGGCCAGAATGTCCCTAAGTCCAATAGTGCCGACAAATTCTTTCTCATCAGTCACTACTGGCACTCTGGTATAGGTCATCTGGCTAAGGAGGAGAATTGCATGATCTGCATTGTGGCTATCAATGAGTACAGCCAAATTTTTAGCAGGAGTTAAAAAGGTTTCCTCTTGCTCCAGTAAAAACTGTTCAAACTCTTTGGCAATCATCGAGCAAACTCCTTGGACAAGCCTGGATAGACCTCATGATCACGTGTCAAAAAGTCCACTTTAAAGTAGCTATCATCAATTTCTACACGGGCATAGAGGCATTCTCTGATAGTCCCACGTGGCTGACTGATAGAACCAGGATTTAAAAAGAGGGTCTTTCCTTCCATCCAAGCACTTGGTACATGCAAGTGACCATAAAGGCAAATATCTGCATCTTCTTCCTGCGCCCAGAAATCAAGCTTTTGGAAATTAAAATTAATATCAAACAAGTGACCATGGGTTTGGATAATCTTGGTAGGCCCTAGTTGAGTCACTAAACGTTCTGGGTAGCCTGCATAAAAGTCCATATTTCCTTTAACAACACGGATCCCCTCCCAAAGCGGAGAGTCGGGACGGAGTTCCGAGTCACCATCATGAAAAATGGCATCAACTTTCCCCAGATAGCGGTCACGGATTTCTTCTACAATTAAGCTATCTCCGTGGGAGTCACTCATTACAATGATGGTTTGCTTTGCCATGATGGAAATACCTCCAAAAGTTTCTTAACGGCTAAGGCACGGTGGGATTGACTATTTTTTTCTTCAAGGGTTAATTCAGCTGATGACTTGCCTGTTTCTCCTACTAGGAAAAGAGGATCATAGCCAAAACCATTTTCACCCTTAGGTTCAAAGTTAATGTAGCCTAGCCAATCAGCTTCGACAACCAAGCTTTCCTTACCTGAACTAGCTACGACCAAGGTTGTGTGGAATTGAGCAGAACGGTCCTTGAGTTCAAAGACCATAGCCAATTCGTGCAAGAGTTTGGCATTATTTTCACGGTCAGTAGCTCCAACTCCTGCAAATCGAGCTGACCAAACGCCTGGCAAACCACCCAGAACATCAACTTTAAGACCAGAATCATCCGCCAGAACCATCTTGCCTGTCAATTTAGAGATCGTTTCTGCCTTGAGACGGGCATTTTCTTCGAAGGTCATGCCTGTTTCTGCTACTTCAGGCAGGTCTGGATAGTCATTAAGGTTCTCCACATCATAACCAAGTTTGTCAAAAATAGCTCGAAATTCCTTGGTCTTACCTTCGTTACGAGTCGCAATCAGCAAAGTTTCTCTGACCTTGTTTGTCTCAAAGAAATCTTGAACGTTGACTCCTTCTTTAGGCAATTCAACATACAAGAGTTGCCCATTTTCAACTAAGAGCAAAGCCCCCTGACGTTGAATGACTTCCAAATTTCGTCCCATTTCTTGGTTAAGTATATCTACCACAAAGGACAATAAACGGTAGAGAGAACCATAGCGTAAAACGGTAACTGAAAGTGGAAAGCCTCGCTCCTCATCTCCAAATATTTCGGCGAATTGGAACAGGGGAAAGTCTAACTCATCATCCGTCAAAGTCCGAATGCCGCCAAAAACACTGTAGGAACCTACATACCAGTCCTGGTCATCCTTGTATTCATAAATTTTATTTGTCATAATGTTACATGCTCCACATGAATCTCTTTTTCCAGCCATTCTGCACCAATCTGAGCAAAACTCTGACTATTTGCTGTTGTGTAAAAACGGTGTTGTAACGAGCCTGCATCTCGGCTTCGATTGATTTCAAAATAATTGAGTAAGACAGAGATGTCCCGCACGCACTCTGCACCACTATCGATGAGTTTTACATCTGGTCCCATCACATTTTGGATGATGGGACGAAGAAGCGGATAATGGGTACAACCCAAAATCAGGCTATCCACCTTTCCAACCAAGGGACGCAGGGTTTCATAAACCACTTTCTTAGTTACACTGGTTGATAAGGCACCCGACTCCACCAAGGGGGCAAATTTGGGACAAGCCAAACTCTCCACCTGCAAATCTGGATCCAGATCATGGATTTTCTGACGGTAGATGTCTGATTGTACCGTCATGGGAGTTCCAATGACCCCGATTTTCCCACCTTGGCTAGACTTAATGGCTGCCGAGGCTCCTGGCAAAATCACACCCAAGACAGGAATGTCTAGTTGAGCCTTGATTTCTTCCCAGACGACTGCCGTTGCCGTATTGCAAGCAATGACAATCATCTTGACATCCTTGGTCAAGAGAAAGTTGACCAACTGCCAAGTATATTCACGAATTTGCTCAGCAGGACGGGGCCCGTAAGGCGCTCGTGCCGAATCTCCAATATAGACGATTTCTTCATGGGGAAGCTGGCGCATGAGCTCACGCACAACCGTCAAGCCCCCGACACCCGAATCCAAAAAACCAATTGGTCGATTATCCATAGAGTCTTCTTTCTAGTCTTTTTTCTGATTGATAGTTCATTATCATTACATCTCTTAGTGAAAGTGCTGACAGACTGGCAAATTCCCAACTGTCTCCCTCTTAATCATAATCAAATATCAATAGAATGCAAGGAAAAAGTCTTATCCTTAAATATAAGTCAAATATAGTGAGAAGTCTGGAACTTTCATCCCAGACTTTTCCTATTTATTTCTTTTTATTGTTAGCAAGGGCTGCTTTTTGTTGGCGAATGATTTGGTGGTACACTTGTTGTACCTTAGCTTCGCTTGGCTTTTGACCATTTGCACTCAACAGAGTACGAACTGCTTCTGCGTTCAAACGTGGGTTATCCGCAAATTCTTTTTCGATTTGCTTACGTACCAAGTACATTCCTCCAAGAGCTCCCCCTAGAAAAGCTAAAACAATCAAGACAATTGCCAAAATAAGATCCATAATATTTCTCCTGTTTCTTTTTGAGTCTTCTATATTATACCATAAAGTCCCCCGCCTGACTAGTTTGATTTACGCTTACATCCACTGTGATTTCCTAAGTAATTAGCAAATACTTCATACTTAGTAAAATAAGCCCATTTTCATTGAAAGCCCTTGCAATAATTCCATTTATTTGTTATATTAAGATTATCCGAAAAAATCACATATATTTCTGAAGACTTATTTTTTTGCAATAAAATGTATGCGCTTCCAGACATGAGAAAGGAGAATTTTGTGGATAAAAGATATTGGGAAAAATCCTGCAAGTATAGCATCCGAAAATTGAGCATCGGAGCTGCCTCTGTTTTACTAGGAGCTGTTTTTTTAGCAGCACAGGGCGTGGCTGCTGATGGTATCGAAATTACGGAAAGTGAGGCAACAATTACTGAAACCTCTGCTAAACCGGATACGAAAGTTGAGGAAGTTGTTACTTCTAACACAGAGACTCAGCCTATAGCTGAATCATCTGAGAAGCAAACCATCACAGAACCAGAGTTACCTCAAACAAGTAGTCAGTCAGATACAAGTACAGCTACCGCTCCTGCTGAAAATAAGGAGAGCGAGAAACCAGAACTTCCTGTGAACAAACAAGAACATTACGAACTACATTACAACCAACCAACTGCTCCTTCCTATGACGGATGGGAAAAACAAGCCCTTCCAGTCGGAAATGGAGAAATGGGTGCCAAAGTCTTTGGTTTGATTGGCGAAGAAAGAATCCAGTACAATGAAAAAACACTTTGGTCTGGAGGCCCGCAACCAGATAGTCAAGACTACAACGGTGGAAACTACAAAGATCGCTACAAAGTCCTGGCAGAAATCCGTAAGGCTTTAGAGGACGGTGACCGTCAAAAAGCCAAACGCCTAGCTGAAAGAAATCTCGTTGGGCCTAATAATGCCCAATATGGTCGCTACCTAGCCTTCGGTGATATCTTTATGGTCTTTAACAACCAGAAGAAAGGGTTAGATACTGTCACAGATTATCACCGTGGCTTGGATATTTCTGAAGCTATCACAACTACCTCTTATACCCAAGACGGGACAAGCTTCAAACGTGAGACCTTCTCTAGCTTCCCAGACGATGTTACTGTCACCCACTTGAGTAAAAAAGGAGATAAGACCCTTGATTTTACACTTTGGAATAGCTTGACTGAAGATTTACTTGCTAATGGAGATTATTCTTGGGAGAATTCTAAATACAAACAAGGGACTGTTAGCGTTGATTCTAATGGTATTTTACTCAAGGGAACTGTCAAAGACAACGGTCTTAAATTTGCCTCTTATCTTGGTATCAAGACAGATGGACAAGTTACTGCTCAAGATGGTTATTTGACTGTTACAGGAGCAAGTTATGCAACACTACTACTCAGCGCCAAGACTAATTTTGCTCAAAATCCGAAAACCAATTATCGCAAGGATATTGACGTAGAAAATACTGTCAAATCTATCGTTGAAGCTGCTAAAGCCAAAGACTATGAGACTCTGAAAAATGACCACATCAAGGATTACCAAAGCCTTTTTAATCGTGTTCAATTAAACCTCGGTGGTAGCAAGTCTAATCAAACTACAAAAGAAGCTCTTCAAACCTATAATCCAACAAAAGGACAAAAACTGGAAGAACTCTTCTTCCAATACGGACGTTACCTACTGATCAGTTCGTCTCGTGATCGGACAGATGCCCTCCCTGCCAACTTGCAAGGGGTCTGGAATGCTGTAGATAATCCACCTTGGAACTCAGACTACCACCTCAATGTCAACCTACAAATGAACTACTGGCCTGCCTACATGAACAATCTTGCAGAAACGGCTAAGCCAATGATCAATTATATCGATGACATGCGCTACTACGGTCGTATCGCTGCTAAAGAATATGCAGGTATCGAGTCCAAAGAAGGTCAAGAAAACGGTTGGCTGGTTCATACCCAGGCGACACCATTTGGCTGGACTACTCCTGGTTGGAACTACTATTGGGGCTGGTCTCCGGCTGCCAATGCTTGGATGATGCAGAACGTCTATGACTACTACAAATTCACCAAGGATGAAACTTATCTTAAAGAAAAGATTTATCCAATGCTCAAGGAAACTGCTAAGTTCTGGAATTCCTTCCTGCATTATGACCAAGCAAGTGACCGTTGGGTATCTTCTCCATCATACTCACCAGAGCATGGAACTATCACGATTGGGAATACCTTCGACCAGTCTCTAGTTTGGCAACTTTTCCACGACTACATGGAAGTGGCTAACCATCTGAAAGTGGATCAAGACCTTGTAACAGAAGTTAAGGCTAAATTTGATAAGTTAAAGCCACTTCATATCAATCAAGATGGTCGTATCAAGGAGTGGTTTGAGGAAGACAGCCCTCAGTTCACCAACGAAGGTATTGAAAATCACCACCGTCACGTTTCTCATCTGGTCGGACTCTTCCCTGGTACCCTATTTAGCAAGGATCAACCTGAATACCTGGAGGCTGCGCGTGCTAGCTTGAATCACCGTGGAGATGGTGGTACTGGATGGTCTAAGGCTAATAAAATCAACCTCTGGGCTCGTCTCCTAGATGGAAATCGTGCCCACCGTTTGTTGGCTGAACAGCTCAGATCTTCAACCCTAGAAAACCTCTGGGATACGCACGCGCCTTTCCAAATTGATGGTAACTTTGGCGCAACCAGCGGGATGGCAGAAATGCTCCTTCAGTCTCACACAGGTTATATCGCACCATTACCAGCCCTTCCAGATGCTTGGAAAGACGGGCAAGTTTCTGGTCTTGTAGCCCGTGGCAACTTTGAAGTCAGCATGAAATGGCAAGAAAAGAATCTTGAATCCCTCACCTTCCTTTCAAATGTTGGTGGAGATTTGGTTGTAGACTATCCAAATATTGAAGCAACTTTGATTAAGATCAATGGTAAGGAAGTCCAAGCTACCCGTATCAAAGATAACCGTATTAAGCTTGCTACTCAAAAGGGTGATGTCATTACATTTGAAAACTTCCCTGGACGAGTGACTCGCTTATCAGCCCTTCGAAAAGATTCCGTCACAGCTGAACTCGACTTTAATGCAGTTGAGGGAGCAAGTCATTATGTCATCCGACGAGAAAGCAAGGATGAAAACAGCCAAACTCCTAGCGTTCGTGAGTTCATCACCAACCAAACTCACTTTATCGATCGCTCAATTGATTCTAGTCACGCCTATACCTATACCGTTAAGGCTATGCTAGGGGATCGTACAACACCAGTTTCAGATCCTGCTTCTATCGATGCCTTCAGTGAGTTGATGGATGACCGTGACAAACGCATCCAGTACGGCTCTGCTTATGGAAACTGGGCTGATTCAGAACTCTTTGGTGGAACAGAAAAATACGCCGATATCTCAAATGGAAATTACTCCGATAAGGATGCGACTGCAACTATTCCTTTCAATGGACCTGGTATTGAAATCTACGGACTCAAGTCATCTCAATTGGGACTTGCTGACGTTAAAATCGATGGTAAATCTGTTGGAGAACTTGACTTCTATACTGCAGGAGCAACTGAAAAAGGTGTATTAATAGGACGTTACACAAATCTTTCTTCAGGTTCTCACCTCATGACCATCACTGTTAAGCGCGAGCACAAAGGACGTACAAACGAGCGTGCAAAAATTTCTCTCGACTACTTCAAAGTCTTCCCAGGCCAAGGAGCAACTGTTGAGAAGATTGACGACCGTGACCCTCGTATCCTGTATGGTTCCATGTTTAAGGATTGGAGCGATGCAGAACTCTATGCTTCTACAGAAAAATACGCTGACATCAACGCTGATGATAGCCTTGCTTCTGAAGCCACTGCAACCATCCCATTCTCTGGAACAGGTATCCGAATCTATGGATTAAAAACAGCATCACTAGGCAAGGCACTTGTCACACTGGATGGAAAAGAGATGCCAGCCCTTGACTTCTACACTCCAGGAGCGACTGAAAAAGGTGCATTAATTGGCGAATTTACCAATCTAGCAGATGGCGATCACGTTCTTACTTTGAAAGTAGATCCGAATTCTCCCCAAGGACGAAAGAAAGTTTCTCTTGATTCCTTTGATATCTTAAAAGCTCCGTCCGTGTCACTCGATAGTCCAAGCCTTGAAGCCGTTAAGAAAGAAGACAAGACTGTTACTCTAACCTTACCAGCTGGTAATTGGGATGCAGTCGCTGTGACCTTCCCTGGTATCAAAGATCCTCTTCTACTCAGAAAAGTCGATGATGACCATCTTGTCACATCAGGCGAACAAACAGTATTAACCATTAAGGACAACAAGGTCCAACTAGATATTCCTGAGGCTACAGATCGTAAAGCTGGCAATTCGATAGAAGCTTATGCCATCCAAGGTACAACAACTACTAGTCCTGTTGTAGCTGTCTTTCCTAAGGACGAAACTGCTCCAGTTGAAGAAAAAATCCTTACAAGTAAAGGGGATGAGCCCGCTCCAGTTGTAACCATTCCTGAGTACACAGATCCTATCGGCACTGCGGGTGAACAAGAAGCACCTTCTGTAGTAATTCCTGAATACACTGAACCTATCGGCACTGCAGGAGACCAGGAAGCACCTTCTGTGGTAATTCCTGAATACACCGAACCTATCGGCACTGCAGGAGACCAAGATGCGCCTTCTGTGGTTATCCCTGAATACACTGAGCCTATCGGTACTGCGGGTGATCAGGAAGCGCCTTCTGTGGTTATCCCTGAATATACTGAGCCTATCGGTACTGCGGGTGACCAAGAAGCACCTTCTGTAGTAATTCCTGAATACACAGATCCTATCGGCACTGCGGGTGAACAAGAAGCACCTTCTGTAGTAATTCCTGAATACACCGAACCTATTGGAACTGCAGGAGACCAAGAAGCACCTTCTGTGGTAATTCCTGAATACACTGAGCCTATCGGTACTGCAGGTGAACAAGAAGCACCAAGTATCACACTTCCTGAGTTTAAACTCAAAGTAATGAAAGATCAGACCACAAGAGCTCAAGTTATTAGTGGAACAACTGAACTCGAAGGAGCAAGCTACCTTGACAGTCAAAAAGTTGAAAACAAAGAACTCTTAGGCAAAAAATACGATGCTTATGCCCTTCAACTCAAGGATAAAGATGGCAAACCAGTTCAACCAAAAGGTGCTGTACTCGTTCGTTTACCAGTTTCAGGTGCTGTCCAAGAACTCTATCAGTTAACTCCGACAAAAGACTTGAAATCACAAGAATTCACCATCCGAGATGGGTATCTTGAGTTTATCGCTCTTGACCTGAACACCTATGCTATTGTCTATAAGACAGAGAGCACAACTGTTAAACCAGTGCTAGCCCAGACAGAAGAAACAAAGGTAGAAACTACAACACCATTGGCTCAAAGAAAAGATGCCAATGACAAAGCTTCTACGAATGAAAAACAACTTCCAGCTACTGGTGAGCAAACTAGTCCTCTCCTCTTTATGGCAAGTCTCAGCCTAGCCCTCTCGGCTGCCTTCTTACTAAAAAGTAAGAAAGATTAAAAATTGTCCCCCCCAGGAATAAAAATTTATTCCTATATAAAAAAGGATGGAAAATCATTCCATCCTTTTTCTGTTTCAACCTTATCAATAAAATCACTGACAACCAAACACCTAGAAATCAAGACCCAAAATAATCCACTCATCTACATAATCCCAAAAAGGTATCGGAGATTCTGGTAACTCATCCTTTGACCAAAATACACCTCCTTTATCTATTGGTTTAGACAAGTCTAATACGAGATACGTTCCCATACCATTGCTAAAAAAATTGTAATAACAGGAAATGTCAGCTGTTAACTGCTCATCAAATTCCCAATCATAATCTGCTATTGGTTCAATCATATCTAGGTCGTCTAATCCCATACTTTTACTCGTAAAATCATTAAAACCTGCATGAATGTGTGTATAGAAATCACGGATACTTCCGTCAAGTTCTAGTTTGGACTGATTAAAGTGATCTGTAAACTCTTGGTCCGAAATCGGCATTTTGCCCTCATAAAAAACCAAGCTATTGCTTCGATACGTTCTAATTGAATAAAGCAATGAGTAATTGCTTCCAATTTTGATAAGTTCTATATCTTCTGAAAATTCTTCTAGATATGAGATTGTATTACTGAGTTCTTCAGCTAGATATTTTTTCCACTCTCCTAGGATGATTTGTTTTCTTTTAGAAAAATCGGATGTTTGAAACGCATCGCGCCAATATTGTGGAATAATATGGCTGGACAGATTTTCAAAATTAGATAAAATCTCGACCATCTCTCCAGATGGCACATATTTCTTTAAAAAATTTAATTTTTCATTCATACACTACCTCTATTAATTTTTGTAAAATTCCCTTGACCCTACTATCCTTCAACTCTTAAGTCCTAGATAGGTATAGTTTCGGGTCCCTGGACAATCTTTTTCCATCCTCACCCTAAAATAAAACCAATGTTCCCTAGCATCCTTGGCATTTTCCTTGTTCAAGACAAAGTAGTTCTTTTGGTTAATGGCCATGGTGCGTAGAATATCATCAATCAAAAAAGTCAGGGGTACATTCATGGCAGAGTATTTTTGGAAATCTTCCTCGAAACGAATATAGTCATCTGAGAAATAGTCCATCTGCAGCTTGTTTTCATATAACTCTTTTCTAGTCATCAACTTCCTCCTGACAAAGTTGGATTGCGAGAATATCATCTACCCTTATTAATCTATAGCCCTCATCAGTTTTAACAGAGATTTCTTGAGGAGATAGTTCTCTTAGTTCACCCAATATCATGCTTTTATGATTTTTCTCCTTGACCATAAAAGAGCCTTTTTGTCGTCCGACGTAGAGCTGGGAAAGTAGCAACAACTTCTCGACTGAATTCAAATCTGTCGATAAATCCACACGATTTTTTTCTGCACTGAGTGAACTCGTATGCTCCGATAGAAAAAAGCCCATCCACTTCTGCATGCCTGGATCTTGATAGTCCCTAGCGGATTGGAAGGGCAAATAAGAGCGATCAATCATTTTAGTCCATCTAATCCTCCAGCAGAGTGCCCTCCGATCAGCTTGCTTCTAGCAATACTTCTCGATGCGTCCTCTAAAGCAGTCGCCTTCAAGAGAGAAGTAAAGCCGAATTGTTCTCGAATCGAATCAATGGCAGTCTGGAGCCTTTCTTCTTTTTCTAACTTATCAACATCATCAAAAAGGGAAATCAATGCAAAGGATTCGTCCACAAATCCTGAATAACTAACGGCAACGCTCCTGACGGCCCCAGAAGTATATTTACTATGAAATAATTTCAGTACATAACTGACTAAAAGACCGGTACTATTGGTCGGCTCAACCTTCATCTGGGTATGGATGGAGCGTTTTTGTTCCTGCTTAGAAAATCCAAGATGAATAGACACAACTGTCGTCTTCTTCCTGGCCCGTCGAAGCCTGATAGCCACCTGCTCAGCCATCTCTCGAAGGATAATTTCGATGTCTCGCTGCTTGACATAATCTCTCGGTAAAATTTGTGAATTGCCTAAGCCGTGAGATTTGGCTTTATAAGGCTTGTGAACATTACTCTCATCTATTCCATTGGCATGAAACCACAAGCGAAGTCCAGCTTGCCCAAGCTCCTTCTTCAGGAAATCCGGATTGCTATTGGCTAATTCCTTAATTGAATAAATACCTAAGCTATTTAAACGCTTCTCCATCCGATGCCCAATCCCCCAAAAGTCAGTCATCTTTAGAATAGACCAGACCTTATCCTCCACATCTTGGTAAGACCAATTGGCTCGCATAGTCGGTGTGTGCTTGGCTTCATTATCCAAAGCCAACTTAGCAAGCAGAGGATTGGCATTAGACATACCGACTGTCGAGTAAATCCCGGTCTGTCGCCAGATATCTCTCTGGATACGAGCCGAAAGCATGTCCAGCTTATCTTTACGAGAAATCTGCTGATCTGGGATAAAATAATTGAGCGAACTGGTTAGGTCAATAAAGCCTTCATCAATTGAATAAGGATAAATATCATCTGGACTGCCATAGTTCTGAAAAATACGCTGAATTTCCAGATTGACTGCGATATACTTATCCATCCTAGGAGGGACAATGACGGTCACTTGAGCCCAATCCTCGATAAATTTCACATAAGCTGAATCTGTAGGTAAGCCTTGTTTCTTAGCATTGTAGTAGGAAAATTTGCGCGTCTTGATATCAAAAGGCAGGTCATGAGCACGACCTACATTTACTTTCCCAAAGACCTTTTTAAACATAGGCGAGGAGGCAAGAATAAGCCCAACAGAATTATCCGCCCGACTCATGACACAAAGGGAGGTTTTGAGAGGATGGAGCCCTCTTTCTACACACTCAACACTGGCATAAAAGGACTTCATATCGACAAAGGCAATATCACTTTGGGGCTCTCTGGAATAATCAAAGTAGCCCATAGGCTATCCCTCCATCGGTACAAAATTACCCACGATAATGCCTACAATCCGCGGATCTTCTTCGTAAGAAATATGAATATCCTTGTATTTAGGATTGATGGAGACTAGACGTAAACCTTCTGCTTCTCGGTAGACCCGTTTGATATAGGTCTGGTTATTGCAAACCACTGCATAGACCGCTCCGTCATAATCAAATCCGGTCTCTCGAATCAGAGCTACTGAACCGTTTTGATATTTGGGTTCCATAGAATCTCCAGAGACCCAGGAAGCAAAATCGTGAGCCAGTTCTTCATTGAAATAAACCGTATCGAAGTTTCGATCATCATAAACTGAAGCACCGATACCAGCCGACATGCGTTCATAGACATGATACTCGTAGAGTTTTTCTGAAATAGCAGTCACCTTCTTGGCTTGTTCTTCTTGAGCCAAGTTGCGAGCATAGACTACCACCTTTTCTTTCCCTTGATTAGAGAGGCTATTATAGAGACGTACGATTTCGATTTGGGTGAAATAGCCTTTTGGTACTTTTAAGATTTTCTCTAGCTGACTAACCTTTTCTTTGGAAGGTTCCTTGACTCCACGCTCCCAAGCTGAATAAGCCTGAAAACTAATGCCAAGCTTCTCTGCAATCTCTTTCTGTGTTAGTTTTAGCTCTTTCCTACGAGCCTTGAGTTTTTGTGGTTGGTACATATTTTACCTCCTAGTGTGGTGTTTTCATCGTAAGTTGACTTGATTTTAAAAATTCAACCATTTTGGTTTAGTTTTATTATATAAAAAAAGTAGACAAATGTCTACTAGGAATGTTAAGTTTTGGCAAACGGCTGGTAATGATGATGCTATAGCTTCCTTATCTCAAATACTGCCGTATGAATCCACTCGTTATTCATTTGAAAGTCATTTTCTATGATTTTACTAAAGGTAAAACCATTTTTTAAAAGCACTCTCTGAGAAGCCAGATTGTACGTTGCCGTCCCCGCGATAATCTTATGTAAACCATAAGTAGTAAAGGCCTTTTCTAAAACGAGTTTAACCGCTTCGCTGGCATATCCTAAATTAGTAACATTTTCTCCAATCCTATATCCAAGTTCTGCTGTTTTTCTATCCTTCCCTAAAACACTTAAATTGATTCTTCCAACCATAACACCTTGTGCATCTCTAATAAGATGCATGTAGACATCATGATTCTCTTGTTCCCTTAACAATTCCCTTGTAATTTCTTTAAAACCTTCTAAGTCAAAATAGTGGGCTGGTCTAGGAGGTAGACTCCGCTCAAAATACTCCCGATTTTCTTTTTCAAAAGAATAAATATCTATACTATTTTCTTCAGACATCAACTCTAAACTTATCATTGTAAACCATCTCCTATCATTCTCTAAACTCAAATTTACTCATGTTCACACAAAGTGACATTTACAGAACTTAAAGAGATATCTTAATTTTTTCATATCGTATCTACATTATAACACAAGATACTATGAAGAAAAATAATATCCATCAAGGTCCTCATAAATTCCAACATCTTGCTAAACAGGCTGGAACGCCTATGGAAGCTGTTTTAAAAGCACTAACCCACAGCGATACATGCTTTCCTATCAGAGCAAATACGACTCTTATCCTGGCATTTAGTTACAGATCAAACTCTAACTTGACATCTAGAAATTCCAATCGTGAGTTTAGCACATTTGCAAAGTAAGATGAAGTTTTCAAGGGTGCGACCAGTTATCTTTGTAAAAACATTTAATAAAAGTCACTCGTCCAGAAGGGTACTTGCTTATATTCTTTTAAAGCCAGAGAAAGTTCTCTATTTCCAAATTCAATCTCAAAATAATCGTATAAGTCTTTGCCATAATAAATAATATCTAAATCCACTACTGATAAAATCGGCATCTCCTGATTCTCATAACTAGGGAGAAAACGATGCCCACATAAGGGGATTAAGCGAGGTGCTGATCCCAATATTTTCCTGATTTGTACATTTCTGTCCAAGAGTGTAGTCGGCTCGATCCCCCAAGATGCATCCCACACCAGTTCATCCAAACTGTTCAAAATTCCATCATAGGGAGCAGCTAGGTTCCGTTTCATATGTTCTATATTTTCAGCTGAGAAATCTCTCCAGTTATAAAAACCTTCTGAAATAGGCAATAATTGTTGATAGACTGCCAACCACTGCTCAGGAAATTCAATTCCATAGATTGTCTCAACTTTTTGTATTTCTTCATCACTTAGACCTGGTTCCAAAGAAATCCCATTCTCGAGCAATAGCGTCTTAATCCTATCGATTTTCAAAAGATCTCCAACCATTTCCTCTCCTCCTATTCACTCCCTATTTTATGGAGATTAGAGCACATGTCACATCTTAGCTAAATTAAAATGACTTCAAAAAATCAACAACCCCATCATGTAATTGTATATTCTTATTTAAAACTTCCTTACTCTCTTTATCAGATAACTCTAAATTCATATTACGATAGCCATCCAACAATTCCATCATCAAAACCAAAGTATCATAACTAACATTAAAAAGCAGTTCTTCTTTAGTTAAATCACTCTGATGGATATTCATATTTACAGCTTGCTCCTGGATGATTTGTAGTTCTTGTAAAAATAGTGCTTGCTTATCTGTCATGCTTTATCTAGTCTTTCTATTTTTATTAGGGGTATGTTGAACTTCCTTATCGCATAGGCCTGGAGATTCAAGTTACCAAAATTCTCTCTTTGACAAATGAAGATTGTTCCTGTCATAAGATAAATTTCCTGAATAATTCTGGAATTCCACCTTCCTGTGTCAATAAAGTCTTTACAGCAAAATCAACCCTACCTTCGGAAACTAAATCCTTTAATGATTGTGGATAGGAAAAAAAAGAATGATTAAATGTAATATCTGGCATAAATGTTCCCCCTCTAACTATTGAAAAATGGCAAATACTTGTTACCTTTCTGCCCATCTAGCTAATTTGATACAATAATCCTCGATTAAAGCTTCTGTGTCGTACATTTTTAGAATGTTTTCAAAATCGATTGCTGATATTTCAGACACATCAAACTCCCCTGTAGCATTTATTGCATCAAAATCACTTGGGTATGGAGCTTCTCCCAACTCCAAGGGTGTCCGAGTATCAAAGTAAGTTACGTGTCCATCAAGAAATATATCTAATCGTTTTGTTTCATAGCGTTCCTCGTCTATTTCAGAATACATTATGATCGGATCACAGTCATTCGTATGATTCCAAATTGTTTTATAATACAACATCCAATCCCCCTAACTCCCAAACTATCTATCCAATCAAAATCAGCTTTCTTTAGATAATGGACTAAGTAAGTCTTTCGTTTCATTTCAACTGATTCAGTGATTGAATTATCCAGTAAGAGAATGTCCTCTCCTATTTCTATGTATCAAGTATACTCAAATAGTAACTGTCAACTTTACAAGGTCAGCAATAAAATTCAATTTCCCAGGCACTACTATCGTATATTTCCACTCTTACTTGCAAAGCTTCTGCACCTTTTTCTAAAGCTTCAAATTCAACAGGAGTTGCAGAGGAAACAACTATTAAATTATTTATATCCTCTATTCCCTTTGAAAATTTTAAAAGTCCATCCCAACTCATCGGATAGCCATATTTTGAATTTAAGACTAGATCTTCAAATTCTGGCATAGGCAGATTATTTGGAGCTTTTCCTACAGCATCACATTCAAAGATATACCAATCTTCACTATTAGATGGTATTTGGGAAAGAATCTCAAAAAAAGTCAGCTTTTGATTATCCTTTAACAATTGTCCACTTATTTTCAACTCGTATTCTCCTAATTTTCTGTAATAATGTCCATCTACAATTCTTTCATCTGTCACACGGTCCAAAACATAGGTTACTAAGATTTTTTCTAGTCGTTCCTTTAAAACTGAGGGGTTAATTGGTCCCACCTACTAAGCTAGTAAACCAATCATCATAAAATTGTTTCTGTTCTGCGACACTGACACAGTTTAAGTTTGGTTTATCTTGGTCAAAAATCTCATAAACATTGTTTAAACTGGCTTGTTTTCCCATTTCCAAGAAATAGGCTTTTTCTCCTCCAAAATTCAGCTGCATCGGAGAAGGAAATACACACTTGTCAGCTCCATTGCATTGGAGAATTCCGCCTTCCTTTTCCAAATCCAGACGATAGTTCGTAAGCGCCTCAAAGAAAGAGTCAGCTTCATAGCGTTTAAAACCCGAATCTCTATCAACATCAAAAATACATAATTCTTCGCTATCTCTAATAAAAATCTGACACGTTTCTATTCTATTATCATTTTTATAATAAATTGGCAATAAAACTACTCTCATTTCCCACCTCTGCTGATTTTATGTAATAACTTGAATAAGATGATCAACTTTTGGGATAGACTTAATAAACTGCAAGATCATTCCATCTTTCTAATAAGGTCTCACCATCGATTAATGGTGCTGATAAAAGTTCCTTTGGGCTATAAAAAATGTGATAGGCTTCCTCAGAAACCGTAAAATATAACTTCCCTAAGTCTTTCCTTTAACTGATATAAAACTTTCTATCTTGATAATATAGAACAAACTCTTCCCCATAGGATAATAATTTTTTAAAAAATTCATATGACATATCTTCATCTCGTTCCATTATTACTAAATTGGCCTCTCCATTGTCTTCATTCACCACAAGTGCCAGCTGGAGGAATTCCTTATCTTTTTGGTATTACTTTCAACCACACTATTAATTGAATACATTTATGACTTATTCCTCCAGAAAAAATCATGTTCTGATCGTTTGATTCTTTCAACAGTAACATCCCTAGAAATGATATTGAACTTGACTAATCCTTCTAAAACTATCCTGGTTTGAAAAAAACTGTCATCGTAATATTCAAGAGATATCTCTTGACAGGTATACAAGTGATTTTGTGTAAAATCTTTTACTTTAAATTTTTTGCGATTTTGTGCATCCGTCTCATAATTCAGTGCTGCACAAGCAAGGAAACTGACTTTCCAACATTCCTCTAAATCTACTTTATTCTCATAATAACTTTCTATATATAGATGAACTTCATCACCAAAATATAATATTTGTAAATCTAGAATCCGACCATCCCAATATTCCGTCTGATTTATCTTATCTTGTTTTTCCCTTATTTCAAATTCTATCATGTCTATTTCCTTCGCTTATTACAGTAACAACTATCATGCCGATTATACCATCGCTACCATGGATATGCAGCAGTTTTTTGCCCTACTCTAGTCTTTGACCGTTTGCATTCTGATTGATTTCAGTTTGATCTGAATTCTATCGTCAAAAATACTTATAAGTCTTAAAATTTTTGTCACTTTAAAAGCACCATAGATATTCTTAATTGTCAAAGTATCCGAATTCTCAAACTTTAATAGTCACTTAAAATCAATCTTCCTAGCATGATGAAGCAATCAAGAAAATCTACAAACTAGAAATCTCAACACTTTTTCCATAGAACTTGCATGTTCAAAGCCCAAAATATTATTATAAGACGATAATTTGCTAAACTCTATGCCAATACTCTGTAGTTAGAGTAGACAATTCTTTAAATAATATACTGAAACTCTCCCCTGATACAACTCGTTCATAAGGATTGGATAAGGACTACCCCAATTTGCATTTTCAAGACGTATAAAGACAGTCGAAAAAAAGGAATTCAAAATCCAATTGTCTAATAGAACAAGCCAACCTTTAGGCAAGTGACATCGTAATCCCCCATTAATTTATTTCAACAGAGAATCTCTCATTCTAAGCTATTATAGCATTCTTTCAAGTAAAGTTGTATGGGCTTTTCTAAAATTCATTAAAAAACACCTCATGGTGTGAACCATGAAGCGTTTCGAAAGCTTGGTACAATTGTATTGATTGAACTTTTGAGACAAGTGACTATGTCAGTTTGCAGAACAATTCATATAGAAAACATCTGTGCTCTCCTCTGTATGAAGTGTAAAATACTTTATAAGCTCAATGGGACCTATTCATGTTAGGTTAAACCATTTTCATCACCTTAAAGTGCCCCTCTGGATAAGTCCCTTGATAGCCAACTGGAATGTAGCCTCCCTCATAAATCAAAAGTAAATCATCATGAAAAGAAGACTCTATCCCAAAATCGTCTTGCAGTAATTTATAGTTTCTAAGAGTGCTTACATCAAATAAAATAGAATCTATGCATGCCTGTGGCAAAAAATTTTTCTGTAGGTATTCTTTTAATATAGGTTCAATAGATTTACGAAAGTAGGCTGCATTTTCATTCCAGATTTTTCCTATTCCAGATCTGACCTGGCCTTTGTTCTTAAGTAAGAATTCACTACGAAATTCCCAAACAAGCTCTTCCCATTCACTAGATTCTATATGTTGCAATCCTTCAGTGCTATCTAATATTTCTATCTCAAAGGGAATTTCCATATTACCTTCTCTAAAACACTCAAGAATATACTTCATATCCATATATTTTTCTTTCATTTAGAAAAAACCTCATTTCTTTTTCGATAATAGAATGGGCATTGTAATGATGACTACCGATATCTTTTCTTATGCTTCCAATTAATGGAACAGTCACACAGTCATTATAACTATAATTTGGAGTGGTTTTCTTTATCATATAGCAGACATACTATAAATATTCAACTCTAAAATTATAGTTCAACATCCCTTCTATAGTATAGATTTTTTTATCAGCAGTTCTATAAACATACAGATTCTCATTAGATTTCATCAATTGATCCATATCAACGAAAGCGTCATATATATCTCTCCCTTCCTCACAAAATTGGATTCTTACAAAATCTCGTATTTCAATTCCTAGTGAGTAGTTATTCCCAATTAATAAAATTAATAATTCTCCTTTATTGTTCATCCTTAAGCCTGATAAATAATTATCTTTCGGAATAGACAATTTCTCCCAATTATCAGAAACGATCTTATCTGACGATAAATATTTTGTGTGTTCAATATTATAAGCAGTAGGTGATGTATCAATTTGCGGGGAAAAATCAGTTACAATATCTATTATAAAGCAATCACTAATCAATAGGTAACGTTGTATTTCTTGTACTTGATGATTACTTTCTAATTTATAAAGCCCTGCTTCAAGATTTTCTAAATTGTGACTGGAGAAGTGATGTTTATTATATACATAACAATAATCTACATATCCAAAATTAATGAAAGTATGATTATGTTTAGATTTTATAAGAACTATAGTATCCTCATTATCTGAAATAATACCAGATTCAAGCATTATTTCCGCTCCTTTAGAAAAAGAAAATAAAGTTTTAACTTCCATAGATTTACTCTCCATATCTAATTTTAGTACCTATATATCGTCCGTCTTTTAACCCAATATCCATTGTGGCTGACCTATTGTGTCTGTGCTTGTCTTTCTTGCCCCATATAGGTTATAGCAACTGGATACGACGACTTGGCCATCCTTAGTCAAACCTGCTACAGAGCCTGATATGAGGATAGGCCTCGCATTATTTGAATGATTGTTGGGAAACTTTGTGCCTATTGAACAGTAAAAGCACTTGAATCAATTTCTTCAAGTGTTTTTTATATGCAAAGCAAGGTATAATCCTAATTTGCTAATTGTTTATTGCCTTAAAATCTTATAACTCTTTGATTTCTATGGACTTGCAAACTATATTATATCCATCATAACCATCAAGATATAAAGAATAATGCTTTAATTTCTGGCGCTTGTTCATTTCTTCAAAAAGATTCCTGTTCGCTTCCATTAACTGTAGTATAATTGATGAATTAAATATTTCTAAAACTTTATCATAAGCTTCGATTGTGTTTACCGAAAACAATGCGTTTACCTTTGAAAAATAGTGGACTTCTTGAAAGATCAATTCAACTTCTGAATAGATATCATCATAGTCATATCCCTTTAAATTGATACAAATAGTTGTACCTGAAAAAGTTATTTGAGGTAACTCAGACAAAAGTGAAGAAAACATTGGAAGAGTGTATATCGTTTTATTTTCCATTATTCGTACTCCCTCTAGGTCTTGCAGTAGAAATAGTTAGTTTATTACGTAGCAGCTGCTCAACAGTAGTTTATTATGCAATGGATTACCGGTATTATCGGTTACATGCCAGTGATTTCTAAGAACTTCTGCAACTGTCAACACTTGAGAGGTTCTTGTGTTTTTTCTAACAACGAAGGGATTATGATCAATTCTCTATCTCAGTTGCAATATCTACCATAGTAGTTGTTCCATGCATCCCTAATATTTTAGGTTCGGTATTTAATTTTTCACCCGTTTCTTTACAGAAAAAGTTACCTTTAAAATGAAGTTGAGATCGCATCATCTCAACTTCACTTTGTAATTATTGTTTCTTAGTTCTCAAATCCCACTCCACCTGTAATCTGAGTAATGAGTTCTAAATGTTCTTTTATGCCAACCTTGTCAATATTGGCTAAATCCCTTTTTCCTCCCAGTACCAGAAGAGGAACAAAGCCAAAGCATTGATTGTAGTCCAAGCTCCCATACTCCTTAACCGCTTCTTCATAAAAAGGAATATCAAAATAGTCCTTTAACAACTCTTCATCCTCTAAATCTTCTAGAAAATAGTACATATCTTCTAAAATAGTGGTGAAATTTTCCTCCTTGTATTCTACAATTCTCAGATAGTCTCCTTCCTCCAGAGTGATAATATCCCCAAATGCAGTTATAAAAACAGGAATAGATAAATCACCTCTAAAATAGGTCTTTTGTACAAATTCTATATATTCTTCTGGATTGATAATTTTTAGATAACCATCAAGTAAAAAGCCCAGTCCATATTGTTGCCACAATTCCACTAATTCGTCTGGAACTTTTGAGGCATACTTTTCAATGACTTCTTCTGGCATCGCTGCAAATTTGATAAATTGTAAGTTCATTTTTTCTCCTAGTATTGTAATTTAACATTCAAGTAAATTTTATTTAAATCTTAATAAGGTGTGGTTCTAACGATTTCGTCCACAACATTATCTTTAATAGTAATTGCTGTAAAATTTTAGACTATAGCGAAATTATCGTAGAATATATCCCAAACTCTAGAAAATTTTATTTTTAACCGAAGTAAAAAAATAAATCTTTACAAAAATCAATCTCCTCTTGAGCTAAATCTCTGTTTTTTTCTGTGTCTAAACTATAGAGTACACCTCTCACAGTATTAACAGAATTTGCTTGCTCTAACATTTGTAAACGTATTTCAGGATTATCAATGTATTTAATAATAATATTACATAATTTTTCTTTAACATCATCATAATTCATATTAGTCACCTATAAGATCCACTTTTTAAAATTCAATTACCGAATTAGTTTTCAATTGTGGATAGCCTCCTTTCCCATATTCGGGATAATAAGATGTGATTGGCTCCAAAACTTTTCCTGTATCTCCGGCTTCCTTAGGAACATACACATTATCCATTATCTGAAGTATATCGAACTCTCCACGAAGTTTCACATTACTCCAAGAAGGAGATATTTGATAAGCATCTTGCATCTTACTAGCTAAATCAAATTTAGATAAACCGATGTAACTTTTAGGGGCTTCCATGGTCCTCATTGTCTGTTCAGCATACTTAGAATCCATATGATGATAAAACGTTGATGGCAAAGTTCTACACATAAAAATCTGATTTAGATGTAATTTTAGACACTGGTAAAGCTAACACAAGTTATCGTACCAGCAAGGCAAGTAGTTTACTAGTCGCCCCAGGCAATTCTAGTTGTTGAACAGGAATCATATCCTTGCGTGGCCTCGTGACTAGTAAATCCCCTGCCATCGGCTTCGTCATAAGCAAATCAACCGTAGAAACTCAAACTATTTGGCTACTTCGGCCTTCAGTCACTGCCTTAATCAACTACCGTCCTGACTATCATAATATCTTTCTCATACATAGTCAAGTCCTCCCCTAAAAAGACACCAAGTGAAAATCCTTAAATATCCGTAAACACTGATCGTATCGTATCGATTAATCTTTTGTTACCACCGACTTGGTCAGGTTACAGCCACATTTGTAAGCGACTAAAGTCGCTAGAGCTATCCTAATTGCGCACCACCAGTTCCCATAGAAAAAACACCTTGCAAGATGCAAAGTGTTTTCGTCTGTATTCTGCTGTCCAGCAACGAATTAATGTTTAGAGAACTGGCTAGCTTTACGAGCTTTCTTAAGACCTGATTTGAACAGTCTGGCTTTTAGGACAGCTCAAAAGCGCTTGATAGGAAACGTCCGAAGAGTTCCTGCCGATTTTGATTTCAAGAATTAGGAATAGATGTATCTATGATAGTGCAATTTCTTAACGTAAAACTTTCAATCCTATCCTCTTCCTTCTTATCCTAACAAAGTTTGTAATATTGGAATAACAACGATAAATAGAACCGTACTTAGAGTCACCACATTCGTAGAGAATTCCACATCTCCTTTTCCCTGATTAGCAAGGATCGGGAGAACAGCTAAAGCTGGTGTAGCGGACTGAATCATAAAGGTCTTAAATTCTACTGTCGCCATATTTGGTGCAAAGAACTTCAATACAAGAATCATGATTAGAGGAGCTAGGATAAAGCGTCCAACTAAAGTGACAATTGTATCTTTATCAAAAGTAATAGTTTTCAAGCCTGCCTTTGCAAGAACGATACCAATATAAATCAGAGATAGGGGAGTGACGATATTTCCAATATAGGTTAAGGTATTCGTTGCGAAATCTGGAATAGAGATTCGGAGAATCAAAAATAGCAGAGCCACAAGAAAACCTACAAGAGGAGCTGGTAGCAATTTCTTCCAGTCAAATTTACTTGTCTCCTTGCTTTGACCCGATTTACTGTCACTCGTCATCAAATACACGCCCAATGTCCAGGTGGAAATCGTGTTGGTGATATAGTAAATTAAGAAATAAGGAAGAGCCTGATCCCCAAAAAGAGCAACGTTTAAAGGTAAACCAATAAAAATAGTATTGGCATTCACAAAGGTATTAATCATGGTTCCTCGCCGTCCTGGACGAACCTTGAAAACCACAACTGCAATATAAGCTACGATATATCCCAAGATAAAGGCCACAAATGTATAAAAGAGACCTCCAGAAAGACTGATTAGTTTATCTAGTGTTAGGTATTTCATTACCGACACAAAGATTGACGCTGGCAAGGCTACATTCATGATCAAACGAGATAGGTTAGGTCCAAAGGCATCTCCAAACCATCCCTTCACCTGAAGAATATACCCCAAAACAATGATAGCGATAATCGGAATGATACTCGTAATCGAGGTTAAAAAGAGTGACATAGGTATCCTTTCTAAATTACTTAAGTCCACAGCCCATACAAATCTGCCGCTAGCGAAGGATAGACAGCAGCAGTGAATTATTTATACTCTGGATACCACTTCAAATCACGAACCGCTTTGGCCATATCTGTTTCCTTAGCACGCGCAAGACCTTGCTCTTGTGCTTTTTTAGCGACTGCTTCTGCTACTTTAATAGAAACATCTGCTACATACTTGAATGGTGGCAAGACAGGAGCTCCTGGTTGGCCTGGATTGACAATACCACTCAATGAATGAGCTGCTGCTCCAATCATTTCATCAGTCAAAAGACTTGCTTCAGAAGCTAGCATACCTAGACCAAGACCTGGGTAAATCAAGGCATTATTGGCTTGACCAATCACATAGTCGACACCTTTATAAGAAACCGTATCAGCAGGAATTCCTGTTGCGACAAAAGCTTTGCCATCTGACCATTCAATCAAATCTTTAGCACTAGCTTCTGCTAGTTTGGTTGGATTTGACAAAGGGAAAATCATCGGACGTTCTGTATTTTCACACATAGTTTCTACTATTTCTTTAGTGAAGGTATTAGGCTGGGTCGAAGTTCCTACAAGAATGGTTGGCTTCACAGTCTTCACTACTTCAAGCAGGTCAGTCAACTTGTCTGCGTTACTAAAGTCAGCACGTTTCTTAGCAAATGGTTTTTGCTCTGGTGTCAGGTCATCCATGTCATCAAAGAGAAGACCTTGTTTATCAACCATAAAGAAACGTTTATAGGCTTCTTCTTCAGAAAGACCTTCACTTACCATTTCACGAAGAACACGAGCGGCAATTCCTGCACCCGCAGTACCACCACCATAGCAGAGATAAACTTGATCTGTTAATTTTTCACCACTAATATCCAATGAACCAAAGATACCACCTAAGGTAACGATTCCTGTACCTTGAATATCATCATTAAAAGTTGGGATTTGTTTCCGATATTTTTCAAGAATATTGGCAGCATTTGAGCGACCGAAATCTTCCCAGTGAAGGTAGAGTTTAGGAAAGAGACGTTCTGCTGTTTGAACAAATTGGTCAATGAAGTCGTAGTAACGGTCTCCGCGAACCCGTTCGTGACGATTTCCTAAGTAATTAGGGTTGTTACGAAGTTCTTCACGGTTAGTCCCTGCATCAATAACTAAAGGAAGAACCATAGAAGGATCGATTCCAGCAGCACCCGTGTAGACCATCAATTTCCCGACAGAAATATCGACACCATTTGTTCCCCAGTCACCGATTCCAAGGATTCCTTCTGCATCTGTTACAACAATGAGACGAATCTCGCGATCCCCAGCAGCATTTTTCAAAGTGGCTTCAATATTTTCAGGATGATTGATATCAAGATATCCCGCATATTGTGGATCTACAAAGAGGTCACTATAGCCTTCAATGGTATCTGCAATGGTTGGATCGTATACAATTGGATTGAATTCCTCCAAATGTTGAGAAAAGAGGTAATAGAAAAGAGTTCGGTTAGTGTTAAAAATTTCCATTAGGAAAAGACGCTTTTCCAAATCATTGGCTTTTGTTTGCATTTGTGCATAAGTTTGCGCCGCTTGCTCTTCAATCGTTTGAACATACGGTGGCAGTAAACCAATAAGACCTAGTTCCTTTCGCTCCTCTAAGGTAAAGGCAGTACCTTTATTGAGGAAAGGGTTGTTTAAAATATCATGTGCAGTCATAGTGCAACCTCCTTTTTACTTCTATTATACCACTTAAAATGAATTGTTTGGAAAACTTTGTTGTTTTAAAAATACTATTGTGTACGCATATGTTATAATGAGTCTACGAAGGCAATTTTCTAATAAGCTCTTTATACTTAAAACACTATTGTTAATGGCACTTTAAGTTGTTATATTTTATAAAGTTCTGAACTCATAAAACTCTCGATGATCACTCTTTACTAAAAGTTTCGAGTAAAAGAAACTAATCATACAAATTGGCAATCCGAATTAAAATAAATATTATATAAGTTTGTTATGCAATACTTTGTATTTTTTAAGATGTTTTTTTGTCATGCAAAACTTGTATTCTATTTATATGACGAATAAAAACTATTTACAACACTATATTTCCCAAAAAGTGAAATATTTTCGAACACAGAAAAAAATGAGCCAGGAAGAACTTTCGGAACAAGCAGGACTTGGGCTTAAGTATATCAATCAACTCGAAAACCAAAATGTGAATCTGACCATTCACAGTCTTGAAAAAGTGATTGTCGCCCTAAAGATGACCCCAGAGGAATTTTTCAATTTTGATAGCCTTGAATCAACCTCTGATAAGACCGACAATCTTTCACTCAAAAGAATCAACATGAAGATTAAACAGCTCCCTATTGATAAACGAGAAAAGATGTTGGTCATTTTTGAAAGTATCTTAGATAACCTTTGATATCCCTGACTCACTTACATTTTAACCGGCGAATACTCGTATAGTCAAATTGTAGGATACGGATAAGATTTATTTATCTGGCGATTTCCAATTTTTTCTCCATTTAATGAAAGTGAGCCCCTATGAATTTAAAAGATCTACAATATTTTTATGATCTCTGCCAGCTTCAATCCTATACGGAAGTAGCAAAACAACACAAAGTCAGCCAACCATCTATTTCTTATGCCATCAAGCGCTTAGAGGAATCTTTTAATTGCAAATTGATTCACCATGATCCCTCGCATCGTTCCTTCAAACTCACTCCTCAAGGACAAATCCTTCTAAGGCATACAGAAAAGATCTTACCTGAAGTTATTTCTACTCGCAAAGAAATCAATCGCTCCTTGGCCCAATACTCTACTGTAGGATTCCCTCCTATTATCATTCAGTATCTCTTTGCTGCCTTAAACGAAAAAGATAAATTCGATTTTTTAAAAAAAGTACGCCCTATCCGCGGTGGCTCCGTAGAGTTATTAAATCTTCTCCTCAAGGGAGACCTTGATGCAAGCCTACTCGGCTTGATTGAACCACTCAATCATCCCTCAATAGAGACACATGAACTCTTTCATAAAGAACTGTATGTCGTTTTATCTAAGAACCATCCCCTTTCTACTGCTCCTTCCCTCGCTTTTGAAGATTTAGTAGATCAATCCTTTATACTTTTAGACGAACACTTTGTTCACCTGAAAGCTTTTGAATTACTTAATCAAAAGCATCAAAACAAGGCAGAAATATTCTTTAAGAGTGACGACATTGTCATCATTAAAGAACTTTTAAAGAAAGGGATTGGCCTTAGTTTGCTGGCTGATATCGCACTTTCTGATGAAGATGATGATTTAATAAAAATCCCTCTAATACCGGAGGACCAGATAACATTTACAGTTTATTATGCTTATCTCAAATCAGCTACACTGTCATCAGAAGTAGAAGCCTTATTTAATCTCATTAAATCATATGAATAGAAAAAAAACTCTAACTATCAACTACCTGATAGCTAGAGTTTTTTACATTATAGGTATTAGACTAAAGCACGAAGAAATAGGATATGATCGCCGAATTTTTCATTTACCCGATACCCTTCAAGGAGATTTCTAATTACAAATCTACAAGATATCAATAAAAAAAGAACACCCCGAAAGGTGCTCTTTGTAAGTATAGTAATTCTTTCGAAGAACGTTTTGAGTGCAGTGGTTGCCATCCAATCAAACATCGCTTCGCTTGTTTTCTTGGGGCAACTGTGCATAGCATATCTCTATGCGACTAAAGTCGCTAGAGCTATCCTAATTGCGCACCGCCAGTTCTCATAGAAAAAAACACCTTGCAATATGCAAAGTGTTTTCGTTTGTATTCTGCTGTCCCGCAACGAATTAACGTTTAGAGAACTGGCTAGCTTTACGAGCTTTCTTAAGACCTGGTTGGGGCACCACTTATTTCATCTAATTTCAAAGTGCTTTAAAATCAACGTTTTCATAAGTTTTCAAAAAATAAAATTTCAACTAATTTTAATCAATTTCATCAAAATAAGGTAAACTTTCATCAAAAATAAGCAAAAATCGAACCAGAATATCAAAAGTTTACCTTATATAAAATCTTTACATATCAGAGCAACACCATAGAAAAGAGAGCATAACGCTCTCTTTCTTTTTTATCTAAATTTTCGTTTTCCAGCTAAAGCAAGTAGTCCAACACTTGCTCCAAGCAATGCTAAAAGTCCTGAATCCTTTGTTCCTGTATTTGGAAGTTGTTTCTTAGGTTCTGCTTTTGTATTTGTAGTTTGTGCAGGAGCTTGATATGTTTTATCGTCTTTAGTTCCCATCGTAGCAACATTAACAGGTTTGTTTTGAGCCTTAGCATCTACAATATCAACTACTTTACCGTCAGCGTTAGTGACTTCTTGAGGTTGACCACCTGCCTTACGGATTGCATCTGCTTTATCTTTCAAAGCTTGCAAACGTTGTTGTTCAGCAAGGTATGCGTCATGGTCGG
>NZ_KV817763.1:65580-82038 GCF_001814775.1 Streptococcus sp. HMSC067H01
GCCTTATCAACATCAGCTTGACTAGGAACTTTAGGAACTATTTCGTCCTTAGCAACAACCGCACCATTACCAGCCCTTCCAGATGCGTCACCCGCCTTGCGAATTTCCTCTTCTTTTTCTTTCAAAGCTTGCAAGCGTTGTTGTTCAGCAAGGTATGCGTCATGGTCGGCTTTGAGTTGCTTGAAGTTCTCATACCTACGAGCCTTAACTTCTGCGATACCCTCTAGGCGAGCCAACTCTTTCTTAGCAGTGGCAATATTTGCTTCCGCAGATGCAACAACTTCTTTTTGTTTAGCTACATCTTGATTAGCCTTGTCTGACTCAGCCTTAGCCTTATCAACATCAGCTTGACTAGGAACTTTAGCAACAATCTCGTTATTGGCAACTACTTTTGTTGCTGGCTCATTAACTGCTACCTCAGTCTCATTAGCAGATACCCCAGTAGTTACCCCAAGAGCCGAGATTGCAAGCGTTGAAATAACCGCTTTTTTGATGGCGCCATGGCCTTGTGCGTTTGATTCCATCATATAAACTCCTTTTGATAATTTTATAGTCCTATTTTATCATATTATATAGTTTTTTAAAACTATTTTATGTAGTATTTCTCTTCAATAGTAGTTGGGGCACCGCTTATTTCATCTAATTTTAAAGTACTTTAAAAACAACATTTTCCTAGTTTATATTATCATTCCTATAATACCCTTAAATGCAACATTTGTTAAGAAAACAAACAGGACAACATCATAATGTGAGAATAGTTAAAATTTATAAAAAAAAAGCCTGAGGCTTAGTCAAAAATTCCTAAAATGCGGGAATCTCTCCTACTTCAAACTTATAATTCGTATACACGAATTATAAGAATAATGAGGTTTCACCTCAAACACCAATTTATTCATAAAAAAAAAATTATTTTCAATTGTTTATTCCCTAAAGGGAATTATACTCCAAAATCAAGATTCTGTCAAGTTAAATTTCAGTTACAAATCTTTGCCCTACCCTCCCCCCACAAGTGTTGTGGGGGATTTTTTGTTTTTTCTAAACTTTTTTCACTTTTTTGTCCGACGACACGCCAAAAAATCTCCTTATAAATAAGAACAACTGTCCAGCTCATGACATAAAACCGAGCAAGAACTCACTTACCATTTTTGTCCAAAAGAAAGGAATGAAATGATGACAAAAAAACAGAACTCAAAACAACCAAAACCTGACAAGGTCGCTATCCGAAGAGAAAAAAAAATTAAGGAAGCGATTGAACGTGGCGACTGGAAAAGAGTTGCCCATCTTCTATCATTACCACTCGACAATGCCGAGAGGAAAGACAGGTATCATGGCAAACTCAGCCTCAATTTCACCTATAAGAGGAAAGAAATGCTTGACTTTCTACCTGACAATTCCAGACACTCCAGTCCTCTTGAGTCACTTATTTATGAAGAAGATATGAAGATTGTCTATCAGACAATTGATAAGTTTGACGATATCGTACAAAGCATTATCTATGGTTACTTCTTTGAAGATAAGAATTTTACTCAATTAGCTGAAGAAGTTCACCTCAGTGACAAAACAGTCAAAAGAAGGCTAGAAAAATCACTCAAACTTCTGAGGGAAAAACTTGAAGAATAAATAAAGAACTGTCCAGCTCATGACATAAAACCGAGCTTGTTTCTTCTCACTTTTAAATTTGCTTATAGAAAGGTCTATCCATATGAAAATTAAACCACAACACCGCAAAGGCGGTTACTCAAAACACATCGCCCAACAATACGTTGACCTCAACGCTCCTATCTACTTACTGAGTGACGAACTCGAACCCCAACAAAAGTACGAAAACAATAAACCGACAGGGGAAATTGTCGCTTATAAAGCTTGGTTTGGACAAAAAGGTCTCCCTCCTTTTCAAGTGAAATTTACAGAAGCACCTGAACTACCAGACTACCTATCTCTGGTTTCATTTGAAAGTCTAATGGCATGCGAAGTTAACTACAATGTCTACTTCAAAGCTGACGGATTGAAAGAGGTGAACTAATGGTTTCAACTCTCACACAAAGAGAGTTGGAACAATACCTGTTGCAGAGCCTAAATATGGGTTTGGGCTCTGTCTTACAGGGTGAGACATCCTACACCAACTCTTTTAACATTCTTGTCAAAGAAGACGGTTTTATCTTTGTCCCTCGCCTTCCTTGTGGCTTTATCATTGATGATGACTTGTATCAGAAGATTTTCTTAATTGCTAATGCGTCATTATATCCACAGTATACATTACTAAAGCAAAATTCGGCTTACTTTGTCGCATTAAAGGCAGAGGATATTCATGTTCAGCGAGGCTTATTCTTCCCATGGAAAAGAGGAGTTTCGGAACGCTTGGTTATTCCAGACCTTGAAACATTTGCCTCATCTCTAAAGGGTAATAATATTCCTATCATGAAAAATCTAACCATTAACTATGATAAGGTAACATCACTTGCGATTGCAGGAAATTCAGGTAGTGGGAAAAGCTATGCGCTTACATACCTTTTAAGTGTCCTCAGAAACTTCTCAGACTTGATTATCATTGACCCTAAATTTGATACACCATCACGTTGGTCAAGAGAACACCAAATCCCTGTCATTCATCCCCATGAAAACCGTTCTAAGTCTGATTTTGTGTCAGAAATTAACGAAAGTTTGAGCCAGTGTTTGACACTCATCCATAAAAGGCAAGGGATTTTATTTGAAAATCCACGATATGAGTTTAAGCACTTGACTATTGTCATTGATGAAGTCCTTGCCTTGTCAGAAGGGGTCAATAAAACCATAAAAGATTCCTTCTTCTCTTTATTGTCTCAAATCGCGTTACTGGGACGAGCCACACGAGTTCATTTACTTCTAGTCAGTCAACGCTTTGACCATACTACCATACCAGTTTCTGTTCGAGAACAATTAAATGTTCTGATACAAATTGGAAACATTAATAAAAAGACCACACAGTTTTTGTTTCCCGACCTTGACCCAGAAGGCATTGTTATTCCAATCGGAAAAGGAACCGGCTTAATTCAAATCATTGATAACGAACATCCCTATCAAGTTCTCCCCCTCCTCTGCCCCACCTATTACACCACGAAAGGAATTTTATAGACTATGAAAAAAACGAATTTTCAAAAAACCATACATCCAGCAACTACCCTTTTTATAGTAGGAACCCTATCTATGCTTATTTCAATCTTATTGAGGCTTGGAATGAATCCCTTGGAAAACAGTATCTATTTCACATCTCTGTTTGATTTCCTGAATTTACTTCACTTTATCAGCTCATCTATTTCTTTCTTGTCCCTTCTCTTATTCTTTGGATTGCTTGGCTATGAAATCAAGATACGCCAGAGTGAAGATAGAATAATTAACCTCTTTAAATCCATCATACAGACCTTTTCTCTTCGTCTTTTTCTGATTCAAAGAGAACACTCAGAAACGGTAAGCACAAGCGAGCAAGGAAATGTAAAGAGATACAACCCTATCAACAGACAGTTCAATAAAGCGATTCAGAAAGTGGTTGTAGATATACGAGAGGAAAGCACAACCTTGATTATTCCTGTCCCCAAATCTCAACAAGCCATTAGAATTCTAAAAGATTTAGAAACAATCATCAGTGAAGAAATTTCTAGTCGCAATTCTGACTATTATTTTTCAAGACCTGAAAGAAAGGGCATGGACTTCTACTTTATCGGAACAAGACGTAAATGATAGGACGGGCGCTATGGCGCACGAAGTGAACGCCACCTAGCGCCCGTCTGCTTGGTATATGGACTAACGGGTTACTACGACCCCGTTAGTCCAATAATCAATAATCACAAAAATATCAAAAAAACGTCTTCCACCTTCCGAAAGAACCCTTCTAAATCTCCTTATAGATAGTAATACAATTTGAAAGCGAGGTATGTTGCATATGTCAAAAGAACAACGTTCCAATAAATGGGCTTTTCTTTTCTACAGAGAAAGCGCCCCTGAAGACTATTTAGAAATCCTTGAAGGTCTTCATATTCCCTTTATCTTATCCCCTTGGCACGATAAAGATGTTAATAGAAAAACAGGGGAGCTTAAAAAAGCTCATAAACATGGTGCCTTTTTCTTTGATTCACTCAAAAGTTATTCTCAAGTATCTGAACTCATCAAGGATAAATTAAAGGGGCCTGCCCATGTAGAGCCTATTATGTCTCCCAAGGGGATGTATGACTACTTTGTCCACGCAGAGAATCCTGAGAAAAGTCAGTACGATATTAAAGACATAGAGACCGGATGCGGATTTGAATTAGACAAATTCCTCATAAACAATAACAACGATGATTTTCTATCAACTATTATTGACGTGATAGACAAGAAGAATTTCACAGAGTTTAATCATTTGGTTAGATATGCGAGAGAAGAAAATCCGAGCTTATTAAGGCTTATCGTAGATAAAACATACTTTTTCGCCAAATATTTAGATTCACGAAGGTATAGCACAGACAAAAGTAAAATAACTTCATCAGAAAATTCCTTGACGAATACTCCTAATGAAACTAGTGACGTCATATCAAACAATACTTCAATAGAAGTATAATGGAGGAAAAGCTATGCAAGTAATCTTACCAGATGAACAAATTCAACAAATTCAACTTTTACTCTCTAATCTTATAAATAAAGAAATCAGAGAGCAATTAAACAAGAGCGGTATCGATAGTCCCTATTTGAACAAACAACAAGCTTGTAACTATTTAGGTATATCAAATAATACACTGGATTCTTGGATTGTAAAAGGCTTACCCAAAATCAAAATCGGTAAAACGATTCGATTCCATAAAGACGCTATCGATCAATGGCTAAACTTACATAACTAGAAATATCAAGATTTTTGTTTTATAATAGTCATGATATTTTCTGGTTCGATACACAAGGAGAATATCATGACTATCAGTAAGACAAAAAACGGAACTTATCGCTTAAAAGTCTATATCCCAATTGAAGCACGAATGCCACTTGGTATTGTTAATAGCAATTATTACGATAAGCGATTTAAAACTAGAAAGGAGGCAAGGCAAGCTGAAATAGACTTGCTTACCAAGTTAAATCAAATAGAAGATAATGAATTTACAGGACTAGCAAAAGGAGATATTCTTTTCTCAGACTTCTATAACAATATCTGGTGGGACTCTTATAAAGCAGGACAAACTACATCTACTTCTAAGCCACCAAACAGGTCAACAGTTGCTAATACCAAAACATGTTTTGAAAAACATATACTACCACTTCTTGGAAACTATACGATACAGTTTCTAAATCAAAATAAGCAAGTTATCCTAAATCTAATGACATCTAAGGCTAATGAATATGCCAACTTCAAATCTTTACGTAGCTATGTGATTTCCATTTTTGATTGGGCAGAAGAACTTGAGTATATAGAAGCTAATAAAGTTGCAAAAATACTAAGAAGAATAAAAGCCACTAAAAAGATTCAACTTGCAGAGGCAAAGAGAGAGGAAGATTTATATCTAACTCATGAACAACTCCAAGAATGGTTCTCAGCATTTCAAGAAGATTTAGAGAATGATAAAATAACCCTTAAAGATTATGTCCTATTTTATCTCACTTTTTTCTTAGGCGATAGAAAATCTGAAACCTATGCTCTTCAATGGAAACATATAGACTTTTCAAAATCACAGATTCAGCTAATTCAAGCTTTAGATAGATATGGACAAGTAAAATCAACTAAGGGAAATAAGAAAACTATTTTCTCCATTTCTAATGACTTACTTCAACTTCTTACCTCTTGGAAAGAGCAACAAAAATATGAACTAGCAAAGTTTGGCATCATCAGTAATCCAGAACAATTTGTTTTTACATATATAGACACAAGAGGGAATATCAATAAACCTTTACATGCAGACTATCTTAATAATAAGATGAAAACTATCAAAAAGCGACACCCAGAGCTTACACACGCTACGCCACACAAACTACGTCATACGGGAGCGACGCTCGCTAAACAGGCAGGAATGAGCTTAGAAGCCATTTCTGAAGCATTGACTCATAGCGATACAGGTACAACTCAGATTTATGTCAATACTTCTAATGTAGTTCCTATAGCAGTTGGTGAATTTGCCTTACAGTCTCTAAAACAATAAGGTGAAAATAAGGTAAACTTTGAGGTGAACTTTTTCAAAAAACATAAAAAAAGCACCCATGAGGTAAACTCTTGAGTGCTTTGAAACGTTGATATAATCGTATTGATTAACGTTTTGAGAATTGTGATGCTTTACGAGCTTTCTTAAGACCTGGTTTCTTACGCTCAACTTTACGTGAGTCACGTGTAAGAAGTCCTGCGCGTTTCAATGAATCGCGGAAGTCTGGGTCTACTTGAAGAAGGGCACGAGCGATACCGTGACGGATAGCTCCTGATTGACCAGCGTATCCACCACCTACAACGTTAACGAAAACGTCGTATGAACCTACAGTTGAAGTAACTGCGAATGGTTGGTTGATAACAAGACGAAGGTCAGCGTGTGGGATGTACTCTTCAACATCTTTTTTGTTAACAGTGATTTTACCAGTTCCTGGAACAAGGCGAACGCGTGCAACAGCGTTTTTACGACGTCCAGTACCTGCATATTGTGCTTGTGACATACTTTATTGTTCCTTTCCTTAGATAAGTCCTGAAATGTCAAGAACTTCTGGTTGTTGTGCAGCGTGAGTGTGCTCAGCTCCAACGAATACTTTCAATTTCATACCTTGAGCGCGGCCAAGAGTATTGTGTGGAAGCATACCTTTAACTGATTTCTCGATCAAACGAACTGCATTTTTAGAACGAAGTTCACCAGCAGAGATTGATTTCAATCCACCTGGGTGGTTTGAGTGAGTGTAGTAGATCTTATCAGATGCTTTTTTACCAGTCAATTTAACTTTTTCAGCATTGATAACGATTACGAAGTCACCTGTATCAGTGTGTGGTGTGAATGTTGGTTTATTTTTTCCGCGAAGTACGCTAGCAACAACTGCTGAAAGGCGTCCAAGAGGTACATCAGTTGCGTCAACAACGTACCATTTGCGTTCTACTTGGCCTGGTTTAGCCATGAATGTAGTTTTGTTCATGATTTCTCCTATATGAATATCGTTTTTGTTTACAGGGCGGATGTTCCGGTCCGCGGGGTATTTGAAAGGTTCCGGGGCCTTACAAATGGGGTAAACAATACCGTCTACTATTGTATCAAAATTCTCAGATAAAAGTCAAGAGATTGGAAAAATATTTTTTTATTTCTGCCAGATTCTCAACCTTTTTTCTGCCTGCTGCTGAAGGATTGTCTGAAAAATTTTAGAGACTAAGTAAATAGCGCAAGTCAAGAATAGCGTTACCACTAGATAATTGATCAAACGACCGTGGTCTCCAATCAATGGTGGTCTTGTCAAAAATCCATAATCTCCACCTGTTACTAAATTGACCATGAAAATCAAGGCATTGAGCGAAGACGTGATAATTAGGATTCGTTTGAAATCCAGTAAACTAGCATCGTAGTCCTTCAGGAGATAAATCAAGGAATTTCCAAAGAGAGCTAAGTGTCCGAAAATAAAGGACAGGATGGCAATGTGGGGGAAGGGATAGGGATCTGGCACTGGATAAATAAAAGCTGCCAAAGTTCCAAAGGTTCCCAATACAGCAAAATACTGTTTGACTCTAGAGACACCCGGGGTCAAAAGCACTACAAACATAGCCAAACGGCAATGATAAAGGGGTAGACTTTCAGTTAGAGGCATCTGATTTACTAAATACCATCCGTAGAGCAGGATTAGCTGTACCGCCTGTAAAATCTGGAAAAATCGCTGACAGGCCTTTTTCTCACCATAACGATAGGCAAGAAACACAGTCAATGCTAATAAGGTAAATAGACTTCCATACCAAAGAAGGTCAAACTGGGGTGGCTCCGTCGGCTGCGTACTAAATAAAGCTTCCCAAAAATTCATGTAACTTTCCTCATTTTCATATAAGCCAATCTCTTACTGATTTTTATAGAGCCTAGCTTACATTTATTTCTTATATTTTTGTGTAAAAGAAACTGTCGATCTTAATATAAAACAAAGCTTCTAATCGACATATTGTTCCCGCTCACCCTGATAGACCTGCCATAGAATTTCCATTTGTTCTTTGGTTATTCGTTTTTCAGATAGGGGTGGGAGATTCTTGATATCAAAAAATTCAAGTTCTGCAATTTCTTGATTTTCTTGAAATTGTCCATCTAATAACTGACAGTCAAAGACGAACTTGGCATACTGTTTGTTCTGAAGTTGAAAGCGGTTGGTATCAAAAACCGCTAATAAAGAGCCTACTTCTGCCGAAAATCCTGTTTCTTCCTGAACTTCTTTTCGGATATTTTCCTTGGGAGAATATCCTACCTCGCCAAAACCACCAGGTAATGCCCAAGTATCCTCTCCTTGCCCTCTAACCAGGCAAACCTTCTGATTTTGAACAATCCATGCCCTTACATCCATCAAGGGAGTTGCATAGCTAGCTGTTGGTTTTAAAATTGCAGTCAATTCCTCTTGATCAAGCTCTGTTTGATCCTGCAAGACACTCCATAAAATCTGACGTAAATCCTCATAACGTTCACGTTCATAAGGATCCTTTGTATAGGTCAAACCAGTATCAGTGATGGCCAACATTCTCTGAATAGCTTTGGCGAAATCAGTTGTGCTCATTTTCTAGACTTTCTACTATCTTGGCTAGATTCATAGAATTCGAACCTTTAAGCAAAATCTGGTCATGTGCTCCAAGACTCTCCTTAACCTGCTTGACCATGGCTTCAAACTGGTCCTCATCGGCTGTTTTCTTGAAGTAGTACACATGGCCGATTGGGAACATTTGACTGGCTAGTTGAGCCAATTCAGCAATGTCTTCACCGTAGAAAATTACGGTATCAAGGGCATCGGGTGTAATGCTCAAAATCATCTGATTGTGGAGTTGAACAGACTGGTCTCCAAGTTCTTTCATATCCGCCAGAACTGCGAGTTTCTTGCCACCTTCATTGGCTGGGATGGCTGAGAAAGTCTCCAAAATCAACTTCATAGCAGTTGGATTGGCATTGTAGACATCTGATAAGATATCTGCTCCATTGGCAGCTTTTTTCCACTCCGTACGATTGCGGGTCAATTCAAGATTTTGGAAGGCTTGACCAATCTGCTCCTCAGTCACTCCTTCTTGCAAAGCAACATAAGATGCAATCATGGCATTGGTCGCATTGTACTTACCAGTCACTGGCAAGTCGAGAGCCTGCTCCAAGAAATTAGCCTTGAAAGTCAAGCTATCCTTACGCTCAGTTAATTCTGTAATTTCTAGTTCTGCACCTGGGCCAAAGCGAACCACTTTTTTGTCAGTAGGTAGATAATCCTCTACAATGGGATCAGATGGCGCCAAAAGTAAGCTACCTTTCTCCATACCATCAGCAATCTGTAATTTACCTTTGGCAATCTCTGAACGGTCCTTAAAGAAGGCCAAATGGGCTTCCCCAACTAAAGTCACAATAGCTGTCTTTGGATGAGCCAGTTCAGATAAAAGATGGATATCTCCTAAATGATCCTGCCCCATTTCCAAGACTAACTTTTCAGTATCATCTGGCATATGGAGAACTGTATAAGGTAGTCCAATCTCGTTATTGTAGTTCCCTTGTGTTTTGTAGGTTTTGTAGCTTGTAGAAAGTAAATGGGCTAACATATCCTTGGTCGTTGTCTTCCCATTTGAACCTGTAACAGCAAAGACATCTACTCCTGTCTTTTGAAGGTAGTAGGCTGCGAGAGCTTGAAAGGCTGTCAAAACATCCTCTACTAAAATGTAAGGATGATCTGCTACTTCCTTCTCTGATAGAGTTACAGCAGCGCCATTTTCAAAGGCTGTCTCGATAAAATCATGACCATCACGCGCTCCCTTGAGAGGAATAAACAAATCCCCCTCAGCAATCAAACGACTATCAAACTCTGCCTTGACTAGAGGGCTGTCCGCATAGCTTGTCACATCATTTTTTGCACCGACAGCACGCGCAACTTCGTGAATCGTAAGTTTCATATTTACTCCTTTAAAAAGGGGCAAGAAGTCTCTTCCCGCCCTTATGTCTGTCTTTACAACAGGTGCGCTTCACGCTTGTCAAAACTTTCCTTAGCAAGCTCAACCAAACGCTCGATTAGTTCTGGATAGCTAATCCCCATATTGTCCCAGAGCAATGGATACATAGACCACTGGGTAAATCCTGGCATGGTGTTGAGCTCATTTAGGAAAACTTCTCCCTTATCTGTATAGAAGAAATCACAACGTGAGAGACCAAGCCCGCCAATAGCACGGAAGGCAGTTTCTGCATTTTTACGCATGACTGCTACTACATCATCACTAATCTTGGCTGGAATATCCATAGTAATCTTGTTATCGATATATTTGGCATCATAGTCATAGAAGGCTACGTCTTTGACAACTTCACCAGGAAGAGTGCTCTTGACATCATAGTTCCCTAAGAGACCAACTTCGATTTCACGTGCATTGACTCCTTGTTCTACCAAGACACGGCTATCGTACTTGAAGGCAAGTTCGAGAGCTTGATGGAGTTCTTCTTTATTTTCAGACTTAGAAATCCCTACACTAGAACCCATATTGGATGGTTTGGTAAAGACTGGATAGGTTAATTTGTCTTCAACTTCAGCAATCTTAGAAGTCAAGTCATCACCTTCAACAATGGCTACATAAGGAACTTGGGCAATCCCAGCAGACTCCAAGACACGCTTGGTAGTAATCTTATCCATAGCAAGACTTGATGACAAGATATTGCAACCAACATAAGGCATTTTCAAAACTTCTAAGAAACCTTGAACGGAACCATCTTCTCCCATAGGTCCATGAAGAACTGGAAAGACAACTGCGCCTTCTTCATAGATAGCACTTGGAGCAATTTTCTTGTCCCAATCGATCGTTTCATTGGTCATGAGACGTTCATCCTGCCCAGGAGTTTGGCTAAATTCTTGGGTTTTGATGAAATCACCAGACTGGCTGATAAAGAATGTTTTAACTGCAAAACGATCATAGTTAACCGCACGCATGACACTCTCAGCTGACAAGACAGACACTTCACGCTCTGCACTGCGTCCACCATATAATAGAATAATTGTTTGTTTCATATGATTGTCCTATTTCTACTAGAATACTCGCCTTTTAGTATATCACATTTGTTTATTTTTTTAAACTTGAATAGCACAAAACAAGAAAAGAGACTGGAAGAAAAATGGTCCAGTCTCTGTGTTCTTAAAATTTTATACCTGCTAGCTAATTATTTAGCGATTTAACCTCCTAGACTAAAGCTCTGTACGATTTTCGATGGCTCTTAAGAGTGTTACTTCATCCGCATACTCGATATCAGCTCCGACTGCTAGACCTCGTGCTAGACGAGTAACCTTGATCCCTGCAGGTTTGAGCAATCGAGAGATATACATAGAAGTCGCCTCACCATCAGCAGTTGCATTGGTCGCAACGATGACCTCTGAAACCTCGCTATCCATGAGACGTGTCATGAGACTTTTAAGATTGATATCATCAGGGCTAATCCCATTCATTGGTGAAATGAGGCCGTGTAGGACATGATAGAGTCCGTGGTATTCTTGGATATTTTCCATAGCCGCTACATCTCGGCTATCCTCTAATACTAGGATAGTTGTCTGATCACGACTAGGATCCGTACAGATTGAACATGGATCATCATCCGTTAAACGTCCGCAAATCGAACAATAGGTCAATTCTCGCTTAGCCGCAAGGAGATTTTTGGCAAATTCATTGACGTCATCATCAGGCATCCCAATGGTATAAAAGGCCAGTCGGGTTGCTGTCTTAATCCCGATACCTGGAAGTTTAGAATAGCTGTCAATCAACTTAGCAATAGGTGTTGGGTAAAGCATGGCTTCCTTTCTAGTTCATTGGATGGTGTTGGTTGTAAAGATTGATAATATCGCGCGCAATAGATGGACCGACACCGTTGGTTAGGTTAGTATTGTGGGGGAAGACAACTGCAACTGCAATCTGAGGATTATCGGTTGGGGCATAGGCTACTGCGTTGGTATTATTAGCCTTCTGACCACCATTGACATAACTTTCGGCTGTACCAGTCTTACCACTGATAGAGACTGTTGCCCCATTTGAAAAGGCACGACCTGTCGTAAGGGCACTGGTTCCGTGTGATACTTGGTAAAAACCTTGTTGTAGGATGGACATGTCAGATTCAGAAATATTAATTTTATTCATTTCCTTGGTATCAATAGATTGGATTAAGTTTCCTAAGCCACCTTGTTCGTTATTGTCGTAGACTCCTTCTACGATACGAGGAGCTAAGCGAACACCATTATTAGCAATCGTTGCTACGTACTGAGCCAACTGCATCGGTGTGTAGTTATCAAACTGACCAAATGCATTGGTAATGTAATTAGCAAAATTATACTCTTTTGGTATAAAACCAGTTGACTCATCTGGTAAATCGATCCCTGTAGAAGCACCCAAACCATACTCACTAAAAGTCGCGCGTAGTTTTCCCATCGCAGACTCTAGTTTGTCGGTCTTAACTGTCATATCTGGTTGATAGGTTTGACCCATCATTCCCAAAGCAGTTTGAATCATATAGGCATTAGAAGAGTATTCCAAAGCCTCGACTGCTGTAATCGGGAAAGAACCGTAAGAAAGGGTGTACCATGAATTGATTGGTGCAGAACCTTGAAAGACGATTGGTTGGTCTGTTAAAGTTTGATTGCCTGATAAAACACCATTTTCCCAACCTGAGCTGATGGTTGCCGCCTTAACGACAGATCCTGGAACAAAAACGTTGGTCACTGTACCTAGTGAGTCTGGAGTCAATTCACCAGATTCCAGATTGTGCTTGATCCCTGACATGGCTAGAACAGCTCCTGTCTTAGGATTGAGGGCAACCGCATAGACACCTTCCGAATATTGGGCACCTCCGTTAGCAAGTTCAGAATTAAAATAGCTTTTCAGAAGGCTATCTACACTATCCTGGAAGGCCAAATCAATGGTCAGTTTGATATTTTTACCCTTGCTACCTTCCTCAATATTTTCTACACTTTCCATATCTCCATGTTTGTCGAGATGAATTTCCTTAACAGTACGTTTCCCTTGTAGGACTTCCTCATATTGTTTCTCAAGGTAAGAGGTCCCAACACGATCATTGAGGGAATAACCTTTTTTAAGATAGACGTCCACTTCCTCAGCTGGAAGACCTGATTTTTCACTGGAAACACTTCCTACGATAGAAGCAAGAGAAGTTTCAAGGACCTTGCGATCCCACGAAGTGGAAATGCTAATCCCAGGCAACTCTTTAGATGCAGAGGCGATTAGAGCGACTTGAGTATCACTTAAAGGATCTGTTTGGATATTGCCTGTTGCAAAATTTCCAACTGCATTGAGCTGACTAAAGAGATAAATTGCCTTCTTTTCATCCTCTGTATAATTAGTTTGGTTAGAGCTAACACTCTCAACAGCATTGTTATAAAGGTCTGATTCAGAAAGTTGATTACCATCAGAATCAAAACGCTTATCTTTGGGTAGGGCTTCTACCGTTTTTTTATAAACTGCTGGATCAGCTAGATAATAGTCAGCAATTTGACGTTCTGTCAAATCTGGAGAGGATACCGTTACATAAGTTAATAGTTTAGCAGAAATATCCTTTAAATCAGTCGCTGTCATCTTATTGCTTCGTGTGAAAGCAACTACTTGTTTAACCGTATTTTCTACCAAAGGTTTTCCAGCTGCATCATAGATTTCTCCACGGGCAGAACCTGTTGTAACCCTAGTTTGGCTAGCAGATGCTAACTTGGCTTCATAGAAATCCTTGTTTACGACCTGCATATAGAGCAAGCGACCAATGATTGTCATGAAGAGCAAAATAATGATCGCAAACAATAAATTAAGCCGAGTCGGTATCGAATGGCTGTTGAATTTTCTCATACAAATCAGTCTCGTTTCTAATCAAAATCTCACTCTTCATTGTACCATAATTTGATGAGAAAATTATGGAAAAAGAAAAGACTTTTCCTTTTTATCCAAAAACAAAGCATCTATGGTATAATAGAAGTAAGAGCTATATTATTTGCTGGATTTTTTATCAATAAAATTTGACAAATAGCTACAAAGGAGTCCCATGAACAAGCAAGACATCTCTACGATTATTGATCTTCACTTTGAAGAAATGACCGATTTAGAGCAAGAGATTGCCCGCTATTTTTTGCAGGCAGATACCATTCATGATGACTTGTCTTCTCAGCAGGTCACTCAAAAACTTCATATTTCTCAGGCCGCTCTCACTCGCTTTGCCAAAAAATGTGGCTTTACGGGTTATCGAGAGTTCATTTTCAAATACCTACAACAAATTGACAACCTTTCAGTCCCACAGCAGGATATGAACCCCTTGACTCAACGAGTCTTGAGAAGTTATACAAATATCCGTGAAATGTCTCAAGAGTTGATCGATGATGACCAACTGGAGCGCATCGCTCAAATGATTGATCAGTCAGAACGCGTCTATTTTTTCGGAACTGGAAGCTCTGGCCTAGTTGCACGTGAAATGAAATTACGTTTCATGCGACTAGGAGTCGTCTGTGAGGCTTTGACAGATCCTGATGGATTTGCCTGGACGACCAGTATCATCGATGAAAAATGTTTAGTCTTTGGCTTCTCCCTGTCAGGAACAACTCCCTCCATCATCGATAGTCTACTTGACGCTCAAGATATGGGGGCTAAAACCGTTCTCTTTACAAGTGTACCTAGCAAGGAGACCCAAGCCTTTACGGAAACTGTATTAGTAGCAAATCAGAGTCAGGCTTCCTACATCCAGAGAATCTCTGCCCAACTTCCGATGTTGATTTTAATCGACTTACTCTATGCCTACTTCTTAGAAATTGACCGCGAAAGCAAAGAAAAAATCTTTAATAGCTTTTGGGAAAACAATAAACTAAATGGCTATCGTAGAAATAGAAGAACAAAATAATCCTACACAACTGGACTATTTCCTATTTAGTAGTCCATAAAGAAAATATTACCAATGGTCTTATCACTTCTTTAAAGAGGGATAAGGCCTTATTTTTTTCTTAACAACCTCCTCAACCTATAATTATCTGTTACAATGAGCATTCCCATCAAATCATGAGATAAGTAGACTCTATAATGTCTATAGTTGCTGTACTAACTGTAGGAATTATGGAGTTTTTTGATAATAGACAAAATAGCTCAACAGTAAAATAGAAAAGCACCACAAAAGCTATTAATCATACAATAGAATTGCCTAATCAAACATCAAGAAGTCACTTGTTTTTAAAATACATTCTACAAAAAGTCTACATAAAACTCAATTACACTTCCCTTTTATGAATTCCTTCCCAAGATAAGAAGTTCAAAGAGATTTATCAAAAGTCCAGCTTTCCCTCTCCTTGAGTAAGTTAAAATCATCGCCTTCCTTCATATTTCTATGGCTAAGAATATAGGCAAACCCTCGTAATCGATTCACCTATCGTAAGGCAGCTTTATCAAATATCAGCGTTCATTTGCTAAAAAGCAACTCACTTCTAATAAACACTTTCTTTTAGATTTTCCTTCTATTGTGATTTTATCTACAACTCTATCCAATAGAAGATTTTTTGTACCTAATGAGTAAAAAACACCCCGAATCATGATATATCATAGATTCGGGATGACTTCATATCTTTTTAGGAATCTTGTTACTAACTTTTCTTCTCATAGACTCTCAGCAGAGATTCTATTTTATAACTAGTCGAAAAAAGGGAACACATAGTTCCCCTTTTTCTATGACTTAAAACCGGCTCTGGTCGTCAATCGTGACTTGTTATTTTTAAGCAAATAACTTTACTCACTTAAGAAAGATGACTATTTTTCGTCTTCTTTTTTACGACGTCCAAGTGCTGCCAATCCTACGAGCCCTGCAACTACTCCGAGTACAGTTGATCCTGCAGATGTAGTTTCACCAGTATTTGGAAGTTGGCCTTTAGCTGATGTTGGATCTACTGGTTTACCTGGGGTTGGCTCTACAGGCTTACCTGGAGTTGGATTCACTGGCTTACCTGGGGTTGGATTCACTGGTTTACCTGGGGTTGGGTCCTCTGGTTTACCTGGAGTTGGCTCTACAGGCTTGTCTGGAGTTTCTTTCAACTTGTAGACATAAGTGACATTCTTATCGCCTTCGATAACCTTACCAGTTGTTGGGTCTGTTGACTTCAAGTGACCTTTATCATCTACTTCACCGGCTGTGTACTTACCAGCTGGAACCAATTCGTAAGTATTACCTTCGAATTCAATCTCTTGTGGACGGTTGTCTACAACTGTGTCGTAGTCTTTGTCTACTGGTTGAGCTTTTTCATCAGTAACATCGTCCTTGATTGTCTTACCTTCTGTATCAACGTAGTGTACATAGACATTAC
>NZ_KV817763.1:82138-82380 GCF_001814775.1 Streptococcus sp. HMSC067H01
TCTTCTGCCTTGATGAAGTTAGGTTTTTCACCTTTCTCAGTAGTGTCATATGGTGTGTCATATGGTGTGTCATATGGTGAGTTTGGAGTGTCTTGACGAGGTTTTTGAATCTCTTTACCCTTCTCATCCACATAAGTGATAACAACTTCACCTTTTGGTTTTTCTTTCAACTTGTAGACATAAGTGACATTCTTATCGCCTTCGATAACCTTACCAGTTGTTGGGTCTGTTGACTTCAAGTG
>NZ_KV817764.1 GCF_001814775.1 Streptococcus sp. HMSC067H01
ACACGTTCAGTCCATGAAGTAGCTGTTGTTTGAAGTACTTTATTGAGTTCATCAATGTTTTCAAATCCAGTTGTACGAAGCCATTCGCGAGCTGCTGCTTCACCATCTTTGATGTAAGCTTCAACTGATCCAGCCCATGTTGCACGTCCACAAAGAACACCATTGAAGTTTGCGCCTGATTCGTGGGCAAAGACAAGAGTTTCTTGGAA
>NZ_KV817765.1 GCF_001814775.1 Streptococcus sp. HMSC067H01
CTAAGACACCAGTTGAAGTGACAGCAGAACCAGGGTCTAAGGTTGAAATGTACGATAAAGACGGCAACAAGATTGGTGAAGCAACAGCTGATGAGAATGGTAAAGCTACAATCACACCAACAGTCGACATTCCAGAAGGTAATGTGACAGTTGTAGCAACCAAGGATGGTCAAACACCAGAAGCAAGTGATCCAGTTCCAGCAACACCAGCTAAAGATGCAGAAGGAGTTAAAGATCCAGAA
>NZ_KV817766.1 GCF_001814775.1 Streptococcus sp. HMSC067H01
CTAAAGTTCCTAGTCAAGCTGATGTTGATAAGGCTAAGGCTGAGTCAGACAAGGCTAATCAAGATGTAGCTAAACAAAAAGAAGTTGTTGCATCTGCGGAAGCAAATATTGCCACTGCTAAGAAAGAGTTGGCTCGCCTAGAGGGTATCGCAGAAGTTAAGGCTCGTAGGTATGAGAACTTCAAGCAACTCAAAGCCGACCATGACGCATACCTTGCTGAACAACAACG
>NZ_KV817767.1 GCF_001814775.1 Streptococcus sp. HMSC067H01
AAAAGAAGGAAACAATGTTGTTGTAACCTATAAAGATGGTTCTAAAGATACAAAACCATTGACTGATTTTGCACGTACGAATGTTGCACCGACAGTAGAGATTCCATATTCAGATCCAGCTCCAAACAAAAAAGAAATTTATCTTTATACTGGAGAAGAAGCTGACGTTGATATTACCTTTAACGATGATTCTGGAAAAATTAAATCCGCTTCATTGAAAAAAGGTGGAAATATTGCCTTAAATAATATTGATGGGAACCCAGAAAAACAAGATAACGAATGGGGTTACACTGTAACAGCAATTAATTCTGAAACTCCTACACCAGCAAAAATTAAAGTTACTGGACAAGTTTCTGGTATTGCTGAAAATAGACTTCCAAAAACAGAAAACGACTCTTTAGAGCTTGTAACACGTTTTGCAACAGCAACAGATACAGATGGTGCAGAGATTTCTAATAATGCAACAAAAACTAAAAATAATGGAGAAATAGTTGGTACATACCTTACTGACCCAGGTGCAGTAACTTTCGTATTAAAAGCACAAACTAAGAAATATGATATCAAAACTCCAGCAGAAACAGATAAACTAGCCGTATCAGATGCTAACAACGTCACTAACGAAGAATTTGACAAAATTAAAAAGAAAGTTAAAGTTGAATATTCTCAAAACAATCCAGATGCACGTTTGGCTGACAAAAAAGGTCAAGAAGTAGAAGATGCTTCAAAAGTTGTTGATAAAGTAGAAAAAGAAGGAAACAATGTTGTTGTAACCTATAAA
>NZ_KV817768.1 GCF_001814775.1 Streptococcus sp. HMSC067H01
ATTTTTTTCTGTCTAACTTTTGGGGTGCAGTTCAATAACTACCTGACATTATGCGTTTTTATTATTATGAAGATTCTATGCTAGCTTGATAGACTGATCAATTGCTACTTGGCCTCATACCAAGTAACGCCTTCATTTTCATCAGCAATCAGGGGCACACTGAGTTGAATGGCTTCTTCCATGGTTTGTTTGACAAGTTTTTTAATGGCAGCTAATTCTGACTTAGGCACTTCAAGAACAATTTCATCGTGTACTTGTAACAGCATCTTCGTTTGATAACCACCTGCTAGCAAGGCTTTATCTAGCTGAATCATGGCGATTTTGAGAATATCTGCAGCCGATCCTTGGATAGGTGAGTTGATAGCTGTACGCTCTGCAAAGCCACGAATGTTAAAGTTACGCGAATTGATATCTGGTAACTCACGACGACGTTTGAAGAGAGTCTCTACATAACCCTTATCACGCGCCTCACGAACGACTTCATCCATGTAATTTTTGATACCAGGGAAGCGTTCAAAGTAAGTGTCGATGTATGCTTTAGCCTCTTTACGGCTGATACCTAGGTTATTGGATAAACCAAAGTCTGAAATTCCGTAAACCACTCCAAAGTTGACAGCCTTGGCATTGCGACGGTCGTTTGGAGTCACATCCTCAGGACGCTCAATTCCAAAGACCCGCATGGCTGTCGAGGTATGGATATCAGCTCCCTCTTGGAAAGCCTTGATTAAGTGCTCATCTTTAGAGATATGCGCCAAAACTCGCAATTCAATCTGTGAATAGTCCGAGCTGAGGAGGACACTATCCTCCCACTCTGGCACGAAAGCCTTACGAATGAGGCGGCCTTGTTCCAAGCGAACAGGAATATTTTGCAAGTTTGGATCCACACTAGACAGACGACCTGTCTGAGTTAAATCTTGCACATAGCGCGTGTGAATCTTGCCATCAGCTAAAATCCAATCCTGCAAACCAATCACATAAGTCGATTGAATCTTAGCAATCTGACGATAATCTAAAATTTTCTTGACGATTGGGGCAATAGGAGCTAGGCGCTCTAACACATCCACTGCTGTTGAGTAACCTGTCTTGGTTTTCTTGGTGTATTCTATAGGGAGACCTAGCTTTTCAAAAAGTAGTTCGCCCAACTGCTTAGGCGAGTTGATGTTAAATTCCTCACCAGCCAATTCATAAATCTCTTGAGTTAGCTTTTCAATGACAAGCTCATTTTCAGCTTGCATCTCGAGTAGAGTTTCTTTTTTAACCTTAATCCCAGCGATTTCCATCTTAGCAAGAACAAAGGCCAAAGGCTGCTCCATATCATAGAGAAGGTCTAATTGTCCGTTTTCACTTAATTTCTCAAGTAAGACAGGCTCTGTCTCAACCAGCACAGCAACCTTGCGAGCCAAGTGCTCCAAGAAGGTTTCTCTCTCAGGGATAGCTTTCTTGACACCCTTACCATAGAAGGTTTCATCATCGACTAGGTAAGTTTGACCATAGAGACTAGCGATGGTTGAAATTTCATTATTCTCAACAGTAGAGAGAAGGTATTTGGCCAAGCGACTGTCAAAAGCAGGAGCCTGCAAGTCCAAACTAAAGCGATTTAAGAGAACTTTAGCTTTCTTAAAATCATATACTTTCAGAGGTGTTTTTTCTAGAAAATCCTTGAGAATCGGATCCTGCAAGAGTTCCAGCTTATCTGTAGCATAGAGCTTGTCTCCACAAGACCAAGCGAAACCAATCAAGTCATCTGTATGGTAATTCTCACCAAAAAGTTCAAAGTGGAAGATAGAGTCGGCACTCAGCATGTCTTCACTCACTTTGTCCACCATGGTGAAATTCAAAGTTTCAGCTTGATTCGCCTGAGAAGCATTCAAGGCTTGTTTGAGCTGCTTAAAACCCATCTCATCGTAGAATTTTCCGAGGTTTTCAATATCTGGACCGCTATAAACCAAATCATCTAGACCTATCTCAATTGGCGCTTTCGTGTCGATGGTAGCTAGTGTTTTAGACAGAAAGGCTTGTTCCTTGTCATTGACAAGATTTTCCTTCATCTTGGAAGCCTTCATGCCATCGATATTTTCATAAATACCTTCCAGCGATCCGTGTTCTAACAAGAGCTTGATCCCTGTCTTTTCACCAATCTTGGTTACACCAGGGATATTATCTGACTTATCCCCCATGAGTGCCTTAAGATCAATAAACTGAACTGGGGTAATTCCCATCTTTTCCATGAGATATTCTGGTGTAAAGGCCTCAAACTCAGCCACACCTTTCTTGGAAATCTCGACCACTGTATGCTCATCCGTCAACTGAATCAAGTCCTTGTCTCCACTAACGATCGTCACATCAAAGGAATCCTTTTCAGCCAAGCGACCAAGAGTTCCAATGATATCATCCGCCTCATACTGGGCTAATTCATAGTGACGAATCCCAAGATGGTCTAGCAACTCACGAATAAAAGGAAATTGTTCACGAAACTCATCTGGAGTTTTAGCACGACCACCCTTATAATCAGCATACATCTCTGTACGGAAGGTTGTCTTCCCTGCGTCAAAAGCAACCAAAATGTGGCTTGGCTGGACACGTTCCAGTAGGTGATTTAGCATCAGGTGAAAACCGTAGATTGCATTGGTATGTAATCCATTGTCATTTTTAAAACGATCCAGCTGCTGATAAAGAGCGAAAAAAGCTCGAAAAGCAACTGAAGATCCATCAATCAATAATAATTTTTTCTTGTCCATACACCCATTATAAAGGAAAGCAAGGAAAAATACCATCGGGAAGAGTTAGATTATTGGTGAAAGCTTATTGGGGTGATTCTTCCACTCGCGCACCATTGCTGTCAACTTGGAAACCATCGATAGTCGTATCTACTGCCAATTCTCCAGATGCATTCACGTAATAATATTTCCCTGAGACTTGGAACCACTGACTAGTCTTCATAGCTCCCGAGTTTTCAAGATAATACCAAATGCCTTTGTCCTTTAACCAACCTGTCTGCATTTCGCCAGATGATTTCAGGTAATACCACTTGGAGCCATCTTTTAACCAGCCCGTGGTCATTGTACCATCAGCTTGTAAATGATACCAACTTCCATTTAGCTTCTTCCAACCGACTTCTTTCTGACCATTTTCATAATAGTACCAAATTGTTCCTTCTTTTTCCCATCCATTTTTAGAACGAGAGTTTCCTTCCAGCTGGACATATCTTCGACTACCAGTTCGTGATAGATAAGAAAGCCATTTATAGCCATCTTTTTCAAGAGTCTGATCATAATGAACGCTTTCCCCCGCATAATAATAATCGATAATAGTGGCAGTCAGTGAGGGCTGATCCCTAATGGCAGCTTTTTCTGTAAAAATATGTGTCCCGCTAGAGACGGGAGAAGGATGATAATTTCCTGCGCTAGTATTCCCCACATCTTTAAAATGAATAAATCCAGTCATAGAATTGGCCTTTACCGTTCGTCGATTATACCTTTCTCTGACTCCATAATTATATTCTTCAATTTCAATCATATCACCAAACACATTGGATACCCAAGCGACATGACCATACTGTCCGCTTGCATCCCAAGCGATAGAACCAATTGCTGGACGCTGATCTACACGATAACCTTCTCGTTTAGCACGATAACCCCAATCCTTAGCATTCCCGTACGCAGCAGGTAGCTCAAAACCATTGACACTACTTAAACGAAAGGCAGCGAAAGACGTACACTGTCTGGAATACATCCGCCACTTATCAATTTCTTGACTTCCATTTTTATAATAATAGGGATAATCATCTCCTCGTGCCAGTGATCCATTGTTTGCCTGATTGGCATGAACAGCTCCTCCACCAAACAAAAAAGCCCCCGCTAACAATAGAGAAGTTGTCCCAACAACTGTTTTTCTAAGAGCAAATCTCTTTTTACTTCCTGCTTTACTGAATGTCATTCATTCTCCTTCAAATAATTAGATTTTTGAGGTTGACCTCATCTATATCATTCGAAAGAAAAAGAAAAAAGTGAGAAATCTTCTCACTTTCACGATTATCCTTAATCCAAATAATGAATCAAGTTCTTTTCCGTTAAAATATCTGAATATGTGAAAGATTCAACATAGACATTAGCTTGCTTGTCTCCTTCAACATTTCCAAACTCAACGATGAAGAGCGAAGGATAAACCTCAATTAGTTTTCCTAAACGATTTTTTTGGCGTTTACGACCATTTTCTAGGGTCATTTCCACCACTTGTCCCTCATGCGCCTTAATTTCTTCTTTGATTTTTTTCATTTTAGCCACATCTGTAAATGCGTCTGTCATCTTGGTTCCTCCATCTTCGAAATACTTGAAAACTTATTATATTCTTTTTGGAAAATCAATTCTACCGTTCCACGTGCACCGCTACGGTTTTTCTCGATAATCACTTCTACCTTATTATTTGGGATTCCTTCCTCTTCTTCACCACCACGCTCATAATAATCATCACGATAGAGGAAGGCTACAATATCTGCATCCTGCTCGATTGATCCAGATTCACGAATATCAGACAAGACTGGTCTCTTATCTTGACGTTGTTCAACTCCACGGGACAGCTGACTGAGAGCTATAACTGGAACTTTGAGTTCTTTCGCTAAGATTTTCAACTGACGGGAAATCTCAGATACTTCTTGTTGACGATTTTCCCGACCAGTTCCTGTGATAAGTTGGAGATAGTCAATTAAAATCAAACCTAAATTCCCTGTTTCTTGAGCCAGTTTACGGGAACGGGAGCGAATTTCTGTGATCCGAATTCCAGGTGTGTCATCAATATAGATACTTGCATTAGCTAAATTTCCCTGAGCAATCGTATACTTACGCCATTCTTCCTCAGTCAATTGACCCGTACGGATAGAGTGTGACTCTACCAAACCTTCCGCAGCCAGCATACGATCGACCAAGCTTTCAGCACCCATTTCCAGAGAGAAAATAGCAACTGTCTTATCAAGTTTGGTTCCAATATTTTGAGCTATATTCAAAGCAAAGGCTGTCTTACCAACCGCAGGACGAGCTGCCAAAATAATCAATTCTTCCTCATGCAGACCAGTCGTCATATGGTCTAAATCTCGATAACCTGTCGCAATACCCGTGATATCTGAAGTCTGTTGTGAACGAGCTTCTAGATTTCCGAAGTTGATATTCAGAATATCTCGAATATTTTTAAAGCCATTTCGATTGGCATTCTCACTAACGCCAATCAAGCCTTTTTCTGCACGAGCAATAATTTCGTCAGCAGGTTGAGAAGCTTCATAGGCTAGGTTTACAGACTCTGTCAACTTAGCAATTAGGCGTCGAAGCATAGCCTTTTCTGCTACAATTTTAGCATAGTATTCCGCATTGGCAGAGGTCGGCACTGAATTGACAATCTCAACCAGATAAGACAAGCCTCCGATAGTTTGTAAATCACCTTGACTATCTAGTATCGTCCGAACTGTGGTTGCGTCAATAGCATCCCCACGATCAGATAAGTCAACCATAGCCTGAAAAATCAAACGGTGGGCATACTTAAAGAAGTCTCGTGAATCAATATATTCCCGGACAAAAACGAGTTTAGTCTCATCAATAAAAATGGCTCCCAAGACAGATTGCTCTGCTAGGATATCTTGAGGCTGAACACGTAGTTCTTCAACTTCTGCCATCAGACTTTCCTTCCTTTTACAAAATTGTCAACCAATCGTAAATTATGCTTCCTTGACACGGAGATTGATTACACTTGTCACATCTTGATAAATCTTCACTGGAACATCAATCAAACCAACTGCTCGAATTGGTGATTGAACTTGAATATGGCGTTTATCAATTTTAATACCAAATTGTTTTTGCAATTCTTCTGCAATTTTCTTGTTGGTGATAGATCCAAATGTACGACCATCTGGACCAACCTTTTCGACAAACTCAACGATTGTTTCTTCTGCTTCCAGTTTTGCTTTAATTTCCTTAGCTTCTGCAAGCATCTCTACATGTGCTTTTTCTTCTGATTTTTGTTTACCACGCAACTCACCAATAGCTTGAGCTGTCGCTTCCTTAGCAAGGTTTTTCTTAATTAAAAAGTTTTGTGCATATCCAGTTGGCACTTCTTTAATTTCACCTTTTTTTCCTTTACCTTTAACATCTGCTAAAAAGATTACTTTCATTCTTCTGACTCCTTTTCTTTTGTTTCATTAAAAATAACTGTTTTTAGTTTATCTCCTGCTTCTTGCAGGCTCATATCTGTCAACCGCGCTGCAGCTAAGTTAAAGTGACCACCGCCACCTAACATTTCCATAATTCGCTGGACATTAATCTTACTTCTACTTCGCGCAGAAATAGAGATCGCTCCTTGACTATTCTTAGCAAGTACAAAGCTGGCTTCTATACCTGACATGGCAAGCATAGCATCAGCAGCTTTACTAATAACTACGGTATCGTACTCTTTATCCTCTAAAGCTTGAGCAACTAGAATTGATGGTTGTACCATCTGCCCTTGTAAAATTAACTCATTTACTAATCGATATTCTTCAAAATCCGTGGCCGAAATTTCCTGAATGACAATACTATCACTGCCTCTTGTTCTGAGATAGCTTGCTACATCAAAGGTACGACTTGTTACGCGAGAGGTGAAATTCTTTGTATCCAACATCATTCCACCCATAAGAATACTAGCCTGAATACGACTCAAACGTGTTTTCTTAGAATTTTGAAATTGAATCAACTCCGTCACCAGCTCACTGGCACTGCTAGCTCCACTTTCTATATAAGTAATGACTGCATTATCTGGAAAATCTTGGTCCCGACGGTGATGGTCAATGACGATTGTCTGTGTAAACAAGTCATAAAACTCTTTAGATAAGGTCAAAGCCGTCTTGGAATGGTCAACCATCACAAGCAAGGAACGTTTGTTAACCATTGTCATAGCCTGGACTAAAGGAAGAAGTTTTGAAACACCCTCCTCTTCCAAATAGTTGATAGCTCGAGCGATGTCTGGAGACATCTGCGTAGGATCATAAACCACATAACTATCTTCCAGTACATTACTCGAAAACAACTGCATTCCAACCGCTGAGCCAAGAGCATCCATATCCAGATTCTTATGACCAACCACAAAAACTCGATCGACACTTTTAAGTTTGTCTGAGATAGCCGTCATCATGGCACGAGTTCGTGTCCGAGTACGTTTAACTGATGCTGCTGAACCGCCTCCAAAGTAGATTGGATTTTTGGTTTCATCATTCTCTTTTACAACTACTTGGTCACCACCACGAACTTCCGCTAAGTTGAGATTGAGAAGAGCAACCTTCCCAATCTGGTCATGATTCCCATCACCATAAGAGAAGCCCATACTCATTGTCAGAGGTAAATTCCGTTGCTTAGCTTCCTCACGAAAGGTATCAATCACAGAAAATTTATCCTGCATCAAGTGATCAAGTACGGTATAGTCCGTAAATAAATAGAAACGATCCATACTCACTCTACGCGAAAACATAGCATATTTCGTACTAAATTCTGAAACAAAATTTGCAACAAAGCTATTGATATGACTAATGTCTGATTCAGACGTTTCATTTTCCAAATCATCATAGTTATCAACTGAGATAATTCCGATTACCGGTCTACTTGTCACAAGCTCAACAGTTGCTTCATACTCACCAGAAACATCAAAAAAGTATAAGACACCCGAATTTCTATCCAAATGCACCGCATACCTTTTCTCACCAATATTGGCATAAGTACCAGGTGATGAAATCGAACTCTTTAAAATCATTTGAAATTGAGGAAAATCAATTTCTCCATCCTCAGTTGTCAAAATTAATTCAGCATAGGGATTGAACCACTCAATCTCACTACTGTTCATATTTAATTTAACAACCCCAACAGGCATTTGCTCAAGAAGGGCACTCAAACTATCCGTAGCCTGATGATTGATATACTGGATTTGCTCGATATCCGTTTTTTTGTAGTATTTTTTCTGGAAATTAAAAAGCAGAACATAGAATACTAAAAATAAAAATAGGCTCGCTATAGTGACAAAATCATCCTTTACAAACACAATCAAAATAGTCATCATCGTAAAGGTTACCATAGCAATCAGGTATATAAAAAAGGGATTTATTTCATTTTTTTTCATTCCAAACCTCTTGCGCATTATTATACCACAAAAGTAGTCAAAATGCGACTTTTAAAGAGGTATCTCTAGCTGCCAACTTCAGATTTCCAAACTAAAAAGTGGTTTACACTAGTGTAAACCACTTTTACAGACTAATCATTAAGATTCTTTAACTTCCAGAAGACCGATATCTCCATCTTCACGACGATAGATTACATTTGTTGTTTCGTCTTCAACATCTACATAGATGAAGAAGTCATGTCCCAACAAGTCCATTTGAAGAATTGCTTCTTCCAAATCCATAGGTTTCAAATCAATTTGTTTTGAACGAACAACTTTTGGTTGCACTACATCCAACTCTTCAACCAAAACATCTGTAAAGAGTTGACTTGTTGATACTTTATTTCTATTTTTACGCTCAATCTTTGTTTTGTTTTTACGGATCTGACGCTCAATCTTATCTGTCACCAAATCAATAGAACCATACATATCTTGAGAAATGTCTTCTGCACGAAGAGTAATAGATCCAAGCGGAATGGTTACTTCTACTTTAGCAGTCTTTTCACGGTAAACTTTCAAGTTTACACGTGCGTCCAATTCTTGGTCTGCTTGGAAGTATTTTTCGATCTTTTCGAGTTTAGAAACTACATAATCACGAATTGCTTCTGTTACTTCTAGGTTTTCACCACGGATACTATATTTAATCATATAAGTACCTTCTTTCTAAACATATTTGTTTTTCTAATTATATTATAACGCTTTCAAAAAATTATTGCAAACTTTTTCCTCATCTTGCGAGGGAAAAAGTTTTAATATTCTGACAACCAGCTCCTAAAAGCATACTTTTAAGACGATTTAAAGTAGTTCCCGTCGTGTAAATATCATCAAAGAGTAAGATATTTTCTGGGAGCTTTACACCATCTTTCAGGAAAAATGGAAACTCTGTAAGTAAACGATCTGCTCGATTTTTTGAAGAGCTAGCTTCGACTTCGTTTTTAACCAAAATATCCAGATATGTTAGTCCAGTCTCCTTTATCAAACCCTCTACTTGATTAAAGCCTCTACTTTTATAACGCTGCTCACTCAGAGGTACGATCACAATCTGATAACCCTTATACTTTTTTAACTCTGTTTGCAAAATTTTAGAAAATACCTTTCTAAGAAGATAATCACCATCAAATTTATAGCGACTAAAATATTCTTTCATGACCTGATTATAGGAATAAAGAGCCACATGATCAACCTTTACACCTTGTTTACACCAAAATTGACAATCTTGACAATTTATTGACACATCTTTTTTGAAACACCTAGGGCAATGGTTGTCACCGATACTCTCAAAAGACGATAGACAAGATTCACAAACTAGTTCTGCCTCCTTTTTTAAACAGAGTAGACTAGTAAAGGTTAACTCAGTTTGCAAGCCTTTATCACACAATAAACATTTCACACTCCTGCCTCCCGATTCATTTGTTTAATCTCCTTTATGGCTTTCTTAATGGAATAATTGAGTCCATCATGGAAAAATATTAGTTCTCCTGTTGGTCGATCCATACTTCTACCAACTCGCCCACCAATCTGTACTAAGCTTGATTTAGTAAATAGTTGATGATTGGCTTCCACCACAAAAACATCTACACGAGGGAAGGTGACTCCACGCTCTAATATAGTTGTGCTAATTAGTATCGTCAACTCCCCATCTCTGAAAGCTTGTACCTGCTCTAATCGGTCTTCTGTGATCGAGGATACAAAGCCTATGTTCTCGTTTGGAAATTGTTTTTCCAGGATCACCTTTAACTTCTCTCCCTTCTTTATCTCAGAAGCAAAGATTAGTAAGGGATAGGCTGTTTTCCTCTGTTTCTCGATGTATTTCTTTAGTGTGGGTGGTAAACGTTTTTTATCCAAATAACCATCAAAATTTGATAACCAGATTGGCTTGGGAACAATGAGAGGATTTCCATGAAAGCGACGTGGCAAACTGAGAAGCTTTAACTCCCCTTGTTTAACTTTTCTGTCTAACTCATCTGTTGACGTTGCTGTTAAAAATATTCTCAATCCATTTTCCTTTACACAATTATTGACAGCATGGTAAAGCACAGGATTATCAACATAAGGGAATGCGTCTACTTCATCCACAATCAATAAATCAAAAGCTTGATAAAATTTTAATAGCTGGTGAGTAGTTGCTATAACCAAAGGAGTACGAAAATAAGGTTGCGAATTCCCATGTAGTAGCGCAATCTCACATGCAAAATCATTTTGTAGTCGTTTATGCAGCTCTAAACAAACATCTATCCGCGGACTTGCCAAACAAACAGCTCCACCTTGATCAATCACCTTGGCAACAACTTGGTAGATCATCTCTGTCTTACCAGCTCCTGTCACCGCATGTACCAAAGTAGCCTCCCTCTTATCTACTGCCTGAAGGAGTCCTTGTGATACCCGCTCTTGAAATGGAGTCAGTTGACCTGACCATTTGAGTACATCTTGCTCCGGAAACCTTTCTTGCGGAAAATAATAGAGTTCTTGATCACTTCTTATTCGCTTCATAATCAAGCATTCTCGACAATAAAAAGCACCAACAGGCAAATGCCAATCTTCTTGTATCTGACTACCACATCGCTGACAAGATAGTTGCCCCTTCTCTTTTTTCATGGATGAAATTGGTTTTGCTTGCTGTCTCTCATCATAACTTAATTCTTGTTCCGTAAAAAGGCGACCGAGATAATTTGGATTTACTTTCATATTTCTTTATTCGTAAAAGGTAGAACTTTACGCTATTTTTTAGTACAATAAAACTATGGAATATAGAACTATAAAAGAGGACGGTCAAGTCCAAGAAGAAATAAAAAAATCACGCTTTATCTGTCATGCAAAACGTGTCTATAGTGAGGAAGAAGCTCGTGATTTTATCACATCTATCAAGAAAGAACACTATAAAGCTACTCACAACTGCTCTGCCTTTATTGTAGGTGAACGCAGTGAAATCAAGCGAACCAGTGATGACGGAGAGCCTAGTGGAACTGCTGGTGTTCCTATGCTAGGAGTTCTGGAAAACCACAACCTTACTAATGTCTGTGTGGTAGTTACTCGTTATTTTGGTGGTATCAAACTAGGGGCTGGTGGTTTGATTCGCGCTTATGCTGGTAGTGTTGCCCTAGCAGTTAAGGAAATTGGCATTATTGAAATCAAAGAGCAAGCAGGGATACAGATTCACATGACCTATGCCCAGTATCAAGAATATGGGAATTTTCTTAAAGAGCATAATCTCATAGAATTAGAGACAAACTTTACAGATCAAGTTGACACTATGATTTTCATTGATAAAGAAAAGAAAAACGGTATCAAGGCTGATCTCATTGAATTTTTCAATGGAAAAGTTACTCTAACTGACAAAGGTTTACGTGAAGTTGAAATACCTGTAAACCTATCGTAAAGAAAGGAAATATCATATGGCTTTTGGAAGATTAATTCAGGGACTCGCTGGAAACTTCAGTGAGCAAAGTAAAGAAGCTCTTACCAAGGAGTTTGGACAATATTTATTAGAAAATGAAGAAATTCAAAGCGGATATAAACTCATTCGTGACTCAATTATCTTTACAAATATCCGAATCATCTTTACAGATAAACAAGGGGCAACGGGACGGAAGATGTCTATCAAATCAATTTTCCTCATGAACATTGTCAATGTTGAAATGGAAACTGCTGGACTTGGGATTGATGATAGTGAGATTACGATTACTTATTTAGAAAATGCCTTTTTAAAATCTCACAATGAGCATTTTAATTCTCACAAATTTGAATTTCCAAAGAAAACTGATATTGTACCTCTTTACACCTATCTATTTGACTTAGCTTATCATAATCGTTTGAATATGAATGGTTTGAATCACTGATATAAAAAAATCCTATCACTCCGATAGGATTTCTATATTTTACAAAAGTTTAAGATAGCGTTATACTAGAAGCATCTTATATAAAGAGGTGCTAACATGGCTATTTATAACAACATCACAGAACTCATCGGTAGAACACCGATTGTTAAATTAAACAACATTGTACCCGAAGGTGCAGCAGATGTTTATGTAAAACTTGAAGCTTTTAACCCAGGATCATCCGTTAAAGACCGCATCGCCCTAAGTATGATTGAAAAAGCAGAACAAGAAGGTAATCTTAAACCAGGTTCTACCATTGTGGAGGCAACAAGTGGAAACACTGGTATTGGCCTATCATGGGTGGGTGCTGCTAAGGGATACAAAGTTGTGATTGTTATGCCTGAAACAATGAGTGTTGAACGTCGTAAAATTATCCAAGCTTATGGAGCTGAACTAGTCCTCACTCCTGGTAGCGAAGGAATGAAAGGTGCGATTGCAAAAGCGCAGGAAATTGCTGCTGAGCGTGATGGTTTCCTACCATTACAGTTTATTAACCAAGCTAACCCAGAAGTTCACGAAAGAACAACAGGAGCTGAAATTCTAGCTGATTTCGGAGCTGATGGTTTAGATGCCTTTGTTGCTGGTGTTGGTACTGGAGGAACTATTTCTGGTGTTTCTCATGCTCTTAAAACTGCTAACTCAAACATTAAAGTTTTTGCAGTTGAGGCAGACGAGTCAGCAATCTTATCAGGTGAAAAACCAGGACCTCACAAAATTCAAGGTATCTCTGCAGGATTCATCCCAGAAACACTTGATACCGAAGCTTACGATGGTATCGTTCGTGTGACATCAGATAATGCTCTTGCACTCGGCCGTGAAATCGGTGGAAAAGAAGGCTTCTTGGTAGGTATTTCTTCTGCAGCAGCTATCTATGCAGCAATTGAAGTTGCTAAAAAACTTGGAGCAGGAAAAAAAGTCCTTGCTCTCGCACCAGATAACGGTGAGCGTTATCTATCTACAGCGCTCTATGAGTTTGAAGTATAGTCTCCTAAATACACTAAGCCCTGAGTATGGGGCTTTTTGTTTACCTTCAAAGGGATTCCTCTGAGTTCCCCTCCAACAAAAGAAAAGGAAGCTGATTTGCTTCCTTACTTTTTTATTAGTTATTCAAGGCTGCTGCCATTGTAGCTGCAACTTCAGCTTCAAAGTCATTAGCTGCTTTCTCGATACCTTCACCAACTTCAAAGCGAGCGAACTCAACTACTGAAGCGTTAACTGATTCGAGGTAAGCTTCAACTGTCTTGCTGTCATCCATGATGTAAACTTGTGCAAGAAGTGTGTAAGCTTGGTCAACTTTAGTGTTGTCAAGCATGAAGCGATCCATTTTACCTGGGATGATTTTATCCCAGATTTTTTCTGGTTTACCTTCTGCAGCCAATTCAGCTTTGATAGCTTCTTCAGCTTGAGCGATTACTTCATCAGTCAATTGAGCTTTAGATCCGTATGCCAAGTGTGGAAGAGCTGGTTTACCAACCATAGCACGGCTTTCATTATCTTGGTCGATAACGTGGTTCAATTGTGCCAACTCATCTTTAACGAATTGCTCATCCAATTCTTTGTATGAAAGAACTGTTGGTTTCATCGCAGCGATGTGCATTGAAATTTGTTTAGCAAGTGCTTCGTCTCCACCTTCGATTACAGAGATAACACCGATACGTCCACCGTTGTGTTGGTATGCTCCGAAGTGTTGTGCATCTGTTTTTTCAATCAAAGCAAAGCGACGGAATGAGATTTTTTCTCCGATAGTCGCTGTTGCAGACACATAAGCTGCTTCAAGAGTTTCACCTGAAGGCATTGTCAAAGCAAGAGCTTCTTCGTTATTAGCTGGTTTTCCTTCAGCGATTGCTTTAGCTGTTGCGTTTACCAGCTCAACAAATTGAGCGTTTTTCGCAACGAAGTCAGTTTCAGCATTTACTTCAACAACTGCTGCAACGTTACCGTCAACATAAACACCAGTCAAACCTTCTGCAGCAACACGGTCAGCTTTTTTAGCTGCCTTAGCCATACCTTTTTCGCGAAGCAATTCAATCGCTTTTTCGATATCACCTTCAACTTCGACCAATGCTTTCTTAGCGTCCATGACACCAGCACCAGATTTTTCACGCAACTCTTTAACAAGTTTAGCTGTAATTTCTGCCATTTTGATTCTCCTATATTTTTTAAAAATAGGAGAGCCGGGCTAAGCCCCGCCCTCCTAGGTAATGATTACTTATTTGAATTAAGCGTTGTCGCCTTCTACAACTTCAACGATTTCTTCGATTGAGTCTGCTTGAGCTTCTGAAGCTGCAAATTCTGCTTCAACTGCTGCAACAGCATCTTCACCTTGGCGACCTTCAATGATAGCGTCTGCCAATTTAGCTGTAATCAACTTAACTGCGCGGATAGCGTCATCGTTAGCTGGGATGATTACATCGATATCATCTGGATCAGTGTTTGTGTCAACCATCGCTACAACTGGGATTCCCAATTTTTTAGCTTCTTTAACAGCGATTTGCTCTTTATGTGGGTCAACTACGTACATTACATCTGGGATACGAGGCATATCTTCGATACCACCCAAGAATTTTTCAAGACGTGCACGTTGTTTGTTAAGAAGTGCAACTTCTTTCTTAGGAAGAACTTCAAAAGTTCCATCTTCTTCCATACGTTTGATTTCTTTCAAACGAGCGATACGTTTTTGGATTGTTCCCCAGTTAGTAAGAGTTCCACCCAACCAACGGTGGTTGATGAAGTATTGACCTGAACGTACTGCTTCTTCAGCAACTGCGTCAGCTGCTTGTTTCTTAGTACCAACAAACAATACAACTGCATCGTTAGCTGCAGCATCACGCATGAAATCGTATGCTTGGTCAGCGTATTTCACAGTTTGTTGCAAGTCGATAACGTGGATTCCGTTACGCTCAGTGAAGATGTACTTAGCCATCTTAGGGTTCCAGCGACGAGTTTGGTGACCAAAGTGTACACCAGCCTCAAGAAGTTGTTTCATTGAAATTACTGCCATGAGTATTTCTCCTTTTTGTTTTTTTCCTCTTCTTGATTTCAACTTGCAAAACGACCCGAAGGCAACAGTTTCACAATTCATCAAGAATGAGTATTATCGTTCACACGACAAGTTTCATTCTACCATAGTTGAATCTTTTTTTCAAGTAATTTTGTTAGTTTTTCGATGAAAACTTGTCGTTTTAGCTTCTTACAAACAAGAAAAGAGACTCGAATTGAGTCTCGTTTTTTTTCATTAGTTTGGATAGATGTAAGTAACATAACCTTCAGAAGTTGTTGTTGGGTTGAACCAACCACGTTTGTTACTAATGGTACGATCTCCACCATAGTTAGATTCTGATACTTGGATGCTTGATGATGATGAAACAGCTGTAACAACCGCTACGTGTCCATAGCCACCATCATTCCAACATGCAATAGCACCAACTTGTGGTTGAGAACCAGTACGGAATCCTGCTGCTGCTGCACTTGTAGCCCACTGCGCTCCGTTACCCCAGTAATCTCCAGCCCAAGGTGCTAACGTTTTAGCTCCCCAAGTACATTCACCAGTTGGATAACTTGAAGCGTTTGTACTATATGTTGGACGTGATGTTGTACGAGTAGCTACAGGAGTGTAGCTTGGTTCTTCATCGTATGATGATGAAGTAGAAGTTGCTTGTACTTGCGCAGCAAAGCTTGTGTTAGCTGAAGCTGCAACCGATTGACGTTGGCTAGTTTGTTGAGCTCGGTATGCTGCTTCAGCTTCCGCTGCCGCTTTTGCTTCAGCTTCTGCTGCTGCTTTTTGCTCTAACAAACTCGCTTTTTCACCTTCTGCAGTAGCTTTCTCAGCCGCAAGGTTCAATTCTGCTACTTTCAATTCTGCTTGTTTTGTTGTCAAAACTTGAGCATCATCAGCAAGCGTTTGTTGATTTGCAATGACTGTATTGATTGCTTCATTGTTTGCTACTTGTTTTTCAGCAATAGCTTTTTTATCTTCTTTTTGTTGTTCCAACATTTTATTGTTGGCTGATACGATTTCGCTCATAGCTGCTACGCGTGAGATAGCTTCTGTGATTGATTTTGAGTTGATAATCGTATTGATGTAGCTTGTAGCAGCTCCATTAGTTTGTGCGCTACGAGCTTGGTTTTCAAGAGATGCATTACGAGCTACGATATTTTTTGAAAGCTCAGTAATTTCTCCTTCAAGCTTTTTAGATTCTGCTTGAAGTTTTTCATTCTCAGCTTGCAATTTTTCTTGTTCTGTTTGGATTGCTGAAACCTGAGTTTGAATTTCATCTACTTGTTTTTGAGCTTCTTTTTGTTGAGCTGTTAAGCTGCTAATTTTACTATCTTGAGCAGCAATTTTTTCATCTGTTGTATTTGCCTGAACACTTGAAAGAACAGCTCCTTGGGAAACCAATACTGTGCTTAACAAAAGTGATGCTAGGATTTTTTTCTTCATAAGTGTAAATACTCCTTCTTTTAAGACAATACTAGTATATCAAAAAAAGGCCTAATAAATATTACGCCTTTATTACAGTTTTGTTTCTTTCTTATAGATATATTTTTTCAAAAATAAACTGGAAAACTATCATCCATAAACCATTTAAAATCATCGATGGAACTAGACTATAAACGATAAAGACTGGTATACTTGCAGCAGTTAATCCAACAGCCTGAGCTAATATAAAACTACCAAATTCAAATAAGAAAGTCATCATTAAAATTGCTAATAGTCTAGTCCATCTATTTGATAGAATGATAGAATTATTTTTATAAATAATTGCACCAATAATAACAAAAAGAAGACTGGCAATCCCTATCAAATGAAAGAAATAAATATCGTAGATAAGCCCTATGATTAAGCAATAAGACAAAAACAAATATTCAGATACTTCTATCGTCTCAAATAATAAAAAGATGAAGATAGAGTGACTTACAAGTTGAAAATAAGGGAAAAAACTATTGACAAATTGTCCTAAATGACTATCTATTAAGATTATTAAGGGCAAGAGCAAAAACATTCCTATCTGCTTAAAAAGTCTCATGATGGGTTCCCCACTAACTCTACGACTTTGGTATTCATTGAATCAGACTGAAGTTTGACTAACACCTCTCTTGTCAGATAGTCATTGCTATGCGTCACAGATTCGACTTCACCTACTGGAATATCAGTAGCATTAAAATTACCAAGACCACCAGTTACGACCTTATCGCCTTTACTAATGTCGCTACTGCTGTTTAACTGACTAATTTTCAGTAGATCTTTTTCCTTATCGTAGCCAATGATAATTCCATAAACACTGGTAGAACCATGCTGGATTTTAACAGAAATTTTCTCTGTATTTTCAGCGTTGGTTAATAAGTTGACCACACTAGAGTTGCCTTCAACCTTTTCTACGCTTCCGATCAAACCACCACCAGCTACAACAAGCATATTACTAGTCACGCCTTGTGAAGATCCTGCATCGACTGTCAACTCTTGTTTCCAAGTCGATGGTGTTCTCATGATAACGTCAGACGCAATTACCTTGGTCCCGTTTAATTTTGATTTCATCTCCAACAATTGTCGTAATTGCTCGTTTTCTTCTTTTAGGCGGTCTGCTTCATTCGTTTCCTTCTTCATCTGATAGAGTTCTTTTTTTAGACTTTCATTTTCATTATAAGCTCTAGTTAAATGCCCTAAATCAGATTTTGCTGAAGACAACCATTGAAATGGTTTTTGAACAATTCTGTCTACAAGAGAAATTCCATCTCCCGCCTTTGTCACAATTGCACTGGATTGCGTCGTTACCAAAAAGACTGACACTACTAATACAAGGACAAAAAGAACGATAATATACTTAGATTTTTTAAAACGGTTCATATCTTACCTTTTTTATTCTCTGTTTTACTTTAGGATTTTAATAAAAATAGGATTGCGCCCAATAGACATACAAAGAAAAGGGCTAGACTATCTTTATTCATCCAATTCAACTGTCGATACTGACTACGTCCATGACCACCCTGATAACCTCTAGCCTCCATAGCAGTAGCCAAAGAGTCCGCTCTTTTCAAACTCGTAGCAAATAAAGGAATCAAAATAGGAATCATGGCCTTTACCTTCTGGACAATATTCCCTTCTCCAAAATCAACTCCACGCGCCTTTTGGGCATTCATAATTCGAATGGTATCATCCATCAAGGTTGGTACAAAACGTAAACTCATTGAGAGCATAAGCCCAATCTCATGAACTGGAACCTTAAATCTTTTTAACGGCCCTAACAAGGATTCAACTGCCGTCGCTAAACTAAGAGGCATGGTTGTCAAGGTTAGTAAGGTTGAGAAAAAAATAATCAACACAAAGCGACAACAAATAATTCCCGCCTGCTCTAAACCATGACTAGTAACTTTCAGAAAGCCCACTTCATACAAAACATCCCCACCCGAAATGAAGAACAATTGGAAAAGAGTTGTAAAAGCAATCAGAAAAAACATAGACTGCAAGCCTTTTATAAAAAAAGACAAGGGAACTTCTGATAAAAATACAAATATGCCTGTTACAATGAAAAGTATGAGATTAGTTATCGGATTATTGGCCCAAAAAATGATGATAATCAATAAGATCATAGCTATTAGCTTACTACGAGGATCCAGACGATGAATAATCGAATCTCCTGGTATGTAACGACCTAAAATCATGTTATCCATTAATGAACTCCTTAAACTCTTCTATCGTTATCGGCATTTGTTTAAAAGAAACTCCTCGTTCAGCTAGCCTATGAGCAAATCTTGTGATTTTCGGAACACCCAATTGGATATTTTCCATAAACTCCAGATTTTGAAAGATAAGACTAGGCGCTCCACTCTTAACCAATCTTCCTTTTTCCATCACATAAACTTGGTCAGCAAATTCTGCTACATCATCCATAAGGTGAGTCACCAAAACAATCGTGATGCCATCTTGATGAAGCTTTTCAAACAAAGTCATCAACTCTTTCCGACCAATTGGATCTAGTCCTGCTGTAGGCTCGTCTAAAACCAAGATGCTTGGCTCCATTGCTAAAATCCCAGCAATAGCAACCCTTCTCATCTGACCACCTGAAAGTTCAAATGGGCTACGTTCAAAGAGTGACTCATCAATCCCTACTAAATCTAATTTTTCACGCGCAATAGCCTCGGCCTCTTCCACAGAAACTCCAAAATTCTGAGGACCAAAAGCTACATCTTTTAAGACTGTTTCTTCAAATATTTGATTTTCTGCAAACTGAAAGACCAAGCCCACTTGTTTGCGAATTTGACGAATTTGCTTATTGACGGATGTTGGTGTAATTAATGTATCAAAGACACGAACACTTCCCTTTGTGGGAACCAACAAACCATTCAAAAGTTGTAAAATAGTAGATTTTCCACTACCTGTATGCCCAATAATGGCCGTATAGGAACCATCTTCTATGGTCAGACTCACATCTGACAAGGCTGCTGAGGCAAAGGGTGTTCCTTCCTGATACGTATAACTAACATTGTCTAGAATAATTCCCATAAAGCCTCCTCAAGCTCCTCTTCGGTCAGGTAGTGCTCTGGTAATTTAAAGCCACTATCACGCAGTGATTGTTTTAATTGGTTGACAAAGGGTTGATCTAATCCAATTTGATCTAAATCTGACCTAGAAAACAACTCTCTAGGAGTGCTAGTGGACTCAATTTCTCCTTTTTTCATCACCAAAACTCGGTCACTCATAGCCACCTCGTCCAAATCATGTGTTATGGAAATCACAGTTATCTGATGATTTCGACGAATTTCCTGCACAATTTTAATTAACTCTAGCCGTCCCTCAGGATCCAACATGCTTGTAGCCTCATCCAAGATTAAAATATCTGGTCGCAAGGCAACAACACCTGCGATAGCTACTCTCTGTTTTTGACCTCCTGACAAACGAGCAGGTTCTTTTTTAGAAAATCCAGCCATCCCAACTAAGGATAGAGCTTCTGTAACTCTACGCTTCATCTCCTCAAGCGGGATTCCTTGATTTTCCAGTCCAAAAGCAACATCATCTTCCACAGTTGCTCCTACAAATTGGTTGTCAGGATTTTGAAAGACCATGCCAATTTTTCGGCGTTTGTCCCAGACGTTTTCTTCCGTCAAAAGATCTCCGTCTATCCAAATTTCCCCTGATTCGGCCTCAAGTAAACCGTCAATCAAGCGAACAGTCGTTGACTTGCCACTACCATTATGACCAACGATAGACAACCACTCTCCACGTTTCACGTGAAACGTAATATTATGAACATCATAGTGTTCTTGATCTGCCTGATATCGAAAAGACAGATTTTTTATCTCAATAATCGATTCCATATCTAGCGAAAGGTTCCTTTAAACAAATACGCACTTCCCTTGAAATAATCATAACCAGAATAAACTGTGAAAAACAAGGCAATATAAAGAGTTATCTGACCAAGCACATTCCAGTGAAGTAGCAAGAATATTATCGCAAACATCTGACTAAATGTCTTGATTTTTCCAGGCATAGCAGCAGCTAGAACAGTCCCGCCTGTTTCGACTAAGAGCAGGCGCAAACCAGTGACTGCAAGTTCTCGGCAGATAATAACTGCTACCACCCAAGCAGGAGCCATATTTAGACCTACTAGCATGATAAAGGCTGACATAACCAACAATTTATCAGCCATTGGATCTGCAAACTTTCCGAAATTACTAACCACTTGCCATTTTCTAGCTAAATAGCCATCCAAATAGTCAGTGATACTGGCAATGGCAAAAATAATTGCTGCTGTTGTATGTAATACCGGAGACGGTCCAAATGATAGAAGAAGAACAAAAATCGGAATAAATAAAATTCTACCAATCGTTAGTATGTTAGGAATATTCTCTTTTTTCATATTATCCTTCCTTAATTTGAACTCATTGTCAGTTTAATCCAGCCAGTTTCCCCAGCCAATTTTGAAGTATCGATTTCCTGGTTATCGATTTTCACTGTTACTCCTTTAACAACTCCCAATGTAATTGTTACAGGATTGTCTTTCGAAATCGTTGTTTTAGCTGTTTTATTATTAGGTTCGAGAGTCACTCCTCCTGCCAAGTCAGTATTCGAAACACTGATCCAGCTCGTTACATCGCTAACAGAGAATTGAAGCTCAACTGAATCTTTAGAAGTTTTGTATTCTGCTGCTATCGTATCTCCCTGACCAGAAATGATTACAGAAGAGGCTTCACTCGAACTTGATGAACTAGCAGATTGGTTACTACTTGATATCTCACTACTAGAAGTACTTGTTGAACTCACCACACTATAACTCGCTGTAGCTGGCGCAGTTGGTTGTGTTTGAATGTAATTCCACACATAGTAGGTTACAAAAATTAAAATTGATAAAGACAAGAGAACAAAGTAAAATAGCGGGAGAAATGAATTCTTCTTGCGAATAGAACGTCTACGTCCTGAAAGCTGAATCTCATCAACATCTACTTCCTCATAGGTAATCATACTACCTGAATCATAGGCATCTAGAACAATATGTTCATCTAATTCAACTGCCCAAGCATATTTTCTCAAAAAAGATCGAGCATAAAAAGTACTCGGTAGTTTGTCAAAATCATCTGTTTCCAGTGCCTCCAACAAATCCAGTTGAATATCCGTCTTTCTGTGTAATTCCTCCAAGCTCAGTCCTTGGTTAATTCTCGCAAGGCGTAAGACCTCGCCAATTGTTTTTTTTCTCATACTTAACATTCCTTCTTTCTAGTGTATTTTTTAGCGATTATATCGGAAAAATTGTACAATCAACCATGTCGCTATTATCTATCAAATCATGTCCTGCTTCTAGAACATCCTCTAGAGTAATTTCCTGCAAAAGTTTAGGAAGGTCAAACAGGGTCGAACCTGTCTTAGTTGGATGATACTGAGTGGCAATATATTCTAGGGAATCCATGCTATGAAGAAATTCTCCATACATCTCAGTTTTTACAATATCCAAGTGATCCTCAGTTACATCCTCATCTTTCATAAAATTACGAATAGCTTTACGAAATTGATGAGAAAGTGCCACAGGTTCCCTTGTATCCATTGTCAACATCGTAAAGTGGAAACGAGGATCCACTTCTATTTCTAGAGATAAAGAAGCATCCAGTTTACCAGACTCATATAATCTTTGAAATCTTTGTGAAGTCCAACCAAACATCATTGTAAACAACAATTTCAATAAAAGATGATAACGATATTGATCTCGATTTCCGATATCTTCATTTCCTCTAATACCAATCGCTAATTTTGGAGAAGCCACGTCCATCCGTAAACTTTCAGTAGTCTTTACAGGATGTAAAGGTATTTGTTCTCTTTTAAACTCATGCTTTTTCTCTTGAAGATAAGATTTCTTAGTAAAATAATCTTCAAGAAGTTCAAGTTTAAAATTACCGACCAAAAAGATATTACTATTGACAGGTCTGTAAAACTCTTTAAAGTTCTCTTTCAAATCCTCCAGACAAATAGCATCAATGGAGTTTTCACTACCGACAATATCTGAAGCTAAAGGACTTTCTGGATAGAGATTTGCCAGAGTATTGAAAAATAGACAAGAATCTGGATCATCCTGATACATCTCTCTTTCCTGCTGAATGATATCTTTTTCGCGCTCCACTGATTCTTCAGTTATATTGAAGGTAGTGACAAGTTCTTCAAGTAAATCTAAGCACTCTAGAACATTTTCGGAAGTCGAGAAAAGATAGCTAGTATTTGTAAAGCTCGTAAAGGCATTACTTTCAGCCCCTAGCTCTGTAAAAGCTGCCATAACATCTCCAGAATCTTCTCTTTCAAAAAGCTTATGCTCTAAGAAATGAGCAATCCCTTGTGGATATTGTTGCAAGCCCTTATCATCTACTGTAAACCTTGTGTCAACAGAACCGACTTGAACACTCACAACTCCATAAACCTCGTTAAAGTCCTTTTTAGGTAGTAAAGTAACTGTCAAACCATTTTCTAAGCTAGTTTGATACAAAGTTTCTTTTACAGCAGGATAATATTTCTTTTGAAAAGTAGGTCTGGTCATTCTGCTCCTTCCATAAAATAAATAGCCTGCAACTTAAAACTGTTTGCTGCTTCACAAATTGCTTCTCTATCAACTTGTTCGAGTTTATCGATTAAAGTTTTTGTATCAAGATTTGCTTTCCCAAAAAAGGTTGACAGATAATATTTATCGACAATAGAATCTTGATTATCCTGAGCTAGTAGTAAGGATCGACGAATCATTTGTTTAGTCTGATCAATTTCCTTATCTGTAAACTTGCCATTTTTTATGTCAAGCAACTGATGATTCATCAATTTTCTTACTTTATTTCGATTTTGCCGATCAATTCCAGCAAACAATCGTAAAAATCCACTAAAGAGATCCAAGTGACTCGATACCGTATAGGCCAACCCTTCTTTTTCTCGTACTTGGGTAAATAGTTTCGAATGAGGAAAGGCTCCTAAAAGACCATTGACAAGAAGCACTGCCATCTGCTCTTCATCACCATACCCCACTGGACTATGGTACCCCATCTCTAAAACAGACTGTCCCAATCTCTTTCTAACAATACCTTCTTTAAGAATATTAGAATAGGGTTGCTGGTATTGAATATTTACAGATGAATTACGACCTGTTAACGATAATTTTTTCAAATACTCTAAAACTTCAATTTCATTAAAATCTCCTAAGAAGAAAATATCTATTTGATCTTCTTTCATCATTTTTTGAAAACTTGAAAAACAAGTTTTAGAAGTCTCTTCTGAAATTCTAGAAATCAAATCTTTAGGAACTAACTGCATTGATTCTTCTTGGAAAAAAAATTGATCTAATTCTTTATGAGCAAAAAAGAAGGGATCTTCTAGCTCTGACTCTAGTCTTGATAAGACCTGTTTTTTCTCAATTTCAAAGGTTTTCTTTTCAAATCCAACATCATCAATCAACGGAAAGAATAGGACCTGATTTAACAATTCTAAAATTTTAGAAGTTAATACGTTTTTCTTACTTAAAAATTCATCACGCACATAGGAAATACTCAAATCCACAAGATAACTTTGTCCTCTTCGATAGGCGTGCGCTGACAAATCAGTTCCATACAAGGTTGCTAAACGTTTTCGAAACAGTTGAGCAGTTGGATAACTTTGGTTGGCAGTTTCAAGCATACTGGCACTTAACATGCGACTTGAAATTGAATCCAAAGACAATGGAGCTGTGAAACGCACAGTAATTTTATTAGTTTTAAATTTTTTTGATTGGATAAAATGCACTGCAATTCCAGGTACTAACTCCATCGCTTACCTCCTTCTACATAGAGTTCTATTATACCATGAAAAGAGAAATTTTTCTTGTTCTCTTTACCCCTTTTAGAATTAAAATCGCTTTCATTTATAACGAATTTACCTCTGCCATTTCAAGGTAAAATATGGTATAATACCAAAGATTGAGGTGAACTATGGAATACAAATTATTTGAAGAATTTATCACTCTCCAAGCTCTCTTGAAAGAACTTGGTATTATACACAGTGGCGGAGCTATTAAATCCTTTTTGGCTGACCATCTTGTCTACTTTAATGGTGAATTGGAAAATCGTCGTGGGAAAAAAGTAAGAATCGGAGACTCCATCGACATTCCTGATTTGAAAATTCACATCATTTTGACTCAACCTAGTCAAGAAGAACAGGAAGAATATCTTCAAGACAAACTTGAGAGAGAGCGTGTGGCTAAACTTGTCAAAGAAATGAATAAAAAGGTACAAAAAAAGCCAGCGAAAAAGAACCCGTCAACAAAAGCAAAACCTGCACCACGTTTCCCAGGTAGATAAGTATGTGGCTAAAAAATTTATCCATCAAGCAATTTAGAAACTATCAGGATACTGAAATTGAATTTAATCCTAAATTGAATGTATTTGTTGGTCGAAATGCACAAGGCAAAACCAATCTTCTGGAAAGTATTTACTTTTTAGCTTTAACTAGAAGTCATCGGACAAAGACAGATAAGAATTTAATTCAATTTGAAGAAGAACAACTTCAAGTTTCTGGAATTCTTCAAAAACGAACGACTACTGTTCCACTTGAGATTGACTTAACCCCAAAAGGTCGGATTACTAAAGTCAATCACTTAAAGCAAGCTCGGCTATCTGACTATATTGGACACATGAATGTTGTTCTATTTGCACCCGAAGATTTACAACTTGTCAAAGGAGCTCCAGCTATCCGACGTAAGTTTATAGATATGGAGCTAGGGCAAATCAAACCCATATACTTGTCAGACTTGTCAAGCTACAACCATGTGCTCAAACAAAGAAATACCTACTTAAAGTCAGCGAATCAGATTGATGAAACCTTTTTATCTGTTCTGGATGACCAGCTAGTAGACTATGGTTGTCGAGTGATGGTCCACAGAGAAGAATTTATCAAAAAAATGGAGTCTTTTGGTCGTGAAAAGCACTTTGATATTTCAGACCAATTAGAAGAACTGTCAATACTCTATCAACCATCTGTAAACTTCACTGACAAGGAACACCTAGCAGAATCTTTCTATGCAGCTCTTCAAAAAAGTAGAGCAAGAGATTTATTTAAGAAGAACACTGGAGTTGGTCCTCATAGAGATGATATGATTTTCTTAATCAACGGTATAGAAGCAAGTTTTGGCAGTCAAGGACAGCATCGTAGCCTTGTCCTCTCTATCAAACTAGCTGAAATCGAGTTGATGGAAAACATCACCAAGGAAGCGCCTATTCTTTTACTTGACGATGTTATGAGTGAACTTGACAATAATCGTCAACTTAAATTATTAGAGACTATCTCTCATAACATTCAAACCTTTATTACTACCACTAGTTTAGAGCATCTTCAAAACTTGCCTGATAATCTCAGTGTATTTACAGTAAAAGATGGTCAATTATCTGTAAACTAATATTTACAACATTGTAAACAATAAAAAATCTCCTGTTCAACAGGAGATTTTTTATTACATTGAGTAGTTTGGTGCTTCATTTGTGATTTGCACGTCGTGTGGATGGCTTTCTTTTAGACCAGCACCTGACATTTCGATAAATTGAGCATTGTCATGCAATTCTTTAAGGTTAGCAGCACCACAGTAACCCATACCGGAACGGATACCACCAATCATTTGGAAGACAATATCAGCTGCTGCACCTTTATAAGCAACACGACCTTCAATTCCTTCTGGAACAAGTTTGTTTGCTTCATTGACAGAACCTTGGAAGTAACGGTCGCTTGAACCCTTCTTCATAGCAGCGATTGAACCCATACCGCGGTATGTCTTGAACTTACGTCCTTGGAAAATTTCAGTTTCACCTGGAGCTTCATCTGTTCCCGCAAACATTGATCCAAGCATTACTGCATTTCCACCAGCAGCAAGAGCTTTAACAATATCTCCAGAATACTTGATTCCACCGTCGGCAATAATTGTTTTGCCATATTCACGCGCAACTGCTGCTGCATCATAGATAGCTGTAACTTGTGGAACTCCGACACCTGCGATAACACGAGTTGTACAGATTGAACCTGGTCCAATACCAACTTTAACAACGTCAACTCCTGCGTCATAAAGGGCACGCGCACCTTCAGCAGTAGCGATATTTCCAGCAATCAGTGTACGGTCTGGGAAATGCGCACGGATTTCAGCGATTTTACGAAGAACACCCGCTGAGTGACCATGAGCAGTATCGATAACAATGGCATCAGCCCCTGCTTCAAAGAGTGCTTCTGCACGTTCAAATGTATCAGAAGTAACACCTACCGCACCAGCAACAAGAAGGCGACCAAATTCATCTTTTGCAGCATTTGGAAATTCAATTACTTTTTCAATATCTTTGATTGTGATTAAGCCAGAAAGACGACCTTCTTCATCAACCAAAGGTAGTTTTTCAATACGGTGTTCTTGTAGAATACTCTCCGCTGTTTTTAAATCTGTACCAACTGGAGCAGTAACCAAGTTTTCACTGGTCATGTGTTTTGAAATTGGTTGGTTGTAGTCAGAAATAAAGCGAAGATCGCGATTTGTTAGGATACCAACTAATTTACGGTTTTCGAGAGTTTCTACTACTGGAACACCACTGATACGGTAACGTCCCATGAGTTCATCTGCTTCTGCAATTGTATGCTCTGGAGTCAAGAAGAATGGATCAATGATAACACCATTTTCAGAACGTTTTACCTTACGAACTTCATCTGCTTGTTGAGCAATTGACATATTTTTATGGATAACTCCAAGACCACCTGCACGAGCAATAGCAATAGCCATTTGGCTTTCTGTTACAGTATCCATGGCTGCTGTAATAATTGGGATATTTAAAGTCAAATTATCTGCCAATTTTGTTGTTAAATCCGCATCATTAGGCAATACATGACTCTCTGCTGGAATAAGCAATACATCATCAAAGGTAAAACCTTTTTTCAAAAATTTAGTGTCCCAATTAGACATTGAAGTTTCCTCTTTTCTTTCTTTTTGAGCTTGACGCTTTTTGTATTGTATCTATCATACCATTCTATGAAAATTTGTCAATTATATTGATAATAGATAATATAAAAAAACTATCCCTTTAATTTTAAAGAAGAGATAGTTTTAGAGTTCATATTTTATCTATTAATGAAAGTAATTTAGCCCCATTGCTGCTTTTACCTCTGAGAGTGTTTGTCCTGCAACTTCTCGAGCTTGTTCACTACCTTTTTGCAACATATTATAAACTTCACCCATATCTTTAGCAAACTCAAGACGGCGTTCACGGATTGGACCAAGTTCACGTTCTAGGATTTCAAGTAGATAACGTTTAGTCTTGACATCACCTAGACCACCACGTTGATAATGCTCTTTCATTTCAGCAATTTCTTGAGCATCTTCTGGACGTCCGAAAACATCTAAGTAGTGGAAAACCATATTGCCCTCAATCTTACCTGGATCTTCCACACGAATATGATCTGGATCTGTATACATACTCATTACTTTCTTACGCAAGGTATCTGCATCATCTGACAAGTAGATACCATTATTAAGCGATTTAGACATTTTAGCATTACCATCAAGACCAGGTAAGCGACCTGCTCCTTCATTTTCAGGATAAATTCCTTCTGGCTCTACTAAAACATCACAGTTGTAGGCATGATTGAAAGAACGCACAATCTCACGCGTTTGTTCAATCATCGGTTTTTGATCTGTACCTACAGGAACATAATTAGCCTTGAAAGCTGTGATATCTGCTGCTTGAGCAACCGGATAAACTAAAAATCCAGTTGGAATGCTTTCTCCAAAGCCTTTCTGAGCAATTTCTGTCTTGACTGTTGGGTTTCGTTCCAAACGAGCCAAAGACACTAAATTCATGTAATACATGGATAACTCTGCTAACTCTGGAATCTGACTTTGGATGAAAATCGTTGATTTCTTCGGATCCAATCCCACTGCAAGATAGTCCAAGGCAACATTCCCGATAGACTCTACAATTGTTTGTGGATCTTTTGCATGGTCAGTTAAGGCCTGCTGATCAGCTAAAAAAACGAACATGTCATATTTATTTTCTTCTTGAAGGATAACACGATTTTTTAAGCTACCTACATAGTGTCCGATATGTAATTTCCCAGTTGGACGATCTCCTGTTAAAATAATGGGTTTATTCATCTTTTTCTCCTTTGATATGGTCCTTTCAATTATAGCATTTTTTTGATAAAAAGACAGATAATTTTTAAAATCAAACTATGTCTAGGATATCTATCCAAAAGTAAAGAAACTGTCAACTTCATTTACAAAAAATTGACAAATAAAAATTTGAATATTTGGGGATTTTCTAGTAGAATTAAAGTATTATACATAATAGGAGAAAAACATTGCTAACAGTATCTGATGTTTCACTACGTTTTAGTGACCGCAAACTTTTTGATGATGTCAACATCAAATTTACAGAAGGAAATACATATGGTTTGATTGGTGCTAACGGTGCAGGTAAATCAACATTTTTAAAAATCTTGGCTGGTGATATTGAGCCGACAACTGGTCATATTTCTCTGGGACCAGACGAACGTCTCTCTGTTCTTCGTCAAAATCACTTTGACTACGAAGATGAGCGTGCGATCGATGTCGTTATCATGGGTAATGAAAAGCTATATAGCATCATGAAAGAAAAAGATGCTATCTATATGAAGGCAGATTTTACTGATGAAGACGGGGTTCGTGCAGCTGAGCTTGAAGGAGAGTTTGCTGAACTAGGAGGCTGGGAAGCTGAAAGTGAAGCCTCTCAACTCTTGCAAAACCTCAATATCCCCGAAGATCTTCATTATCAAAATATGAGTGAACTTGCAAACGGAGACAAAGTGAAGGTGCTCCTTGCTAAAGCCTTGTTTGGTAAACCTGATGTTCTTCTTTTAGACGAACCAACTAACGGTCTTGATATCCAGTCTATTACTTGGCTAGAGGATTTCCTAATTGACTTTGATAATACTGTCATTGTCGTATCCCACGACCGTCACTTCTTGAACAAAGTTTGTACTCACATGGCCGACCTTGATTTTGGGAAAATCAAGCTCTATGTCGGAAACTATGACTTCTGGAAAGAGTCTTCTGAGCTTGCTGCTAAATTGTTAGCAGATCGTAATGCTAAGGCGGAAGAAAAAATTAAGCAACTCCAAGAATTCGTTGCTCGATTCTCTGCTAACGCATCTAAATCTAAACAAGCAACTTCACGTAAAAAGATGCTTGACAAGATTGTCTTAGAAGAAATCATTCCATCTAGCCGTAAATATCCATTTATCAACTTTAAAGCTGAACGTGAAATTGGTAATGATCTCTTGACAGTAGAAAATCTATCTGTCAAGATTGACGGTGAAACTATTCTTGACAACATCAGCTTCATCTTGCGTCCAGGTGACAAGACAGCTCTTATCGGACAAAATGATATCCAAACAACTGCCTTGATTCGTGCAATTATGGGGGAAATTGACTATGAAGGAACTGTCAAGTGGGGAGTTACAACTAGTCGTTCTTACCTACCAAAAGACAATTCGGCTGATTTTGCTGGCAGCGAGTCAATCCTTGACTGGTTGCGTCAATTTGCAAGTAAAGAAGAAGATGACAATACCTTCCTACGTGGATTCCTTGGTCGTATGCTTTTCTCTGGAGACGAAGTTAACAAACCTGTCAACGTCTTGTCAGGGGGTGAAAAAGTGCGCGTGATGCTTTCGAAACTCATGCTTTTGAAATCAAATGTTCTTGTACTTGACGACCCTACTAATCACTTAGATTTGGAATCTATTTCAAGCTTGAACGATGGATTGAAAAACTTTAAAGAATCGATCATCTTCGCCAGTCATGACCATGAATTCATCCAAACTTTGGCTAACCATATCATTGTCTTATCTAAAAATGGCGTCATCGATCGTATCGATGAAACCTATGATGAATTCCTAGAAAATGCTGAAGTACAAGCAAAAGTCAAAGAACTTTGGAAAGACTAAATACTTTAAAACTCAGTTGGATTAACCAACTGAGTTTTCTATCATTCTATGAGGTAACATGAAAACATTTTTCAGAAACTATTGGACCTATTTTATTTCTTTCATCATTCCCCTAGTGATTATGTCCGGAATCTATCTTTCTCAAGGTATCTACTGGAATAGTGATACTTCACCTTTATTAGGGGATGGATTTCATCAATATGTTATTTTTGATCTTAATCTTCGTAATATTTTACATGGGAGTGATAGTCTATTTTATACTTTTACCAGCGGTCTAGGTCTCAATTTTTATGCCTTGTCCAGTTATTACCTCGGTAGTTTTCTATCTCCTCTTGTTTATTTTTTTGATGTATCAAGCATGCCAGATGCAGTTTATCTTTCAACCTTGTTGAAATTTGGCTTGATAGGTCTGTCAACCTTTTTTAGCTTGAGTAAAATTTTCAAAAATATACCAGCGCCACTTCGATTAGCTCTATCTACTTCTTATGCTTTAATGAGCTTTACAGTTAGTCAACTTGAAATAAAAACTTGGTTAGATGTTTTTATTTTAATTCCCTTGATTTTAAAAGGTTTACATCTACTCATAACGGATAAAAAACGTATTTTATACTTTACAAGTTTGTCAATATTATTTATCCAAAACTACTATTTTGGTTATATGACTGCTCTGTTTTTGGTTGGTTGGTATTTTTGCCAACTTTCCTGGGATTTTAAAAGACGTAAGTTTTCTTTTCTTGATTTCATTACAACTTCCTTACTCGCTGGTTTAACAAGTTTCATCATGACACTCCCAACCTTGTTTGATTTAAGAACTCATGGTGAAAAACTAACTGCTATTACAAAAATAAAAACAGACGCTAGTTGGTACCTAGACATATTTGCTAAACAATTCATTGGTGCTTTCGATACTACTAAATATGGTTCCATCCCTATGATTTTTGTTGGCCTCCTTCCTTTCATCTTAACAATTGTATTCTTTACATTAAAATCAATTAAGTTTCACGTGAAACTATGCTACGCAACTTTATTTATCATCATCATAGCTAGTTTTTATCTTGAAGTCCTAGATCTATTTTGGCAAGGAATGCACGCGCCGAATATGTTTCTTCATCGCTATGCGTGGATTTTCTCTACTCTTTTAATTTATATATCAGCAGAAGTTTTTAATAGAGTTAAAGATATAAAATTGTGGAACGTGTTATTCTCAATAACTTTACTTTTATCTGGCTATCTGGCAACCATTTATTTTAAAAATCATTATTCGTTTTTAACTAAATTAAATATTCTCTTAACGCTTGAATTCTTAGTGGTATACTTACTGTTATTATTGGCACTTATTAAAAAACTGATTTCTCCAAAAATCTTTTCAATCCTTATTTTAATCTTTATGATAAGTGAAGTCAGTTTGAACGCAACATCACAATTCAATGGAATTACGAAAGAATGGGGATTTGCTTCTCGTAGCACCTATGACAAAGATATTCCAAGTATGGAAGCTATTTTGGAGTATATCAAACAGCAACCAGATACATTTACACGAACTGAAAAATTACAGACACAAACTGGAAATGATAGCATGAAATTTAACTACAATGGTATTTCCCAGTTTTCATCTGTTCGTAATCGCTCTGCAAGTACAACTTTAGATAAGTTGGGGTTTAAATCTTCAGGAACTAACCTTAATCTCCGTTATGCAAATAACAGTATCATTGCAGATAGTTTATTTGGAATCACCTACAATATTTCTGAAACCTATCCAAATAAATTTGGTTTTCATCCTAGCTATCAAAAAGATAATCTAACCCTTTATAAAAATCAATTCGCTCTCCCAATTGCTTTTGCTACACAGTCTCTTTATAAAGATGTCACTTTTAATGACCATACTCTTGATAACCAAACGCAATTTTTAAATCAAATTGCTGGCTTAAATGAAGAGTACTTTTATCCGATAAATCATCATACAGATTCTGGTGACAGCGTAGTCAATCTAAACGGAACTGATACTGAAGATGCAACAATCAACTACAGTATCGAAGTTCCTGAGAATAGTCAGGTTTATCTTTCAATGACAAAGCTAAATTTCTCTAATGATAAGAAAAAGCAAGTTGACATCATTGTCAATGGTGAAAAAAAATCCTTTACCACAGATAATGCTTTTACATTTTTTAATCTTGGGTATACAGACCATAAACAAACTTTTGATATCCAAGTTAAGTTCCCAGGAAATGCTCAAGTATCATTTGAATCTCCAACTTTCTATCGATTAGATACTAAAAAGTATACGGAAGCAATTGCTAAAATAAAAGAAAATCCAGTAGAAGTGAGCTCTTATAAAAATAAAGTCATTGTTAATTATAAGGTAAAGAATGAGACATCAATTTTTTTCACAATTCCTTATGACCAAGGATGGTCTGCTTATCAAAATGGTAAAAAATTACAAATTCAACAGGCACAAACTGGATTTATGAAAATTGATATTCCTGAAGGTGAAGGAACTATTACCCTTTCATTTATTCCAAAAGGATTTATTGCTGGTGCAAGTTGTTCTCTTATAGCCATTATTGTCTTTATCTTTTACGATTTTCAAAGAAAAAAATATTCTAGATAAAAAAACTATCGACCGAATTGGTCGATAGTTTTTAATCTTCTTCAACTTTTTTAGGTTGGTAGGAAAGCATTCCTAAAGCAACAAAAATCATTATTGTAAAGATAAGGAAAATAATCTGACTATGAATATTACCTGTCATAGAAATGGTTTGTCGTAGACCTGAAACTGAATAACTCATAGGTAGCCATGGATTAATAGTTTTAAAGAATTGATTCGTCAAAGCTAAAGGATAAGTTCCTGCACTTGATGCTAATTGAAGGAGTAATAAAATTAAGGAGAAGAAGGCGCCTAGGCGAGAATTCCAGGTTGTCAATGCTGTTACCATCGCCATGAAAGCAAGACTGGTTAAAATAATTAAAGCAAAGGTTTTGAATTCGTGAACTGCAGTCAGTCCGATTAAATGTACTCCACCATAAACTAATACTCCTGCCAAACCAGCAATGATACCGTTAATTTCAAAGCGAGACTTAAACCAAGCCCAGCGACTTTCTGGATGGCGGCCAGAAGGCAATTTAGCAAAAATCATATTAGTTGAAATAGCAGCAACAAAAAGAGCAACTGATATCATATATGGAGCCATGGCAATTCCATTAACTGCTACTTGATCCTTATCAGTTTTTGAAAGACTTAGAGGATCAGCTAGTAAATCTGCATTTGTTGGTTCAGTTGAAGCCTGTTTCAATTGCCCCTCAGCATCTGTCAAACCTTGATTTAATTGACTTGAACCATCACTTAATTTTCCAAGTCCTGATTGTAGAATTTCTGATCCTTGAGCAAGTTGATTTGCTCCACTAGCTATTTTTTCAGAACCATTAGATAGTTGATTTGCACCAGAAACTAGCTGGTCTGATTTATCAGCTAATTGTTGAGAGCCCGCTTGTAATTGATTAAATCCAGCGGTTAAATCTAATGTTTTATTATTTACTTGGTTGACACCTGATGCAAGTTTATCAATTCCTGTTGCTAATTCTGGTGCATTCTCTGCTAACTTAGCAGTAGCATCTGTCAATGTTGAAGATTTTTCTGTCAACTGATTAGAACCTTGTAACAACTTATTGAAACTTCCTGTCAAGTTCGAATTTTTCGAACTCAACTGACTTGCTCCGAAAGCTACTTGGTCTACAGATTTTGTATAGTTGTCAATACCAGATGCAAGAGTTTGACTAGCTGGCAATAATTGACCATCAATTGCTGTCTGTACTTGTGTTAATCCACTTGACAAACTTGTCAAGGTGGCAGTAGTAGTTGGCAACAATTGCGCTGAACTTGTTTTTAAGCGACTAAGGCTATTTGCTTGATTATTTACATTCTCTAAAGAATATTGTAACGTTTGAACTGTGGTTAAAATTGTTCGTGCTGACTCACTAGTAGAAGATGATGAATTAGAAACAACAGAAGTTATCTCTGCTTGTTGGTCAGGAGTTAGGCTTTGATAAGCACTAGTAGATTGAACAGCTGACAAAGTAGTTTCTTTTTCAGCTTGATTTGAAGTAATGATGTTTTGTGCTGAATTGGCAATGGTTGATAGACTGCTAGAAAACTGAGTTGTTAACTCTGTTATGTCTCCTGTGTCTGACGTTTGAATAGCTTGATTCAATTGCTCTAAACCAGAAACTAATTGATGAATCTGATCTCTTTGTTGGGTTGTCCCATCTAATTGAGTAGAAAGTTCTTGAATACCTTGATTAAGTTGTGTTAATTCTGTACGCAAGGTCTCTGATTGTTTAGAAATCTGATTTGCACCTGATGATAGACTTTGAACTCCATTTGTATAAGTATCAATACCAAGTGAAAATTGATTTAATCCTGAATTTAATTGAGAAACACCACCTGTATAGGCTTGTGTGCCTGAATCAAGTTGAGTCAAACCTGATACCAGTGCCGGTGTCTGTGAATTCAGTTGGTTTAATCCATTGTCGATTTGTGAAATAGCACTGGTATATTGATTTAAACCAGTATTAAAATTACCAAGACCAAGATTTAACTGATTTACACCAGCTATATAGTTTCCTAAACCTGTAGATAATTGATCAGCACCATTAGAAAATGTGAGACTCGATTGAGCTAAGGTTTGAAGATTGGTTGTTAAGGTTTGACTCCCATCAGAAAGCTTATTCGAACCATCAGCCAACTGTAAACTTGCATTTGCAGCTTGAGATAAACCAAGTTTTAAATCACCCATCTTCTCAAATAAAGCTTTGGTATAAGATTGAGTAACATTAGTAGCCACAGTCTGTTTAATTTGTGTCATGGCAGAATCACTCATCTTGCTTGCAATAAAACTATGACCACTTGATGTCTGATAGTCAATCGTCATCTGTTCAGGATGATTTGTAAGGATAGAAGAAGCTTTCTCAGAAAGATTACTTGGCAACGTTACAACCATGTAATAATCTCCATCCCGCAGTCCTCTTTCTCCCTCACCTTCATCTACAAAATGAAAATCCAGGCTATTACTATTTTTTAAATTAGACACCATGTCTTCACCAATAGTGAGTTTTTCATCATTATAAGTAGCAGCTTGATCCTTATTAACAATTGCTACAGCTAACTCCGAAAGTTTACCATATGGATCCCACATTGATGATAAGAAAATGATATTGTAAAGAGCTGGAATTAAGGAAATTCCTATCATGACAATGATAAATGTCGGTTTTTTAAAGATTGCTTTCCATTCTTTAAACATATTGTCTCCTTTTTTAAAATAATTTTCTAAATTTTTGATATAATAGATTATACATAAAAAAAATAAAAAGACAATATAAAACAATCTAATTTTAAACACATTGTCTAAAAATGTTCATATGGAGGGAACATGCAAGAAAGTAATAAACGATTAAAAACCAAGCGCATTATCGAAAATGCCATGGTCGAATTATTGATGGAACAACCTTTCGACCAGATTACGACTGTTAAATTAGCTCAAAAAGCTGGGATTAGCCGCTCAAGTTTCTATACTCATTACAAAGATAAATATGATATGATTGAACATTACCAGAGTAAACTATTTCATACCTTCGAATATATCTTTCAAAAACATGCTAATCAGAAACGAGATGCTATTCTAGAAGTATTTGAATACTTAGAATCAGAACCACTTCTAGCAGCTCTTTTATCTGAAAATGGAACCAAGGAAATTCAAAATTTCTTGAGAAATAAACTTCACATCCTACTGAGCACAGACCTTCAAAAACGTTTTATGCAACTCAAACTAAATGAAATAGAATTAGAATACAGTAGCATCTACCTGACAAATGCTCTCTTTGGAGTCTGTCAAACCTGGATTGCCCACGGAAAAAAAGAAAGTCCACAAGAAATCACGGACTTTTTGATGAAAATGTTAGGTGATACAAATTAATAAAAAAGCTCTATAATATTTATAGGAAATCACCCCCCTATGAATATTATGGAGCCTATTTTGTTATTCTTATTAGTCTAAAGCAATACAATTTCCTTAGTTTTATTTTCGGACACAAATCATTATCTATCCGTATGTTAGGTATGCCTCCCCTCATTACATCGGACAAAGAATCAAAAAGGAACACCAAATTAGTGTTCCTTTCATCTGACTCCGCCAGTAGGACTCGAACCTACGACATCATGATTAACAGTCATGCGCTACTACCAACTGAGCTATGGCGGATTAAATAGTCCGTACGGGATTCGAACCCGTGTTACCGCCGTGAAAAGGCGGTGTCTTAACCCCTTGACCAACGGACCGTCTATCTGTAGCAGATATAACCATTATATCAATTTATCAAAAATTGTCAATTACTTTTTTTGTTTTTTAGCCATTAGCTCTCTCAATTTTTTAGTTTTTAGGCGTGAAATAGGACAACGATGATCTTCATAAAATACAACTTCCATTTTTTTACGATCAATCTCTCTCACATTTCCGATATTAACTAAGAATGATTTATGAGACAGATAAAAACGTTGGGTTTCCTTATCTTTTTCTTGAATATCTGTCATTGTTCCATAGAATTCTTTGGCAAAATTCTTACCAACAATTCGTAATTTGTGAGAAGTTCCCGTTGTTTCAATGTATAGAATATCATGATAAGGAATACAAAGATCATTTCCTTTGTAACTATAATCAAAATAATCAACGACTGATTGGTTTTCAAGTAGGGTACTTTTAGTATAAATCACACAGTCAGCAACTCTATTTTTAAAAACTTGATCACTGGTTTCTTTATCAATGAAATCCAATGCTGAAACTTTGTATTTATAAGTCAAGGTAGCAAATTCAGATCGACTTGTAATAAAAACAATAATGGCATAAGGATTGCGATGACGAATAAATTGAGCAACTTCAAATCCCTTTCTCTCAATCCCATTGATATCAATATCTAGAAAATAAAGCTGATTGACTTCATCATGCTCTACATATTCCATAAATTCTCTTACTTTTCCTGTTGTTTTATAGGAAATCGGAATATTCGTTTCCTTAGAAATTTCATTTAGAGTTGTTTCCAACCTTACTTGGTGTTCTATAATATCTTCTAAAATTAATACTTTCATATCAGTTCCCTCTTAAATCTAATCACTTGTTTAAATACATCATTATCAATTTCTGTTTCTAAAATAACATTGTCATATTTTCCTAAAATTTCTTTAACATTATTGAGTCCAAGTCCTCTATGTCTTCCTTTGGTTGAAAATCCTAATTCAAATAGATCTTCGGATTTTACCTTTCTTTTTTTACAAGAGTTTTGGATGACAACTAGGGTTTCAAGATCCAACTTGATGATAGCTACCTCTAGTTGTTTTTGATAGCTTTCAACTGCCCCCTCAACGGCATTATTGAGCAGAACGCTCATCACGCGCACCAAATCTAACAATTCCATAGACAAAGGTGTGATAATATCTTTTACCTCTAATGTGTACTCTACATCATTGGTTTTCGCATTGACAATAGATTGAGCAATCAAACTACGAAGAGCTGAATCCTCAATATTGTTCAAATCGAAATAGGTATACTTGTCTGAACGTAATTTTTGATTCGCCTTTACAAGAACTTCACTGTAAACTCTGTCAATTTCTTGTAAATCTTTACTTTCAATCGCCATTCTTAAACTGACAAGCATGCCTGTATAGTCATGCCGAAAACCACGAATTTCATTATATAAGGCAACAATCTCATCCGTGTAAGTTTGTAAATGTTTTTGTTCAAACTTCTTTTGTTCCAATTCAATTTCTTTTTCTATCTGAACTTTGTAAGAATTCATGGAAAAGAAGGTCAAAAGTAGACCAACAAAAACTACGGATGATAAAATACTACCAAAACTATTTAAGTGACGAACCGTACTCACAATATCTGAAAGAAAAGAAACTATGTGTAGGAAGATAAATGCAAAGAGCACTTTCTTCAGAAATGGATAAAGATAGTCTTTATCAAAATATTTAAATTCCAGGTGGAAATAAGAAACAACAACTTTAATAACCAAATAAGTTAAGAACAAGATAAACAGATAAAAATAATTGTTATACTCTAATGCAAACTCATCTCCTGTAATAGATGATAAGGTTACCGATAAAAAGTTATTAGTAGAATGATATAAGAGAGAAAATAATAGACTGATAAAAATTCCCTTAGACTTCTCATACTTCTTAAATCCAATAAAGTAAACAAATAGGAGTAAAGGAAATAAAAATTTAGACAATCCAAAACTACTAGCAGATACCAAATAAGTACCTTCTTCCAATGTCAATTGTAGTAGAAAGACATAAATACTAAAAATACATTGTTCTTTTCTAGTTACATTACAAATCCATTTATAAATTTTACTAATAATAAAAACATAAAAAATAGCTATTACTACACCAAATAAATCCATTATGTTCTCCCTATCTTGCTTCAATAAACTACTTCTTCGGAAATATTTTATCTAAAAACTTAAAACTCCTAATATCCCCACCTCTGATTTCCTGCAGTTCTTTTTCGTTCAATTCTTGGAAATCTTTCATTTGAGCAAAATCTGTATTCTTTTTCATAATATAAACTCCTATAATGTTTTTCTTGTAAATTAACTTACAAAAATATTATATAAAATCTACGATACCTATAGAAAATTATCTCTCAAATGCTCAAATTTTATTCTGAAATGTCAACTTTTTACAAAAAAAGCTGGGATTTTTCCCAGCTTACGATTTAACACTGATCCCAGCAGGATTCGAACCTGCGACCGTTCGCTTAGAAGGCGAATGCTCTATCCAGCTGAGCTATGAGACCTTACTAATCTATCTTATCAAAAAAAGCTAGCTTAGTCAATCATCTATTTGTGATAAGGTGAGCCTTGTTGAATCGAAAATGCTCTATAGATTTGTTCTACTAAGACTAGTCTCATCAGTTGATGAGGAAGCGTTAATCTCCCAAAACTAACAGAGAGATTGGCTCTCTTTTTCACCTCTGGAGAGAGTCCTAAACTCCCACCAATGATAAAAGTGATTGTAGAAAATCCATTAATAGAAGCTCTTTCAAGCTGCTTGCTGAATTCTTCAGAAGAAAAAGTTGTTCCTTCAATAGCTAAAACAACTACAAAATCACGATCTCCTACTTTAGAAAGAATGCGGTTCCCTTCCAACTCCAAAATCTTTTGATTTTCAGATTCGCTAGCCCGATCTGGTGTCTTTTCATCTGACAACTCAATCATTTCTAAATTAGCAAAGCGTGAAATCCTTTTGGAATATTCTGCTATGCCATCTTTGAGATATTTTTCTTTCAGTTTTCCAACTGTTACCACTTTAATTTTCATTCTTCTATTCTAACATATTCACACTCAATTTCACATCTTATTCACAGAGAAGATTTTGAAAAAATTCAATAAATTCACAGGTTCTTGAAAGTTATCCACAAGTTGTGAAAAACTTTCTTTCTTTAAGCTTGGATTAAGCTAGCTATTTTATACTTTCATTGATTAAAAAAACATGGAGGCTTCTATGAAAAACTTACAAACTAGTTCCAAAAAATGGGGACAACTTTTATTAGTCATTCTCATTAGCTTTTTTAGTGGTGTTTTAGGTAGTTTTACGACATTGCAACTAAGTCAAAAACAAAACACTAGTCCAACAAATACCACCACTGTCAGCAAAACAGCTGTAAAAAATGAAAACTCAACTACACAGGCAGTCGATAAAGTTAAAGATGCTGTGGTATCTGTCATTACTTACTCTGCAAACTCCCAAAATAGTTTATTTGGATCTGCAGAAACTGATACAGATACAAATACTGAGCAAGTATCGAGTGAAGGTTCTGGAGTTATTTATAAAAAAGAAGGTAACTTTGCTTACCTCGTAACCAATACTCACGTTATCAGTGGAGCTAAAAAAGTGGATATTCGTTTAGCTGACGGAACCAAAGTTCCAGGTGAAATTGTTGGTTCTGATACTTATTCTGACATTGCAGTTGTAAAAATTGCTGCAGATAAGGTGACTACCGTAGCTGAATTTGGAGATTCTGATCAACTAACAGTCGGAGAGACTGCCATTGCAATCGGAAGTCCTCTAGGCTCTGAGTACGCCAATACCGTTACACAAGGTATCGTGTCAAGTTTGAATAGAAATGTTTCTTTAAAATCTGAAGATGGACAAGCTATCTCTACAAAGGCTATCCAAACAGATACAGCTATCAACCCTGGAAACTCTGGCGGTCCCCTTATCAATATTCAGGGACAAGTAATCGGAATTACATCTAGTAAAATAGCCACAAACGGTGGAACTTCTGTGGAAGGACTTGGATTTGCGATTCCTTCAAACGATGCCATCAATATTATCAATCAATTAGAAAAGAATGGAAAAGTCACTCGACCAGCCTTGGGCATTCAAATGGTCAACCTTTCAAATCTTAGTAGCACTGATTTACAAAGATTGAATGTACCATCAAGTGTCACTGCAGGAGTAGTTGTTCGTTCTGTTATAACTAGTATGCCTGCCAATGGACATCTACAACAATATGACGTCATTACAAAAGTAGATGATAAAGCTATTTCTTCAACTACTGAATTACAAAGTGCTCTATATAGTCATTCTATCGGAGATAGCATGACCATTACATACTACCGTAATGGTAAAGAAGAAACAACTACCATTAAATTAGATAAGAGTACTAGTGATTTGGAACAATAGTTTACAGATATGTAAAGTTGCTTTACAGAATATCTAAGTTATGATAATGTAGAATTATGGAAGAATTTAAAATTGTTCAAATAAAGGATATTCAAAAAAATCCCTATCAACCTCGTAAAGAATTTTCAGAAGAAAAAATACAAGAATTGGCACAATCCATTAAGGAAAACGGCTTGATTCAGCCAATCATCGTTAGAAAATCTCCAGTACTTGGATATGAAATTCTAGCTGGAGAAAGACGGTATCGCGCTTCAATAGCTGCCGGACTTTCAGAAATTCCAGTAATTATTAAGCAACTTTCTGATCAAGATATGATGCTTCATTCCATCATTGAAAATCTCCAACGCGAAAATTTAAATCCTATCGAAGAAGCTAAAGCATACCAGTCCTTAATCGATAAAGGTTTTACCCACACAGAAATTGCTGAAAAAATGGGGAAATCTCGACCTTATATTACAAACCTAGTTCGATTGTTAGGGCTACCTAAACATATCCTGACAGAAGTCGAAAGTGGGAAGCTTTCCCAGGCTCATGCTAGACTCCTTATTCAATTATCAAGTGACAGACAAGATACACTCTTGAATCGTATTCAAACAGAAAATCTTTCAGTTAGACAAGTTGAACAAATACTACAAAAAAATAAGAAGATCAGCAAAAAAGAAAAAAATCACTTTGTCAAAGAGGAAGAGCAAAAATTGAAAAAAATACTCGGATTAGATGTTCAGATTAGCCTTCAGAAAAAAGATAGCGGTAAAATCTCAATTTCCTTCCATAACCAAGAAGAATACCAACAATTTATTAACAGCCTGAAATAAGGCTGTTATTTTATTATTCTTAACTAACATGGTTATCCACCGATTTATCTTTTTAAAAAGCCTTCTATTTCAGATTTCTCCTTAGTTATCCACATATTGTGGATAAAAACTAAAAACATTGTTAATTGTTTTCCACAAGTTGTGGAAAAATAATCTTATCTATGGTAAAATGATTCTATCAATAAACCTTTAAAATTTTATAGTAAAGGAGGAGAAAATCATTGAAAGAAAAACAATTTTGGAATCGTATTTTAGAACTTGCGCATGATCGGTTGACTCAATCAGTTTATGATTTTTACATCTTAGATGCAACCCTGATTAAAGTAGAAGATGCCACTGCAACGATTTTCTTACCCCGAGATGAGATGCAGATATTTTGGGAAAGAAATATCAATGGAATCCTTTTAACAGCAGGTTTTGAAATCTATGATACTGAAATAAAGGCGCATTATATCTTTACGAAAGTTGAAGAAGCTGCTTCTCAAGTGGCTATCGAACCTGATTCTATTAGCGATTATCAGACAAGTCCGTCCACTATTCCATATTCTGAAACTGGACTCAAGGAAAAGTATACTTTCGATAATTTTGTCCAAGGAAATGGTAATGTTTGGGCTAAGTCCGCAGCTTTAGCAGTTTCTGAAGATCCTGGACTAACTTATAATCCTCTATTTATCTATGGAGGGCCTGGTCTTGGAAAAACCCACCTACTAAATGCCCTTGGTAATGAAATTCTAAAAAAAAGCCCTAATGCGCGTGTTAAATATATACCTGCTGAAAGCTTCATTAATGAATTCCTAGAGCATTTAAGACTCAATGATATGGAAAAATTCAAAAAAACTTATCGTAGTTTGGATCTCCTACTCATTGATGATATTCAATCTCTTAGTGGAAAGAAAGTTCAGACTCAGGAAGAGTTTTTCAATACATTTAACGCCCTTCACAATAATAATAAGCAGATTGTTTTGACAAGCGACCGTAGACCTGAACATTTAGAGAGTCTTCCTGAACGTCTGGTCACGCGCTTCTCGTGGGGATTAACAACAGATATCACACCACCTGATTTTGAAACACGTATTGCGATTTTACGGAGTAAGACTGAACATCTCAATTATCATTTTCAGAATGATACACTCGAATATTTGGCTGGACAATTTGACTCGAATGTGAGAGAGCTAGAGGGTGCACTCAACGACATCAGCTTGATGGCCAAAGTCAAAAAGATTAACAACATCACAGTTGACATCGCTGCTGAGGCTATTCGTGCTCGCAAACAAGACGTTAGCAAAATGATTGTGATTCCAATTGATAAAATACAAACAGAAGTGGGAAACTTTTATGGTGTTAGTGTCAAGGAAATGAAGGGAACTAGACGTGTTCAAAATATCGTTTTAGCCCGTCAAGTTGCCATGTACCTAACCAGAGAAATGACAGATAATAGCCTTCCTAAAATTGGAAAAGAGTTTGGTGGCAAAGACCACACAACGGTCATTCATGCCCATGGAAAAATCAAATCCATGCTTGAAACAGATGATAATTTACGTTTAGAAATCGAAGCAATCAAAAAGAAAATTAAATAACTTGTGGATAACTTTTGATAAAATTCTTTATTTATCCACACTTTTTAAACAATGCTCTTTCCTTGAGTTTTCTTGATTAGCATCTGTTTTCCACATATTTCACACGCTCTATTATTACTATTATCCTTCTAATAATAAAAAGAATAAAGGAGAATCCATGATTCATTTTTCAATTAATAAAAATTTATTTTTACAAGCTTTAAATACAACCAAAAGAGCTATTAGCTCAAAAAATGCTATTCCTATTTTATCAACTGTAAAAATTGATGTTACCAATGAAGGAATTACCTTGATTGGATCAAATGGTCAAATCTCAATTGAAAATTTCATTTCGCAAAAAAATGAAAATGCAGGTCTCTTGATTAATTCTTTAGGATCAGTTCTACTGGAAGCCTCTTTCTTTATCAATGTTGTTTCAAGCCTTCCAGATGTGACACTTGATTTTAAAGAAATTGAACAAAAGCAGATTGTCTTAACAAGTGGTAAATCAGAAATTACCCTAAAAGGAAAGGATAGCGAGCAGTATCCACGTATCCAAGAAATTTCCGCAAATAATCCTTTAGTTCTTGAAACAAAACTTCTTAAAAAGATTATCAACGAAACTGCTTTCGCAGCTAGCACTCAAGAAAGTCGTCCTATTTTGACGGGTGTCCACTTTGTTTTAAGCAACCACAAAGAATTAAAAACAGTTGCAACAGACTCGCACCGTCTCAGTCAGAAGAAATTGACTCTTGAAAAAAATAGTGATGATTTTGATGTTGTCATCCCAAGTCGTTCGCTACGTGAATTTTCAGCTGTTTTTACGGATGATATTGAAACAGTAGAGATTTTCTTCGCCAATAATCAAATTCTCTTTAGAAGTGAAAATATTAGCTTCTACACACGTCTCTTAGAAGGAAATTATCCAGATACCGATCGATTGATTCCAACAGATTTCAATACAACAGTTACTTTTGACGTTGCTAAACTACGTCAATCTATGGAACGTGCTCGTCTCTTATCAAGTGCGACACAAAATGGTACTGTTAAATTAGAAATCAAAGAAGGAATTGTAAGTGCCCATGTTCACTCTCCAGAAGTAGGGAAAGTACATGAAGAAATTGATACTGAAAATGTAAGTGGTGCTGATTTGACAATAAGTTTCAACCCAACTTATTTGATTGAAGCACTGAAAGCTTTGAATAGCGAAAAAGTTACAATCAGTTTTATCTCTGCAGTTCGTCCTTTCACCCTTGTTCCAGCAGACATTGATGAAGATTTCATGCAGCTCATCACGCCAGTTCGTACAAATTAATGGAAAGAGGTTGAGCCTAGCTCACCTCTTTTATGATATAATCAGAAATATGAAAAGGAGAGTAGTATGTATCAAGTTGGAAATTTTGTTGAAATGAAAAAACCACATGCTTGTACAATCAAATCTACAGGCAAAAAAGCTAATCGTTGGGAAATTACCCGTGTTGGAGCAGACATCAAGATAAAATGCAGTAATTGTGATCATGTTGTCATGATGAGTCGCTATGATTTTGAAAGAAAAATGAGTAAAATTATTGACTAAGCCCCCTTAGTTAGAGGGTTAGCAAGTTTTCCCTTTTTGTGTTATAATATTAGGGATTGAAATGTGAACGGAGAATGAGAAACTATGGCTTTAACAGCAGGTATCGTGGGTTTGCCAAACGTCGGTAAATCAACCCTATTTAATGCAATTACAAAAGCAGGAGCAGAGGCTGCAAACTATCCATTTGCAACTATTGATCCAAACGTTGGAATGGTAGAAGTTCCAGATGAACGCCTACAAAAATTGACTGAAATGATCACTCCTAAAAAGACAGTTCCAACAACCTTTGAATTTACAGATATTGCAGGGATTGTAAAGGGTGCATCAAAAGGAGAAGGTCTGGGGAATAAATTCTTAGCCAATATCCGTGAAGTTGATGCCATTGTCCATGTAGTTCGTGCCTTTGATGATGAAAATGTCATGCGTGAGCAAGGTCGTGAGGATGCTTTTGTGGATCCACTAGCAGATATTGATACTATTAACCTAGAGTTGATTCTTGCTGACTTAGAATCAGTCAATAAACGCTATGTGCGTGTAGAAAAAATGGCGCGTACGCAAAAAGATAAGGAATCAGTTGCAGAATTTAACGTTCTTCAAAAGATTAAACCTGTCCTTGAAGATGGGAAATCAGCTCGTACCATTGAATTTACAGATGAAGAGCAAAAAGTAGTTAAAGGTCTTTTCCTTTTGACAACAAAACCTGTTCTTTATGTAGCTAACGTTGATGAGGATGTGGTTGGAGACCCAGATTCTATCGATTATGTGAAGCAAATTCGTGAATTCGCAGCAACAGAAAATGCAGAGGTAGTGGTTATTTCTGCGCGTGCTGAAGAAGAAATTTCTGAGTTAGACGATGAAGATAAAAAAGAGTTTCTTGAAGCCATTGGTTTGACAGAATCAGGAGTTGACAAATTGACTCGAGCTGCTTATCACCTACTAGGACTTGGAACTTACTTCACAGCTGGTGAAAAAGAGGTTCGTGCATGGACCTTTAAACGTGGCATGAAAGCTCCTCAAGCAGCTGGTATCATCCACTCTGACTTTGAAAAAGGATTTATTCGTGCAGTGACCATGTCTTATGATGATTTGGTAAAATACGGCTCTGAAAAGGCTGTAAAAGAAGCTGGACGCTTGCGTGAAGAAGGAAAAGAATATGTCGTGCAAGATGGCGATATTATGGAATTCCGCTTTAACGTTTAATCAATATTTAAAATAATGTCAATTAGGTTGGAAAAAAATTCCAACCCTTTTGACTTTTGAAAGGAAATATAAATGACAAAATTACTTGTAGGATTGGGAAATCCAGGGGATAAATATTTTGAAACTAAACATAATGTTGGATTTATGCTGATTGACCAACTAGCAAAAAAACAGAATGTTACCTTTACACACGATAAGATATTCCAAGCTGAGTTAGCCTCATTTTTTCTTAACGGTGAAAAAATTTATCTGGTAAAACCCACTACTTTTATGAATGAAAGTGGGAAAGCAGTTCATGCTTTATTAACCTACTATGGTTTAGATATCGAAGATTTACTGATTATTTACGATGATCTTGACATGGAAGTAGGAAAAATTCGACTTCGCGCTAAAGGATCAGCTGGCGGTCATAATGGTATCAAGTCAATTATCCAACATATTGGTACACAGGTTTTCAATCGTGTAAAAATTGGTATCGGTAGACCTAAAAAAGGAATGTCTGTTGTTCACCACGTTTTGAGTAAGTTTGATCAAGAAGATTATATCGGTATTTTACAGTCTATTGACAAGGTTGACGATGCTGTAAATTATTATTTACAAGAAAAAAACTTTGAAAAGACGATGCAGAAATATAATGGGTAAGGAAATGGCATTAATCGATTTCTTTTTAGAGAATAAACAAATTCTATCTTGGCATGAGAACCTACCACAGAAACAAAGACAATTATTGCTAGGTCTTTCTGGCTCAGCAAAATCTTTAGCGATTGCTAGTAGTCTGAAGAGTCAGGATAAGGTTTTAGTGATGACTTCCACATATGGAGAAGCTGAGCGTCTGGTCAATGATCTAATCTCTATACTAGGTTCGGATCTGGTTTATCCATTTCTAGTAGATGATTCACCAATGGTCGAATTTTTGGTATCATCTCAGGAAAAGATTTTTTCTAGGGTTGAAGCTTTGCGTTTTCTAAGAGATAAGTCTCAAAGAGGGATTTTAGTTTGTAATGTCGCAGCTAGTCGGGTATTCTTACCAAATCCTCAAGTTTTTGATGATAGTATCTTAGAACTTCAAGTTGGCCAAGAATGCGAACAAAGAGAATTAAAAAATCACTTGATTTCCCTTGGTTATAAGAAGGTTACACAAGTTCAAAGTCAGGGAGAATTTAGCCTTCGTGGAGATATCCTGGATATCTTTGAAACTTCTCAACTATCTCCTTACCGGATAGAATTTTTTGGTGATGAAATTGATGGTATAAGAGAATTTGATACTGAAACTCAGCTTTCTAAAGACAGTCAGTCTAAAGTACTGATATATCCAGCAAGTGATATTTTACTAACTTTTGAAGATTATCATCGTGGTCAGAAATTTTTAGAACATGAGATTGATAAGGCACTTTCTCCAACTTTAAAGTCTTACTTAGAAGAAGTTTTTAGTTGCACTAAAGAGCAAGTTCTTCATGCTGATATTCGTAAGTTTTTATCTAATTTTTATAAAAAACAGTGGACACTGATAGATTATTTGAATCAAGTGCCCATTATCTTTGATGATTTTCAAAAAATCATGAATCAGTACGATGCTTTTGATAAGGAAGCTGCTAGTTACTTTACAGAAGATTTACACAATAGTAAAACGGTGTCAAGTTTACAATATTTTGCTGATGTAGAAAGTCAATTCAAAAAATATTTACCAGCTAGTTTCTTTTCAAATTTCCAAAAAGGGCTTGGAAATCTAAAATTTGATTATCTGTATCAATTTAATCAGTATCCTATGCAGGAGTTCTTTAATCAGTTTTCTTTTCTGAAAGAAGAAATTGAACGTTATAAAAAATTGAAGTATACGATTGTTCTTCAATCAAGTAGCAAAACTGAACTAAAGAAACTGTCAACGATTCTTGATGAATATGATATTAAAGTTGATAATAGTAATGAAAGTGAAATCTGTAAAGGAACTGTCAATCTTGTTGAAGGAAATCTTCGTCATGGATTTCATTTTGTAGATGAGAATCTTGTATTTATCACTGAATATGAAATTTTTAAAAAGAAGATTAAACGCAAGTATCGCAGACAAAATATTAGCAATGCTGAACGATTAAAGGATTATAGTGAACTCCAAAAAGGAGATTATGTTGTTCATCAAATTCATGGTATTGGTCAATATTTAGGGATTGAAACGATTGAAATCAAAGGAATTCATCGAGACTACGTAAGTGTCCTATATCAAAATGGAGACCGTATTTCCATCCCTGTAGAGCAGATACAGACTCTTTCTAAGTATGTCTCTAGTGATGGTAAGGCTCCAAAGTTAAACAAACTTAACGATGGACGTTTTAAAAAAGCCAAGCAAAAAGTAAAGAGTCAAGTTGAAGATATTGCAGATGACTTGATTAAGTTATATGCCGAGAGAAGTCAACTTAAAGGATATGCATTTTCAAAAGATGATGAAGATCAGGTTGCTTTTGACGAAGCATTCCCATATGTAGAGACTGAGGACCAACTTCGAAGTATCGAAGAGATCAAGAAAGATATGCAGGCTTCTCAACCGATGGACCGACTTTTAGTTGGAGATGTTGGATTTGGTAAGACAGAAGTAGCTATGCGAGCTGCATTTAAGGCTGTCAATGATCATAAACAGGTTGTTGTTTTAGTACCAACTACCGTTCTTGCTCAGCAACATTACAGTAATTTTAAGGAAAGATTTGAACAATTTGCTGTCAATGTAGATGTTTTGAGTCGTTTTAGAAGTAAGAAAGAGCAGACTGAGACACTTGAAAAATTGAAAAAAGGTCAAGTAGATATTTTGATAGGGACCCATAGAGTTTTATCTAAAGATGTTGAGTTTGCAGATTTGGGGTTGATGATTATTGATGAAGAACAACGTTTTGGTGTTAAGCATAAGGAAGCTCTCAAGGAATTAAAAAAGAAGGTTGATGTCTTAACCTTGACAGCGACACCAATTCCTCGAACTCTTCATATGTCTATGCTAGGTATCCGAGATTTATCTGTCATCGAAACCCCTCCAACTAATCGATATCCTGTTCAAACCTATGTTCTTGAACAGAATGATCGTGTTATTCGTGATGCTGTATTGAGAGAAATGGATCGTGGTGGTCAAGTTTACTATCTTTACAACAAAGTTGACACGATTGAAAAGAAGGTTTCAGAGTTACAAGAGTTGATTCCAGAAGCTTCAATTGGTTTTGTTCATGGACAAATGAGTGAAATTCGCTTAGAAAATACACTTCTTGATTTCATTGAAGGTGAATATGATATTTTAGTAACTACAACAATCATCGAGACAGGAGTAGATATTCCAAATGCTAATACCTTGTTTATAGAAAATTCAGATCATATGGGATTGTCAACCTTGTATCAATTAAGAGGTCGGGTTGGTCGTAGTAATCGAATTGCCTATGCTTATCTCATGTATCGTCCAGATAAAACCTTGACAGAAGTTTCTGAGAAAAGATTAGAGGCCATCAAAGGTTTTACTGAACTAGGTTCTGGTTTCAAAATCGCTATGCGTGATTTATCCATTCGTGGAGCTGGGAATCTTTTAGGAAGTTCACAGTCTGGTTTTATTGATTCTGTTGGGTTTGAGTTGTATTCTCAGTTACTAGAAGAAGCAATTGCTAAGAAAAATGGAACTGACAAGAAACGTGAAAAAGGAAATGCTGAGTTAATTTTACAAATTGATGCTTATCTTCCGGATGAGTACATTTCAGATGAACGGCATAAAATTGAAATTTACAAGAGAATTCGTCAAATTGACAATCGTGTCAACTACGAAGAATTACAAGATGAGTTGATCGATCGTTTTGGAGAATATCCTGATGTAGTTGCTTATCTTTTAGAAATTGGATTAGTAAAAGCTTACCTTGATAAAGTGTTTGTCAATCGTGTTGAAAGAAAAAATAATAAACTTGTCATTCAATTTGAAAAAATTTCGCAGCAACTATTTTTAACACAAGATTATTTCCAGGCTCTATCTCAGACAAGTTTGAAGGCCAATATTTCAGAAAATCAAGGTTTGATAGAAGTTGTATTTGATATTCGAAATAAAAAAGATTATGAGATTTTAGAAGGATTGTTGACTTTTGCTGAATCCCTAGTGGCCATAAAAAATGCAAAAGAGTCAAATTAGGTATGACATTTTTCTTCTATAAAAGGGAGAAAAATGGTACAATAATAATTTGAGGTAATAAAGATGAGATTAGATAAATATTTAAAAGTATCAAGAATTATTAAGCGCCGTACAGTGGCTAAAGAAGTTGCAGATAAGGGACGTATCAAGGTAAATGGTATTCTTGCTAAGAGCTCTACAGATTTAAAAATCAATGACCAAGTCGAAATTCGTTTTGGAAATAAGTTGTTGCTTGTAAAAGTATTAGAGATGAAAGATAGCACTAAAAAAGAAGATGCCGCAGGTATGTATGAAATTATCAGCGAAACAAGGGTAGAAGGCGATGTATAAAAAAATAGTCCAAATGAATAATTCCTTTATTCAAAATGAACATCAGCGTCGTAAATACTTGATGGAAGAACGACAAAGACGAAATCGTTTTATGGGTTGGGTGTTGATTTTGATTATGTTGTTGTTCATCCTACCAACATATAATTTGACTCAAAGTTATCAGCAACTACTCGAACGTCGCCAACAGTTATCTGACTTGAAAAAGCAGTATCAAGAATTGAGCGATGAAAAAGATAAAGAATCAAATCTTGCAACAAAACTAAAGGACGAAACTTACGCAGCTAAATATTTGCGTGCTAAATATTATTATTCAAAATCATGGGAGGAAGTATACACCATTCCGGACTTGCTTCCTAGGTAATAGAATATGGAAAATTTATTAGATATTGTTGAACAATTTTTAAGTTTATCAGATGAAAAATTAGAAGAGTTATCTCAGAAGAATCATCTGCTACGACTTCAGGAAGAAGAGGAAAAAAAGAATGCGTAAATTTTTAGTGATATTACTACTTCCTATTTTCTTTAAAAGTGTCCAGGTAGTAAGCACTGAGAATCCAGTTATCATTCCAAATCAAGAAGTTTATTTCTTAACTCATGCTCCGTATCATTTTTATTATCAAGATACTATAGAATCTCCAAAATTTTATGGTGAAACGTCCATTTATGCTTCAGATGATTTGATAAAAGAGTCAGGGAAAGTCAATGCAGAGACAACATTATCCGTGATAGAATGGCGGTTAAATGGACAAGGTCAGCCTGTCTTTAAATTATCTAATAATCAGTTTGTTGCTGCAGATAAAAGACTTCTATATGATGCATCAAAAATAAATTCTCTATCCCAAAAAGTATGGTTAGAACCTGGATTTTTCATTTACAATAGTCCCTATGATCAAATAGAAAAAACAACTACTTTAGCTCCTTATCAAGATGTTGAAGTGGATATGTCAGTGTTTGCTGAGGGACGGGAATTCTTACATATCAATCAAATTGGTTGGGTTGCTAGTGATTATATTTCTCAAGATGATAATCGTATCCAGAAAGTACAAGAGTTACTGACTGAAAATTATCAAAATGAACAGTTTTCTATTTATGTTAAACAATTGAGCACAGGTAAGGAAGCTGGGATTAATGAAAATCAGAAAATGTATGCTGCAAGTGTTATGAAGCTGCCCTATCTTTATTATGTTCAGGAAAAAATCAATCAAGGTGATTACCAACTTGACACGAAACTGAAGTATGTTTCCGAAGTGAATGATTTCCCTGGTTCTTATAAACCTGAAGGTAGTGGAAGTCTTCCTAAAACAGCAGACAACAAAGAATACACCATCAAAGATTTGATATCAAAAACAGCGAAAGAATCTGATAATGTAGCCCACAACATTCTTGGATATTATATTACCAACAAGTCAGATGAGACCTTTAAAAAGGAGATGGCTAGAATTTCAGGTGAAGAGTGGAACGTAACAGATAAGTTAGCATCAGCTAAAATGGCTGGTCAAGTTATGGAGGCTATTTATAATCAGAATGCTTTTGTTTTAGAATCTCTATCACAAACGTCCTTTGACAATCAGAGGATTGCGAAAGATATTTCTGCTAAGGTAGCCCATAAAATTGGGGATGCAGATGAATACAAGCATGACACTGCTATTGTTTATTCAGAGTCTCCTTTCATCATTTCAATTTTTACCAAAAATTCAGATTATGATACCATTTCTAAAATTGCCAAGGATGTCTATGAGGTCCTGAAATGAGAGACCGCGATTTTTTAAATCATTTTCTAGAAAAAGGTTATTTTAAACATCATTCAAAAGTAGTTGTAGCTTTATCTGGTGGACTTGATTCGATGTTTCTGTTTCGCCTTTTATCAACTTATAAAAAGGAACTTGGTATTGAGCTTCTTTTAGCTCATGTCAATCATAAACAACGACTAGAGTCAGATAATGAAGAACATGAATTAAGAAAACTAGCTGAACAAGCTGGAGTTCCAATTTATGTAGCTAACTTCTCTGGAGTTTTTACAGAATCTAGAGCTCGTCAATTTCGCTATGAATTTTTCAGAGAAGTGATGGAGAAAACTTCATCTACAGCTCTTGTAACGGCTCATCATGCAGATGACCAGGTCGAGACGATTTTCATGCGATTGATAAGAGGGGGTAGATTACACCATTTATCAGCTATTAAAGAAAGACAAGAGTTTGATAAAGGAGAATTGATTCGTCCCTTGCTCTCCTTTTATAAGAAGGAATTTCCTGAAATTGAACATTTTGAGGATGAGACAAATCAGGAAAATCACTATTTTCGCAACCGTGTTCGCAATCTCTATTTACCGCAGATTGAAACAGAGAATCTTCAAGTTAGAAAAGCTTTGCTAGAATTTGGAAAAGAAGTATCTGACTATCAGACAGCTATCGGTGAATTAACTCAAACAGTAGATATTGAAGATTTAACTCAGTTTTTATCTTTTTCAGAAGAAACACAACGAGTTTTATTGCAACACTATCTTGGTCGATTCGCAAACTTAAATGTAACAAGAGAACAATTTCAACAGATCCATCATATATTGAAAACCAAGAGTCAATATCGCCATAGTTTAAAAAATGGTTATGAGCTTGTAAAGGAATACGATCACTTTCAGATTTGTAAAATCAGACCAAAGTCTGATGAAAAAAACAATGAGTGTGTGTTAGACTATCTAAACCAAGTTCACTATGAAGGATATCTATTTTCATTTGGACTTCCTTTAGAAGGAGATAGAGTTCAAAAAATATATGTTTCACGGGAAACATCCTTAATTTTACGGCACCGTCATTCAGGTGACTATCTGATAAAAAATGGACATCGAAAAAAACTAAGACGACTTTTTATTGATTTAAAAATCCCTAAAGAAAAACGGGAAAAAGTGATAATCATTGAGCAATCAGGTCAAATTTGTTCAGTTTTAGGAATTGAAACTAGTGATTTGAGTAAAAAAATGAAAAATGATATAATGAACACTGTACTTTATATAGAAAAAATAGATAGGTAAAATCATGTTAGAACAAGACATCAAGAAAATTATGATTTCACAAGATGAAATTACAGAAGCAGCTAAGAAATTAGGTGCTCAGTTGACAAAGGATTACGAAGGAAAGAATCCAATCCTAGTTGGAATTTTAAAAGGATCTATTCCTTTTATGGCTGAATTAATCAAATATATTGATACACATCTTGAAATGGACTTTATGATGGTCTCTAGTTATCATGGTGGGACTGTCAGCAGTGGTGTCATTAATATCAAACAAGACGTAACTCAAGATATTAAAGGTCGACATGTTGTCTTTGTAGAAGATATTATCGATACTGGTCAAACTTTGAAGAGCTTGAGAGATATGTTTACTGCAAGAGAAGCGGCCTCTGTTAAGATTGTTACTATGTTGGATAAACCAGAGGGACGCACTGTCGAAATTGAAGCAGATTATACATGTTTTACAATTCCAAACGAGTTTGTTGTAGGCTATGGTTTAGACTATAATGAAAATTATCGTAACCTTCCTTATGTAGGCGTATTGAAAGAGGAAGTTTACTCAAAATAGAAGGGTAAGTTGTTGAATGCAAAAACAAAATAATGGTTTCATAAAAAATCCATTTCTTTATTTGTTGATGATTTTCTTGCTGGTGACAGGATTTCAGTACTTTTTTGCTGGAAGAGCCGCTGGTCATAGTCAACAAATCAAGTACTCAGAATTGGTGCAGGAAATTACCAATGATAACGTAAAAGAAATGACCTATCAACCAAACGGTAGTGTTATTGAGGTATCAGGTGAATACAAAACTGCAAAAACAGAAAAGAAGGAAACTGGGATTCAATTTTTCACTCCTTCTGCTACAAAGGTAGAAAAATTTACTAGCATTATCCTACCATCAGATACCACTATTGCTGATTTACAAAAGTTAGCAGGTGAACATCAAACACAAATTGAAGTGAAACATGAGAGTTCAAGTGGTATGTGGATTAACATCCTAGTGTCTATCGTACCATTTGGCATCTTATTCTTCTTCCTATTCTCAATGATGGGCAATATGGGAGGAAATAATGGACGAAATCCAATGAGCTTTGGTCGAAGTAAAGCTAAAGCTGCTAACAAAGAAGATATCAAAGTTCGCTTCTCAGATGTTGCAGGCGCAGAGGAAGAAAAACAAGAACTTGTTGAAGTTGTTGAATTTTTAAAAGATCCAAAACGTTTTACAAAATTAGGTGCTCGTATCCCAGCTGGTGTTCTCTTAGAAGGACCTCCGGGAACTGGTAAAACATTACTTGCTAAAGCAGTTGCCGGAGAAGCTGGTGTACCATTCTTTAGTATTTCAGGTTCTGACTTTGTAGAAATGTTCGTCGGTGTTGGTGCAAGCCGTGTCCGTTCTCTATTTGAGGACGCTAAAAAAGCAGCACCAGCCATTATCTTTATTGATGAAATCGACGCTGTTGGTCGCCAACGTGGTGTCGGTTTAGGTGGAGGTAATGACGAACGTGAACAAACCCTAAACCAACTCTTGATTGAAATGGATGGTTTTGAAGGAAATGAAGGAATCATTGTTATTGCGGCAACCAACCGTTCAGATGTTCTAGATCCAGCTCTTCTTCGTCCAGGTCGTTTTGATAGAAAAGTATTGGTTGGTCGTCCAGATGTTAAGGGACGCGAAGCAATTCTGAAAGTCCATGCTAAAAATAAACCGTTAGCAGAAGATGTAGATTTGAAATTGGTGGCACAACAAACTCCTGGTTTTGTTGGTGCAGATTTGGAAAATGTATTGAACGAAGCAGCTTTGGTTGCAGCTCGTCGTAATAAGTCAGTGATTGATGCTTCAGATATTGATGAAGCTGAAGATCGTGTTATCGCTGGCCCTTCTAAGAAGGATAAAACTGTTTCTCAAAAAGAACGTGAAATGGTTGCTTACCATGAGGCAGGACATACAATTGTTGGCCTCGTATTGTCCAATGCACGTGTCGTTCATAAGGTAACAATCGTTCCTCGTGGTCGTGCAGGTGGTTACATGATTGCTCTTCCAAAAGAAGATCAAATGTTACTATCTAAAGAAGATATGAAAGAACAATTAGCAGGTTTGATGGGTGGACGTGTTGCTGAAGAAATTATCTTTAATGTCCAAACAACAGGTGCATCCAACGACTTTGAGCAGGCTACACAAATGGCGCGTGCAATGGTTACGGAGTATGGTATGAGTGAAAAACTTGGACCGGTTCAGTATGAAGGTAATCATGCTATGTTTGGTGCTCAATCCCCACAAAAAACAATTTCAGAGCGTACAGCTTACGAAATTGATGAAGAAATTCGTTCATTGTTGAATGAAGCGCGTAATAAAGCGACTGAGATTATTCAATCAAATCGTGAAACTCATAAGTTAATTGCAGAAGCATTATTGAAATACGAAACATTAGATAGTACACAAATTAAATCTCTTTACGAAACAGGTAAGATGCCTGAAGCAACAGAAGAAGAATCACATGCACTTTCTTATGATGAAGTAAAATCTAAAATGACTGAAGAAAAGTAAACATAATGAACGCTAACAGAGAAAACTGATGTTTTCTCTGTTTTCTTGTATAAAAATATCAGTAGCTGTTAAATATAAATACAAGAATTCTCTAATATAGAGATAAAAATGATAGATCCCTGTGTTAGATAGTTACTCGGATAGGAAGAATTAAATTATATATAAGAATAAAATAAGAAAGTGTAAAGTTCTTAGGTAACATCAAGAAATACTCCAAAAATAAAAGATGAAGTTTAATTGAATAGAAACCTAATCTTAAAACTGAAATGATACTTTAAAAGAATAACAATAAATACAATGAAAAATCCAAAAATGTAAAATCATGAAAAGAAAAAGTTCTCAGTAGAACGCTTCAAAGGCCGCAAGTCTCTTCTTAAGGAGTTAGAGCTAGTCTTCAAAGATTGGTGAAAAAAGTTTTAAAAAGGTGTTGACAAGTAAGAA
>NZ_KV817769.1 GCF_001814775.1 Streptococcus sp. HMSC067H01
TACACAGATGTGACAGAATTTGCCATTCCAGCAAGTACCCAAAAGCTTTACTTATCACCAGTTTTAGATGGCTTTAATAGCGAAATTATCGCCTATAATCTTTCAACTTCACCCAACTTAGAACAAGTAAAAACAATGTTGGAACAGGCATTCACAGAGAAGCACTACGAGAATACGATTCTCCATAGTGATCAAGGCTGGCAATATCAACACGATTCTTATCATCAGTTTCTAGAGGGTAAGGGAATTCAAGCATCCATGTCGCGTAAGGGTAACAGCCCAGACAATGGAATGATGGAGTCCTTCTTTGGGATTCTGAAATCGGAGATGTTTTATGGTTATGAGAAGTCATTTCAGTCGCTTAAGCAATTGGAACAAGCTATTGTAAACTATATTGATTATTACAACAACAAACGAATTAAGGTAAAACTAAAAGGACT
>NZ_KV817770.1 GCF_001814775.1 Streptococcus sp. HMSC067H01
AAAAAAACAATAAATCTGTCAGTGACAGAAATGAGTGAGAACTCAAACTTTTAATGAGAGTTTGATCCTGGCTCAGGACGAACGCTGGCGGCGTGCCTAATACATGCAAGTAGAACGCTGAAGGAGGAGCTTGCTTCTCCGGATGAGTTGCGAACGGGTGAGTAACGCGTAGGTAACCTGCCTGGTAGCGGGGGATAACTATTGGAAACGATAGCTAATACCGCATAACAGTAGATATTGCATGATATCTGCTTGAAAGGTGCAATTGCATCACTACCAGATGGACCTGCGTTGTATTAGCTAGTTGGTGGGGTAACGGCTCACCAAGGCGACGATACATAGCCGACCTGAGAGGGTGATCGGCCACACTGGGACTGAGACACGGCCCAGACTCCTACGGGAGGCAGCAGTAGGGAATCTTCGGCAATGGACGGAAGTCTGACCGAGCAACGCCGCGTGAGTGAAGAAGGTTTTCGGATCGTAAAGCTCTGTTGTAAGAGAAGAACGAGTGTGAGAGTGGAAAGTTCACACTGTGACGGTATCTTACCAGAAAGGGACGGCTAACTACGTGCCAGCAGCCGCGGTAATACGTAGGTCCCGAGCGTTGTCCGGATTTATTGGGCGTAAAGCGAGCGCAGGCGGTTAGATAAGTCTGAAGTTAAAGGCTGTGGCTTAACCATAGTACGCTTTGGAAACTGTTTAACTTGAGTGCAAGAGGGGAGAGTGGAATTCCATGTGTAGCGGTGAAATGCGTAGATATATGGAGGAACACCGGTGGCGAAAGCGGCTCTCTGGCTTGTAACTGACGCTGAGGCTCGAAAGCGTGGGGAGCAAACAGGATTAGATACCCTGGTAGTCCACGCCGTAAACGATGAGTGCTAGGTGTTAGACCCTTTCCGGGGTTTAGTGCCGTAGCTAACGCATTAAGCACTCCGCCTGGGGAGTACGACCGCAAGGTTGAAACTCAAAGGAATTGACGGGGGCCCGCACAAGCGGTGGAGCATGTGGTTTAATTCGAAGCAACGCGAAGAACCTTACCAGGTCTTGACATCCCTCTGACCTCTCTAGAGATAGAGATTTCCTTCGGGACAGAGGTGACAGGTGGTGCATGGTTGTCGTCAGCTCGTGTCGTGAGATGTTGGGTTAAGTCCCGCAACGAGCGCAACCCCTATTGTTAGTTGCCATCATTTAGTTGGGCACTCTAGCGAGACTGCCGGTAATAAACCGGAGGAAGGTGGGGATGACGTCAAATCATCATGCCCCTTATGACCTGGGCTACACACGTGCTACAATGGCTGGTACAACGAGTCGCAAGTCGGTGACGACAAGCTAATCTCTTAAAGCCAGTCTCAGTTCGGATTGTAGGCTGCAACTCGCCTACATGAAGTCGGAATCGCTAGTAATCGCGGATCAGCACGCCGCGGTGAATACGTTCCCGGGCCTTGTACACACCGCCCGTCACACCACGAGAGTTTGTAACACCCGAAGTCGGTGAGGTAACCTTTTAGGAGCCAGCCGCCTAAGGTGGGATAGATGATTGGGGTGAAGTCGTAACAAGGTAGCCGTATCGGAAGGTGCGGCTGGATCACCTCCTTTCTAAGGATAAGGAATGCACATTGGTCTTGTTTAGTCTTGAGAGGTCTTGTGGGGCCTTAGCTCAGCTGGGAGAGCGCCTGCTTTGCACGCAGGAGGTCAGCGGTTCGATCCCGCTAGGCTCCATTGGTGAGAGATCACCAAGTAATGCACATTGAAAATTGAATATCTATATCAAATAGTAACAAGAAAATAAACCGAAAACGCTGTAGTATTAATAAGAGTTTATGACTGAAAGGTCAAAAAAATAAGGTTAAGTTAATAAGGGCGCACGGTGGATGCCTTGGCACTAGGAGCCGAAGAAGGACGTGACAAACGACGATATGCCTTGGGTAGCTGTAAGTAAGCGATGATCCAGGGATTTCCGAATGGGGGAACCCAACAGGTAATGCCTGTTACCCATATCTGTTAAGGATATGAGGAGGAAGACGCAGTGAACTGAAACATCTAAGTAGCTGCAGGAAGAGAAAGCAAAAGCGATTGCCTTAGTAGCGGCGAGCGAAACGGCAGGAGGGCAAACCGAAGAGTTTACTCTTCGGGGTTGTAGGACTGCAATGTGGACTCAAAGACTATAGAAGAATGGTCTGGGAAGATCAGCCAAAGAGAGTGATAGCCTCGTATTTAAAATAGTCTTTGTACCTAGCAGAATCCTGAGTACGGCGGGACACGCGAAATCCCGTCGGAATCTGGGAGGACCATCTCCCAACCCTAAATACTCCCTAGTGACCGATAGTGAACCAGTACCGTGAGGGAAAGGTGAAAAGCACCCCGGGAGGGGAGTGAAATAGAACCTGAAACCGTGTGCCTACAACAAGTTCGAGCCCGTTAATGGGTGAGAGCGTGCCTTTTGTAGAATGAACCGGCGAGTTACGATATGATGCGAGGTTAAGTTGAAGAGACGGAGCCGCAGGGAAACCGAGTCTGAATAGGGCGCTTTAGTATTATGTTGTAGACCCGAAACCATGTGACCTACCCATGAGCAGGTTGAAGGTGCGGTAAGACGCACTGGAGGACCGAACCAGGGCACGTTGAAAAGTGCTTGGATGACTTGTGGGTAGCGGAGAAATTCCAAACGAACTTGGAGATAGCTGGTTCTCTCCGAAATAGCTTTAGGGCTAGCGTCGACATTAGAGATTCTTGGAGGTAGAGCACTGTTTGGGTGAGGGGTCCATCCCGGATTACCAATCTCAGATAAACTCCGAATGCCAAAGAATTATGGTCGGCAGTCAGACTGCGAGTGCTAAGATCCGTAGTCGAAAGGGAAACAGCCCAGACCACCAGCTAAGGTCCCAAAATAATTGTTAAGTGGAAAAGGATGTGGGGTTGCACAGACAACTAGGATGTTAGCTTAGAAGCAGCTATTCATTCAAAGAGTGCGTAATAGCTCACTAGTCGAGTGACCCTGCGCCGAAAATGTACCGGGGCTAAAACAATTTACCGAAGCTGTGGATACCTTTATAGGTATGGTAGGAGAGCGTTCTATGTGTGAAGAAGGTGTACCGTGAGGAGTGCTGGAACGCATAGAAGTGAGAATGCCGGTATGAGTAGCGAAAGACAGGTGAGAATCCTGTCCACCGTAAGACTAAGGTTTCCAGGGGAAGGCTCGTCCGCCCTGGGTTAGTCGGGACCTAAGGAGAGACCGAAAGGTGTATCCGATGGACAACAGGTTGATATTCCTGTACTAGAGTATGTAGTGATGGAGGGACGCAGTAGGCTAACTAAAGCAGACGATTGGAAGTGTCTGTCTAAGCAGTGAGGTGTGATATGAGTCAAATGCTTATATCTATAACATTGAGCTGTGATGGGGAGCGAAGTTTAGTAGCGAAGTTAGTGACGTCACACTGCCAAGAAAAGCTTCTAGCGTTTAAACATACTCTACCCGTACCGCAAACCGACACAGGTAGTCGAGGCGAGTAGCCTCAGGTGATCGAGAGAACTCTCGTTAAGGAACTCGGCAAAATGACCCCGTAACTTCGGGAGAAGGGGTGCTGACATATGTCAGCCGCAGTGAATAGGCCCAAGCAACTGTTTATCAAAAACACAGCTCTCTGCTAAATCGTAAGATGATGTATAGGGGGTGACGCCTGCCCGGTGCTGGAAGGTTAAGAGGAGTGCTTAGCGTAAGCGAAGGTATGAATTGAAGCCCCAGTAAACGGCGGCCGTAACTATAACGGTCCTAAGGTAGCGAAATTCCTTGTCGGGTAAGTTCCGACCCGCACGAAAGGCGTAATGATTTGGGCACTGTCTCAACGAGAGACTCGGTGAAATTTTAGTACCTGTGAAGATGCAGGTTACCCGCGACAGGACGGAAAGACCCCATGGAGCTTTACTGCAGTTTGATATTGAGTGTCTGTACCACATGTACAGGATAGGTAGGAGTCTAAGAGATCGGGACGCCAGTTTCGAAGGAGACGATGTTGGGATACTACCCTTGTGTTATGGCCACTCTAACCCGGATAGGTGATCCCTATCGGAGACAGTGTCTGACGGGCAGTTTGACTGGGGCGGTCGCCTCCTAAAAGGTAACGGAGGCGCCCAAAGG
>NZ_KV817771.1 GCF_001814775.1 Streptococcus sp. HMSC067H01
TGTTCGACAAAGATGGTAACAAGATTGGTGAAGCTACAGCAGGAGCAGATGGTAAAGCTAAAATCACACCAACTGTAGATATTCCAGAAGGTAATGTGACAGCTAAAGCTACAAAAGATGGTCAAACATCAGAAGCAAGCGCACCAAAAGAAGCTACAGCAGCAACTCCAACAACACCAACTCAACCAGAAATTACAACAG
>NZ_KV817773.1 GCF_001814775.1 Streptococcus sp. HMSC067H01
TTTTTTTTTCGTCATGTTCTTCTCCTTCTTAAATTAGACTGACATCATATATGACTTGATAGAGCCCTTCTGACTCAATGTACATCTCATCAGAAAACTCAAAAAAGAGCTTGTTTTGATTAAACAGGCTCTTTAATGTATCTTCCAATGCTTCATTTTTCTTATCAGTAATCAGTTCTACCGTAACTGATTTGATAGTGTGATACGCTTCATTATCAGCATTGAGATTATCCTCTCCATCCTGATAATAGACTGCGTAGGGTGGTTTAGGTTTTTCCCCTTTCCTGAATTGACGGTAACGGCACGGTATTCCCAATTCATTCATGACAGCTGCAAATTCTGATAGTTTCATTGGCCAATTCTCCTGATGAGTTCTTCAAATTCGGCAATAGCTTCTTCTTCCACTGGTGCGATATGGACCTGCGGGCTCGTTCGTCCACCATCACGGTTGACATGCCCATTTTCAAGTAAATGGGTTAGGCGATAGTCAGGTCCTCTGACATATGCCACATAAGTTCCGTTCTTTAATCGTTTCTTGGCCCATTTCTTTCTATAGTTTCCTGTCATCTTTGGGCTGCTGACCCTTAACTTGGCTACAGCTTTATCGACAACATCGCTAGCAGCTTCATCAACTTCTTGCTCAACTTCTTCCGACCACTCTTCCAGTGCAGACATGATTTCGCTAGTTAGATCCAGTGCCATTTTTTACTACCTCACAAGTCAATTCGATGATATCCCCATTTTCAAATGTCTTGATGACCTCGTATCTCACTCCTTCAAAATCCACATACACCTGATTGTCATACTCAAAATCGTGGACCTCAAGTACCATGGAAGGATTCATGTTGGCTTGTGATGCAAAATAATACTCTGACCGTGTGAGAGACCGCTTATTGCATGATACCTCAACACCTACCTCTTTGTAGGTTGGTTGTAGCAACTCATCCAATGTCGGCTCTTCAGAAAGCGAAATTAGGGTGCAATCTTCATTCCATCTCATGACTCTGCCTGCTTCCTATATGTGATTTGATAGTCGTGCAGTTTCTGCTGTAGATAGCGTGGCATGGTTGGCTGGTCTTTGTTGATGTACTGGTAGTATGTCCAATCGGCAACGAAGGTAACATGGTGAGGTAGATTCAGGTCAATGGCAATGCCCTTGACTTGTTCTAACTCATCAATAGAGCTTTTGATAAGCTTCATTAGATATTCGTCGCGTTTGTCGGACTTGATACCTTCTTTCATTTTAACCAGTTTCAAGACATCTGAATCTTCCATGGCTTACTCGCTTTCTTCAAAAGATTTTCGAGTTGTAGTGGTTTCTGAGGACAGCTCGCTTGCTAACTCGGACACAGGTTCAGAAACACTTTCACTTACTGATTCGGAGTGCAGTATTTCTGTTTCATCCAAAACAGCTACAAGCGGTTCTTTATTCAAATCGTTCAGATAGTCTACTCGGTCTTTTGCCGTCACAAACTCCTCATCTTTTCTCCGAAGGCCAATTGGAGATTGGCTATCGGAAAAAGTTACGAGTGCTTTAACTCTTACATCAACTGAATTCATGGTTTACCTCCTAACCTGGTGTGTTAGCCCTGTCTGCAGCGAATGTCACATCTGTTGGTGCTGGGGCAACTGCTCCATCTTTACCTGATGCATTGACTGCCACGAAAGCCTCACCAAAGATTGGACGCCCGTCATAACGTGCAATGCCCTTGAAGACAGTATTGTCCTCGATGAATTGAGCATGTTCAGATTGGGCCATGGTTGCTCCCTCACGTTCTGCTAAAATGTAAAGAGAGCCAAAGCCACCGATAATATGTCCATCTGGGATGAAATTTAGTTCTTCAACATCACCGCCAATGACAGGTAATGTATTGTCAAGACCTGACGCGATTGCTGCAGCCGAGTTGAAACTCATCAACTTAATTTTCAAGTCTTGATGTGTTTTGCGAGACATAGCCCAGAAGACATTGCCGTCTGAGTAGTCGGCATCAATGACATTTAGCTTAGTAGCCAATTCCTGATAATATTTTATAGGATCAGTGATTTTAGTAGGTACTACTGACAAGTGAGTAGAATGCAGGTCAGTCCAATCTGGCTCATTCTTACCCCAGTAGTTAGGTTTCTGGGTTTCTGCCAAGCGAGTCACAATACCAACAGGCATCTTAGTCCCTTTACCGTAAAGGATAGCCTTATCAAGAGCAAGACCAATGGCTTGAGCGAGACCCAAAAGAATTTCGTTAGCAAGGTTGAGGTCTGAGTCCTTCAAGATGGAATTAGGGACAGCTGTAAAGCCACCAACCTTGTAGCCGTCAACTTCGACTTGATTGAATTTGAAATCAACTTCATTGAGTTTTCCAATCATCTCCGTCCAGATACCTTCTGGGATTGTACCAGCGATGTTCTGACGAGCTTCGCCCTTCACAGGTTTGAGCCAAACTTTAGTGATCAGTTTTGAATATTGGTCCATGTTGTTGCGAAGCAACTCCAAGAACACTTCTGGAATGGTCAATTCTGAACCATTGACAGCACGTTTTTCTTGGATAAGGCTGCGTGTGTTTTCTAGGAATGACTTGACTTCGCTGCGTTCTACCAATTCAGCCATAGCAGTGCGAGTCAATCCACCAAAATATTTGTTTCGTGTCATAGTTGAGAGTTCTCCTTTTTGTTTGTTTCGGTTTTCAGGTTCAGCAGCAGGTTCTTCTTTGGGTTCATCTTTAGGCTCCTTGCCTTCCAATGCAGCCAATTCTTCTTCAAGTTCGTCAATTTCGGATTGGATAGCATCGACTTTGTCTTGATATTCAGCTTGTTCCTTTGTCAAAGTGTCGATTTCTTCTTCGACAGCCTTGATTTCTTCGTCAGACCGTGCTTCTTCGATGGCTACTTCAAGCTGAGCACTGCGTTCATCAAAGTTATTACCGTCGTTCAGATCAGACAAGCTTTCTTTCAAGACCTTAATTTTGCGACGGAGCATGAGTTGTTTTAGCATGGGTTAATTTCTCCTTTAATTGTTTTTTTCGGACTTCCAAGGTCCGATTTTGTAGATTTTCAAAATCTCGTTTCCGAGCTTGAACACTAGTAGCTTCATATGCTGGGAAAGTTACGATAGATACTTCATGTAGGTCAATCTTCTCAATTGTCCACTTGATTGTTCCATCTTCACGGAATTCTGTTGATTCTTCGATGATGTTAAAACCAAATGAACATTGATCCACATCTCCACGTTGAACACGAGCATACAGATTAAGTGCATCAGTATCTTGTTCGTTGATAACAACACGGGCCCATAGTCCCTTGTCATCAGCTTCCAAAGTCAATGTACCAGCCTTATTACGACCAAGTACAAGCTCTGTATTGTGATTGATAAGCGCTCGAATATCATTCTCGAGAGTATCATCAAATGCGCCACTTTTGATTTCTTCAAAAGCACCTGGCCACAATTCTGTTTCAGAGCCATAGACTGCAAAATAACCTTCAATTACTTTCTCTTGTTGGCCTTCTTGTTGTTCACGAACAGCAAGTTCAGATTTAAAGCTACGAGTCAGATAGGTTGTTCTCTCCACTTATTTCTCCTTTCTCTAGTTTTTTCTGATCGCCAATCTTGTCCGCTGGAATAAAGTTTTCCAAAATGACAAGCTGGTCCAACCCTTCTTTTGGTGGCAAGTTTATCCAATTACGGACTTCATTCCCTTCCATCAATCCACGAATATAGAGATTTGAGCCAATTTCCGACAAAGCCTTGAGGTCGTAAGTCAGTAGACTTCTCCAGTTCAAAATAAAATAGTGATGTGGAGAAAGTAGCAACTTGGCTGTCAGTTCCTGTTGAATAATCTCAGCGATGGAGCGTATGCGAGTGGTGACAAAGTTATCAAACTCAGCTTTATCGAATTTACCGACACCGACAAAAAAGGCTGGTACTTGTAAGATATTGGCAATGGTTGTCTTATCTACTTCCACACTGTCCTTGATGGCAATGTCATTCAGACTAAGTGGTTTGATTTGCTGGACATCTATCATCTCAGCAGGAATAATCCATGGCTTGCCAGCCGTAGAGTTTTTTAGGTACATGTCAAATACCTTGTCACGACCTTCTTCCGAAGCAAGCTCTGCCGTATTGGCATCCGTCTTGACAATCAGAGATGGCATATACTTCCCAGACATAAATTCATTTTTTGTATCCGAAGCCTGCTTGAGATTTTTCAGCAGGTCAGCCATGACAACCCTATACCCTTGCCCAAGCCAAGGCTTTTCAGGGTGGACATTCATGGCAAAGTGTAGCACTTCGTCAGGTCCATACACTTCTTGGTAATCATAGACAACTTGATAGTCAAAGCTGGTCCCGTCAAATCGTATTTTTGATGGTGGCAATGGTTTCAAGTCAGCAATCAAGCCATCTTTGTCAATGATTGGATAGACAACGCTATTCCCATCGCCTTCCAAAAGCATTGACCTGACAATGTTGGCTACCCACTTCTTACGGCTCATCCACTTGTAAGGATTGACATCAATCTTGCGAGATAGCTCATTCTTGAGCCGAATGTCGCCTTTTTCTGTGTTCTCCATCAAGTGGATGGTCATGGACGAAACCATGTCAGCAATCCTATCAACCGCCGTCCGAACTTCTGGACAATCAGCAAGCCGAATATAACCCTGTGACATGGATTTTTTGAAAAAATCCTCTGACACAAAGACTTGCATAGCAGATGATGGCTCAGACCGAATTTGATTTGTGTTGTTTTTCTTTCGTTTTTTCAATTTCTTCCTCCGTTCAACCAAGCAGAAGCGTTGCCTGATTTCTCGCTATCTTCTAGCATTTGACAAGCAGCAAACACCGACGCATCGAATAAGTCAATACGCATAGACTTCTCGACCTTTTCATACTGGATCATGTCATCGACCTTTTCAATCCCACGGACATTTCCGACACAATACTCATATGCGTCAGAATGGCAATAGTAAAATTTCCCGTTGAGTGACTTGGTTTCAATTCGTCTGAAGCCTTCCGACTTTTTCCAGAAATACTGTGGAGCATCCACAATCTTGAACTTGGCCTTTTTCATACCTGAGAAGAACTCACGACCGAACTTCTTATCAAATCCCACACGTTGGATTTTGAAACCCATATCCCTCATACTGACAAACCAATTCACGATGTCGTCATAGGAAACTGTTGGAGTGTTTGACATGGTCAACCATCCATCTTGTTCCCAACCAAACAATGGAATACCATCATCATTAGCCTTCTGATGTGCAGCAGTAATTGGGAAGAATGCATGAGTGATAACAATGTCCACATCTTCATAAGTTCCGTATAGAGCTGCAGCAGTCAAATCATGAAGCTTGGACAAGTCTGCACCACCATACCATTTGATAGGCAACTTAACCAAGTCTTCCAAGGTCCAGTCATAATTCAAATCAGAGTTGATAAAGTCCTGAACATTGAAATATGCCGTCATTGAGTTAGTGAAGACATTGAGGGTCTTGTTAAAGAATTCATTCCGTGTCTGTGGATCAGCCAATGCGACCTCTGCATCGTGGACAAGTTCCTTGAGCTCGACCGTCACACCAAGCGACGGATTGGCTTGCTGGATGTAGATTGGGTTAGTGAAATCGACTATTTTCCCATCTTTATCGGTATCCGCATCACAGATAAACAAGAAATAACTGTCATCTTCCACAGTTCCATCAAGAACCTTGTCGCAGTACTTCAACCGCTGGGCTAAGAAACCGTTTGGCTTGTCCCCTGCAGTCGTGATGGCCATAAGCAACTTATTCCGATAAGCCCTCTGGGCATTTTTCATCAGCGTGTACTTCTTGGATGACTTCATCCCGTGGATCTCATCTAGGATGATGATGTTCCCGTTGAATGAGTCCAGATTGTCTTCTTCAGCAGCAAGAGCATTGATGGTGAAAGAGCCTTTGGAAAACTCCTTACGGATTACATGCTCATTGTTGTTATCCTTGATTTTGATGGACTTATCTTTCCAGAACTTGACTGTATGCGTTAAAAAGTCAAAACTCTCTCGTGTTTGTTTGAGAGAGTTGGCTAGGATATACACATTTGAGCCACTTTGGTTATCTAAGATAGCAGCTGTCAAAGCCAGGGCAGAGGCAAATGGTGTTTTACCGTTTTTCCGTGGCAACATAAAAAGCGCTTCAGTGAAACGCCTTATTGTTGTATTTTTACGATAAAAACCAAAGAGATTGACGATACAGAAAATCTGCCAAGGTTGCAAAATGAAAGGGGCATTTGTTAAGGGCATACCCTCCAAGGATTCGCCTTTCCTGTGTACAACCAAACCCTGAATGAATTTTACTACAAAATCAAACTGCTCATTTCTAAAATCAAACTTGTCGCTTGCAAGGTCATCGAGAAACCTCTGGCAAGCCTTTATTCTCCTCTTGCCAGCAATTATCTTGCCAGAGACTACATCAGTTGCATAGTCCACCGCTATTTTGAAGTTGGGTGAATTGTTTTTGATCATCATAGCAGATTAGCAATCATGCCTTCCAGACCTCCAGCATCCTTTGGTTTAGGTGGTTCGATTCCGACAGCCTTTGGATTTAAGCCAAGTCTATCCGAATAGGTAACAATATCCTTGCGAAGATTTTCCATGGACTGAACCAACGGTGTCTTTCTCTCAACAATGGTGCCTCTACCTGTTTCATGCTCTTCTGTGAACTGTGACCCATTAGCCAAGAACTCTTCCCGAGCGTTCTGGTAGTCATAGAGCAAGCCAGAATAAATTTCGATGATATCATCATAATGCTTTGAGTAGGTCCCCATTTCTTTCATGGACTTCACAATTCTGTTTTTGATTGTGCTTTGTCCTTTAGGCCTTGCCAAAAACTCCCCTCCTTCCAAAAATTTCGTGTAAAAATGTGACAAAAATCCTCACAGAATCGTAGAGGGGGAAAAAGTTCCCCTTCCCGGTCCCCAACGGCACAAAGTGATTTTAATTTTGAGGGGGGGCTTTGTGAATGACTGAAAGATTTTTATAAAATTCATCAAAAAATTTTTTTCGTTTTCTTTGCCACCACAAGCCCTGCCCTACAACTTTGTCGTTGGTTCTATCGTGAAAGGTTCCGTGTACTTTGTTAGTCAGACTAATAACATTCCAAGATACAAACTCCAGTTCTGGATATTCTGATACTGGATAAATGTGATGTACCATTTCAGCTGGAACAGTCTTGCCGTATCTCAACGATTCTTGACAGAGATACTTGTCACGTTTCATTGTACGACTTCGGAACTTATCCCAGCGACTAGACTTCAGCGTTTTACGAACAGGTTTAAATGTCACTGACTACCTCCAGTTTCACTTGGACAACCACATAATTACGACCACATCCTCTTTTCTCGAGCTCAAGTGTTGCCTCAAGTTTGCTTGAATAAGTCAAGGCTTGTCTATCACTTGTCCTTTGGCGTGGAGGAGAATATCTATAGTCAGTTCCATAAACAAATTTTCCTGTCTGTTTATTCATGATGCAAAATGTTCTCATGTTCCACTATCCTCATCAACAGAAAAGGACAACTCGTCCAGCTGTCCTACTTGTTTACAAAAATTCATGATACAAATATAACACGAAAATCGTGAGAAAAATAGTACCCTTTTTTCTCATTTTTCAAAAACTACTTGACAAGTTCTCTGCTTGGTAGTTCCTAAAATAAAACTATACCATTTTCCCTCTCAATCATCTTTAACCTATATTGTGTCACTTTCGCTTTTTTCTCAAAAGTCTTGTAAACAAAAGGTTTTCCAGCTTTCTTATTTTTCAATCTGACACTACTGCAATATGTCACATTCTTATGTTCCTAAACGGAAATTTGCTAAGGCTCGGTCCTGTTGGTCTTGGTTGATACCGATGTATCTTTTGGTAATTGCTGCGCTAGCATGATTGAACAATTCCATGAGCATGGCAATATCCTTGTACTTCTGATAATAGTGATAGCCAAAAGTTTTTCGCATGGTATGCGTTCCAACATTTTCAACTCCACAATCTTCAGCAGCTATCTTGATAATGCTGTATGCTGCCTGTCTTGTCAACGGCTTGTTCTTTCCTTTGCGACTTTGGAATAAGTAATCGCCGACACGTTTGCCTTTGATGTGTTTATCCATTTCCCGTTTGAGAAAAGCATTCATCTTGACCTTGCGACGTTTCTTTGTTTTTCTTTCTATCAGCAAAAGATACCAGCCACGGACATTAGACACCTTTAGATTCAGAATGTCGGAAATGCGTAAGCCTGTGTTAATCCCTGTCAAGAATATCAAATAGTTGCGATAGTCCCAATCTTTTAGATAATCACACATGATGTCGATGTCTTCCTTGTTGCGAATTGGTTCAACATAGTTCATAGCCTTTTCCCTCCTTTCTTGCAGATAAATGAAAAAGCCAGTGCATTTCTGCAACTGACCTGTAAATCTGTCGGGCGAGTTCTGGTTATTCTTGAAAGGTGTTCCTCTGAAAACGAAAGGCTCTTGTGGGTATCTATCCGTCTTCTCGTTCCGACACTATCATAATACCAAGATTTTCATGAGAAAAATAGTAGCCTTTTTTCTCATTTTACAATTCCCCTTTTAATATTGCATACTGCTCCAAGATAATTCTACGACGGCGATAGATTGTTGCATTGCTTAAAAATTTCTGGTCTGCAATTTCTTCCCAGCGTAGTTGTGGGTACTGCCAGCGTAGATTGAAGATTTCCTTGTCTTCGTCGATTAGGTTAGAAAGTAGCTTGTCCACAATCTCCTTGAAGCCTTCCAGGAACTTTAATGTCGGATCATCTGCGAGCTTGACCGCGATGGTTTCTG
>NZ_KV817774.1 GCF_001814775.1 Streptococcus sp. HMSC067H01
GGATCATCTGCGAGCTTGACCGCGATGGTTTCTGTTGGTTTGCTGATTCCGATTGAAGGCCCACCTTGGCTGTCTGGGTTTCTGGTAGTTAGCTCCAGCCTGCGTAAATCTATGGTTCGCTGGATACCTCGGAACTTGAATAGTTCTTGGTCCAGTAGTTGAAGTTCCTTGTTGCTCAATTTCTTCAAATTTTACCTCCGAATTTTCTAAATAATTAAATAAGCTATCGAACATTTTAGAAAAAGCATTACTGATGTCAGAAACTATCTGCTTTATCATTTCGTACAGTTCATCTTCCAAAAATCTAATACGCTCTGCCATTGCTTCTTGGATGATGATGTAAGTTGGTTTCTTGTACTTTGTCATTACAATCTTACCTCATCTCCAATTTTCACTTTCTCATACACTTCGTTCGTAACTACGAACACCCCGTAGTCACGAATGGTAATTGTGTATAGCTTGCCATGTCGTCCTTTCTCAACAACTTTGCCGAAAATCTCTGCGCCTCGATTATCTGTCTTGTAGATAACCATCGGCTTCTTTTGTTCTAGTTCTGCAATCCTACCCATCTGCCAAATATTTAATCCAGCAGACAATAAAATCCAGATTGCGATAAAACGTTTCATTCTGTGTCCTCTCTTCCATCTCTTACTTTTTTCAAATAATATTTATATATTTCATTGTTGGTATGTTCATTTACTAACTTTTCAAGTGCTTTATTGACCACTTCTGATAGGCTTCTATAACCACCATATTCTCTTATAGCTTCAACATGATCATACAGCTCTTTGGTAAGCGTTGCTTGTATCTTTCTAGCCATCACTCCACCTCCTCATTTTTCTAACGTTTTGATTACATTTTCAATCTGTTCTTTCTTCTTATGCAACTCTTCCAAACTTTTTACTTCTAATGCTTTTTTAATAATTTCAAGTTGTTCAATTTCTTTTTTAAACTTGATAAGTTCTTGAACTTCTCGTGCATAGTCCCTAAAATTTTTTGCCTAGTCATATTCTTCCCAACCAAAAACTCTTGAAATTTCTTGGTTTAAGTCTTTGTATTTTCTTTCTAAATCTCTATTGACCATTGCTTGAGAATACATAATATAAAATGTCATAGCTGAAATCAGCAAACAAGCAAAGAACATTCCCCAAAACATGAAATTTTCCATTTATTCCACCTCATTTCTCAATTCAAAATCAATTCCATATAAGAGCAAATCATTTTGAAAGTCAACGAATGCTTCAATCATCTCAGCTTCTTGAAAGTCGTATTCCTCAACCGTATTTAAGAAATCATCAATATCATTTCTTTGCACACTTCCGTGCTCTGTCTTTGTGTGTTCCATGGCTTGTTCATAGCCATCAACATCAATTGTGTAGCAGATTCTGCCAGCTGAATAATCATATTTGTAATTCTTGATAATCATCACTCAACCTCCTCAAAATAACTATGAAATTTACTTAAATTGATAATAGCAACCTCTTCAACAGAATGCTTCTTAATGTCAAAGTCTGGATCATTTTTCCCAAACTCTTTCTTTATCGCTTTTTCAGCAAGCGATGGTAAAGCGAATATACTTGCTCCATTTTTTAAGGCAAGCGCTTGACCGTGTTTATTTACTATTCTATAACCCACATCAAACGGTCTGATTTTCGCAGGGATTTTTATGCGTTTGTTTTCAGTTTTTATTGCTTGTTCAATGGTTTGTACCATCACTCCACCTCCTCGACTTCAAACAATGGACTATTAAACACTTCACTAAAACCAGCATCTTCTAATTCTTTTCGGGTGTGGTGTGTGCCATAAAGTGAGTTTTCTTCCCGGTCTGAGAAAAGCCATTTGTTTGAATGTTTTTCACGGTTCAAAGTTTCGTGATTTCCACAAATGCCTTTCACCTTTACCCGATATCTCTTCTCTTTCTCGACCTCGTAGCCATCCAGCCATGCACGAGCGGCTAAATCAAACGGTCGTTCTTGCATAAACCATTTACCAACTTCTTCATTTGTGAAATCAAAATCGAAGAAGTCTGCTACGTCTTTGCAAGATTTTCTAGCTTCCTCAATCCAACCTGCCACAAACTGCGGTACTACGACTTTTTCTGGTTCGTCTAGTTGTTTCACTAAATCTAAAACATCGTCCAAAGCAACATAATACTTTTCTCCATACAATTTATCTAAACTTCCAATTTTCTCAATCAATTCCTGTTTATTCATCTTACTACCTCCCTAAAACGGCAACCCATCATCTGAAATATCCATTGGTTCGCTTTGGCCATAGCTTGGTGGCATCTGGTTTTCCATGCTTGACTGGTTAGCAGTATTATCCTTCTTTTCAAGCGTTTGAAAACTTTCAGCTACCACTTCCGTCACATAGACACGTTGGCCTTGCTGATTATCATAACTACGAGTCTGGATGCGGCCTGTGATTCCTACCAG
>NZ_KV817775.1 GCF_001814775.1 Streptococcus sp. HMSC067H01
TACGAGTCTGGATGCGGCCTGTGATTCCTACCAGATTCCCTTTTTTGCACCAATTTGCGAAATTTTCAACCTGCTAGCGCCACATGATGCAACTGATAAAATCAGCTTCACGATCACCTGCCTGATTCTTAAAATTGCGATTCACTGCCAAACTGAATGTCGCAACTGCAACATTTGATGGTGTGTATCGTAACTCAGGGTCACGAGTCAAGCGACCTACTAACACAACATTATTGATCATCTTTCTTTTCCTTCCCTGTCACACATTCAACAACTGAGTAACCGATAAAAAAGCACAGAAAAGTTATTCCAAATTCTTTAATAAATTCAATCATTTTCTTCCCCTCCTTCATTTTCTGAAACGGCATTTTGTGTAAAATTGTTGCCAATTTCATAGTATTTGTATTCCTCTGCTGTCACTTCAAATGTTTCTTCAACTTTCTTATTACCTGCATATCCTGAAACGATCAGAATGTATTTTCTTTTGGTTCTTGTTGGCACAAGTACCGAACTTTTTCCTGTCATAACGGGTATGAACGTTGTGTGAGGTTCATCAATGTACTTATCTACCACTGTCCCACTCGAAATCTGGTGACATGCCACGAGGAAGAATGCGAGTAAAACAACACATAGGATTTTAAAATATCTCACTCCTTATCCTCCAGACTAACAGTTATAGCTTGTTTAGCTTCTTCGGAGATAAAAATAAGTGTTTCTCCTTTTTTTAAGTTTTTTAAATCCTTCTTTGTGAATTTCACTTTATGGACTTCGTAGTTTTTACCATTTATTTCAATCATCTGGCAGAACCTCCTTAGATGAACAAACTAGCTAACCATATCAAAAATGCACATGTAATAATTTTTGATATACTGCTTTTTACAGCATATGAATAATCCTCTTCAGATATTTTTTTGCTAGACGACACAGGAAAAATGAAAGATAGTAGCATATCCATACCGAACGCTTGCCAGACTGTAATTTTACCAACTGGAATGATTGTTGTGATAATTTCATTCCATCCATACTGAACCACGAACGGTGATGCAACGATTACAAATACAAACCCTAAAATAATTCCTAGTCTTTTCATTTTATAAATCCTCCTCTTTCACAAACACCCCATCAATCATCTTACCTTTGCGGTCCTTGATGATTTCATAAGCTTCTTCTAAGCAACTTTCAGCTGTAGTGCCATTGCAAAATGAAACCGTACTAACAACACTATCAAGAAACATCAAGTCTGACTTGATCAGTGGAGTCTGTGTCTCATTATGACAAACATGAGAGTATAGTTTCTGAGCAATGTTACCAAGACTGGAAACCATCAATAACAATTCAAGTTCCTGTTGGTTAGCGGAGATCTGAGCTCCATTCTTGATTTGTTGTTCAAGTCCAATCATTACTACCTGGATATCACCAAGTGCATCATAGATCAGTTCAGATTTGTCCTTTGCAATTCCTTCGAATAATTCTCCTGACTCTTCCATAAGCTTCAAGAACTGCTTGACAGGATTCGCTTCATGTAGATTTCTATCAACAAACCACTGTTGAACCTTTTCTTCCAAATTCATTTTTGTATTCATCTTATTTTTCCTCTCTTTTCTTCGTAATCAAGTAGTAGCAATCAGCTGCTCCGTAATCAATCCTGATATTTTCATCACTCATGCTTTTCCGAAATCGTGGATTACTGATTGCTGAGTAACTAGCTTGATGTTTCTTTAATTCATTAATTGCGCTATGTATATGGCTAAAACTCCCAATGAGTATCTTGCGGTGACCGTTATAAATGAAGTAGAGCTCAATCATCTTTGCAAAACTCCTTGTAGATTTTTTCGAAAATTTCTGACACCAATTTTTCAGGTATATTAGATCTCTCGTTGTATGATTTTGAGAAGTTCTTCCACTCTATGTCCTGCTTGATAATTTTATTCTTAAGATTAAGTTCAATATTGCTTCCAAAAATCGTCCGTTTTTGTAAAGGATAATCATAATTATTGTATCTAGCTAGGTTTTTGTATGGAATTCTGAATCCAATAATATCCTCAATGTAGGGCCACAGTCTGTCAGCTGCTGGATTCTCAATAACCCAAAACTGTGGTCTATATCTTTTTATGATTTCTATTGTGTTGAAAGCTGTTAGCTCGCCATTGACCCTTTTTAAAAATTGCCTGTCGTACTGATAATTTATATAGGCTGACTCGTAATCCTGATTTGCCCTGATCGTGAACGGTGAAGGTCTTACTTGTGGAGCAAACAAGCTATCAGACACATCATTGCGTTTCCAACACGCATTCCCATTTTCCATTGCAGAAGCATTTGACCATGATTCACATGGCGGACTAGCTATTATAAGGTCAGGTTTTGGTAATTTGTCTAACACGTCAAAGAGTGTGTTATCTCCAAATAAACGTTTGTAATCAGCAAGGTCTAGATTTATGAAATGATTGTTCTTGTTTTCTATATCCATTCCGATTGAATAGATTTCAATATTCGTCCCCCCCGAACTATTCAGAGAGTTAGCGCCATTGAAGTAAGAACCATTTCCACTATCAAAAAGCGCCCAGACTACCATTTTTTTGATAATCAATACCTCCTATCCTTCATCCCAGACGGATACACAAAGCATCTGCCAGTTGCTCCCTCGAAGATACGACTTGATAAAGCACCATTCCCAAAATCATCCGAGTAAAGCTCTTTAATCTCTTCACTAGAAAGATTCGTGTTGATAATCGTATTCGTCCGATTATCCAGGATCTTGAACAATATCTGATGTGCCCATTCGTTTCGCTTTGTATCAGCTTTTCGACTCTCTTTCCCAAGGTCATCCAAGAAAAGGAAATCAACCTCAGACAATAGCTTGACCATCTTAGCTTCTGAATACCCATTGTCAAACTCAAAGCTTTCACGAATCTTATCAAATAAAGTCACGACTGACACAAAGAGCACGCTTTTAGGTTCATCATAAGACTTAAATTGCTCATTGAGAAACCGAGCTAATCCATAGGTCAGATGACTCTTACCAACACCAGAAGGTCCTGTGATGATGGCATTTCCAACCGTACCTTTGGCATACTCACGTTCCAATCGCTTCACAAAATTCATAGCCTTTTCATCAATATCAACCTGAATCTCATAGTCATGTAGTGACTTGCTGGCCAGTTTGCTTGAAACGATACTATCGCGAGCAAAGACCTCGTAAGTATCCGATAGCTTACTCTTTACCTCGGATTCCATATTCAACTGCTTTTCAAAGAGACGAATGTTCTCTTTCTCGCATTCAGGACATTGACTGATTTCCTCAACCTTGCCCTTGATAGGAATCTTAACAGACCAAAGATGGCATCCATGGATTTCACAGACATCATCAAGAACTGTTCTAGTTCTAAATTGTTTAAACTGTTTCATTTAAAATCCTAGCCTTTCGTCAACCGTACTGGTCAAGATTGTAGAACGTTTTGGCATAGGTTGATTCAGATAGTTGTCCATCTTGTTTCCGAAAAGCGTTTGTGGTTGAAGATACTGCTCATACTCTGTACCTTTCCACTTAACGACCATGATGTCCACAACCTTTTTAAAATCTTCAAGGACATAACCCTCTTTTAGCCTTGCCTTGATAAATTTTTGATGACTAGCAGTGTCAACTTTAAAATTTTTCTTAGCTTTCAAATTGAGATAAGAAATGACTTCTTTACAAATCAATAATTTATTATTGTTATTCTCAGTCTTAGTATTCTCAGTCTTGATTGTGTGCACTTTCTGCACTTCCTGAAATGCATTTTTTGCACTTCCAAGGTGCACTTTTTGCACTTCCTGAAATGCACTTTCTACACTTCCGTTAAGAGCATCAAGATAAATACGGTTTGGTAAATTCATCCCTTGTCTGACTTCCGTCATTAGACCAGCATCTTTCAACTCCTTTTTGATTTTGATAATCGTATTGTTGCTATTGCAATTTAAGTCAATCATCAACTGTTCGTTTGTGTAATACTGGAAAACATTCCCCTCTTTATCATGCCATCCATTTTTTAAAGATAGTTCTAACCTATCAAACAGAAGCATATAGAGCATTTTAGCGTTATTGCTCAATGTCTTATATTTCTCATCATAGATGAATGGCTTTGGAAATTTGAAAAACGATAAGAAACCAGTGACTTCACTTTTTTTAATCATTTCTACCCCTCCACACTTGAAAATTTTGTGTATTCTTTGTGAAAATACAACTTCACTGTCCCTAGACTACCATGCCGATTCTTTTCCAGGATCAGTTCTGTTACGTTATTTGCTTCCTGACTGTCAGCTTGCTCTTTCTGATAATAGGCATCACGATACAAGAAAGCTACAATGTCTGCATCTTGCTCAATCGAACCAGATTCTCGCAAATCTGATAGCATTGGGCGCTTGTCCTGTCTCTGCTCAACCAACCGACTCAACTGCGATAAGGCTATGACAGGAACCCTCAAATCCTTTGCTAGTATCTTCAATTCCCTTGAAATTTCAGAAACAATCTGCTGACGATTCTCCCTCTTTGAACCAGTAATCAACTGCAAGTAGTCAATGATGATAATGCCTAGACCGCCCATTTCTTGAGAAAGCTTTCGAGCCTTTGACCGTATTTCTGAAATCCGAATACCGGCAGTATCATCCACGAAAATAGGCGCATCATAGAGATTGCTTTGCGCATGTACAAGTCTTTTCCACTCATCTGTACTAAGATTACCAGTCTTCAAATGATAACCTGGAATCATCCCCTCAGATGCCACCATGCGCTCAATCAATTCCTCTGCTCCCATTTCAAGCGAGAAAATGACAGCAGGTTTTCTTTCCATCGTAGCCACATGCTTTGCAATGTTCAATGCTAGCGCCGTCTTACCCATAGCAGGACGAGCAGCAAGGATGATAAGATTCCCTTCATGAAGGCCTGTTGTAATCTTATCTAATCCGACAAAGCCAGTAGATAGACCAGTCACGAATCCATCTGTCTGCGAGCGAGTCTCGACTATCTGCATATGTGTATCAAGAATATCGGCCACATTACGAAATCCATTTCCAACATTTTGATTACTGATATCAAGAATTGATTTTTCAGTTTTTTCGATGATTTCATTGATAGAAATATCTCCCTGATATGCATTAGAAAGTGATTCCGACAGTTCAGCAATTACTTTCCGAAGCGTAGCCTTTTCTTTAACCAGTTTGGCATAATGCTCCACATTTTTTGAAGTTGGTGTTGAATTTACCAACTCTACAACATATGTCATGCCCCCAATATTTGAGATGTCACCCTGATTAGTAAGCGCAGAAATCATGGTAGTAGCATCGATTGGCTCACCTTTTTCAAGCAGAGACAACATGGTTTTAAATACAATCTTGTTGGCAGGCTTATAGAAATCATCTGGAGTCAATTCGTCTGCCAGCGAAATGATTGTGTCAGGTGCAATAAATACCGCTCCCAGGACAGATTGTTCAGCCGCTAGATCATGAGGTGGTATTCTAAAATCTTCACTCATGCGCTATTCCCCCAATATTTTTCTAAATCCACATTCATCACTGCAGCAAGATTCTTTTGCTCAGTTAGGATTTGACGACGATAAGGCGCAAGCCCAGCTTGTCGCTCCTCCTCACTTCGTGGCAAGTAATATCCGTTCGGTTTCATCTTCTTAGCTACGATAGGATGACCAAAATTGACACGTAAGCTCTCGATGACTTCTTCTAACTTACGTTTTGAAAGTCCAGTTTCGATACGAATTTCACTCGCTTGAATGGGCAGGTCGAAAGTCGCGCAATTCATGATCATGTTTAACACACGGATTTCCATCTCACTCATTTCACGACTAACACTCATGTCTTTGCCCTCCATTTTCTTGGATTCTGACGGAAATCCAAAGTCATTTCCTGATAAAGCAAACGCCCATTTTCTTCTAAGAGATTCGCATTTTGACTTCTTAGAAGATCATTGTTACCTGCTTCTTCCAGGTAGTCCTGAGCTAGCCTGTCATAGTCTTCGATACATGTCCGAAAAACTTGTGGCACGTCCTCAATCGTTGAAGAAAGTCCGACAGGAGGTTGAGAATCATAGGTGAATCCTCTATCACAGTTTTTCAAGTTTCTTCTTGCAACCTCTCTGAAATCTTCAGCTTCTTCAATGATGATCACTGTTTTTTGTTTAGTATCTTCTTCATTTTTAGCAGTCAGTAGCATCAGGATAAGGATCCCGATAAAAATCGTCACTAAGCCAAGCAATTGGCTTGATAAAGTTGGTTCTGTCATTTTGTTCTCCTTATGCTCTTAATTTTCGTACTTCTTTCTCTAATTCCAAAATTTCATAAACATCATTGATATCGTACATAGTCTCTTTCCCCTGCTTACGAAATCTTAAGCCTTTACGCTCTAGCATCTTAACATAGCCATGAGTAAAGCCAAACTTCTTCATCAAAGCCTGTTGATTGATTGGCATACGATCATTCTCTAACTGCTCCTTGACTTGCTTTTCAGCAAAGGCCAATAATTGATTCGTGAACAATTCAGCACTTTCGCCGTCCAATCGTAATTGTAGCGTTATACCTTCCATTTTTTACATCCTTTCAACTATGCGGGCAAGCATTTTTGTGATATAATGGTTTTAATTATTTAAGTATGCGCCTGATTTCCGTCAGGTGCTTTTTGCACATCTCGTTTTCGTTCACGAAATAAATTGGTTCTAAACTTAATTTTTCCATTAACCCCCCTTTCTAAAAAACACTAACTCCTTGATTTTTCCAATAGTTGATAAAATCATTTTGTGATTGCCCATTATATCCACAAGCAAGAAAGGCTAGTCCGTAATTGTCCGTACTATTCAATTTTTTTACTAATAAATCAAGGTTTGATTTAACAAATTTTTTCATCCCTTTTATATCTCCGCATGGGTAAAAAAGTTTTTGTCCGTTAATTTCTACTTGCCATACCCACCCAAGAGGCGTTTTGTTATAAATGTATTTGATTTCCATTTTCCTACTCCTCCCTACGCTTTACTAAAGGCGTTCAGTTCCATAATTTTCATCTTAGTGTTGGTGCTTGGCTCCCACGTCATCCAGTAAGCAAGAGCAGCTCCTGCAAACTTTTTCGGTAGCAAGTCATAGCGACTGATATTGAAATGATCTTTGAAATCAATCTCTGCTTGCCTGAAGACAGATTGAGCGAAGATTTTGTCAGCATAAGCTGGACTATCAATACCACCAAGACAGGCGACTACTCGAGCCTTTCTCTTCTTCAGTAGCGATTGAGCATAGCTTGGGTGAATCGGTTGCTCACTCTTGAGATAGTCAATATCTTCCAGCATGGTCGCCTGTTGCTCACGCAATTTCTTCTGTCCAGTGAATAAAGCAATGAAGGCATCCTCGTCCAAATCCTCACGGATGAATCCGCCCTGCTTGCGAATGGCTGGCAAGACCTCTGATGTCACCCAGCGTTTAAATTCTCTAGCTTGTGGAAGCTTACTTGAAAGAATGAGAGAGTAGAGACCAGATTCATTGATGATGATAGTGTTTTGTGTTCGACCTAAATTGTCGGTGAGTCCGTATTTCACGGAGTCATCTTCATCAACGTGCCGAGAAATTGCGTCCAGTGGTTTAGCATATCCTAGGATATCTGCAACATCCTTCCCAACAAACCAAGGCTCGTCATCAATTGTCAAAGTACGGACTTCCTGCCCGTGAAAATTAAAAATTTCGTTCATAATATTCCTTTCTAAATTGGTATAATGTAAATAAAACTCGCCAGAGCTATTTAAGTAAAGTATTTTTAAACGACTGTTTGACAGATACTATATGAGGCGCTTCACGGTTATTTATATAATCAACCTGAATAAGTGTCTCTGGCACTTCATCTTTCTTTGTTTCCCAAATTATCTTGATACCTTGAAGACCAATATCTTCTGCTTGAAAATCAATTCCGTTCAAAATAACTCGTGGAATACTAGAGTCACTGTTTATCTTAATTTCTAAATTTTGAATTGGTAGTAAATTTTTTGATAGGCCACTCATCATCCCTCTCTCCTTTCTTTCTGCTCAGCAATATAGGTCACGGTCCTCAATATATCGTTGAGGATCGTTCTTTATATCTCAATTTGAGATACTTTGTTTTAAAAAAATAATTCACTTTCTGTCTTGTGAAAATAATTGGATATAATCGATATTTCATAATCGTGGAATGGCGCTTTACCACTTTCTTTTTGTTCGTATTGTCTTCGGTCTTTCAAGCCGATTAAATCAGCCATAAAAACTGTTGTGAGTTCGTGCTTTTTTCGCTCTTTTCGCAGCTTAGTTTTAGGCTTTAATTCTTGTTTTCTCAATCTTTGTTTTTTTGTAAGTTTTTGCACGTTCCTACCTCCTTATTTTTCCATTTGTTCCTCGCAATTCTGCTATAATAAAGCTAGAAGGGAGGTGATCTAATGCCACAAATCACCAATGATAATGTCCAAATTTGGACACTCTATATCACAGTAATCATTGCAGTTGTCGGTTTTGTTTTTAATACCATTTCACTCTGGCAAACGAAGAAAGCTACAGAGGATATGGCAAAGCCTTATATTAATGTTTATGTAGATGCCTATGCAGTTAAAAATCAACAACGTACCTATGTTTTTAAAAACTTTGGCCAAACTCCAGCATATATAGATAATATTCAGATAGATGGAGAATTGGATTCATTGAATTCTGTACACCGCTTCGGCTCGCTCATCGGAAATATGATTGCACCAGGACAAAAATTTACATCATCGATACAACCAGATTATAAAGGACGAATCACACTGACAATTACCTACTCAGATAACAAGAAGCGCAAATATACAGATGAGTTTATACTTGATGCTACCCTGGCATCTGCAATGATCTACACAGTAAACGAGAGCAACAATAGCGACTCTCCTGCAACAGCTATCAGACAATCGACCATGGCTCTATTACGCGATCTACGATAGTCTCGTCTCCGAATGATTTTACAGTTCAAACATCACGTAAACATTCAATTTTTATCTCAACAGTTTCATCGTCAAGTGTATTGGCGATGATTTTATTTTTTGCATCGATAACTTCGTTCAGGTCTTTGCAAATTAGTGAATAAAATACTTTAACATTTGCATTCATTATCCCTCTCTCCTTTCTCTTTTTTTCGCTCCATGAGCAACAGCCTGCCAGGGAGTCGAACCCTGGTGCTACCGATCAGGCTACATTCATTTTGTCCTGCATTCCTGCGAATGCTGCATCAAATCGAATGTCATCGATTTCGTCTTGAGTGAAACCAGCATCAAGAAGGTAACGCTCTTGGCGTTCGATCTCTTCTGCCAACTCTGTCCATCCGAAAGCGAACTGACGGCAGTTGTTCCAGAATGATTCAAGCTGACCATAGAGGAAGCCTTCCTCGTATGTGTTTTGAAGTAAGGTTTCTGTAACCACTGCTTTGAAGATGTTGATGGCTTTCTCGTTTAATGTGTTCATGATGTTTCCCTCCGATTTGTTTTTTTTGTTATTTCCTTAAGCTTGGTTTAATTGTATCTCATATTGAGATATATGTCAATAACTTTTTATCACTTTTTGAGATTTTTTTATTTATTTTTTTATCACATTGGTATATAATAAAAAAGAAAGGAGTTAATTGATATGAATATACTAGGAAACTCAATTAAAGAGGTGAGAAAATCCAAAAAGTTAACTCAAAAAAAACTTGCCGAACTGACAGGTTTTAAACAAAATACAATTTCTAACCATGAGAACGGGAATAGACAATTAGATGAAAGAGATATAAGAATATATGCTCAGGCTTTGGGTGTATCGCCTCAATATTTGTTTGATTTATCGAAACCTTCATCGGTTGATAGCACTCCCCAAATCCAAACCATCTACGACGAACTAAAACCTCCAAGGCGAGCCAAAGTCTTGAACTACGCAGAGAGGCAACTGAAAGAGCAGAGAAACGAAGAAGAAACGAAGATAAACGAAGTATCGGAGGAAATTATTCAGCTCTACAGTTACGACTACTACGACCACCCAGCTTCTGCAGGTACAGGGCAGTATTTGAACGATGTACGAGTGGAACGGATTGAGTTGCCAGTAGATATCGATGCTGACTTTGTTATTCCGATTAAAGGGGACTCTATGGAGCCAGACTATCACGATGGCGACCTGGTATTCATTCAGACAAGCGTAGATTTGAATAACGGAGTTATCGGAGTATTCAATTATAACGGGGATGCTTATATCAAGCAGCTAGTTATTGATAAAGAACAGGCATACCTACATAGTTTAAACCCTATATACAAGGATATGCCAATCACACCAGAAACAGACTTCCGAATTATCGGCGAAGTCGTGGATTTGTACAGAGAGGGATAATATGAGTAGTGAAAGCAGACCAATGGAAGTGATTAAACACAACCTAGATTGTCAATGTCATAGACGAAGAGAGTGGATTAGAGTCAATGATAAGTGGCATTCTATCGAGTTTTCGGTAGACGATCCAAACGAACCTCCTATGACCGAAGCAGAAAAAGCCAACGTAGCCTTAATTATTCAACAACACTTATCAAAAAAATCCGAATAACAAAAGACTCTATAAAGACGCTCTGAAGAGACTTGACGTTCCTACAGAGTTTGATTACTTAAATACTACAATCTAAAAACCATGACAAGTGAGATCATGGTTCAAGAGGAATACTTAGCATTGTTGGAATGAAAGGAAACTTATATGTCTTACTCATATGTTGCTTTAGATGTTGAAACTGCGAATGATTTTCGGGGGAGTGTTTGTTCTATCGGTTTAGTAAAATTTAAAGATGGAAATATTGTTGATACTTTTTACACTTTAATCAATCCAGAAGAAGAATTTGATGATTTCAATGTTTTCATCCATGGCATTACTCCTGAAGATGTTCTTGATTCACCTACATTCCCAGAAGTAAGGAAGGCCATTGTTGATTTTATTGGTTCTGATATAGTTGTAGCCCACTTTGCACAGTTCGATATGGGAGCTCTTAAGGATGTATACCAAAAATACGAACTGGAGTTTGATAACATAGAATATATTTGTTCATATCGATTAGCCAAGGTTGCTCTCCCTGGACAATTGAATTACAAACTAAAAAGACTGGCTAAAAATTTGAAGATTGAGCTAGACCACCACAACGCTTTATCAGATGCGCGAGCAAGCGGATTGATTTTAGAATATCTACTATCTACTAATTCATTTTCCGACCTCAACGCTTTTTTAAAAGAATTTAGATACAATAAAACTGGCTTACTTGGTCAGTATGGATTTAAAAGGAAAAAAAGTTATCAATACAAGGAAAATCTTATCTATCAGCCAACAGAAGAAGAAAAAGCATTAATGAACCCAGACCATTACTTTTACGGTTTGTACTTTTGCTTTACTGGCAAACTCGAGCGAATGACTAGAAAAGAAGCTAACAAAGCTGCTGCGTTAGTTGGTGGCATTCCTGAAAAAGGAGTGACCAAAAATACTAATATCTTAGTTGTAGGGGAGCAAGATTGGAGAGTTGTCGGCACAGATGGATTAAGCAGTAAAATGAAAAAAGCACAAACCTTGTTAGAAAAAGGTCAAGATATTGAAATCATGACAGAAAATGATTTTATAAGATTGCTTGAGGAATAATTAACAAGAAATAAAAAACCCCCACACTCTCCGACGGCCATCTTTGAGTGTGAGGATTCAACTTTCCATCAAGCAAGCAATGGAAAAGATGATAAAAAAATACAGTTATAGTTTATCATAAATTCTACACCTTTTCAACTATGCGGGCAAGCAATCGAAAAGAAAGGACATTTTATGATAAAAAAATACATTACAAAAAAAGGAGAGACTAGATACCTCTTTCAAACCTACCTGGGCATAGACCCTGCAACTGGAAAAGAAAAACGCACAACAAGACGTGGTTTTAAAACTATAAAAGAGGCAAAGGCTGCCGAACGTGACCTTCTCTTAGATGTTGAAGAGAATGGTTTCTCAAACAATGAAGATTTCCAGAACCCTACTTTTGCTGAAGTCGCTGAGTTATGGCTTGATAGCTATAAAAGCACTGTAAAACCAACAACATATCAAAACGTTAAGAAAAAACTTAATGTTATGATTGACTCATATTTCACAGATATGAAGATTAAGCAGATCAGTGTCGCTTATTGTCAGAAGGTTGCTATAAAGTTAAGTAATCGCTATGTCCTCTATTCCAATTACTACTCTGTTATTAGCCGTATTTTCAAGTATGCCACTTCTCTTGACATCGTTAAATCAAACCCCTTAGACAAGATTATCAAGCCTAAAAATAAACCCTTAAAGGGCAAAGAAAACTACTATACAAAGCAGGAACTGACCGAATTCCTTAAAGTTTCCAAAGCAAATTTTAAGCCTGTAGACTACACTTTTTTCCACTTGCTCGCTTTTTCTGGATTGAGAACTGGAGAAGCTATCGGTCTCATGTGGTCAGATGTTGACTTTGAAAATAAACGGTTAAGCATTTCTCGCACGGCTGTCGTGATTGGCAAAAAACAAACTGTTCAGGATCCTAAAACCAAAAGGAGTAAGAGGGTTATCACCTTAGATGATGAAACTCTGAATGTTTTGAAACTCTGGAAACGACAGCAAATAAAAGAATATTTCCAGGCTGGTGTGCCTTACAAACATGATTTGAATTATATTTTTACGAATGACATAGGGGGATGGCTTTTAGCCGCAACTATGAAAGTGAAGCTTAGCAGATTCTTTTGTAAACACAAAGAACTTAAAAAAATTTCGCCTCACGGATTTAGGCACACACATGCTTCTCTTCTGTTTGAAGCGGGTGTTACAGCGAAAATCATTTCAGATAGACTCGGTCACAATAATGTTCAAATCACCCTTGATATGTATACCCACATCAATGATAATCAACGTGTTGAAGTCGTTGACCAGTTCATGGATTTCATCCGCTCCAGCTAAAAGTAAAGTCGTATTCAATATCGTATTCACTTTTTCTTAACACGCTAGAAGTCTACTGGTTTCAAAGGATTAGCAAGCTGTGTACTATTTATGGTATAA
>NZ_KV817776.1:0-427 GCF_001814775.1 Streptococcus sp. HMSC067H01
AAAAAGCTAAGGTAGCCGACGAAGTTAAGAAAGCTAACCCAACAGCAACGGATGTTAAAGTTAACAAAGATGGATCAGTAGTTGTAACCTTTAAAGATGGCACCGTAGCCGTTATCCCTGCTGATAAGACAGTTAAGAAATCAGCTGATAAAGTTAAGGAATCGGATGGAGTTAAGAATCCAACAGTAACACCAGTTACAGATCCAAGCAACTTGACTGATGCTGAAAAAGCTAAGGTAGCCAACGAAGTTAAGAAAGCTAACCCAACAGCAATAGATATCAAGGTTAACAATGATGGCTCAGTAGTTGTAACCTTTGCAGATGGCTCAGTAGCAGTTATTCCAGCTGAAAAAGCTGTTACAGCTGCTAACCAAGATTCACCTGCTCAAGCACCAGCTAAGAAAGCTGGAGCGAAAGAATTGCCAAA
>NZ_KV817776.1:527-4453 GCF_001814775.1 Streptococcus sp. HMSC067H01
ATACTGGTACAGAGCAATCTAACGCTTCACTTGGTCTAGCACTACTTGCAGCAGTGACAGGCGGACTCCTCTTCACTAAAAAACGTGAGGAAGAAGAGTAAGAAGTTACTCAAATAAAGCAAACCTGAGAATTTCGATTCTAAGAATTTGCTAGGAAAGGATCTGAGATAAAATAGTTCTCAGCCACAAAAAAAGCTAGAGATTTCCCATTGCGGAACTCTAGCTTTTTAATTTGGCTCTTTGTCAACTGTAGGGGGATAGAAATTTTTTGATGGATAATGACTAGGAGAATGTTAAAATCTCAGTCCTAGAGATGTTGAAAAAGCTTAAATCTGGAAATCTGATATTATGCGTTTATTTTTTTAAAATGGTTATAAATAAAACAACTATCGAAAATTAGTTTGCGCAAAAAATATAAAAAACGAACTCCAAAGTCAAATAATCTTCAAAAACATCATAAATCTACAAGATTTTTATAATTTAATTGTTTTGATACCGATATTTTTCGTTTAAATACATCTTTAATATATATCGGAAAAACTTATATTTATAAGTTGAAAAGGTTTGCACGTTTACGTATTTTTGAAAAATGAATGATTTTAAAAAAAGAAGACCCCAATTGACTATTTTTTGAAGATGATGTATAATAACTCTGTATGTAAAAAACATGCTTTTATTTATAAAAAGGAGATATGTCATGTATTTTAATCGTAAAAATGCAGAACAAAAGAATTGGCGTATGATCAAAAAAGGAAAACATTTCCTTTTCGGTTGTTCGCTTGTTTTTGCGGTTGGGGCAACTTTGGTGGTTCCATCAGTCAAAGCAGATACGGTAGAAGCTAAGCCAGAAACTAGCTCTACAGCAGAAGGGGCTAAGCCAGTTGTATCTGAAGAGAACCCAACTTATGCAGCACCAGCTGTAGAAGTAGCACCAGCAGTGGCTGAAGAAAAAGCTGAAAAACCCGTTGAAACTACTCAAAATTCTAAAGAAGAACCAGTAGTTGCGACTGAAAAAGCGAAGGAAGCAGACAGCATCCAAGCTCCAGAATTGACTGTGGTTTACAATCCAGCAGCACTTACTGATGAAGAAAAAGCAAAAGTTGTAGCAGCTGTTAAGGCAGCAAACCCTACAGCGACTGATGTTCAAGTCCAAGCAGACGGAACAGTAGTTGTGACTTTTGCAGATGGTTCAAGTGCAAACTTGACAGCAGCTCAAACTATCAAAGATGGCTCTTTAGTAGCTAAGCCACGTACTAATCGTGCAGCGAGAGCTACAGCAACACGAGCATCAGAAGGTGCTGAAAACCTTGACTATAGCAATAAAGAAGATGTCGAAGGCTATGTTAAAATTAGCTACGAAGTAGACAAGGCTAATAATGTTATCCATTGGACAGTTCTTGATAACCCAGGCCGTAAAGGAAATTCAGCCAGTGGTTATGTCTACTTTACAATTCCGAAAGGTTCAGTAGGTGAACCAACAAACTGGAAAGTTGTCCAAACAGATAAAAACGGAAAAGTAGTTAATAGTCGTGATTACTGGAAAGATAATGATGGATCTTACTTGATGGGTCAGAAAGGTCGCATGAATACCTATACTGGCGCTGAAATGACGAAACGCTTGACTCAACTTTATAAAGATACAAAAAATCCAGCAATTAAGGGCAATGAAGCTGCAGTTGCAGCTCAAACCGCAGAACGTTCACAAGCTTTGTATACGATGACTGCTGATAATAATGCGATTCGTAATGTTATGTGGACTATTACCTATGACACACCAATCTTGGATAACTCTAAGCCACTTGACTATGTTGCAGGTATGCAAGGAACAGGGCTTGTTGGTGGAAGAACAAACATCATGACTGGTTTCACAGATAACTACATCGATAATGCAAGTTCAAAATTCCAAGCAGTTGCAGTTAAAGAAAAGTACACTGCCAAAGTTGGTGGAAGTTTTGCTGCAGATCCAGCTACTTATGTAACTAACAAGGCTGGCACTCCAGAATTCCCAAATAACTACCGTGGTGCAACAAGCTTCAAATGGAAAGACGGTCAAGCACCAACTGCTACAGAAGCAGGTACTTACACTAAAACAGTAGTGGTTACTTACCCAGCTCACTACAAACAAGCTCCACAAGAAGTTACGATTACATTTGAAGTTGAAGGGGAAACACCAAAACCAGTTACCCCAGCCAAACCAGTTGTGAACACAGATCTTACAGGTAAAGCAGGTACTAAGACATCAGTTGAAGTTACAGCTGATCCAGGAACTACAGTTGAGTTGTTCGATAAAGACAACAACAAGATTGGTGAAGCAACAGCTGATAACAATGGTAAAGCAACAATCACACCAACAGTTGATATCCCAGCAGGCGCTGTAACAGCGAAAGCAACTAAAGATGGTCAAACATCAGTAGCAAGTGATCCAGTTACAGCTACAACTCCAGCAGCTCCAGTAGTAGCACCAACAGTAGAGATCCCTTACTCTAATAAAGATGCTAAAGAAGTTTATGTATATGCTGGAGAAGAAAACTCATTCGATATCAAATTCAAAGATGATAGCGGAAAAATTGCAAGTGCCACTGTAAACGCTGGAGGAAACCAAGCATTTAAACCAGTTGAAGGTGAAGAAAATACCATCAATACTCAATATGGTTTTAAAGCAAATGTTATCTCTGCTGAAACCCCAGCAACAGCGGATGCACCAGCAGTTATTACTTATAGAGGTACTCCAGCAGCAACAGATGGTTTGAAACCAGAAGACTTAGAAGCAGCGACTAAAGGCGAAAATCCAAAAGGTATGGTTCTAGGCTGGCGTTATGCAACTGCAACGGATACAGATGGTGCGAAAATTGAGAATAAAGCTGTAGGTAGCTCAAACGCAACTGACCCAGGTTCATTCCGTGTCATTCTTAAGCCGCAAAATCAAAAATATGACATTGCAACTCCGACTGAAAAAGTTACTGTAGCAGATCCAGCTAACGTGACCGAGGCTGAGCTAGCTAAAATCAAAGAAAAAGTCCAACTTGAGTACTCTCAAAACAACGATGATGCGAACTTAGCAGACAAAAAAGGGACAACAGCTGATAAAACTAATAAGATTCAATCAGTCACAAAAGATGCGGATGGAAATCTTGTAGTAACTTATACAGATGGTTCTATAGATAAAAAACCATTATCAGAATTTGTAAATGTAGCTCCAACAGTTGAACTTCCGTACTCAAATGAAGCTAATAAACAAATCTATGTTTATACAGGTGAAAACACTGATTTGACCTTCAAAGCTGCGGATGATAATGAAGTTAAAAACCTCAAACTTCGTGGACCAGGTATTATTAAAAATGATAATACTGCTGGATTTGGTTTTACAACAGGGAAGATAGAAAATTCTGCCGTTACACATGGTGAGGGGACAGTATCTGGTAAAACTGCTACTATTAAGATGACTGGTGTAACTAACCTCAAACCAGGCCAAAATTGGACAAGTTTCATTGTTGCAGAAGATAATGATAATGCGCTTTCTAATGATAATTATACTTCACTCAGAGAAGATCCTAACGCATTAACAAGACCAGGTTATGTTCAATTCGTTGTTAAATCACAAACAGATAAGTACGATATTGCAACTCCAGCCCCAGCTGATAAAGTTGAAGTAGCAGATCCAACGAAAGTAACAGACGCTGAGTTAGATAAAATCAAAGAAAAACTGCAAATTGAGTATGCTCAAACTAATGATGATGCCAACTTTGCAGACAAAAAAGGTACAACTGTAGATGCTGAAGATGCTAAGACTAAGATTAAATCAGTCACAAAAGATGCAGATGGAAATCTTGTAGTAACCTACACAGATGGTTCTACAGATACAAAACCATTGACAGAATTTGTAACTAAAAAACCAACAACACCAACTCAACCAGAAATCACAACAG
>NZ_KV817777.1:0-9670 GCF_001814775.1 Streptococcus sp. HMSC067H01
TCCTAGTTTGCTCTTTGATTTTCATTGAGTATTAAACGTGAGTTTTATCTGGTCTTATTTTTATCTTTAATCTTGTGTTGAAGGTAAAAAACAAACTTTGCTAATCCACAGGCTGTGGATAACTATTTCCAAAAGTTAGTATAAAAAAACAGATGTTTTGAGAATTGGTTATCTTCAAAATCGAGTGTGAAAGTACTTTGATAGAGAGTTAATGCTTGTTTTAAAAGTATATGTTTTAAAAGTATATGTTTTAAAGCTTTATTCTTATAAAGAGTTGAGAGAGCATTATTGAAAAAAATATTTTCCCACAAGTTATCCACAAATTGTGGATAACTTGTGGGATATTGTATTAGTTATGCTTTGGCAACCAGCTGAGGGCAAAGTCAAGAGTCTTGGCATTGAGCAGTTCCTGATGGCTGATGCTTTGTTTTTCTTTCCCGTCCAGTCGACAGTCTTGGACAAAGTGGAAGTGTTCATGATTTTGCTGAGTACGAACATCCAACCACTGATTTTTTTCTGCCAGATAGACACGAAGGTGGTCAAAGAGTGGAATCCCAAGGTCATAACTTGCTTTTCCTGGGCAGGTTGGGTAAAGTCCGAGAGCAGACCATACATACCAAGCCGATAGACTACCATTGTCCTCATCTCCTGGATATGCATCCCAGCCAGCTTGAAAAGCTTTTTGACGGAGGGTCTTGATTAAGAGACTAGTATATTGGGGATAGTTACTATAACGGAAAAGATAAGGGATGTGGAAACTTGGTTGGTTGGAAATGGCTAGTTGAGCAAATGGCGCTGTTGCCATCTCGCTCATCTCATGAATTTCATATCCATAGCCATTCGTTTCAAAGAGCGGTAGACTTTGACAAGCTTTCAAAAGATAGTTACTAAAGGCTTCTTTTCCACCCATTAGTTGGCTAAGTCCAGAAATGTCATGTAAGACACCTAGACTGGCTTGAATAGCTGAACATTCGGCGTAATCTCGCCCCCAACTATAGGGAGAAAAGTCAGGACGGAAGTTGCCATCTACATCACGCGCCCTCATATAGCCTGTCTCAGGGTCAAATAGGTTTTGATAATTCTTAGCATATTGAGCATAGGATTGTGCCAGCTCTTCTTGACCTAATTTTGCTGCGCAGGTAGAGATGCAAAAATCACTGTAAGCATAGTCCAGTGTATGACTGACACTTTCGTGGTGGTCTGTGGATAAATAGCCCAGTTCTTGGTATTGGCTTAGGCCGTGTCGCCCGTTGATAGCTTTTGGATCTGCCTTAGTAGCAGTTTCAATCATGGCTTTGAGAAATTCTTCTTCAAACTCAGGTGCCATGTTTTTGCAGGCGCTATCTGCAATAAGACCATCAATCAAAGTGCCAGGCATCATTCCTCTTTCATCAGGGGCAAGCCACTTAGGGAGATATCCAGTATCTCGATAGCTATTGAGGAAGCCTTCGAGAAACTGACGATAGTGCTCTGGAATAATCAAGGCAAAGAGTGGGAATGAAGTGCGGAAGGTATCCCAGAAACCATTATTGGTAAAGAGAAGACCTGGTTTAATTGTTCCTGAAGCGAGGTCTATATGAATCTCTTCTCCCTGTTCACTCACCTCATAAAAGGTTTGCGGGAAGAGAAAGAGTCTGTATAGACAATGATCAAAAAATGTTCGGTCTACAGAGCCGGTTTCCACGACATCAAATCGGCCTAGAAGATCTTCCCAACTTTTTTTGGCGTCTGCTCTTGTTTCTGTAAAATCCTGTTTAGGAAGATTAAAGAAAGCTTGTTCTTTGGAAATAAATGAAGTGGCCAATTGAATCTGAGCTTCCGCTCCAGCCAAATCAATACGCCAGTCTTGCCCCTCTTGATTGATAGATAGAATATCCGTAGAGAATGTGAGGGCAGTGTACATGACGAGAGGACTTTTATTAGTTTCGGTTTCACCTTCTTGTCTCAGGGCCAGAGTTCGCTTATCGACTTGTTCAACTGTCAGTTCATCTGCTGCGTGAAGATAGAGGGAGAGGGCTTTTCCTTGTGTTTGTCTTAGTTGAATAGAAGCTCCATGGCAAGTAGGACTTAGCTGCGTTTCAATCTGATAACGCTCAGAAAAAATCTTTAGAAAATGAGGATTGAAAATAGCACGTTCAAGATTATAAGAAGACTGACGATGGAAGAGAGTGTTACCCTTGATTTTTCCTGTAACTGGAGTCAGTAAGAGCCAGGAGTAATCGCCAATCCAAGGGCTAGGCTGGTGGGTTAGTCGAATCCCCTGAAAGATAGGAAGATGAGGGTCAAAAAACCAAGATCCTTCTTGGTCACTAGTTTGTGGAACAAAGTAATTCATCCCAAAAGGCACACCAGTGTATGGTAGTGTGTTTCCTCGTGAAAAAGCATGTTTACTGGCTGTTCCAAAACGCGTATTTATGGTTTCAAGTATCGGTTTCATAGTGGTTTCCTTCAGTAGTTTTCTACATTATATCAGAAAAAGGATACTTTTAGAAAATGACTTTAAAATATAACAATTTTGTAGAATAATGACTAACATTTGTGTATATATTTTCTGGGCTAAAAGCTATATACTGAAAATGAAAATTTGTTTGAAAGAGGCAAAATAGTTTATGGTTTATTCAAAAGAAATCGTCAGAGAGTGGCTAGATGAGGTAGCGGAGCGTGCTAAAGATCATCCGGAATGGGTGGATGTCTTTGAGCGTTGCTATACAGACACTTTAGACAATACAGTTGAAATCTTAGAAGATGGCTCGACCTTTGTGCTGACTGGGGATATCCCAGCTATGTGGCTTCGGGACTCGACTGCTCAGCTTAGACCATACCTTCATGTGGCAAAAAGAGATCCTCGTTTGCGCCAGACCATTGCTGGTTTGGTTAAACGCCAGATGACTTTGATTCTCAAGGATCCCTATGCCAACTCTTTCAATATTGAGGAGAACTGGAAGGGTCATCACGAGACAGACCATACAGACCTCAATGGCTGGATTTGGGAACGTAAGTATGAAGTGGATTCGCTTTGTTATCCATTGCAATTAGCTTATCTTCTTTGGAAAGAAACTGGCGAGACTAGTCAGTTTGATGAAACTTTTGTTACGGCGACCAAGGAGATTCTTCATCTTTGGACGGTGGAGCAAGATCACAATAACTCTCCGTATCGCTTTGTTCGTGATACCGATCGTAAGGAAGACACTTTGGTTAATGATGGTTTTGGTCCTGACTTTGCCGTGACAGGAATGACCTGGTCAGCCTTTCGTCCAAGCGATGACTGCTGTCAGTATAGCTACTTGATCCCGTCAAATATGTTTGCAGTGGTTGTTTTGGGATATGTCCAAGAAATCTTTGCAGAATTGAAGCTAGCTGATAGTGAAAGCATCATTGCTGATGCCAAACGTCTGCAAGCTGAAATTCAAGAAGGGATCGAAAATTACGCCTACACGACTAACAGCATGGGCGAGAAGATCTATGCCTTTGAAGTAGACGGTTTAGGAAATGCTAGCATCATGGACGACCCTAACGTACCAAGTTTGTTAGCTGCTCCATATCTTGGTTACTGTGATGTGAACGATGAGGTCTATCAAGCAACTCGTCGCACCATTCTCAGCCCAGAAAATCCTTACTTCTACCAAGGAGAATACGCTAGCGGTCTCGGAAGCTCTCATACCTTCTATCGTTATATCTGGCCGATTGCCCTATCAATTCAAGGCTTAACAGCTACAGATAAAGCTGAAAAAAAATACTTGCTAGACCAACTAGTTGCCTGTGATGGCGAAACAGGTGTTATGCATGAAAGCTTCCACGTAGATGACCCGACTCTCTACTCTCGTGAATGGTTCTCATGGGCCAACATGATGTTCTGCGAATTAGTCTTGGATTACTTGGATATTCGCTAATACTCTTCGAAAATCAAATTCAAACCACGTCAGCTTCGCCTTGCCGTACTCAAGTACAGCCTGCGGCTAGCTTCCTAGTTTGCTCTTTGATTTTCATTGAGTATAAGGAGCACGCTTTAGCTTCACTGATTCTTGTTAGAATCACAAATATATTTTTAAATTTAAGTTAGAATGAGGTTTTACTCATGGAAAATGTTGTTGTACATATCATCTCTCACAGTCACTGGGATCGTGAGTGGTATCTACCTTTTGAAAGTCACCGTATGCAATTGGTGGAACTGTTTGACAATCTGTTTGATCTTTTTGAAAATGATCCTGAATTCAAGAGTTTCCACTTGGATGGACAAACCATTGTCCTTGATGACTATTTAGAAATTCGCCCTGAAAACCGTGACAAGGTGCAGCGCTATATCGACGAAGGCAAACTCAAGATTGGTCCCTTCTATATCTTGCAGGATGATTACTTGATTTCAAGTGAAGCCAATGTCCGCAATACCTTGATTGGACAAGCTGAATGTGCTAAATGGGGCAAATCTACTCAAATTGGCTACTTCCCTGATACCTTTGGAAATATGGGGCAGGCTCCTCAAATCCTTCAAAAATCAGGTATTCACGTAGCAGCCTTTGGTCGCGGTGTCAAGCCAATAGGATTTGACAATCAAGTCCTTGAAGATGAACAGTTTACCTCTCAATTTTCTGAGATGTACTGGCAGGGTGCAGATGGGAGTCGTGTCCTGGGTATTCTCTTTGCTAACTGGTATAGTAATGGGAACGAAATTCCAGTGGATAAAGACGAAGCCTTGACCTTCTGGAAACAAAAATTAGCAGATGTGCGTGCCTACGCTTCGACCAATCAATGGTTGATGATGAACGGTTGTGACCACCAGCCTGTACAGAGAAATATTAGTGAAGCGATTCGTGTGGCAAATGAACTCTTCCCAGACGTGACCTTTATTCACAGTTCTTTTGATGAATATGTCCAAGCAGTGGAAAGTGCACTTCCTGAACACCTATCAACGGTCACAGGTGAGTTGACCAGTCAGGAAACGGATGGTTGGTATACTCTTGCTAACACCTCTTCTTCCCGTATTTACCTCAAACAAGCCTTCCAAGAAAATAGCAACTTGTTAGAGCAGGTCGTGGAACCATTAACCATTATCACTGGTGGACATAACCACAAAGATCAATTGACCTATGCTTGGAAAGTACTTCTGCAAAATGCACCGCACGATAGTATCTGTGGTTGTAGTATTGACGAAGTTCACCGTGAAATGGAAACTCGTTTTGCAAAGGTTAATCAAGTCGGGAATTTTGTTAAGAGTAATCTTCTTAACGAGTGGAAACATAAAATAGCAACTCAGGAAGCGCAAAGCGACCACCTCTTTACCGTTGTCAACACAGCTTTACATGACAAGGTAGATACTGTCAGTGTTGTAGTGGATGTGGTTACTTGTGATTTCAAAGAATTGCATCCGACTGAAGGTTACAAGAAGATGGCAGCCGTGACCTTGCCAGATTACCATGTTGAAGATTTGGATGGCCATGTCCTTGAAGCCAAGATTGAAGACTTGGGAGCAAGTTTTGGCTATACTCTGCCTAAAGATAAATTCCGTCAACCCTATATTGCTCGTCAAGTGCGCGTGACAATCCCAGTTCACCTTGCTCCTCTTTCTTGGGCAAGCTTCCAATTGGTCGAAGGTCAAGTAAATCACCGTGATGGTATTTACCAAAATGGAGTCATTGATACCCCATTCGTAACAGTGAGTGTAGACCAAGGAATTACACTCTACGACAAGACTACGAATGAAGCTTACGAAGATTTCATCCAATTCGAGGACCGTGGAGATATTGGTAACGAGTACATTTACTTCCAGCCGAAAGGAACTGAGCCAATTTATGCTCAATTGAAGGGATACGATGTCCTAGAAAACAATGCTCGCTATGCCAAAATCTTGCTCAAACATGACTTGACTATTCCAGTTAGCGCAGATGAAAAATTGGATGCAGAACAAAGAGGTATCATCGAGTTCATGAAACGAGACGCAGGTCGTTCAGAAGAGTTGACAACCATTCCTCTTGAAACAGAAATGACTGTCTTTGTGGACAATCCACAGATTCGCTTTAAAACTCGTTTTACCAATACTGCCAAGGATCACCGCATCCGTCTCTTGGTCAAAACTCATAACACTCGTCCAAGCAATGATTCCGAAAGCATCTATGAAGTTGTGATAAGACCAAATAAACCAGCAGCTTCTTGGGAAAATCCTGAAAATCCACAACACCAACAAGCCTTTGTCAGCTTGTATGATGATGTTAAAGGAGTGACAGTATCCAATAAAGGATTGCACGAGTATGAAATTCTTGGAGATGACACCATGGCTGTAACCCTTCTTCGTGCTTCAGGCGAACTCGGTGACTGGGGTTACTTCCCAACGCCGGAAGCTCAGTGTTTGCGTGATATCGAAGTTGAATTTGCAGTAGAATGCCACCAAGCAGGGGAACGCTTCTCAGCTTTCCGTCGTGCCAAAGCCTTCCAGGTGCCATTTACAGCTCTTCAAGTTGCAAAACAAGAGGGAAGCGTTGCAGCAACGGGTAGCCTCTTTAACCATCCTGCACTCAGTTTGCCACAAGTCTGCCCAACAGCCTTTAAGGTGGCTGAGAATGAAGAAGGTTATGTCCTTCGTTACTACAACATGAGTCAAGAAAATATCCGTGTGTCTGAAAAACAACAAACTATTCTTGACTTGTTGGAACGCCCATACCCAGTCCATTCAGGACTATTGGCACCACAGGAAATTCGTACAGAACTCATTCAAAAAGAAGAAATTTAATTTCAAAAAGTAAACATAAACAGAAAGGAGGAGCGAAAAAGTAAGAACCAACTGCTGATTCGCTCCTTTTTGCAGGTGAAAGCAATGATCATTGCAACAATTGATATCGGAGGGACTGGCATTAAGTTTGCTAGTCTAACTCCTGATGGAAAGATTTTAGATAAAACCAGCACCCCAACTCCAGAAACTTTAGAAGATTTATTGGCTTGGTTGGACCAACGCTTGTCAGAACAGGACTATCGTGGGATTGCTATGAGTGTTCCAGGAGCGGTCAATCAAGAAACAGGTGTGATCGAGGGGATTAGTGCCATTCCTTATATCCATGGTTTTTCATGGTATGAGACCCTTGCTCATCACCAACTCCCTGTCCATCTAGAAAATGATGCCAACTGTGTTGGACTTAGTGAACTGCTAGCTCATCCTGAGATTGAAAATGCAGCCTGTGTTGTCATTGGCACAGGGATTGGTGGCGCCATGATTATCAATGGCAAAATTCACCGTGGTCGCCACGGCTTAGGTGGTGAGTTTGGCTATATGACAACCATTGAACCAGCTGAAAAACTCAACAACTGGTCACTATTAGCTTCTACAGGAAACATGGTTCGTTATGTGATTGAAAAATCAGGTCAGTCAGACTGGGATGGCCGAAAGGTTTACCAAGAGGCTTCAGCAGGTCATGCCCTTTGCCAAGAAGCCATTGAGCGTATGAATCGTAATCTAGCTCAAGGCTTGCTCAATATCCAGTATCTAATTGACCCAGATGTCATTAGCCTAGGTGGCTCTATCAGTCAGAACCCAGATTTTATCAAAGGGGTGCAAAAAGCGGTAGACGTCTTTGTGGAAAGATATGAAGAGTATACAATTGCGCCAGTGATCCAAGCCTGCACCTATCAGGCAGATGCCAATCTCTACGGTGCCCTTGTCAACTGGTTACAGGAGGAAAACCAATGGTAAATTTTACCGGAATTAGCAGTAAACAACAGCAAGCTATAGACTTGCTTCAAAAGCACATTTCTCTACCAGATGTAGAAGTGGCAGTCGCTCAGTCTGACCAAGCTTCTATCTCTATCAAGGGTGAGGGCGGAGAATATAAATTGACTTATCGCAAACCTCACCAACTCTATCGCGCCTTGTCTGTGCTAGCAACAGCTTTAGTAGAAGGTGACAAGGTGGAGATTGAGGAGCAAGCGGCTTATGAAGATTTAGCCTACATGGCGGATTGTTCCCGTAATGCGGTTCTAAATGTTGCATCTGCCAAGCAGATGATTGAAGTCTTAGCTCTCATGGGTTATTCAACCTTTGAGCTCTACATGGAAGACACCTATCAGATTGAAGGGCAACCTTATTTTGGCTATTTCCGCGGGGCTTATTCAGCTGAAGAATTACAGGAAATCGAAGCCTATGCCCAGCAGTTTGATATGACTTTTGTTCCTTGTATTCAGACCTTGGCTCACTTATCAGCCTTTGTTAAATGGGGTGTTAAAGAAGTCCAGCAACTTCGTGATGTAGAGGACATTCTCCTCATCGGCGAAGAAAAAGTTTACGACCTAATCGACGGCATGTTTGCGACTTTGTCTAAGCTACAAACACGCAAGGTCAATATCGGCATGGACGAAGCCCACTTGGTTGGTTTGGGACGCTATCTCATCTTAAACGGTGTTGTGGACCGTAGTCTCCTCATGTGTCAACATTTGGAGCGCGTGCTGGATATCGCAGACAAGTATGGTTTCCACTGCCAGATGTGGAGCGATATGTTCTTCAAACTCATGTCAGCAGATGGCCAGTACGACCGTGATGTCGAAATTCCAGAAGAAACTCGTGTTTATCTTGACCGTCTCAAAGACCGTGTGACCTTGGTTTATTGGGATTATTACCAAGATAGCGAGGAAAAATACAACCGTAACTTCGGTAATCACCACAAGATTAGCCAGGATATTGCCTTTGCAGGTGGTGCTTGGAAGTGGATTGGTTTCACACCACACAACCATTTCAGTCGTCTCATCGCTATCGAAGCAAACAAAGCCTGCCGTGCCAATCAGATCAAAGAAGTCATTGTGACTGGTTGGGGGGACAATGGTGGTGAAACAGCTCAGTTCTCGATCCTGCCTAGCTTGCAAATCTGGGCAGAACTCAGCTACCGCAATGATTTAGAGCGTTTGTCAGCTCATTTCAAGACCAATACAGGTCTATCGGTTGAGGACTTTATGCAGCTGGATTTGGCCAACCTTTTACCAGATTTACCAGGAAATCTAAGCGGTATCAATCCCAACCGCTATGTCTTTTATCAGGATGTTCTTTGCCCAATTCTTGATAAGCACATGACTCCTGAACAGGACAAGCCTCACTTTGCTCAGGCAGCTGAGACTCTTTCTGACATTACAGAAAAAGCTGGAGTCTATGCTTATCTCTTTGAAACACAGGCCCAGTTGAATGCTATTTTAAGTGGCAAGGTTGATGTGGGACGACGCATTCGTCAAGCCTATCAAACAGGTGATAAAGAGAGCTTGCAACAAATTGCTAGAGAAGAACTGCCAGAACTCAGAAGTGAGATTGAAAACTTCCACAAGCTCTTTAGCCACCAATGGTTGAAAGAAAACAAGGTCTTTGGTTTGGATACAGTAGATATCCGCATGGGTGGACTTTTGCAGCGGATCAAGCGAGCAGAAAGTCGCATTGAAAACTACCTGACAGGCGAAATCTCTCGTATTGACGAACTAGAAGTAGAGATCTTGCCATTTACTGACTTCTACGCAGATAAGGACTTCGCAGCAACGACAGCCAACCAGTGGCATACTATTGCGACAGCTTCGACCATTTATACAACCTAGAAATTTATCACAGATAGCCAAACATCTCCTTTTAAATAAATGGAGATGTTTTTTGATTTGGAGGTTGGGAAGGAGTATAATGAAGGTATAATACTCTTCGAAAATCAAATTCAAACCACGT
>NZ_KV817777.1:9770-25241 GCF_001814775.1 Streptococcus sp. HMSC067H01
CTTCCTAGTTTGCTCTTTGATTTTCATTGACTATAAGGATAGTTTGGAGGTTTGACCATGAAAAAGCTACTACTAGTCCTAGGTGCGAGTGTGCTAGTTTTATCTGCTTGCCACAAGGCGACAGAAGATAACACAACTAGTCCTTCAACACCGATGGAGCAACAAACCAAGGAAGTAACCAACTATTTTCACTACCTAGCGGATTCCTATCAAAAGGCTCTTGCACACGAAAAAGAAGCCAAGGATACAAGTGTTCAATCCCCCATGGCTGCCACCGTTGTAGCTATGGAAGAACTCCAGCAATCTAATCCGACTGACCAAGCCTTGATTATGAAGAACTACTCGGATTTTCAGAAGCTAATCCAATACAACACGGAAAAGTGGCAGGAAGAGTTTGCAATCTGGGCTGCTTCTATGGGACAGTCCTATTATAGACTAGAGCATAGAAATTTTGATGAAAAAAATGAATTCATCAAAAAATTAGAAACAACGACTGTTTCTCAGAAAAGAGTCAGATGGAATATTTTCGGGGTATCCAGTGACAACGCCTATGATTACTTGGTTTTGGATGCCTACTATGACGATCAGGACAAACATTTCTACTTATTTACACTGAAAGATGGGCAAGCACAGGTCTTACATGCCGATAAGACGTTAGAAACTGTCAGTGCTGCAAACTTTGAAGAGACTGAAAACACAGATTTAGCACAAGGCTTTAAGGAATTTCTATTAAAAACGAGTGTCACTAGAGAGAATGAGCCAGATATAGACAATAGTTCTCTAATAGACAAGATAAAACTAGCCATGGAATCCTACTCGGATAGTAGTGGTGAAAGATATAAGTCGGCTAGCCTAGCAACATATGGTCGCTATTATGGGCTTGCAGTTCCGGATCAGATTATGCAATTTGGGCAAGTCGATGGAGTCAAATATACTTTTAAATGGCATGGCTATACTGCTGGTCTTGGAGAAAAACGATTTGAAATCTTGGCCTGTTATGTGAATGAAGCAGGGACAGAAGTGATTCTCTTTGGCTATAAGGATGGTCGCCCTACTATTTTACATACTGAGGGGCAACCAGAGATTAATCAAAACGAAGCAGGTGCTATTATAGATGCCCAGGTTCATTTTGTTGAATTTCACCAACCGATATTAGAACAAGTTTTCAAGTAACAAATATGAGCAACACCTCTTGCAAGCAAGACGTTTCTCGTGAAACATCCTTCTTATATAAAAAAGTTCTCCACATAAAATAATTTGTGGAGTTTTTTCTATAATTAGTAGTTTAAACTATCCATAAAATAAGAGTATACTCTTATTGTAAACGTTATCAAATCTAAAAATTGTGAGATTATCAAGTTTTAGAAAAATAAAAAGGGAGGAAATTATGAACAAGTTTTCAAAAACCTTGAGAGATAACTGGATTTTTCTCTTAATGGTTCTACCAGGGACACTTTGGTTGATCTTATTCTTCTACATCCCGGTATTTGGAAATGTGGTTGCCTTCAAAGATTATCGAATGACTGGCGAAGGGTTTGTCCACAGTATTATAAATAGTAAATGGGTCGGATTAGACAACTTCAAGTTCTTGTTTAGTTCAAAAGATGCCTTTGTTATCACTCGAAATACTGTTCTTTACAACCTTGGCTTCATCTTTATCGGTTTGATTGTATCGGTTGGTATTGCCATTATCCTTAGTGAACTTCGCTCTAAGCAAATGGTTAAAATCTACCAAACATCTATGTTGTTCCCTTACTTCTTATCTTGGGTTATCATCAGTTTCTTTACAGATGCTTTCCTAAACATCGATAAAGGGGTCATCAACCACGCCTTGGAAGCTCTTGGCATGAAGGGGATTAACTTCTACGCTGATATCAGTATCTGGCCTTATCTTCTCCTTTTCCTAGGTATTTGGAAAGGCTTTGGATACAGTAGTGTTATGTACTATGCAACAATCATGGGTATTGATCCAACCTACTACGAAGCAGCAACAGTGGACGGTGCTAGCAAATGGCAACGTATCCGCAACGTAACCATCCCTCAGTTAACACCGCTTGTGACAGTATTGACCATCCTTGCAGTCGGAAACATCTTCCGTGCAGACTTCGGTCTCTTCTACCAAATCCCTCACAATGCTGGTCAGCTCTATAGTGTAACAAACGTATTGGACGTCTATGTCTTTAACGGTTTGACTCAGACAGCAGATATCGGTATGGCTTCAGCAGCAGGTCTCTACCAGTCAGTCGTTGGTTTGATTTTGGTTATCCTATCAAACTTACTAGCACGACGTGTAGATCCTAACTCAGCCCTATTCTAGAAAGGAGGAGCATATGGCAAAAAAAGTTCAAAAAGCAAAAATTGATAATGTTGGCATACACTCCTTCAGCAAGAAAGCAGATATCTTCTTTAGTATCATATCTGGTTTGCTAGCCTTCTCTTGTATCTTGCCTTTCATCTTTGTTATCATTATCTCAATTACAAATGAGAAGAGTATCATTCAAAATGGATATAGCTTCTTCCCATCACAATTTGGATTAGATGGTTTTGAGTTTTTGACTCAGTTCAAAGATAAGATTTTACAAGCGCTCTTTGTTTCAGTATTTGTAACAGTAGTTGGGACATTGACAAACGTCTTTATCACGACAACTTACGCCTATGCCATCTCACGTTCAACATTTAAGTACCGCAAATTCTTTACAATCTTCGCTCTTCTTAGTATGTTGTTCAACGCTGGTTTGGTACCAGGCTATATCGTGGTGACACAATTGCTTCACCTTGGTGATACCATTTGGGCCTTGATCGTTCCGATGCTTCTCTCACCATTCAACATCATGCTGATGCGTTCCTTCTTCAAGAAGACCATCCCAGAAGCAATCCTCGAATCAGCTCGTATCGATGGAGCTAGTGAAGCTCGTATCTTCTTCCAAATTTGCTTGCCGCTCTCACTACCAGGTATCGCAACGATTACACTATTGACAGCGCTTGGATTCTGGAATGACTGGTTTAACGCCCTTCTTTACATCAAGAGTGATAACTTGTATCCATTGCAATATTTGCTCATGCAAATCCAAAACAACATGGATTACATTGCCAAGTCAGTTGGTATGTCAGGACAACTTGCAGTTGCCCTACCAAAGGAAACAGGTCGTATGGCCATGGTTGTAGTTGCAACCCTACCTATCGCGATTCTCTATCCGTTCTTCCAACGCTACTTTGTAAAAGGTTTGACCATCGGTGGTGTTAAAGAGTAAGAGACGCTGAGAAACAAGTTTTCTCTATCCTATCTAATTTTTCTTTGTTGAAAAGTAGATCATTAAAATTGTATTAAATTTAAAAATAAAAAAAGGAGTTTTTATAATGAAAAACTGGAAAAAATATGCTTTTGCATCTGCTAGCCTTGTAGCTTTAGCTGCTAGCCTTGCCGCTTGTGGAAACCTTAAAGGAAACAGCCAAAAAGCTGCTGACTCAGCTTCAGGTGACAAAACTGTTATCAAAATGTACCAAATCGGTGACAAACCAGATAACTTGGATGAATTGCTAGAAAATGCAAACAAAATCATCGGAGAAAAAGTTGGTGCTAAATTGGATATCCAATACCTTGGTTGGGGTGACTACGGTAAGAAAATGTCAGTTATCACTTCATCAGGTGAAAACTACGATATCGCATTCGCAGATAACTACGTAGTAAACGCTCAAAAAGGTGCTTATGCTGACTTGACAGAATTGTACAAGAAAGAAGGAGCTGACCTTTATAAAGCACTTGACCCAGCTTACATCAAAGGTAACACTGTAAACGGTAAAATCTATTCAGTTCCAGTTGCGGCTAACGTTGCGTCTTCACAAAACTTCGCCTTCAACGGCCCACTTCTTGAAAAATATGGAATCGATATCTCAGGTGTAACTTCATACGAAACACTTGAACCAGTATTGAAACAAATCAAAGAAAAAGCTCCAGATGTAATGCCATTCGCTGTTGGTAAAAACTTTATCCCATCAGAAAACTTTGACTACCCAGTTGCAAACGGACTTCCATTCGTCATCGACCTTGAAGGCGACACTACTAAGATCGTAAACCGTTACGAAGTTCCTCGTTTCGTAGAACACTTGAAGACTCTTCACAAATTCTATGAAGAAGGATACATTCCAAAAGACGTAGCAACTAGCGATACTTCATATGACCTTACTCAAGATACTTGGTTTGTTCGCGAAGAGACAGTAGGACCAGCTGACTACGGTAGCAGCTTGCTTTCTCGTGTTGCTAACAGAGACATCCAAATCAAACCATTTACTAACTTCATCAAGAAAAACCAAACAACACAAGTTGCTAACTTTGTAATTTCAAACAACTCTAAGAACAAAGAAAAAGCAATGGAAGTGTTGAACGTCTTGAACACTAACCCAGAACTCTTGAACGGACTTGTTTATGGACCAGAAGGCAAGAACTGGGAGAAAGTTGAAGGTAAAGAAAACCGTGTTCGTGTCCTTGATGGATACAAAGGAAACACTCACATGTCAGGATGGAACACTGGTAACAACTGGATCCTTTACATCAATGAAAACGTTACAGATGAGCAAATCGCACAATCTAAGAAAGACTTGGAAACTGCTAAAGAATCTCCAGCGCTTGGATTCATCTTCAACACTGACAACGTGAAATCTGAAATCTCAGCTATCACTAACACTATGCAACAATTCGATACAGCTATCAACACTGGTACTGTAGACCCAGAAAAAGCTATTCCAGAATTGATGGAAAAACTTAAATCTGAAGGTGCTTACCAAAAAGTATTGGATGAAATGCAAAAACAATACGAAGAATTCTTGAAAAACAAATAATCTCAAGAACAATTGATTTCGTGTATTCATTCCTAAAAGATGCGATCACTGCCTTGTCTGGATATTTCCAGACGGGGTGGTGATTCTTTTTAAAGTGTTTGCATATAATTATCTGTATTTAAAATCAGATATTTACTCTTACATATAACGTTGGACACAGACATATGAAAAAATACCATCTACTCTTTAAAATCAGTGCAATCTTATCCTACTTATTTTTTGTATATGGACTTTCTCAGTTGACTCTTGTTATCCAAAACTATTGGCAATTTTCTTCTCAGATTGGGAATTTTTTCTGGATTAAAAATCTTATCAGTCTTGTCTTTATTGGCCTCATGATTTGGATTTTAGCCAAGGCAGGACATGGCTACCTTTTTGTTATTCCAAAGAAAAAATGGCTATGGTATACAGTTTTGACAGTTTTCGTAACTGTACTTTACATATCTTTTAATTTTCAAACGGCAAGACATGTACAGTCAACCTCTGAAGGCTGGGCTGTACTAATCGGCTATAGTGGGACAAATTTTGCTGAGTTTGGTCTCTACCTGACCTTATTTTTCCTAGGTCCTCTGATGGAAGAGTTGATTTATAGGGGTTTGTTCCAACACGCCTTCTTTAAAGATTCGAAGCTTGGACTTGACCTGATTCTTCCTTCGGTTTTGTTTGCTCTTCCGCACTTTTCTAGCTTTCCAAATTTCTTAGATATTCTTGTTTTTTCGACATTTGGAGTATGTTGTGCTGGATTAACTCGTTATACCAAGAGTATCTATCCTGGCTATGCAGTCCATGTGATTAATAATATTGTAGCAACCTTGCCATTTTTGTTAACTTTTCTTCACCGAATATTTAGTTGAATCAAGATCTGAAAATGGGTCTTGTTTTCAATTTTCAGTCAAATAAATTGCATTCGCTTTCTTGGGGGAGTATACTGGTATAGTTGAATGAAAAATTCTGATAATTTAATCTTAGAAAAGAGAAGCAAATGTCAAAAGATATTCGAGTTTTACTTTACTATAAATATGTTCCCATCGAAAACGCGGAACAATTTGCTGCAGACCACTTGGCTTTCTGTAAGTCTATTGGCCTCAAGGGCCGTATCCTAGTTGCTGACGAAGGGATCAACGGAACCGTTTCTGGTGACTACGAAACAACGCAAAAATACATGGACTACGTTCACAGCCTTCCAGGTATGGAAGACCTCTGGTTCAAGATTGACGAAGAAAGTGAGCAAGCCTTCAAGAAGATGTTTGTTCGCTACAAAAAGGAAATCGTTCACCTTGGTTTAGAGGATGATAACTTTGACAATGACATAAATCCTCTTGAAACAACAGGTGCTTACTTGTCGCCAAAAGAATTTAAAGAAGCCCTTCTAGATGAAGATACAGTTGTCCTTGACACACGTAACGATTACGAGTACGACCTTGGACACTTCCGTGGGGCTATCCGTCCAGACATCCGCAACTTCCGTGAATTACCACAATGGGTCCGTGATAACAAGGAAAAATTCATGGACAAACGTGTCGTGGTATACTGTACTGGTGGAGTCCGCTGCGAGAAATTCTCTGGCTGGATGGTTCGCGAAGGTTATAAAGATGTCGGTCAATTGCATGGAGGAATTGCCACTTACGGTAAAGACCCAGAAGTTCAAGGGGAACTTTGGGATGGGAAAATGTATGTCTTTGACGAGCGTATCGCAGTCGATGTTAACCATGTTAACCCAACCATTGTAGGGAAAGACTGGTTTGACGGAACACCATGTGAACGTTATGTTAACTGTGGAAATCCCTTCTGTAACCGTCGTATCTTGGCATCAGAAGACAACGAAGACAAGTACCTTCGTGGATGCTCACACGAGTGCCGTGTTCACTCACGTAATCGCTATGTTTTAGAACATGAATTGACACAAGACCAAGTCATCGAGCGTTTAGCAGCTATTGGTGAGAACTTGGATCATTCTGAAGTCGTATAATAGTATCAACAGTCCTTGATAAGGGGCTGTTTTTCTATGCTTTTGACTAAAAAATCTTAAATTTGTTTCTGCATCTTTCAGGAAAATGGTGTATACTATATGTAAACGATTTCAAAGGAGACCATTTATGGTGAAAACATTTTTTATTCCAAATAAACAAAGTATTTTAGGACAACAGGAGATTCTAACAGCTAAGTCAGTCTTGGGCCTAGTAGATGGCTTAGAGTCACATAGTTATGATGCTGTCTATCTTCGTCAACCCCTCAATCGCCTTGAGTATATCGAGTGTGGAATAGTAGGCAAATCTCAATTTCTCTTTAAAGTTCGATATCTAGATGCTCAAAAAGGCTATCAAGTGATCATTCCTGACTTAATCACAAGAGCTGACTGGGTGATTGTAGAAGCTCTCTTGCAAGCCTTGTCTAGCAAGGTTGGTGAAGCAGTTGAAGGCTTGGCAGACTTTGATTTGGAAGACTATTTCCAAGAAACTGTTAAAAACTATCTAGCTGATAAGGATGCTCGTTTGGCCTTTTGCCAAGGAATTCTATCAACTATTTACTTTGATAAGAAGGATTTAGAAAGTTTCCTAGAAGAAGATGGACTGGCACGTTTTGAAGAATTAGTTAAGAGGGTTCAAGGGTCAGATGCTTATCCTGCAAGTGCTAAATTCTACCCAGATAGTGAGGGTAAGGTTCATGGAATCTACCACTTGGCTCAAGGAGTAAAGACTATTTTGCCAAAAGGTCCTGTTGTTCCCGTGCCTTATGTTGAGCAGTTGGCTGGTAAGAACCTTGTCTGGGAGATTGACTTGGTAAAAATCTCTGGAGATGGTTCTAAGCCTGAAGACTACGAAGCAGTAGCTAGACTTGATTATCAAGCCTTTTTAGAAGCTCTTCCAAAGGAACTTTGTCAGGATTTGGACGCCAACCAAATAGAGGTAGGACCAGTTTCAGGAGAGGATTTTGAAGTCTTAGCAAATAGATAAATAAGGAATCTGTGATAAAAGTTTCTATAAAGTTAAAAAGCGGACAAGATTAGTTTTCTGATTATCAAAATTCTGTCTTGTTCGCTTTTGTGTTTCTAAAATTTTATAGTAATGATCCTCTAAAGCTAATATCTTTCTATCTCGCTGCCTTTATCTTACATAAAAGCTAGGATTCGTAGATATTCAAAAACTAGAGTCATTTCTGCTAGGAAGAAGAGAAATAGGATACCACCGTTAACTAGAAATGCCAAGAGAAGGCGATAGAAAGGATCAGTTTGGCTATCTTTACTTGGTCTTGAGATGGTATAGAGGTTGGCAAGAAGTACCAGACCAATGCTAATGAGGCAGAGAAGAGCCGCAAAGCGTAGACTATTAAAGAAGGCAAAGAAACTGGCAATACCTGTGAGCAGGAGAGGAAGGGCGAAGAGTCTGCTATACTCTTGCAAGGATTTTTCCAGTGTCCAGTCATTGTCTTGATTGACAAAACGTTTAACTACAAATCCACCCATAAGGATAGAAAAGAAGAATAAACTTGTCGCTACCAAGATGGAGAAGATAGAAAAGAGATTCAGTGAAGGAAACTGCTCGCTGACATGAGAGTTGATAGCCGCCATATGGCCGTAGTAGCTATGTTTGGCGTGGTAAACAGTAAAGAGAAAACTCGTAGCAGAAAAGATAGTTAGGAGGGCAAAGGCGGTGTAACTATTTTTTTTATCTGTATCAAAACGAGCTGTCGGCTCTTTCAGAGCACCTAGTAGCCAAGTCCAAAAATCAGCCAATTCTTCTTTGAAGATTGCAGTTTTTGTAGGGACAGGATCTGGGACAAATGGACTTTCCAAAGATTTGCTAGGCTGATGTGCTTTCTTAACTGTTTTTTCTGCTTGGTCTGTCTTTGTTGCCAGTTCTTCTTGTTCTTCAGTCTCTACAGGTTCTTCTGACTTGTCTGTCTTTGCAACGATTTCTTCGTGTTCGTCATTCTCTACTTTTTCTAGGTCAGCTTCTTGTTCTTCAGGATTGGCTTGAAGGCTTTCTTCAACCACTGGCAACTCTTCTTTTTCTTTTAACTCTTCTTGGGGAATGACTGGGTCAGATGGGTTATCTTTTTTCTCATTGTTGGCTGTTTTCTCGAAATCAGCACTTTCGAACCATTCTTGAGTCATGATGAGACCTCCTTTTTGATTAGTAACTTTTTATTCATGATGTCTATAAGAAGGCGAGCGAACATCCTCTTTTGGTAGATTGATGTCTTGACCAGCTTTTGCGACAAGTAAATCTTGTGTATCTTTTTTCTCTGATTTGTAAGGATTAGAGAACTCTTCATCTTCCATGTTTTCCTCGTTTGGATTATATCCTTCCCTACTACGATGATAGATGGAACCATGGTCAGAAGAAAGTTCTACATTAATTCTCTCAAGTTCTTTTTTAGCTAGTTTGATGACTATATCTTTTTCTGACTCTAGCTCTACCTTACCATGTACTTGAATATCCTCAGCAGAGATATGTTCATGGTCTGCTTGGATGCGGCTATCTGTTAGACTGGTTTCAAATACATTGACAATTCCAGTTGTGATCAGTTGGCTATTTTTAATCTCGCTATCAGTGATACGAAGAAGATAGCCATTTGACAGAATCTTGGCATTGCTGAGTTTTGCATTGGCAATTGAAAGGATACGATGGTTTACCTGGGCAGTTAGATTTTTTAAGTCTTTTCCTCTTGGTAATGAGAGAACAACTTCATCATTGCGGCTAGAAATTCCGCTTGCGATAAAGAGGATACCTTCGATACTAGAACCTATAGAGCGACGTGTAGTTGATTTGGTATCAGTTATTTCAAGACTTTTCTCTTTGATAGAGTGTTGAAGATTTTCTTTTTCAGAGATGGTCGGGTGATACTGAAGGTGAATCTTATCATCGTTTGACTCCGTAATGACGAGCGAATGTTCTTTCAGTGAGATGTTAAGGTTTTCGATATCTTGATCAAAAACGAGTTCTTCCATTCGACTTTCAAATACTGGATTTTGAGACATTGCAAGGAGGCTTCTGACACCATCTGTTTGGATACCGATGATCATCATGGAAAAACCAATGATACTGGTAACAACACCAAAGATAAGAAATCCTTTTGTCCATTTACGCATGTCTTTCACCTCTCTTTCCTCTATTAAGAATCCATTGGATGAGTCGAAGGACCAGTAATCCAAAGAAACGTGTTACGTAAGAAGTGGCTAGTAAGACTAGGGATGAAGCTCCAATCGCCAGTAAACCACCACCAAAAATCAGCACAAAAGCAGATGTAGATTCAGCCAGAATGTAGAAGCTTTCAAATAGGAGAACGCCTCCTAGGATTAGTCCAGCTACTGATACAGCAAAGAAGGCTATAAGTACGCTGACAGCAGCGATAAAAATGCCGATGATAGCCATGAGAAGAGCAATTCCGACCGGAATTCCAATAGGAGCTGCAAGAAGGGCTAGTAGAGCGATACGTAAAATATGGCGGTCGTTCTTGCTGGAATTTTCTTCGTTGATTTTCTTATCAAGAAGTGTAGTCAGGACATCATGGGCAGCTTCTTTTGGACTTCCCAGGCTAGCGATAAGCTCCTCCTCACCTTCTGGACCCGCATCATCAAAGAGTTCTTTGAAGTAATCCATGGCTTCAATGCGATCAGATTGAGGAAGCTTCATCAGATAGGCTTCAAGCTGATTCAAATATTCAGTTCTTGTCATGGCGAATGCTCCCTTCTATGATGCCATTGATAGTGTCAGTGTAGAGTGTCCATTCTTCTCGAAGGACAAAGAGTTGCTCCTCTCCGATTTCTGTCAAGGAGTAGTATTTGCGCATCCGACCTTGGTATTCGCGAGAGTATGTAGTCAGGTAGCGGTTGGTATCCAGTTTTTTCAAGATGGGGTAGAGGGTGGATTCCTTGATTTTGGCAATGAGTTTAATGGTTTGGCTAATCTCATAACCATAGGAATCCCCTTGTTCTAGGATGGCCAAGATGAGAAATTCAATCAAGGCCGCTGATGTTGGAAAATACATGGGGCACCTCCTTTTTTAGTATGTAAAAATTTTATATATAATTATTCTACACATACATCATACATCTAAATGTAAGCCCTGTCAAGTAATATGTGTAAAATTTTTATATATAAAAAATCTCCTAGTGAAAACTAGAAGATTAGAGGATGTTTTGCATCACTTTGAGGCAATGCCTATCTGAAATCCTCATCATAAATGGGCGGAAGATAAAAATACTTGTCTTCAATCTTGATTTTGGCACAGAGGATGCCGTTTTGATAGACATATCCGTTAAATGGAGGATAGCTATCTAAGTTTTCTAGGATATTCTCAGGCAAAGATCTGAAATTGTAATCCCTCAAGGCCCCAGAACCAATCAATCTTTCAGTCCGATAAGTCTTGATTTCTTTTTCATATTTTTTGAGAAATTCTTCTCGTTTCCTTTCAAAGAGAGCCAAATCTCCGTCATCTAACTCGTAATAGCGTTCGTAACCAGCAATCCAAGAAATATAAACACACAGTAAAGATTTTTCTATCTCAGGAGAGTAGCCAATTGTAAAGTAATTTTCTTTGTCGACCTGCCGATTTTCTACTGTGATAGTCTGTATAAAGTTAGTCATGATAATCTCCGTTTCAGGAATGAACTAGAAAGGCTTCTCATTTAAAAATCCTTTAGCTCATCAAAGATTTCTATAAATTTTTCTTTGTCCATTCCTAAATCTTCAGGTAGTAAATCTAAGATCTCGACCAGGGCATCATAGATATCCTCTCTCTCGATTGTTTCAATAAAACAGTTACGCTTGTCCATTTTATTGAAACCTTGAGTATATTCTCTTATGAGGGCTTCTATGTGTTTTATAGTATCCTCGTTGGGGTTTTCTAGAAGCTTTATAAGACTTGCTCTAGTCTTTCTATATAGAGAGGCTGCTTTTTTTGCGTTTGCGGTTGAAATATTCTCTTGTCCATCCCATGAGCGAAATGGATTGTCTAGGTTTTGGGCTAGCCATTCAGCTTTTCTCGGTTTTGTTATCCAAAGATTCAGTCCCTTGTCCTGCTGTTTTTTATAATATTTTTTGGCTACTTTAGCGGCCTCTTCTGGTAAGCTGCTCATCCAAAACATGCTTAATCGAGGTAAATCTTCTGGTTTGGGAATATCCTCTGCAGTAAAGCCAAACAAATCAACAGTTGAAAAATTGACTAACTCTTTTAACTCTGATAATTTATGGAAATTGAGAATATGACCAGGTTTCCCCCACAATCTTAATTCCCTAAGCCTTGGATAGTTATTCAAGATTTGTGCAAAGTCTATTTCAAGGATGTTCGAACAATGGATGGCTCCTAAATCTTTTAATCCCAGTACCTTAGGTAGAGAACGATCAAGTTGTAATCGTAAGCTGGCTCCATGGTCCTTTACAAGTATCTGACAATTGTTGCTCATGTCTCCTAATAAGACTAGCTCCTCCAAATCATCATTCAATCTAAGTTCCTCTACGCCTGTCAAATCAATGGAAAGTCGATGTATGGATGTCTTAGAAAAATCCAGTTTTGTTTGTCCATGATTCTCAAGAACTAGTTCTGTAATAAAAGGAGTTGACTGCAAATACTCATATAAATTTTTGTGCCATCTCGTTAATGCCAACTTAGATAAACAAGGAAAGACCTTTAATTCTAATGCGTCTTCAAAAGGCGTCCACTCGTCATTGATATTGTGTTTAGAAATACGGCACTCATTTCCTGCAAATGAAACTTTTTCCTTGCTTTTATCTGCTTTCTTAAATAAATCTCTTTTTTCTTTTGGTATTTCTTGCCATTTCAGTTGCCTATAAATATCGGAACCATTTCCCCAAAACATAGCATAAGTATTGGTGCTTTTGGTTGTTAATGGTGTTGTATTACCAATAAAAATATAATTTGACGGTACATGAATATCAACATTACTCAGATGTAAGTCTCTTTCCCAGTACATAAAATCTATATAGAGTGGCTTCAAAGAAGATAGTTCTTCTTCCTTAAGAGGTTGATCTCCTGACCAGTCTAATGATAGTAGGACAGCCTGTGGCTTTTTCTCCCCCTCTTCTATCTTGGTTATCTGACAAGCTATGTATTTTTTTAGATGGAAATTGTAAACACAATAGACGTCCCCTGCTTTTGCTAGCATACAAATTTCTCCTTACATGATTCAATGGTCTTTGGATAATCGAGATTTTTTATCCAATCAAAATTTCTTAATGGTGTTAAAATAATCATAAATGCAGACGTTTATAATTTCTACTTTAGCATCGCTTCAACTATCAATTCCCAAAGTAATAACCTTTTATGTACCCAAACAGTGCTACTTCTAATAAATTGTAACCGGAGTCTCCCTAGCTTTATTATACCATTTTTGCGCATAGGAAGAGCAGTATGCTTGGTAAATCTATACTTTTTAAAATGTTGTGAAGATACAAAAAAACCAGACTCAGTCTGGCTTTCATATCAGTTGAATTTTAGGTAAATTCTCTTAGATTTTATGAGTGTCATTTAGAATAGAGAATAGGAGTGTACCTATCTGAATTTTATCGTAGATTTTTTATACTTAATATTCTTATCCAAAAGTTTCAATAAAGGAGTCACGTATTCAGGATTCGGAAACTTGGGACCGAAAATGACTTCACCGATTTGAATATTTTCTTTTCTCTCAAGATAAAGTTTACCGAATTCAGGAGAATAATCAATTTTTATTTTTTCGTTATCAGAATTTAAGTTAGCATATTGCAAAATACGCAACTCCTCTTCATACTTGTAATCGACCGATTTGAATAGGTAGCGGATTTCTTCTATACAGTCAGCGATAGCTTTTTTATAGAATAGATCTTCTGAATTTTTATAATTCGTTAATTCTGATTTTAAATCTCCTAACAAACCTTTTAATCGTGTTACTTCTTCATGAGTGAATAGTTCAGTTTCTTCGATATCGAATTTGTCACCAGAGTAATGAACGTAAGCTACTCGATATAAATAATCCCTATCATTATTTGATGTCGAATGTTTGTCTTCAGAAATTTGTACATTTTCATTTCCTATAATCGTCAACTCTTTACCGGATTCATTTAGAGAGATATCGTTTGGAATTTCAACGCTTGAATTCATTTTATGACTTATTTGTTTATCTGAGTTTTTTTGATACCAAGGAAGGTCACTAAGTGAATGATAATGAGCAAAATCATTCTCATTTAGTACAATACAGACTCCTTCTGCGTTATTTCCATATTGCGACCACATGGCTAAATCATCTGTTTTGCTAGTAAAACTCATTAAAAACCAAGAGCTTGGGTCCAAAGGATTTCGTTTTTCTAATTTTAAAATGTCTTCTAGAATGACACCTTCTTCAGGATCGTTCATATAGTTGGCGTTATTCAGACGTGTCTTTCCTGAGATGGAGAATGGTGCATTATCCTCTTTTCCTAGTATACTTTGGAGTGCTTTCCTGAAGTATAGTGGCCGAATTTTAGCTTTCTATTTATGTCTTCATCTTTCAATCCAAGCTCATACTTGAGTTGTTGGACAAGCGTATAAATTTTGATTAGTTGATTGATTTTTTTTGAGTCTTCTCCATAATGATCTATCCAAGCTTTTAAAATATCGTATTTTGTATCTGATATAATACCAAGTTTTAAGGTGCGAATAAGCAAATTTTTCTCTTTATCCTCCTTTTCTTCTTTAATTGATGAATTGAAACAAAGTTGATCCAGAGCTTTTATGATATTAGTAGTAGGAAACTGAACTTGATTTTGCTTAAATTGTTCTTCGTTTTCGAGTGTCTCGATTAGAATATTTAAAATATTGATACTTGGGATAGACCTCAAAGATTGACAGATATCATTTACAAGAGTTGAATGCTCGATCAGATTATTAGTTGCAAAATCTTTCCTGGCTGTAAGATACTGGACAGTGATCTCTTCAGATTGTTCAAAGTTATGGTATAACCTTGTTAGTTTATCCATAGTTTCAAATTTTTCAGCTTGGTGTGGTTGTTTAGTGATGATATTCGCAAGGACTTCAGCGTAGCATAAAGTGATATCTTCATTTTTTTCAAAATTAAAAGCTATTTTTTTAAGTTTAGAAGCAGTATCATTTAATTTATCTAAATTGGCCTGCTCAAGTGACAAATTAACTAAAGCCATAGCATAATTTAATGCGATATCTGGATACTTATTGAATTTTTTATAGATAGTTTGAATTTTCTGAACAGTTTTAGTGATATCTTCTAATTTCGTCTGTTCAGCTGATAGGCTGACTAAGACCATAGCATACTGCAAAGCAATATCTTGAGGTTCATTGAAATTTTTATATATAGCTTGAATTTTTTGAGCATTTTCAGAAATTTCTTCTGGTTCAGTCTGTTTGATTGATAAATTAACCAAAGCCATAGCATATCGTAAAGCAATGAGTTCTGAATTTTGGAACTTTAACGTTAAAGCTTTTAGTTCAGATATAGTTTCTCTACGTTGTTTGATATCATTTTGGAAATTTGAAAGATTGAATAAAGCGTTAGCATACCGTAAAGCAATGAGTTCTGAATTTTGGAACTTTAATGTTAAAGCTTCTAGTTCAGATATAGTTTCTTCGCGCTGTTTGATATCATTTAGGAGATTTGAAAGATTGAATAAAGCGTTAGCATACCGT
>NZ_KV817777.1:25341-85083 GCF_001814775.1 Streptococcus sp. HMSC067H01
TTAAAGCTTCTAGTTCAGATATAGTTTCTTTACGTTGTTTGATATCATTTTGCTGGTTTGAAAGATTGAATAAAGCCATAGCATATCGTAAAGCAATGAGTTCTGAATTGTGAAATTTTAAGGTTAAAGCTTCTAGTTCAGATATAGTTTCTTTACGCTTTTTGATGTCCTTTTGTAAGTTTGAAAGATTGAATAAAGCCATAGCATAACGTAATGCAATGTCTTCAGAATGCTTGAATTGGTCAAAGATTTCTTTGACCAATTCAGCGGTCTTCAATCTGTCCTCAACATTTTCTTGCTTAGCTGACAAATTGACTAAAGCCATAGCATAATGTAAAGCAATATCTTCAGAGTGCTTGAAAAACTCAAAAATTTGTTTGACAGAATTAACAGTGTTCAGTACATCCTCAACATTTTCTTGTTCAAACAATAAATTAACTAAAGTCTTAGCATAACGTAAAGCTATCTCTTCAGATTCTGGAAATTGCTCATAAATTATTCTTGCCTTTTCTGCTAGATCTTCACAGGCAGTCTTATCTGTCTGATCTGCTGATAAGTCAAGGAGCTTATCTAACTCCGCTATACTTTGTTCCAAATTGTATTTCTGTTCATCCATACTATGCCCTCACTTTGAAATAGTAATTATTGCTAGTTCAAACTAATCTGCCTTTTCGTTTCATAATTAGTTTCTACATATTTTATTATATCAAAAACCATATTTTTCTCCTAGTATATGTATGATGCTTTTTAAACATATACTCATATAAAAAACCAGACTCAGTCTGGCTTTCAAAGTGTATTTATTTGTGGCAAATCCTAAAAACCTTTTTAGAGGATTTTCTCAGTTTTATCCACCATAAAGAGGGAGATTATCATGATTATATGGATGACGAGGAGGGCCAGAACAGCTGGGATCCAAGAATGGAACATGTCAAAGCTGTAACCAAAGAGAGTTGGTCCAAAGGCTGCTAGGATGTAACCACCTGTCTGGGCAAGACCAGACAATTGGGCTGTTTTTTCAGGAGAGCTGGTTTTGATGGAGAAGCAAACCATGAGATAAGGAAAGAGGGCGCTGCAGGCAGTTCCAATCAAGAGATGCGCTACTAGCCAGTAAAGGAAACTCTTGCTCGGGTATAGGAGCATAGCAATTCCAAGCATTCCAGCAAGAGAGATGACTGTCAGCATGATTTGGCGGTTGTGGTCTGATAAACGAGTTGTGAGACTTGGAATGGTCATCGAGAAGGGAATACTAATCAGTGAAAAGATAGAAGCCAGAAGTCCGGCATCTGTGTGAGAAAGACCAGCACTAATAGCCATGGTTGGTAACCAAGTCATGCTAGTATAAAAGAGGAGGGATTGAAGTCCACCAAAAACGATGATGGCCCAGACATTTTTATTTTTTAAGATATTCTCTTTCTCTTGTTTTTTCTCATGCCCTTCAAGAAAATGATTGTGACCATGGTTGGGTAACCAAACGAAAAAGGTTAGCAAGCAGAGGAGGCTTAGACAAAGGATTAAGCCTTTCCAAGAAGTTGCTTGAGTGATGGGGACAGCGATGTAAGAGGAGAGGGCAGTTGCAATCCCCATGGACGTTACATAAAGTGTTGTCAGAAAACTGATTTTTTGCGGATAGTTGGCCTGAATGGCGCTAGGAAGGAGTACGTTAAAAATAGCGACACTTGCTCCGATGAGTAGGGTTCCCAGATAAAGCAATGGGAGATTGAAGATACGAATGACTGAGCCGATTGTCAAGACAAGGAGGCTGTAGGTAAAAAGGTGCTCGAGTCCAATCTTTTGAGCTAAACGGGTCGCAAAAGAGGAAAAAAGAGCAAACATTAAGAGAGGAAGGCTGGTCAAAACACCAAGTGAGCTGACCTCAACTCCTAAACCTTGAGCAATGTCCCCTAAAATAGTCGGTAAGGCTGTAAAAGGAGCTCTTAAGACCGCTCCGATTAAGACAATTCCTAGAATAAAAAAGAGTGATCGTTTTTTCATGTGAACCTCAATAAACTGATTTTGATAACAGCTTATTTTAAGGCTTTTTCCTATAGATGTCAAGATAGAGAGAATCCGTTACTTAGCTCAGCGAAATCATTGGAAAAAGAAGGATAGATTTACTAGTTTTTTTCTGGGATTCAAATAAAAATAGGAAAGTCTGGAAATTTGTGATAAAATAGTGGAAGAAAATCTATACATTGGAGAAAAACTGTGTCTGAAAATCGGAAATTTAGTGTCTTGATGTCAGTCTATATCAAAGAAAATCCTACCTTTCTAGAAGAAGCAGTAGAGAGCATCTTACATCAAACACTCAAACCTAGCGAAGTGGTAATCGTCGAAGATGGTCCGCTGACACCTGAACTCTATCAAGTTTTGGATAAATTGACAGCACAGTCAAGTATTCCAATTAAACGTTGTCCACTTGAACAAAACCGTGGGCTGGGCTTAGCGCTTCAGTATGGTGTCTTACAGTGCCAATATGACGTTATTGCCCGTATGGATACTGACGATATCGCTGTCGAAGATCGTTTCGAACAACAGTTTGATTTGATGGAAAAGGAAAACTTGGACTTGCTGGGAGGTCATATCGCAGAATTTATTGACCAACCTGATGAAATAGTGTCCTATCGTCGCGTTCCTATCAAGCACGAAGAGATAATCGCCTACCAACGCATGAGAAGTGCCTTCAATCACATGACGGTCATGTTCAAAAAAGAGATGGTTTTAAAAGCAGGCAACTATGAAGATGGCCTTTATATGGAAGATGACCTGCTTTGGCTCAATATGATTAGCGCTGGTGCTCGGACTGGGAATGTGGATCAGATTCTTTGTAAGGTGCGCGTGGGAGCGGGGATGTTTGAACGCCGCGGTGGTCTTCGCTATCTCAAACTCTATCGCCAAGCACGCCAAAGAATGCACGCGCGTGGACAGATTTCTTATGGTGAATATCTGAAAAGTGTTTTAATCCAAGTTGTCGTTGCCCTCTGTCCAGGATTTGTACGACAGTTTATATTTTTAAAACTATTGAGAAAAAGCAAATAGCTCATCAGTTTAAAAAAATGTCTTGTAATTACTAGAAAATGTGATTTTGTGTAGGAGGATTCCATTCACATGAACAAAAAAATGACAGATTATGTAATTGATCTGGTTGAAGTACTAAATAAACAACAAAAACAAGTCTTTTGGGGGATTTTTGATGCTACCAGCATGATTTCCTCTATCATTGTTTCTTATATTTTATTTTATGGATTGATCAATCCAGCACCTGTGGACTATGTCATCTATACTAGCCTGACCTTCTTGTTCTATCAGATTATGATTGGATTTTGGGGGCTCAATGCCAGCATCAGTCGCTATAGCAAAATCACAGACTTTATGAAGATATTCATCGGAGTAAGTGTCAGCAGTGTCTTGTCTTATCTTATTTGCTACGCCTTCTTGCCACTTTTCTCTGTGCGTTTCATTGTCCTCTTTATCTTGCTCAGCACCTTCTTGATCTTACTTCCTCGTATCACTTGGCAGTTGATCTATTCTAGACGTAAAAAGGGTGATGGAGAAGGGGAACACCGTCGTACCTTCTTGATTGGTGCTGGGGACGGTGGAGCTCTCTTTATGAACAGCTACCAACATCCTACGAGTGATCTTGAGTTAGTCGGTATTTTGGATAATGATGAAAAGAAAAAAGGTCAGAAGCTCGGTGGTATTCCAGTTTTAGGTTCCTATGATCAGTTGCCAGAATTGGCCAAACGTCATCAGATTGAGAAAGTCATTGTTGCGATCCCTTCCCTTGATCCGTCAGAATATGAGCGCATCTTGAAAATGTGTAACCAACTTGGCTTGAAGTGTTATAAGATGCCCAAGATTGAGTCGGTTGTCCAAGGTATCCATCCGCAAGTGGGTGGCTTCCAAAAGATTGATATTACGGACCTTTTGGGACGTAAAGAAATTAAACTTGATGAGTCACGCCTAGGGTCAGAAATTACTGGTAAAACTATCCTGGTGACAGGTGCAGGAGGCTCCATCGGTTCTGAAATTTGTCGTCAGGTTAGTCGCTTCAATCCAGAGCGCGTGGTTCTTTTGGGGCACGGGGAAAATTCGATTTATCTGATTTATCATGAATTGATTCGTAGCTTCCAAGGAATTGACTATGTTCCTGTGATTGCAGATATTCAAGACTATGATCGCTTGCTTCAAGTATTTGAGAAGTATGAACCAGCTATTGTTTACCATGCTGCTGCCCATAAGCACGTGCCGATGATGGAACGTAATCCCAAAGAAGCCTTTAAAAATAATATCCTCGGAACTTATAATGTTGCCAAGGCAGTTGACGCCGCTAAGGTGCCGAAGATGGTCATGATTTCGACAGATAAGGCTGTTAATCCACCGAACGTTATGGGGGCTACCAAACGTGTGGCAGAGTTGATTGTTACAGGATTTAACCAGCGTAGCCAGTCTACCTATTGTGCGGTACGTTTTGGGAATGTTCTTGGTAGCCGTGGTAGTGTGATTCCTGTCTTTGAGCGTCAGATTGCAGAGGGTGGTCCAGTGACCGTGACAGACTTCCGTATGACTCGTTACTTTATGACCATTCCAGAAGCTAGTCGTTTGGTTATACATGCAGGAGCTTATGCCAAAGATGGAGAAGTCTTCATCCTTGATATGGGGCAACCTGTTAAGATTTATGATTTGGCCAAGAAAATGGTTCTTCTCAGTGGACGTACTGAAAATGAAATTCCAATTGTAGAAGTGGGGATCCGTCCAGGTGAAAAACTCTATGAGGAGTTGCTAGTGTCAACCGAATTAGTGGATAATCAAGTCATGGATAAGATTTTTGTGGGCAAGGTTAATGTCATGCCACTTGAAGTCATCAATCAAAAGATTGAAGAATTCCGTGCCTTGCGAGGTTCTGAGTTGAAGCAAGCCATTATCGGTTTTGCCAATGAAACAACTCACACTGATTAAAAACAAAACTAAGGTATTATCCCTGGAACTCTTTTTGACAGGAGGGAAGGGATAGTATCTTTTTTTCTAGATTTGGAGAGATTTTCAGAGTTTTTTGAACAAACTTGTTATTAGTGAACAGATATGATAAACTATAGTAAATAAAAAAATTAGGGAGTAACTTATGATTAACGCATATAAAAGTTTCTTTAAAGGTTATGTAGATTTCACAGGCCGTTCAACACGTTCAGAGTATTGGTGGATTTGGCTAACAAACATACTACTTCTTATCCCTCTTTATTCAGCATACTTTAATGCTATATTTAGCGAAGGAGAAGAGGGTGCTTTTCTTGCCTTGGGTGGACTCGCTATTGTCTATATGATTTTCGGTCTTGCCCTAATCTTACCTATGTTAGCTTTGACAGTTCGCCGTCTCCGTGATGCTGGTTTTCACTGGGCTCTGATTTTTGTACATTTTATTCCCGTGGTTGGAGGAATTGCTTTACTAGTCTTGTTAGCTATGCCAAGCAAGGAAGTAGAGGTAGTAACCCTTAATAAAGCTGAAGAAGTTGAAGTTGAAGAAGTTGTGGAAGTTTCACCTTTCGAAGAACCAGACAATAAATAGGATAGCCAAACTTCACCATCTATTTAGCTGACTAGCATTTTAGCTGACTAGCATTCTTCCTACTATTAGGTAAACCACTAACACTCCCATATCCATTTGTGGATTGAGGAGTGTTTTATTTTTTAAATATTTGTGATTTCTAGCAGTATCTGATAGACTAACATATACAACTAAACAATTAGGAGCAACTTATGATTCAGGCATATAAAAATTTCTTTAAAGGCTATGCAGATTTTACAGGTCGTTCAACACGTTCAGACTTTTGGTGGGTTTGGTTGATGAATCATATTTTGTTCCTACCCCTTTATATATTCTGGTTTCAAATGGCCTTGAAGGATGCCGGAGGAACAGATCCTATTTTAGGAGTAGCAATCATAAGTGTTTATATGATTTTAGCTATCGTGCTATTTACACCAAGTCTTGCTGTAAAAGTTCGTCGGCTAAGAGATGCAGGTTTTCACTGGGCCTTCATCTTCCTTCACTTCGTTCCAATGGGTGGTATCGCTCTTTTGGTCTTGCTAGCTATGCCCACTAAGGAAGTAGAAACAGTCGCTATCGATAGATCTAAAGAAGGTGAAGCCGAAGAAGTTTCCCCCTTTGAATAATGTAACCAGTGTGGTGAAAGGCATTTTTCCTAGTCAAGTACAGATAAAAAGACTCCCAAGTCTAGGATGTGCTAGATTTGGGGGTCTTTTGATTAATCTTTCTTCTGTAAATGATTTAAAATATCTTCTGTTTGGTGAGCAATCCAGTCAGGGTGATAGTCCATGAGGTCTTTCTCCTCACCGAATCCCCAGGTTACTGCTAGTTTTTTAAGGCCAGTTTCTTGGGCACCAATCATATCAAACTTGGTATCTCCGATAATAACAACCGTTTCAGGAGCTAGATGATGAGTTTCCAGAGCCTGACGAATGACATCGGCCTTGTGCAGGGCTTGAGGACTTGAACCATAGATGCCGTCAAAGAAGTGGTCAATCTCAAAATTACTAGTCATATCAACTGCTGTTGGTGTATTCTTCGTAGTGGTGATATAGAGAGGAAACTGTTTAGCTAGTTCTACCAGTAAATCTTTGATATGAGGATAAAGCTGAGCTTCGTACACACCTTTTTCCTTATAATAAGAACGATAGAGCTGGATGGCTTGCTCAATCTGCTCAGTTGGTAAGCAAGTGGCAAAGCTGGTTTCTAGCGGAGGCCCCATAAAACCACGAATAGTCTTGGCATCAGGACTTGTCACTCCCAGTTGCTCAAAGGTATAGGTGAAACCATTGTGAATGCCGATAGAACTATCCACGAGCGTTCCATCTAAATCGAAAAAAATAGCAGAAATTGATGACATATACTCTCCTAATGATTTTGAAATTATTCGCCGAAGATTTCTTTTTGAAGGCGACGACCTGTCGGTGTGGCGGCAAGGCCTCCCTCAGCTGTTTCACGGAAGGCAGTTGGTAGGCTAGAACCTACTTGGTACATGGCATCAATGACTTCGTCAACTGGGATTTTGGATTCAATTCCAGCCAGAGCCATATCGGCTGCGATGAAGGCAAAGCTTGCTCCCATAGCGTTACGCTTGACACAAGGAACTTCAACCAAGCCTGCAACAGGGTCACAAATGAGACCAAGCATATTTTTAATGACAAAAGCCAAGGCCTGGCTAGCTTGATAGGGACTTCCTCCAGCAGCTAAGGTCAGGGCAGCGGCACTCATGGCAGAAGCAGAGCCAACCTCTGCTTGGCAGCCTCCTTCAGCTCCTGAGATAGAAGCGTTATTAGCAATGACAAGCCCGAAAGCGCCAGCAGCAAAGAGAAAGTCTAGTTGTTGCTCATGAGTTAAATTCAACTTTTCAATAGCAGCAGTGAGAACGGCTGGAAGACAGCCGGCACTACCAGCGGTAGGGGTTGCACAAACGAGTCCCATCTTGGCGTTGTGTTCATTAACGGCGATAGCATTCCGAGCAGCAGACAAAACAGTGAAGTCTGATAAGGTCTTTCCTTTTTTGATGTAGTGGTCTAGTTTGGCTGCGTCTCCACCTGTTAAGCCACTACGAGATTTTTTTTCACTGAGACCAAGCTCAACTGAGGCTTTCATGACTTCAAGGTTACGCTCCATGAGGAGGAGAACTTCCTCACGCTCACGACCAGTTAGCTCATACTCAGTCCTAATCATGAGCTCAGCAACATTTCCTTGAAAATCTAAGTCGGCTTGTTGAACTAATTCTTTGATAGAATAAAACATAGTTCCTCCTATTGAAAGAAATTGACATTGTGCAGATGAGGAATTTTACGAATTTCTTCAATAGATTCGTCACAGTTGCGACTATCAACTTCGATAATCATAATGGCTTTCTCACCAGCCTTTTCTCGGGTCACATTCATCTGAGCGATGTTGATATCAAAGCGAGAGAGGGCCTCTGTTACGTGAGCAATCATACCAGGAACATCCTGATGGACAATGATGATAGTAGGAGTATTCATATTAAGGGATACCGCAAAACCATTTAATTCGGTAACCTGGATATTTCCACCGCCGATTGAAATTCCTGTTACACTGATAGTCTTACGATCGTTTTTAACAGTGATTTTCGTAGTGTTTGGATGAGGTGCGTTGCTATCTTTTTGGATGGTCCAGACGATTTTGATGCCACGCTTGTGGGCGATTTCTAAACTGTTAGGGATTTCTGGATCATCTGTATCCATTCCTAAGATTCCAGCGACAAGGGCAAGGTCAGTTCCGTGTCCGCGATAGGTTTTTGCAAAAGAGTTAAAAAGTTGGAATTCGACCTCGGTAGGAGTATCGTCAAAGATAGATGAGACGATTTTCCCGATTCGAACAGCTCCTGCTGTATGACTACTAGACGGCCCAATCATGACTGGCCCAATAATATCAAAGACAGATTGAAAACGAAGTGATTGCATCTGTTTCCCCTTCAAAAGATTCTTACCTCTATTATATCAAAGATTAGATGCAAGCGCTCAATTCCATTATCAAATATCTAGAATCCCCATAAAGACTATAAAATCAAGCCTTTTGTAACAAAAAAAGGCTATTTAAGTGAAATAAAACATAGTCTTGTAATATTTCTACATAAAAACGTCAAGAAACAGTAATAATAGTAGGGTATGATGGAAATATAAGAAAGAAGGAGAAACTTTTTAAATGAAATCAACTATTAAAACAAAATTTGCAGGATTGGCAGTCGTACTTGCTTTCCTTGCACCATCACTAACTTTTGCGCAAGAGACAACGACTTACACAGTTAAAGCTGGTGACACTCTTTCAGAAATTGCAGAAACACACAACACAACTGTTGAAAAATTGGCTGAATTGAATAATATTGAAAATACTGACCTTATCTTTGTAGACCAAGTCTTGATTATTGATGGTCCAGCTGCTGCAGTAGCTGCAACGACTTCAACAACCTATGAGGCTCCAGCTACAACAGAGGCAACTACTGAAGCTGTAACTTACGAAGCAGAAGCAACTGAAACAACATATGAAGCACCAGCAGCACCAGTTGTGGAAGAAAGCTACACTGCTCCAGCAGCAACAGTAAGCGGATCAGAATCAGAAGCTAAAGAATGGATTGCTCAAAAAGAATCAGGTGGTAGCTACACAGCTACAAACGGACGTTACATCGGACGTTACCAATTGACAGATTCATACTTGAACGGTGACTACTCAGCTGAAAACCAAGAACGTGTAGCAGATGCCTACGTTGCAGGACGTTACGGTTCATGGACTGCAGCTAAGAACTTCTGGCTTAACAACGGTTGGTATTAAGATGATATAGAAAAGAGCCTTAAACGGCTCTTTTTGTGTGCTTACATCTGATGAGAGGTCATTATAAACATTGGTGATGAGGGCTTACAAGTTTATGGATTTTCTACACCTGAATTAGTAGGTTGATGACTATTTGTATTGCTATTAGACTCTGATTGAGAACCTGAAGAATCAGCAGTTTGTTCTCCTGTATTAGCGCTATTATCTCCTCCACTACTAGTACTACCAGATGAAGACTGCTCAGCTGCAGGTGCTTGGGAATTATTCAGGTTTCCATATGATTCAGAGTAGGTTGGAGTGTAGTTGCTATCTTCTGAATTGTAGGTTTCTCCTCTCTGAACGCTACTAGTCGTTTCAGTCTGGTTAGACTTTTGTTCCTCTTTTTTGGTCAAGACTTCAACTTGTTTTTGAAATTTAGAGATTAGTTCTTGAATTGGTTTAATCTTTTCCTCAAGAGCAGTTTGATCGTTTGCAGAATTGATATTTTTAATGATTTCTAGTATTTTTTGTAAGGAAGTGATGGTCGTTTCAAGTGTTTGTTTATCTTGAAACTGGCTATCAGAATCTTTTATATCTAGTTTTAAAGCTTTTTCACTATAGTGGTTTGTCACTTTATCGGCAGTAGAAGTAAGAAAGTCTGCTAGTGTCTTTTTGCCTTCATCAGTAGTTGGTTTTAATTCTTGAATTTTTTTCCAATCTTCTATAATGGTTTCAGAATCGATATTGAAGTTTTTAATAGCGTTTTTTACTTGTTCAACATCTTGATGATTTTTTTGTTGTTTGATGAGAGCAACGTTCCCTCTCTCTGCTTGGATTTTTTCTTGATGAAGGACTAAGCCTGTCAAAAGTCCAATACCTGCAATAAGTGTAATAATAAAAATAGTATTTTTTGATATTAGAATATCTTTGTAGTTGTTCACATTAGTCCTACGCACATGGATGATGGTGTATATATGGAATCATGTGCGCATTCCTCCTTATTAAAGTATATCATTTTTAGTTGATTTTAAAAATAAGTTTTTAAAGAGAATAGAGATTTAGGGATGAATTGATTTCTTTTGTATCCTGATTTTCATGTATTGACAGAAGAGGTTGGTAGATTATCAGCCTCTTCCTTGTCTTCTCTATCTAAGCATGTTATAATGAAAACTGCTCAAACGACCTTCAATCGTTAAGCACACACGACCTTCAATCGTGAATAAACGAATAGATGGGAGAACTACCATGAGTGATAACTCTAAAACACGTGTTGTCGTGGGGATGAGTGGTGGTGTTGATTCGTCGGTGACGGCTCTCTTGCTCAAAGAACAGGGCTACGATGTGATCGGTATCTTCATGAAGAACTGGGACGACACAGATGAAAACGGCGTCTGTACGGCGACCGAAGATTACAAGGATGTGGCTGCAGTGGCAGACCAACTTGGCATTCCTTACTACTCTGTCAATTTTGAAAAAGAGTACTGGGACCGCGTTTTTGAGTATTTCCTAGCGGAATACCGTGCAGGACGCACGCCAAATCCAGACGTTATGTGTAACAAGGAAATCAAGTTTAAGGCCTTTTTGGACTATGCTATGACCTTGGGAGCCGATTATGTAGCGACTGGGCACTATGCCCGTGTGGCGCGTGATGAGGATGGCATTGTTCACATGCTTCGTGGCGTGGACAATGGCAAGGATCAGACCTATTTCCTCAGCCAACTTTCACAAGAACAATTACAAAAGACTATGTTCCCATTGGGACATTTGGAAAAGCCTGAAGTTCGCAGACTAGCAGAAGAAGCAGGCCTTGCGACTGCTAAGAAGAAAGATTCAACAGGAATTTGCTTTATCGGAGAAAAGAACTTTAAAGAATTTCTCAGCAACTACCTACCAGCCCAGCCTGGTCGAATGATGACTGTGGATGGTCGCGATATGGGTGACCATGCTGGTCTGATGTACTATACGATCGGTCAGCGTGGCGGACTCGGGATCGGTGGACAACACGGCGGTGACAATGCTCCTTGGTTCGTTGTCGGAAAAGACCTAAGTCAGAACATTCTCTATGTAGGCCAAGGCTTCTACCATGATTCGCTCATGTCAACCAGCCTAGAAGCCAGTCAGGTCCACTTTACTCGTGATATGCCAGAGGAATTTACATTAGAATGTACGGCTAAATTCCGCTACCGTCAGCCTGATTCTAAGGTGACCGTCTATGTCAAAGGAGATAAGGCAGAGGTCATGTTTGCAGAACCGCAACGCGCCATCACACCAGGACAGGCAGTTGTCTTTTATGATGGCGATGAGTGTCTAGGTGGCGGTTTGATTGACAATGCTTACCGCGATGGACAAGTTTGTCAGTACATTTAGATTGACAAATTTTCTCAATTTGCTACAATAATAAAAGCAATAGAAATGATGGTCAAAGCTCATGGATGTTGCAGGCTTTTTTGTCCTGCACTTCTTTGGAGTTTTGACTGTTTTTGTGTCGTTTAAGGGAAAGGACAAGAATGACTCAGCAAGACTTTCGGACAAGAGTAGGAAATACGGTTTTTGGAGTTCGGGCGACAGCCTTGATTCTCCAAAATCGCAAGCTTCTAGTCACCAAAGATAAGGGCAAGTATTACACAATCGGCGGTGCGATTCAAATTAACGAAAAAACGGAAGACGCGGTAGTCCGTGAAGTGAAGGAAGAACTGGGTGTCAAAGCTCAAGCTGGTCAGCTAGTTTTCGTAGTTGAAAATCGTTTTGAACAGGACGGTATTTACTATCACAATATCGAGTTTCATTATCTAGTGAATTTGCTTGAAGATGCCCCATTGACCATGCAGGAAGATGAAAAATCGCAGCCCTGTGAATGGATTGACATAGACAAGCTTGAGGGTATCAATCTAGTCCCAGCCTTTTTAAAAACAGCTTTGACAGCTTGGGACGGCCAACTAAGACACATTCATTTTGAGGAATAGGAGAGAAAATGATGGTTAAGCTTATTGCCCATGTGCTTGTTCATAGTGGTGGTGATTATTTGCTCATTCAGCGTTCGGAAATTAAAAGAGGACAACCCAACGTTTATCCAACTTACTGGGATATTCCTGGTGGCGGGGTTGAAAAGGGTGAACTTCCGCGAGATGGAGCTCTTAGAGAATGTGTTGAAGAAGCGGGAGTTAGGCTAGACAGCAGTTCGCTCAAGCTTCTTCACGAAGATAGTCAACTGGATACCTCTAAGGATACTGTCTTTACTCGCTTAGTTTATAAAGCAGAGTGGGTTGGGGAGAAGCCAATTATCAGATTGGATCCTGAAGAGCATACGCTCTTTAAATGGGTTACTATGGCTCAAGCTCTAGAGGAGGAGAAGTTAGTTCCTTATTTGCGAGAAATTTTTGAAAGGTTAAGAAATGACTTATAATTTTACGGAAGAATATGATATTATTGTAATCGGTGCGGGACATGCGGGGGTTGAAGCTTCCCTAGCTGCGAGCCGTATGGGTTGCAAGGTCTTGCTTGCGACTATCAACATTGAAATGTTGGCTTTCATGCCATGTAATCCGTCTATTGGTGGTTCTGCCAAGGGGATTGTCGTGCGTGAGGTAGATGCCCTTGGTGGCGAGATGGCTAAGACCATTGACAAGAGTTACATCCAGATGAAGATGCTCAACACTGGGAAGGGACCAGCTGTCCGTGCCCTTCGTGCGCAGGCTGATAAGGAACTTTACTCTAAAGAGATGCGCAAAACCGTTGAAAACCAAGAGAATCTGACCCTTCGTCAAACCATGATTGATGAGATTTTGGTGGAAGAAGGCAAGGTTGTCGGTGTTCGTACAGCTACCCATCAGGAATATGCTGCCAAGGCTGTTATCGTGACCACAGGAACAGCCCTCCGTGGGGAAATCATCATCGGAGATCTCAAGTATTCATCAGGTCCAAACCACAGTCTGGCTTCTATTAACCTAGCTGATAATCTCAAGGAACTTGGACTTGAAATCGGTCGTTTCAAGACAGGAACGCCTCCACGTGTCAAGGCTTCCTCTATCAACTATGATGTGACAGAGATTCAGCCAGGAGATGAAACACCAAATCACTTCTCTTACACTTCACGTGATGAAGATTATGTCAAAGATCAAGTGCCGTGCTGGTTGACCTATACCAATGGTACCAGTCATGAGATTATCCAGAATAACCTCCACCGCGCGCCTATGTTTACAGGCGTGGTCAAGGGAGTGGGGCCTCGCTATTGTCCGTCGATTGAGGATAAGATTGTTCGCTTTGCGGACAAGGAACGCCATCAACTCTTCCTTGAGCCAGAAGGTCGCAATACAGAGGAAGTTTATGTCCAGGGACTTTCAACTAGCCTTCCTGAGGATGTCCAGCGTGATCTGGTTCATTCTATCAAAGGTTTGGAAAATGCAGAAATGATGCGAACTGGTTATGCCATTGAGTACGACATGGTCTTGCCTCATCAATTGCGTGCAACTCTGGAAACCAAGAAAATCTCAGGACTTTTCACAGCTGGTCAAACAAATGGTACATCTGGATATGAAGAGGCAGCAGGCCAAGGGATTATCGCGGGTATCAACGCAGCGCTGAAAATCCAAGGCAAGCCTGAGTTAATTCTAAAACGAAGTGACGGTTATATCGGAGTGATGATTGATGACTTGGTAACTAAGGGTACCATTGAACCTTACCGTCTGTTAACTAGTCGTGCAGAATACCGACTCATCCTCCGTCATGACAATGCCGATATGCGTTTGACTGAGATGGGGCGCGAGATTGGTCTTGTTGACGATGAACGTTGGGCTCGTTTTGAAATCAAGAAAAATCAATTTGACAATGAGATGAAGCGTCTAGACAGCATCAAACTTAAGCCAGTCAAGGAAACCAATGCTAAGGTTGAAGCGATGGGATTCAAGCCGTTGACAGATGCGGTGACAGCCAAGGAATTCCTTCGTCGCCCAGAAGTCTCTTACCAAGATGTGGTGGCTTTCATCGGACCTGCTGCTGAAGAATTGGATGACAAGATTATCGAACTGATTGAAACAGAGATCAAGTACGAAGGCTATATCTCAAAAGCCATGGATCAGGTTGCCAAGATGAAACGCATGGAAGAAAAACGCATTCCAGCCAACATCGACTGGGATGACATTGATTCCATTGCGACAGAAGCTCGCCAGAAGTTCAAACTCATCAATCCAGAAACCATCGGCCAAGCCAGCCGTATTTCGGGAGTAAACCCAGCAGATATTTCTATTTTGATGGTGTATCTTGAAGGTAAAAATCGTAGTATTTCAAAAAATTTAGAAAAAAAGGCTGACTAAAGACAAAGTGCTGAATTCTCTTTTAGGGAATTCAGTTTTTTTAATAGATTGCTTCTCTTTTTTTCGAATAAAGAGAAAAGGAGAAGAGATGATAACAGTAGAAGAAAAAAATTTTTTAGAAGCCTATAAAAAGGCGTCTTTTCACCGTTTTTATGAGATTGAACGCTTCGCTAGTCTCTATAAAAAGCTGAATAAATGTCCTCAGCAGGCTGACAAGAACTAGACTTTTTGATATACTAGAACAAATCAAAATCTAGGAGAGAATGAATGAACGTATATGGCAGATTAGAAGACGAACCAACTCCAACTTGGACTGGAAATCAAGAAAATTCAGCTGGGGGAGAGGAGCGAGAAGAGTTTGAAACACGACAATCTGCTCGCTTACCATTGTTTAAAATCTTAATTTGGAGCACTTTAGCGGTACTTGTATCTGTAGTTCTTCCTTTTGTGCTAGGATTGACCAGTCCAGAGCAGGCTCAGGATTTCTATATTGGATGGGCCATGCACCAAGGTGGAGAAATCTACACAGACTATTTTGGAACGAGTGGTCTCCTCTATTATTTCCTACAGTATCTAGCTAAAGGTAGCCTTTTATTTGCGACCTTTAATTGGCTTGCTTTAGTGGGCGCTGGAATTTTTCTTTTCCGTTCAACCTATGACTTGACGAAAGAGGACGAGCAGTCTCGACAAGTATTGACGATTTTTTACCTTCTTGCGGGAGGTCTTAGCTTTGGTGGTGGCTATGCCACAATTCTTGCCCTTCCATTTTTATTCTACGCCCTAAACTTCGTCACAACCTATTTGGCAGAATCTAATCATGATAAAGGTTTCTTGCGTATCGGGATGAGTTTGGCGCTTGCCTTCTTCTTGGCGCCTCTAGTCACAGTTCTATATACTCTTGTCTTGTTTTTAGCCTTACTAGCCTTTAATATCGGACGCGGCTACTTGGCTCGTGGCTTTTATCAATTTCTTGCGATTTGTCTAGGATTTTCACTCTTCTTTTATCCAATCGGTTACTACACAGTTTATAAAGGGAGCTTCGGGAGTGCTATTAGTCAAATTCTCTATCCAATTGATAGTTTGAATTTTATGTCCAACCCAGGTCTGCTAGATAATCTCCTCTTTTATGGATTATTAGCAATCGGTCTCGGAGGATTGACCCTTGTGTTTGCAGGCTTTTTCCAGTCTAAACCAAGCAAGCAATACGTCCTATCTATATTTGCTGCGCTTGCTCTTGTACTATCACTAGGCTTGGAAATTTTCTCTACCGAACCGATCCATGGCAGTCGTCTAGCTGAGTTGCTTCCTTTCATGTCCATTTTGTTATTGACTCGAATTCGTGCCAATAATGCAGAGGGAGTGAGTCGTAGTAGAAGATATAGCGAAGCCCCTTCAGTATGGGCAATCTTCCTCAAAGGAAATGTTTACCTGCCTATCTTGGCCCTTGCTTACCTATTCTTGGCCCCTCTAGTAGCGCGCTATGTCCTTCACTCGGAACAATATCAAGAACGAACTCGTATAGAAACTACGGTTAAAGGACAAACACAGGCAACAGATCGTATTTATATATGGGATGATCTTACTAATGGTTATAAGACTAGTGAACGTTTAGCGGCTAGTCAGTTGCTATCACCAAAATTATATACTGGCCTTGATGCAAATCGTAGCAAACTTGTCAATGATTTACGTGATAATCAGCCTAAAGTGATTGTGGTCAATACAAAAACAGCCCTCTGGACGGAAGTAGAACAGCTTCTAGCAGAAAGATATCAACCAGTTCAAAGTGAATTCAAAGACTTTAAACTTTACAAATTAAAATAAAACAATCAATATCTTGTGTAATTTTAAAAAAATTTTATTTTTTAACACAAGATATTGATTTTTATTTTTTTAGTGATATAATACTTTTTAGATACTAGTTTTAGAAAAGAGCCTGGATATGATTGTATTAGAAGAGAAAACAAACCCTGATCCAACCTTATTCGTCGAAAAGCGTGACGGCAGACGCGTCATTTTTGATGTAGACAAGATTGACAAAGCCTTGCATAAGGCTGCGGAAAAAGTCATGGATGTAACCCCCTTGGTAGAAAAGCGTCTTAATACTCTAGTTGAACGTATTGTAGAAGAGATTCATAGTCGCTTTCCTCAAGGTGTAAAAATCTATGAAATCCAAAATATCGTAGAGCACGAGTTATTGGAAGCCAAAGAATATGCCTTAGCAGAGGAATATATCACTTATCGAACTCAAAGGGATTTTGAGCGCTCAAAAGCAACAGATATCAACTTCAGTATCCATAAACTTCTCAACAAAGACCAGGCAGTTGTCAATGAGAATGCTAATAAAGATAGTGATGTTTTTAATACCCAGCGTGATTTGACAGCGGGGATTGTTGGGAAATCAATCGGTCTTCAAATGCTTCCTAAGCATGTGGCTAATGCCCACCAAAAAGGGGATATCCACTATCACGATTTGGACTATAGCCCTTACACCCCGATGACCAACTGCTGTCTGATTGATTTCAAGGGCATGTTGGAAAATGGTTTTAAGATTGGGAATGCTGAGGTAGAAAGCCCCAAATCTATCCAAACTGCGACAGCGCAGATATCACAAATCATCGCCAACGTTGCATCAAGTCAGTATGGAGGCTGTTCGGCAGACCGTATAGATGAAGTTTTGGCTCCTTATGCAGAGAAAAATTACCAAAAACACCTTAAAGATGCTGAGGAATGGGTCCTACCTGACAAGCGTGAGGAGTACGCTTGGAAGAAAACTCAAAAAGACATTTATGATGCCATGCAATCTCTAGAGTACGAGATTAACACCCTCTTTACATCAAATGGACAAACACCTTTTACTTCTCTTGGTTTCGGTCTAGGAACCAATCGTTTTGAACGTGAAATTCAAAAGGCTATCTTGAATATTCGTATCAAGGGGCTTGGTTCAGAACACCGTACAGCCATCTTCCCGAAACTTATCTTTACTCTTAAAAGAGGTCTTAACTTAGAGGAAGGTTCTCCTAACTACGATATTAAACAATTGGCTCTCGAGTGTGCAACCAAGCGCATGTACCCAGATGTCTTGTCTTACGATAAGATTGTCGAGTTGACAGGTTCTTTCAAGGTTCCGATGGGATGCCGTTCATTCCTTCAAGGATGGAAGGATGAAAATGGAGTTGAAGTTAACTCTGGCCGTATGAACCTAGGTGTGGTAACGGTCAATCTTCCTCGTATCGCCCTCGAGTCTGAAGGCGACCTGAACAAGTTCTGGGAAATCTTCAACGAGCGCATGAATATCGCTGAAGATGCTCTAGTTTATCGTGTGGAAAGAACCAAGGAAGCCACTCCAGCTAATGCTCCTATCCTTTATCAATACGGAGCTTTTGGCCGTCGTCTTGGTAAAGAAGAAAGTGTCGACGAGCTCTTTAAGAATAGACGTGCCACAGTTTCGCTTGGCTACATTGGACTTTATGAAGTAGCGACAGTATTCTTTGGCAACAATTGGGAAACCAATCCAGAAGCTAAAGAGTTCACCCTTGATATCATTCGAGACATGAAACATCGAGTAGAAGAGTGGTCAGACCAATACGGTTACCACTTCTCAATCTACTCAACACCATCTGAAAGTTTAACGGATCGTTTCTGTCGTTTGGACACAGAGAAATTTGGTTCTATTCCAGACATCACAGATAAAGAGTACTACACAAATTCCTTCCATTATGATGTGCGTAAAAATCCAACTCCTTTTGAAAAATTGGACTTTGAGAAAGTCTACCCAGAAGCGGGTGCGTCAGGTGGCTTTATCCACTACTGTGAATATCCAGTTCTTCAACAAAATCCAAAGGCCTTGGAAGCTGTTTGGGACTATGCTTATGATCGAGTAGGTTATCTCGGAACTAATACTCCGATCGACCGCTGTTACAAGTGTGATTTTGAAGGAGATTTTGAACCTACCGAGAGAGGATTTGCGTGTCCTAACTGTGGCAATAGTGATCCTAAAACAGTAGACGTGGTTAAACGAACCTGTGGCTATCTTGGGAACCCACAAGCGCGTCCGATGGTTAATGGGCGCCACAAGGAAATTGCTGCGCGTGTGAAACACATGAACGGTTCTACTATTAAAACAGCAGGACATGAAGTAAGAAGTTAGAAAGAAATAGAATGGGAAAATATCAATTAGACGATAAGGGTAAGGCCTTGGTTCAACGGTTCCACGAGAAACATTCAAAAGGTGGAGGAAATAAAAAAGACCGAGTGGCTAGCCTAAGAGAGCAATTTTTAAATAAGAATAAGAAAAAGTGAGAGTCCGCTCTCGCTTTTCTCTTAGTTGGAGGTAAAGATGATACTACGCAGACCAACATTTGCAGACAAAGAAACAGTTTTAGAGATGATGGTAGAGTTTGAACAGACTCAATCAGCCCACGATGGCGGATTTTGGGATGTTGAGAATTTTGTTTATGAAGAGTGGTTGGAAAGTAATCAGAATCATGAAATGGGGATTAATTTGCCTGAAGGGTGGGTGCCTGATATTCAGTTAGTTGCTTTTGCAAAAGATGGTAAAGCAGTTGGATTCCTCAACCTTCGATTGCGTCTCAATGACTATTTGTTGGAGGAAGGTGGACATATTGGCTATTCTATCCGCCCTTCCGAAAGAGGCAAGGGCTACGCCAAGGAAGCTCTCCATCAAGGTCTGCAAGTTGCTAAAGAAAAGAATATCAAACGAGCACTTGTGACTTGTAGCGCAGAAAATCCTGCCAGCCGAGCTGTTATCTTAGCTAATGGTGGAGAGTTGGAGGATGTTCGAAATGGAACGGAGCGCTACTGGATAGAGTTGGAGTAGAAAGCATGACATGGAATACACCAAAACCTGGCGAGTGGAAGAGTGAAGAGCTTAGTCAAGGGCGTATCATTGACTATAAGGCTTTTAACTTTGTCGATGGAGAAGGGGTGCGCAATTCTCTCTATGTAGCAGGCTGTATGTTTCACTGTGAAGGTTGCTACAATGTAGCGACCTGGTCTTTCAATGCAGGAATTCCTTATACGCCAGAATTGGAAGAACAAATCATGGCAGACTTAGCCCAGCCCTATGTTCAAGGCTTGACCTTGCTAGGAGGAGAGCCATTCCTCAATACAGGTATTCTTTTGCCCCTTGTAAAACGCATTCGAAAGGAATTGCCAGAAAAAGACATCTGGTCTTGGACAGGCTACACCTGGGAAGAAATGATGTTGGAGACGCCTGATAAACTAGAATTTTTATCCCTGATTGATATCCTGGTAGATGGTCGCTATGATAAAAGTAAGCGTAATCTCATGCTTCAGTTCCGTGGCTCTTCCAACCAACGGATTATCGATGTGCAAAAGTCTCTCCAAAGTGGAAAGGTAGTCATTTGGGACAAGCTTAACGATGGAAAAGAAAGCTATGAACAGGTGAAGAGAGAATGAAGAAAAAAGACTTAATAGAACAACTGGTTTCAGAGATAGAAACTGGAAAAGTAAAAACACTGGGTATCTACGGCCATGGGACTTCAGGAAAATCAACTTTTGCTCAAGAATTGTACCAAGAACTTGATTCCCAAAAGGTAAATTTACTAGAGACAGATCCCTACATTACTTCGGGACGACATTTAGTGGTACCTAAAAAGACACCAGACCAAAAGGTGACAGCATGTTTACCGGTAGCACATGAGCTGGCAAGTTTACAAAGAGATATTCTTGCTCTGCAAGCGAGTATGGATGTCTTGACAATAGAAGAACCTTGGAAGGCTAGTGAGATCTTATCGGGAGCAAAACCAATTCTGATAGTCGAAGGAATGTCTGTAGGTTTTCTACCCAAGGAACTCTTTGACAAAACCATTTGTTTCTACACGGATGAGGAGACTGAATTAAAGAGACGACTAGCTCGAGATACGACTGTGAGAAATCGCGATGCATCCTTTATATTAGCTAGTCAGCAGATGAGACGAGAGCAGTATCTACAATACTATAAAGAAACCGAGTCAAGAGCTGATATCTTGGTAGATCAATCAGATGATAAATTTCAAATTAAAACTAACATTATATAGAAGAAAAGACAGATAATCTAGCACTTAAATATGAAAATTTATTAAAATGGAATAAGAAAACAGTTTCATCTAAAAAATTTAAAAAAACCTGTCAAATCCCTTGCAATCGCAGGGGCTTTGTGTTATTCTATTATGGTGCTGTAAATTACAGCTTTAGCTTTGATGCAAGAGGTTGCGACACGCTCGGTTGCATTGCCACGCAACGCGCGTCGGTTTTCTTGTGGAGCTAGCCTATTATCTTAAATAGACGAAAAGGAGAAAAAGATGGCAAACAAAAAAATCCGTATCCGTTTGAAAGCTTACGAACACCGTACGCTTGACACAGCGGCTGCAAAAATCGTAGAATCAGCTACTCGTACAGGTGCACAAGTTGCGGGTCCAATCCCACTTCCAACTGAACGTAGCCTCTACACAATTATTCGTGCGACTCACAAATATAAAGACTCTCGCGAACAATTCGAAATGCGTACACACAAACGTTTGATCGACATCATCAACCCAACTCAAAAAACAGTTGACGCTTTGATGAAATTGGATCTTCCAAGTGGTGTAAACGTAGAAATCAAACTTTAATCTAAAATATAAAAGAGCAAAAGCTGGTGTTTCAATTGAATTGAACACGGGCTAAACTCGGTGTGAAAAAGATAAACTTCCTAGTGTCTGCAAGACACTGCGTCAGTTTCCTATTTTCACTTTGAGTTTGACGCCCTTTGTATCTTAGACTTGAGCATAAAAAACGCTCGTTAAAAACTTTTTGAATAAAAAATATAGAAAAGGAACTATTTTCTCATGACAAAAGGAATCTTAGGGAAAAAAGTGGGAATGACTCAAATCTTCACTGAAGCTGGCGAATTGATCCCTGTAACAGTTATTGAAGCAACTCCAAACGTTGTTCTTCAAGTTAAAACTGTTGAAACAGACGGATACAACGCTATCCAAGTTGGTTTCGATGACAAACGCGAAGTATTGAGCAACAAACCTGCTAAAGGACATGTAGCAAAAGCTAACACGGCTCCTAAGCGCTTCATTCGTGAATTCAAAAACGTTGAAGGCTTGGAAGTTGGTGCTGAAATCACTGTTGAAACATTCGCAGCTGGAGACGTTGTTGATGTAACTGGTACTTCTAAAGGTAAAGGTTTCCAAGGTGTTATCAAACGCCACGGACAATCACGTGGACCAATGGCTCACGGTTCTCGTTACCACCGTCGTCCAGGTTCTATGGGACCTGTTGCACCTAACCGCGTATTCAAAGGTAAAAACCTTGCAGGACGTATGGGTGGCGACCGCGTAACAATTCAAAACCTTGAAGTTGTACAAGTTGTTCCAGAAAAGAACGTTATCCTTATCAAAGGTAACGTACCAGGTGCTAAGAAATCTCTTATCACTATCAAATCAGCAGTTAAAGCTGGTAAATAATAAGGAAAGGGGAATACAGTCAAAATGGCAAATGTAACATTATTCGACCAAACTGGTAAACAAGCGGGCGAAGTTGTTCTTAACGATGCAATCTTTGGTATCGAACCAAACCAATCTGTTGTGTTTGATGTCATCATCAGCCAACGTGCTAGCCTTCGTCAAGGAACTCACGCTGTTAAAAACCGTTCAGCCGTTTCAGGTGGCGGACGCAAACCATGGCGTCAAAAAGGAACTGGACGTGCTCGTCAAGGTTCTATCCGCTCTCCACAATGGCGTGGTGGTGGAATTGTCTTCGGACCAACTCCACGTAGCTATGCGTACAAACTTCCTCAAAAAGTTCGTCGCCTTGCACTTAAATCTGTTTACTCAGAAAAAGTTGCTGAAAATAAATTTGTAGCCGTTGATTCTCTTGAATTTACAGCTCCAAAAACTGCTGAATTTGCAAAAGTTCTTGCAGCTTTGAGCATCGATTCTAAAGTCCTTGTTATTCTTGAAGAAGGAAACGAATTCGCAGCTCTCTCAGCTCGTAACCTTCCAAATGTGAAAGTTGCGACTGCTACAACTGCAAGTGTTCTTGACATCGCAAATAGTGACAAACTTCTTGTTACTCAAGCAGCTATCTCTAAAATCGAGGAGGTTCTTGCATAATGAATTTGTATGATGTTATCAAAAAACCTGTTATCACTGAAAGCTCAATGGCTCAACTTGAAGCAGGGAAATATGTATTTGAAGTTGACACTCGTGCACACAAACTTTTGATTAAACAAGCTGTTGAAGCTTCATTCGAAGGTGTTAAAGTTGCAAATGTTAACACAATCAACGTAAAACCAAAAGCTAAACGTGTTGGACGCTACACTGGTTTTACTAACAAAACTAAAAAAGCTATCATCACACTTACAGCTGATTCAAAAGCAATCGAGTTGTTCGCTGCTGAAGCTGAATAATCTAAGGAGGAAATATCGTGGGAATTCGTGTTTATAAACCAACAACAAACGGTCGCCGTAATATGACTTCTTTGGATTTCGCTGAAATCACAACAAGCACACCTGAGAAATCTTTGCTTGTTGCTTTGAAGAAACAGGCTGGTCGTAACAACAACGGTCGCATCACTGTTCGTCACCACGGTGGCGGACACAAACGTTTCTACCGTTTGGTTGACTTCAAACGTAACAAAGATAACGTTGAAGCAGTTGTTAAAACTATCGAGTACGATCCAAACCGTTCTGCAAACATCGCTCTTGTACACTACACTGACGGTGTGAAAGCTTACATTATCGCTCCAAAAGGTCTTGAAGTTGGTCAACGTATCGTTTCAGGTCCTGAAGCTGATATCAAAGTAGGTAACGCTCTTCCACTTGCTAACATCCCAGTTGGTACTTTGGTTCACAACATTGAGTTGAAACCAGGTCGTGGTGGTGAATTGGTTCGTGCTGCTGGAGCTTCTGCTCAAGTATTGGGTCAAGAAGGTAAATATGTTCTTGTTCGTCTTCAATCAGGCGAAGTTCGTATGATTCTTGGAACTTGTCGTGCAACAGTTGGTGTTGTCGGAAACGAACAACATGGACTTGTTAACCTTGGTAAAGCAGGACGCAGCCGTTGGAAAGGTATCCGTCCAACAGTTCGTGGTTCTGTAATGAACCCTAACGATCACCCACACGGTGGTGGTGAAGGTAAAGCACCAGTTGGTCGTAAAGCACCATCAACTCCATGGGGCAAACCTGCTCTTGGTCTTAAAACTCGTAACAAGAAAGCGAAATCTGACAAACTTATCGTTCGTCGTCGCAACGAGAAATAATTTAAAACTAGTCGCTTAAGCAACTAGGACATTCCGCCAGCTCGGTAGCGCTCCTTGAGAGCGCAAGCCGCTGTGGTACAACATTTAAAGGAGAAAACATAAAAATGGGACGCAGTCTTAAAAAAGGACCTTTCGTCGATGAGCATTTGATGAAAAAAGTTGAAGCTCAAGCTAATGACGAAAAGAAAAAAGTTATTAAAACTTGGTCACGTCGTTCAACGATTTTCCCAAGTTTCATTGGTTATACTATCGCAGTTTATGATGGACGTAAACACGTACCTGTTTACATCCAAGAAGACATGGTAGGTCACAAACTTGGTGAATTTGCACCAACTCGTACTTACAAAGGTCACGCTGCAGACGACAAGAAAACACGTAGAAAATAAGGAGAACATAAATGGCAGAAATTACTTCAGCTAAAGCAATGGCTCGTACAGTACGTGTTTCACCTCGTAAATCACGTCTTGTTCTTGACAACATCCGTGGTAAAAGCGTAGCCGATGCAATCGCAATTTTGACATTCACTCCAAACAAAGCTGCTGAAATCATCTTGAAAGTTTTGAACTCAGCTGTAGCTAACGCTGAAAACAACTTTGGTTTGGATAAAGCTAACTTGGTAGTATCTGAAGCATTCGCAAACGAAGGACCAACTATGAAACGTTTCCGTCCACGTGCGAAAGGTTCAGCTTCACCAATCAACAAACGTACAGCTCACATCACTGTAGCTGTTGCAGAAAAATAAGGAGGTAAAATCGTGGGTCAAAAAGTACATCCAATTGGTATGCGTGTCGGCATCATCCGTGATTGGGATGCCAAATGGTATGCTGAAAAAGAATACGCGGATTACCTTCATGAAGATCTTGCAATCCGTAAATTCGTTCAAAAAGAACTTGCTGACGCAGCTGTTTCAACTATTGAAATCGAACGCGCAGTAAACAAAGTTAACGTTTCACTTCACACTGCTAAACCAGGTATGGTTATCGGTAAAGGTGGTGCTAACGTTGATGCGCTTCGTGCTAAACTTAACAAATTGACTGGAAAACAAGTACACATCAACATCATCGAAATCAAACAACCTGATTTGGATGCTCACCTTGTTGGTGAAGGAATTGCTCGTCAATTGGAGCAACGTGTTGCTTTCCGTCGTGCACAAAAACAAGCAATCCAACGTGCAATGCGTGCTGGAGCTAAAGGAATCAAAACTCAAGTATCAGGTCGTTTGAACGGTGCAGATATCGCCCGTGCTGAGGGATACTCTGAAGGAACTGTTCCACTTCACACACTTCGTGCAGATATCGATTATGCTTGGGAAGAAGCAGACACTACATACGGTAAACTTGGTGTTAAAGTATGGATCTACCGTGGTGAAGTTCTTCCAGCTCGTAAAAACACTAAAGGAGGTAAATAACCAATGTTAGTACCTAAACGTGTTAAACACCGTCGTGAATTCCGTGGTAAAATGCGCGGTGAAGCTAAAGGTGGAAAAGAAGTAGCATTCGGTGAATACGGTCTTCAAGCTACAACTAGCCACTGGATCACTAACCGCCAAATCGAAGCTGCTCGTATCGCCATGACTCGTTACATGAAACGTGGTGGTAAAGTTTGGATTAAAATCTTCCCACACAAATCATACACAGCAAAAGCTATCGGGGTTCGTATGGGATCTGGTAAAGGGGCACCTGAAGGTTGGGTAGCACCAGTTAAACGTGGTAAAGTAATGTTTGAAGTTGCTGGTGTATCTGAAGAGATCGCTCGCGAAGCACTTCGTCTTGCAAGCCACAAATTGCCAGTTAAATGTAAATTCGTAAAACGTGAAGCAGAATAAGGAGAAGGCATGAAACTTAATGAAGTAAAAGAATTTGTTAAAGAACTTCGTGGTCTTTCTCAAGAAGAACTCGCGAAGCGCGAAAACGAATTGAAAAAAGAATTGTTTGAACTTCGTTTCCAAGCTGCTACTGGTCAATTGGAACAAACAGCTCGCTTGAAAGAAGTTAAAAAACAAATCGCTCGCATTAAAACAGTTCAATCTGAAGCGAAATAATAGACTAGGGAAGGAGAAATTTCAATGGAACGCAATAATCGTAAAGTTCTTGTTGGACGTGTTGTATCTGACAAAATGGACAAGACAATCACAGTTGTAGTTGAAACAAAACGTAACCACCCAGTCTATGGTAAACGTATTAACTACTCTAAAAAATACAAAGCTCATGATGAAAACAATGTTGCCAAAGAAGGCGATATCGTACGTATCATGGAAACTCGCCCGCTTTCAGCTACAAAACGTTTCCGTCTTGTAGAAGTTGTTGAAGAAGCGGTCATCATCTAATCAAACCTGAAAGGAGAAAACTGAAATGATTCAAACAGAAACTCGTTTGAAAGTCGCAGACAACAGCGGTGCACGCGAAATCTTGACTATCAAAGTTCTTGGTGGTTCTAAACGTAAATTTGCGAACATCGGTGATGTTATTGTGGCATCTGTAAAACAAGCTACTCCTGGTGGTGCGGTTAAAAAAGGTGACGTTGTTAAAGCAGTTATCGTTCGTACTAAATCAGGTGCTCGTCGTGCTGATGGTTCATACATCAAGTTTGACGAAAACGCAGCAGTTATCATCCGTGAAGACAAAACTCCTCGCGGAACACGTATCTTTGGCCCAGTTGCACGTGAATTGCGTGAAGGTGGCTTCATGAAGATCGTGTCACTTGCTCCAGAAGTACTTTAATTTTTAGAAACAAACTAGTCCCCTAGCTTTAAGCTAGGGTGCCCTTATGGGCGTAAGAAAAATCAAGGAGAAACCTAATGTTTGTAAAAAAAGGCGACAAAGTTCGCGTAATCGCTGGTAAAGATAAGGGAACAGAAGCTGTTGTCCTTACTGCCCTTCCAAAAGTAAACAAAGTTATCGTTGAAGGTGTTAACATCGTTAAGAAACACCAACGTCCAACTAACGAGCTTCCTCAAGGTGGTATCATCGAGAAAGAAGCAGCTATCCACGTATCAAACGTTCAAGTATTGGACAAAAATGGTGTAGCTGGTCGTGTTGGTTACAAATTTGTAGACGGTAAAAAAGTTCGCTACAACAAAAAATCAGGCGAAGTGCTTGATTAATCACGAAGGAAAGGAGAAGTATAATGGCAAATCGTTTAAAAGAAAAATATCTTAATGAAGTAGTTCCTGCTTTGACAGAACAATTCAACTACTCATCAGTGATGGCTGTTCCTAAAGTAGATAAGATCGTTTTGAACATGGGTGTTGGTGAAGCTGTATCAAACGCTAAAAGCCTTGAAAAAGCTGCTGAAGAATTGGCGCTTATCTCAGGTCAAAAACCACTTATCACTAAAGCTAAAAAATCAATCGCCGGCTTCCGTCTTCGTGAAGGTGTTGCGATCGGTGCAAAAGTTACCCTTCGTGGTGAACGTATGTACGAATTCTTGGACAAATTGGTTTCAGTTTCACTTCCACGTGTACGTGACTTCCACGGTGTTCCTACAAAATCATTTGATGGACGTGGAAACTACACTCTTGGTGTGAAAGAACAATTGATCTTCCCAGAAATCAACTTTGATGACGTTGACAAAACTCGTGGTCTTGACATCGTTATCGTAACTACTGCTAACACTGACGAAGAGTCACGTGCATTGCTTACAGGCCTTGGAATGCCTTTTGCAAAATAATATAGGAGGTAAATCTAATGGCTAAAAAATCAATGATTGCTAAGAACAAACGTCCAGCGAAGTTCTCTACTCAAGCTTATACTCGTTGTGAAAAATGTGGTCGTCCACATTCAGTTTACCGCAAATTTAAACTTTGCCGTGTTTGCTTCCGTGAATTAGCTTACAAAGGACAAATTCCTGGTGTAACAAAAGCATCTTGGTAATATCATGATACAAAGAGCGTAACAACCCCAGCAAAAATAGGAGATTTGGTGCAGGAGCGATGCTCCAAGACAAATCTATCTTTTTTGCCCAGGTTGTAGCTCGTGTTCAAATGAGATTATCTTGTTTGAATGTGTCAATACTATCTGAGCCCAGCTCAATCATTAACTAGCAAGTGCAACTTGCAAACTACTAGTAAGAGGAGAAAAATAAAATGGTTATGACTGACCCAATCGCAGACTTCCTAACTCGTATTCGTAACGCTAACCAAGCAAAACACGAAGTACTTGAAGTACCTGCATCAAACATCAAAAAAGGGATTGCTGAAATCCTTAAACGCGAAGGTTTTGTAAAAAACGTTGAAATCATCGAAGATGACAAACAAGGCATCATCCGTGTATTCCTTAAATACGGACCAAACGGTGAAAAAGTTATCACTAACTTGAAACGTGTTTCTAAACCAGGACTTCGTGTCTACAAAAAACGTGAAGATCTTCCAAAAGTCCTTAACGGACTTGGAATTGCTATCCTTTCAACTTCAGAAGGATTGCTTACTGATAAAGAAGCTCGCCAAAAGAATGTTGGTGGAGAAGTTATCGCTTACGTTTGGTAATATTTAGTTCCCAATTTCTTTGTGACTCTTCGTTATCGTCTCTTGCCTAACCTAAAGTTATGCCTGCGAGACGATGCCTAGATTCACTTTGAAATTGAAACCTAAATGTTCCTTTAAATCGAGAAATCGATTTAGCCCCCGTGAAAACTGGCCGTTATGGCCTGACAATTTAACAGGAGAATAAAAACATGTCACGTATTGGTAATAAAGTTATCGTGTTGCCTGCTGGTGTTGAAATCATCAATAACGACAACGTAGTAACTGTAAAAGGATCTAAAGGAGAACTTACTCGTGAGTTCTCAAAAGATATTGAAATCCGTGTGGAAGGTACTGAAGTAACTCTTCACCGTCCAAACGATTCAAAAGAAATGAAAACTATCCACGGAACTACTCGTGCCCTTTTGAACAACATGGTTGTTGGTGTATCAGAAGGATTCAAGAAACAACTTGAAATGCGTGGGGTTGGTTACCGTGCACAACTTCAAGGAAACAAACTTGTCTTGGCTGTTGGTAAATCTCATCCAGATGAAGTTGAAGCTCCAGAAGGAATTACTTTTGAACTTCCAAACCCAACAAACATTGTTATCAGCGGAATTTCAAAAGAAGTAGTTGGTCAAACAGCTGCTTACGTACGTAGCCTTCGCTCACCAGAACCTTATAAAGGTAAAGGTATCCGTTACGTTGGCGAATACGTTCGTCTTAAAGAAGGTAAAACAGGTAAATAATCTTGAGTGGTTGAATATCAACCACCAAGCTATTTTCCAACTTTGTGCATAGCACACAATTAAAACTAAAGAGGTGAAAACTGTGATTTCTAAACCAGATAAAAACAAACTCCGCCAAAAACGCCACCGTCGCGTTCGCGGAAAACTCTCTGGAACTGCTGATCGCCCACGTTTGAACGTATTCCGTTCTAATACAGGCATCTACGCTCAAGTTATTGATGACGTAGCGGGTGTAACGCTCGCAAGTGCTTCAACTCTTGACAAAGAAGTTTCAAAAGGAACAAAAACTGAACAAGCCGTTGCTGTCGGTAAACTCGTTGCAGAACGTGCAAACGCTAAAGGTATTTCAGAAGTGGTGTTCGACCGCGGTGGATATCTATATCACGGACGTGTGAAAGCTTTGGCTGATGCAGCTCGTGAAAACGGATTGAAATTCTAATAGGAGGACACTAGAAAATGGCATTTAAAGACAATGCAGTTGAATTTGAAGAACGCGTAGTTGCTGTCAACCGTGTTACAAAAGTTGTTAAAGGTGGACGTCGTCTTCGTTTCGCAGCTCTTGTAGTCGTTGGTGACCACAACGGTCGCGTAGGATTTGGTACTGGTAAAGCTCAAGAAGTTCCAGAAGCAATCCGCAAAGCAGTAGAAGATGCTAAGAAAAACTTGATCGAAGTTCCTATGGTTGGAACAACAATCCCACACGAAGTTATTTCAGAATTCGGTGGAGCTAAAGTATTGTTGAAACCTGCTGTAGAAGGTTCTGGAGTTGCCGCTGGTGGTGCTGTTCGTGCCGTTATCGAGTTGGCAGGTGTAGCTGATGTTACATCTAAATCTCTTGGCTCAAATACTCCAATCAACATTGTTCGCGCAACTGTTGAAGGTTTGAAACAATTGAAACGCGCTGAAGAAGTTGCTGCCCTTCGTGGTATCTCAGTTTCTGATTTGGCATAAGAAAGGGGATAAAATGGCTCAAATTAAAATTACTTTGACTAAGTCTCCAATCGGACGCATTCCATCACAACGTAAAACTGTTGTAGCACTTGGACTTGGCAAATTGAACAGCTCTGTTATTAAAGAAGATAACGCTGCAATCCGTGGTATGATCACTGCAGTATCTCACTTGGTAACAGTTGAAGAAGTAAACTAATTAAATGTTAGGGGATGTGCAGTATACCATCCCCTAAAACTAGATATAGTCATCTTTGATGACAAAGGTATAGGCGAGTTGATAAGAGAGACAACCTTTTCTCTCTTATCGGCGCTAGCATTTTACAAAAGAGGAGAAAATATATAATGAAACTTCATGAATTGAAACCTGCAGAAGGTTCTCGTAAAACTCGTAACCGTGTTGGTCGTGGTACTTCATCAGGTAACGGTAAAACATCTGGACGTGGTCAAAAAGGTCAAAAAGCTCGTAGCGGTGGCGGAGTTCGCCTTGGTTTTGAGGGTGGACAAACTCCATTGTTCCGTCGTCTTCCAAAACGTGGATTCACTAACATCAACGCTAAAGAATACGCAATTGTTAACCTTGACCAATTGAACGTCTTTGAAGATGGTGCAGAAGTAACTCCAGTTGTTCTTATCGAAGCAGGAATTGTTAAAGCTGAAAAATCAGGTATCAAAATCCTTGGTAACGGTGAGTTGACTAAGAAATTGTCTGTGAAAGCAGCTAAATTCTCTAAATCAGCTGAAGAAGCTATCACTGCTAAAGGTGGTTCAGTAGAAGTCATCTAAGAGAGGTGACCTATGTTTTTTAAATTATTGAGAGAAGCTCTCAAGGTCAAGCAAGTTCGATCAAAAATTCTTTTTACAATTTTTATAGTCTTGGTCTTCCGTATCGGGACTAGTATTACAGTTCCATGGGTCAATGCCAACAGCTTGAATGCTTTGAGTGGTCTATCTTTTCTAAATATGTTGAGCTTGGTGTCTGGTAATGCCATGAAAAACTTCTCAGTTTTTGCACTTGGTGTTAGTCCATACATTACTGCTTCTATCGTTGTCCAGCTCTTACAAATGGATTTATTACCAAAGTTTGTGGAGTGGGGCAAACAAGGGGAAGTTGGTCGTAGAAAGTTAAATCAAGCAACTCGTTACATTGCCCTTGTACTTGCATTTGTGCAATCTATCGGGATTACAGCTGGTTTTAATGCTTTATCTGGAGCTAAACTCTTGACTGTTCCTCTAACACCACAAGTTTTCCTTGTGATTGGAGGAATCCTAACAGCAGGTAGTATGATTGTTACTTGGTTGGGTGAACAGATTACTGATAAGGGATATGGGAATGGTGTCTCTATGATTATCTTTGCAGGGATTGTTGCTTCAATTCCTGATATGATCAAGGGCATCTATGTAGACTATTTTGTCAACGTACCAAGTGACCGCTTGACTTCATCCCTCATTTTTGTAGGAATTTTAATCGTAGCTGTCTTGTTGATTATCTATTTCACAACATATGTGCAACAAGCAGAATATAAGATTCCAATTCAGTATACCAAGGTAGCGCAAGGTGCTCCATCTAGTTCATATCTGCCTTTGAAGATTAACCCTGCTGGAGTTATCCCGGTTATCTTTGCAAGTTCCATCACAGCAGCACCAGCAGCAATTTTGCAATTTGTTAGTGCATCTGGACTGGACTGGGCTTGGGTTCGTACAGCTCAGGAGTTGTTGTCGACAACAGCGCCAACAGGTATTGCTCTATATGCTTTGCTGATTATTCTCTTTACATTCTTCTATACGTTTGTACAGATTAATCCTGAGAAAGCAGCAGAGAATTTACAAAAGAGCGGTGCTTACATTCACGGTGTCCGTCCTGGTAAAGGGACTGAAGAATATATGTCAAAACTTCTTCGTCGTCTTGCCACAGTCGGCTCACTCTTCCTTGGTGTGATTTCTATTTTACCGATTGTGGCTAAGGATGTCTTTGGTCTTTCAGAAGTCGTTGCTTTTGGAGGTACCAGTCTCTTGATCATTATCTCAACAGGTATTGAAGGAATCAAACAATTGGAAGGTTATCTATTGAAACGTAAATATGTTGGTTTCATGAATACAACAGAATAATTGTAATAGAAAATAAAATTCACTATTGCTCAGAGAGTGGAGTGTAAAAATCAAAGACCTTGTCAGATTTTTTACTCCTCTCTTCTATTTTGTTCTTAAATAGGAGTTGAAATGAATTTTTGCTTCTATTTAAAAACAAAAAAGGAGTTTGAATCATGAATCTTTTGATTATGGGATTGCCTGGTGCAGGTAAGGGAACACAAGCAGCTAGAATTGTGGAACAATTTCATGTAGCTCATATCTCAACAGGAGATATGTTCCGTGCTGCGATGGCTAACCAAACTGAAATGGGTGTTCTAGCCAAGTCTTACATTGATAAGGGTGAGTTGGTTCCAGATGAAGTTACAAACGGAATCGTTAAAGAACGTTTGGCTCAAGGTGACATTAAGGAAAAAGGATTCCTCTTAGACGGATTCCCTCGTACCATTGAACAAGCCCACGCTTTGGATCAAATTTTGGTAGACCTTGGTCTTGAACTTGAGGGTGTAATCAATATTGAAGTAGATCCATCATGTCTACTCGAACGTTTGAGTGGTCGTATCATTCACCGTGAAACTGGCGAAACTTTCCACAAAGTTTTCAACCCACCAGTTGATTACAAAGAAGAAGACTACTATCAACGTGAAGATGACAAACCAGAGACAGTAAAACGTCGTTTGGATGTCAATATTGCCCAAGGTGAACCGATTATTGCTCACTATCGTGCTAAAGGTTTGGTACATGATATCGAAGGTAATCAAGATATCAATGATGTATTTGCAGATATTGAAAAAGTATTGACAAAATTGAAATAAAAGCGTTTTTCATGCTTGCAAAATGTCTCTACAAATGTTATACTGAGTTAGTCTGACTTATAATTGTTGTCTCTGTGTCTAGAGGCATCAAATCGAAATTTATGGAGGTACTTTTGCGTGGCAAAAGACGATGTGATTGAAGTTGAAGGCAAAGTAGTTGATACCATGCCGAATGCAATGTTTACGGTTGAACTTGAAAATGGACATCAGATTTTAGCAACAGTTTCTGGTAAAATTCGTAAAAACTATATTCGTATTTTAGCGGGAGATCGTGTTACTGTCGAAATGAGTCCATATGACTTGACACGTGGACGTATCACTTACCGCTTTAAATAATCGAAAAACTTGGAGGGATAAGAAATGAAAGTAAGACCATCGGTCAAACCAATTTGCGAATACTGTAAAGTAATTCGTCGTAATGGTCGTGTTATGGTAATTTGCCCAGCAAATCCAAAACACAAACAACGTCAAGGATAAGATAGAAAGGAGAAAACATGGCTCGTATTGCTGGAGTTGACATTCCAAATGACAAACGCGTAGTAATTTCATTGACTTATGTGTACGGTATCGGACTTCCAACATCTAAGAAAATCTTGGCAGCTGCTGGAATTTCAGAAGATGTACGTGTTCGCGATCTTACATCAGATCAAGAAGATGCTATCCGTCGTGAAGTGGATGCAATCAAAGTTGAAGGTGATCTTCGTCGTGAAGTTAACTTGAACATCAAACGTTTGATGGAAATCGGTTCATACCGTGGTATCCGTCACCGTCGTGGACTTCCTGTCCGTGGACAAAACACTAAAAACAACGCTCGCACTCGTAAAGGTAAAGCTGTTGCGATTGCTGGTAAGAAAAAATAATATAGGAGGTAAAAGTCTTGGCTAAACCAACACGTAAACGTCGTGTGAAAAAGAATATCGAATCTGGTATTGCTCATATTCACGCTACATTTAATAACACTATTGTTATGATTACTGATGTGCATGGTAATGCAATTGCTTGGTCATCAGCTGGTGCTCTTGGTTTCAAAGGTTCTCGTAAATCTACACCATTTGCTGCTCAAATGGCTTCAGAAGCTGCTGCTAAATCTGCACAAGAACACGGTCTTAAGTCAGTTGAAGTTACTGTTAAAGGTCCAGGTTCTGGTCGTGAGTCAGCTATTCGTGCTCTTGCTGCCGCTGGTCTTGAAGTAACAGCAATTCGTGATGTGACTCCAGTGCCACACAATGGTGCTCGTCCTCCAAAACGTCGCCGTGTATAATCATAACCTTACACTGCTTTTCGTTTAAGAGGGAGTAACTAAATGATCGAGTTTGAAAAACCAAATATAACAAAAATTGATGAAAATAAAGATTATGGCAAGTTTGTAATCGAACCGCTTGAACGTGGTTACGGTACAACACTTGGTAACTCTCTTCGTCGTGTACTTCTAGCTTCTCTTCCAGGGGCTGCAGTTACATCTATCAATATCGAAGGTGTATTGCATGAATTTGATACAGTTCCGGGTGTTCGCGAAGACGTGATGCAAATCATTCTGAACATCAAAGGTATTGCAGTAAAATCTTATGTTAAAGACGAAAAGATCATTGAACTAGATGTGCAAGGTCCTGCTGAAATTACAGCTGGAGATATCTTGACAGATAGCGACATTGAAATTGTAAATCCAGATCATTATCTCTTTACAATCGGTAAAGGTTCTTCTCTAAGAGCGACAATGACTGTTAACAGTGGTCGTGGATATGTACCTGCTGATGAAAATAAAAAAGATAATGCACCAGTTGGAACACTTGCTGTAGATTCTATTTATACACCAGTTACAAAAGTCAACTATCAAGTTGAACCTGCTCGTGTAGGTAGCAATGATGGTTTCGACAAATTAACCCTTGAAATCTTGACTAATGGAACAATTATTCCAGAAGATGCTTTAGGGCTTTCAGCACGTATCTTGACAGAGCACCTTGATTTGTTTACAAATCTTACAGAGATTGCTAAGTCAGCAGAAGTGATGAAAGAAGCTGATACTGAATCGGACGACCGTATCTTGGAACGTACGATTGAGGAACTTGACTTGTCTGTGCGTTCATACAACTGTTTGAAACGTGCCGGTATCAACACTGTGCATGATTTGACAGAAAAATCTGAAGCAGAGATGATGAAAGTAAGAAATCTTGGACGCAAGAGTTTGGAAGAAGTGAAAGTCAAACTCATTGATTTGGGTCTTGGATTAAAAGATAAATAAAGGAGGAATAAATGGCTTACCGTAAACTAGGACGCACTAGCTCACAACGTAAAGCAATGCTTCGCGATTTGACAACTGACCTTTTGATCAACGAATCAATCGTGACAACTGAAGCTCGTGCTAAAGAAATCCGTAAAACTGTTGAAAAAATGATTACTCTAGGTAAACGTGGTGATTTGCATGCACGTCGTCAAGCTGCTGCTTTCGTACGTAATGAAATCGCATCTGAAAACTATGATGAAGCAACTGATAAGTACACTTCTACTACAGCACTTCAAAAATTGTTCTCAGAAATCGCACCTCGTTATGCTGAGCGTAACGGTGGATACACTCGTATCCTTAAAACTGAACCACGTCGTGGTGATGCAGCGCCAATGGCGATCATCGAATTAGTATAAAATCATCAATTTTGTTGAGTGTTATGATGATGGAGTCTTGTGCTCTTAGTCTAGCTCTGGTCTACCGCTAGGACTTATGTCCTAGCGGGAACACTCATCATAAGATGATAAGGTAGACGCTTGTTTACGAAATTGTTTTTTTCTTAAGAACAATTTCGTAAGCAGGCGTTTTTGAGTATTTTATTAAGAAATATGCTATACTATTGAAAAAGAAAATCAACAATGTTCATTTTTTCAGAAATACTAGTGAAGAAGTTGTGAGTAAAATACTCAATAAAATTTAAAGAGTAAACTAGGAAGCTAGTTACAGAATAGAAAGCATCAAGGGAAGCACCGCTAGAAGGTTTTCAAAGTGTGTCATTTTAAAAGCTTGATTGTCTCTAGGTTAGTTAGGTCTAGCTTGACTAATCCTTGTTTACCCCTGTCCTTGTATTTTAGAAAAAAAGAACAATGTATTATGTTGGAAACGGAGTTTAATCATGAAGGCTATAATTACAGTTGTAGGTAAAGATAAGTCTGGTATTGTTGCGGGTGTTGCATCGAAAATTGCAGAGTTAGGCTTAAATATCGATGATATTTCACAAACAGTTTTAGATGAATATTTTACCATGATGGCAGTTGTTACCAGTGATGAAAAGCAAGATTTTACTTATCTTAGAAACGAATTTGAGGTTTTTGGTCAGACTTTGAATGTCAAAATCAATATTCAAAGTGCAGCTATTTTTGATGCTATGTACAACATCTAGGAGGGGTCATGGATATTAGACAAGTTACCGAAACAATCGCTATGATTGAGGAGCAAAACTTTGACATTAGAACCATTACCATGGGGATTTCCCTTTTGGACTGTATTGATCCTGATATTCATCGTGCTGCGGAGAAAATTTATCAAAAGATTACAACCAAGGCGGCTAATTTAGTGGCTGTTGGAGATGAAATTGCGGCTGAGTTAGGAATTCCCATTGTAAATAAACGTGTGTCCGTAACTCCAATTTCCTTGATCGGTGCTGCTACAGATGCAAGGGACTATGTTCCATTAGCCAAGGCTTTGGACAGAGCTGCTAAGGAAATTGGTGTTGATTTTATTGGTGGTTTTTCTGCCTTGGTACAAAAGGGTTACCAAAAAGGTGATGAGATTCTCATCAATTCCATTCCTCGTGCCTTAGCAGAAACGGATAAAGTTTGTTCATCAGTAAATATCGGTTCTACCAAATCGGGTATCAATATGACTGCAGTAGCGGATATGGGGCGTATTATCAAGGAGACAGCTTCTCTATCTGATATGGGTGCGGCTAAATTAGTTATATTTGCCAACGCGGTAGAGGACAATCCTTTTATGGCAGGCGCTTTTCATGGTGTAGGTGAAGCAGATGTCATCATCAATGTAGGTGTTTCAGGACCGGGTGTTGTCAAACGTGCCTTGGAAAAGGTTCGAGGTCAGAGCTTTGATGTTGTTGCTGAAACTGTTAAAAAAACAGCTTTCAAGATTACCCGTATTGGTCAATTGGTTGGTCAAATGGCTAGTGAGCGCCTCGGAGTTGATTTTGGGATTGTAGATTTGAGCTTGGCACCAACTCCTGCGGTTGGAGATTCAGTAGCACGTGTACTTGAGGAAATGGGACTAGAGATCGTTGGAACACACGGAACGACGGCTGCCTTGGCTCTCTTGAATGACCAAGTTAAGAAGGGCGGAGTTATGGCCTGCAATCAAGTTGGTGGTTTGTCTGGTGCCTTTATCCCTGTTTCTGAGGATGAGGGGATGATTGCTGCAGTGCAAAACGGCTCGCTTAATTTGGAAAAATTAGAAGCTATGACGGCTATCTGTTCAGTTGGTTTGGATATGATTGCCATTCCTGAGGATACACCTGCAGAAACGATTGCGGCAATGATTGCTGATGAAGCTGCTATCGGGGTCATCAATATGAAAACAACAGCTGTACGTATTATTCCAAAGGGTAAAGAAGGCGATATGATTGAGTTTGGTGGCTTGCTAGGAACTGCCCCAGTTATGAAAGTCAATGGAGCTTCTTCGGCTGATTTCATTGCTCGTGGAGGACAGATTCCAGCTCCAATCCATAGTTTTAAAAATTAAAAAGAAATGGAATCTGTTTAAGTTGGGTTTAAGGATAGACAGGTATACTATAATCATTAAATAAAGACCTCCTAACTTTATTTAATAGAAATCCTAAATTTTTCATAATAATCTCCTACAAAAGTCACTCCAAAGGGAGGCTTTTGTTTTTTTCTAATCAGAAATGAGCAGACTTGTATGCCCAAATTTAAGAAATTTTTGAAAAAAGATGATGATTTTAGAGTGAAAATATGTCTTTTTATTAGGTAAACATGGGCTAAAACCTTGCTATTATTGGCTTTTTGAAAAATTATGGTATAATAGTAGTAGTTTTAATAGATGGAGTTAAATTTTGAAAAAACGCTTTCGTGTAAAAAAAGAGAAAGATTTTAATGCAATATTTAAAGAAGGGGAGAGTTTTGCTAATCGTAAATTTGTTATTTATCGATTAGAAAATAATGAGCAGCATTTTCGAGTTGGTCTGTCTGTCAGCAAAAAATTGGGAAACGCTGTCATGAGAAATCAGATCAAAAGAAGAATTCGACATATTCTGATTGAACATAAAAATCAGCTGGTTGAAAACGTAGATTTTGTTGTAATTGCTCGAAAAGGTGTTGAAATCTTGGTCTACGCGGAAATGGAAAAAAATCTGCTTCACGTATTAAAGTTATCAAAGATTTACCAGGAAGGAATTGGGAGTGAAAAAGAAATTACAGTTGACTAGCTTAATGGTGCTTGCTTTGTTTGTGATGAGCGCCTGCACAGCTAGTGGTACGCCGAGTGAGATTACAGCGGAATCAACAGATTTTTGGAGTAAATTTGTTTATTTTTTTGCTGAAACCATTCGCTTTTTATCATTTGATACAAGTATTGGTCTGGGGATTATATTATTTACCCTTCTGATTAGAACGATTCTTCTACCAGTTTTTCAAATACAAATGGTGGCATCTAGAAAGATGCAAGAAGTACAACCACTGGTTAAGGAGTTGCGAGAACGTTATCCGGGACGGGATATGGAGAGCCGTACCAAGTTGGACCAAGAAATGCGTCAGTTGTTCAAGCAACATGGTGTGAAGCAGTCAGCTTCTCTTTGGCCAATCTTAATCCAAATGCCAGTCTTGTTGGCCTTGTTCCAAGCTTTGAGTAGGGTAGAATTTCTAAAAACGGGTCATTTCTTATGGATTAACCTTGGTGGTGTAGATACGACTTTTGTTTTGCCAATTTTGGCAGCTATCTTTACTTTCCTTAGCACTTGGTTATCCAATAAGGCCATGGTTGAGAAAAATGGTGCCATGACAGGAATGATGTATGCAATGCCAGTCATGATTTTCTTCTTTGCTATGTATTCACCAAGTGGGGTTGCCTTATACTGGGCGGTATCCAATGCTTATCAGGTGCTACAAACCTATCTGCTCAATAATCCATTTAAGATTATTGCAGAGCGTGAGGCGGGAGTACAGGCTCAGAAGGATTTAGAAGGTAAGAAGAGAAAAGCTCTGAAGAAAGCACAGAAAAAGAAAAAGTAAAAGTAAGGAGGAATCTTGTAATGGTATTATTTACAGGTTCAACGGTTGAAGAAGCGATCCAGACGGGATTGAATGAAATGGGAATTCCTAGAATGAAGGCGCATATTAAGGTCGTATCAAGGGAGAAAAAAGGATTCTTTGGCCTTTTTGGGAAGAAACCAGCGCAAGTGGATATCGAAGCTATTAGTGAGACAACTGTCGTTAAGGCAAATCAGCAAGCAGTCAAGGGGGTTCCAAAGGAAGTTAATGCCAAGAACGAACCAGTTAAGACTGTTAGTGAAGCAACCGTAGACTTAGGGCATGTTGTTGAAGCGATTAAGAAAATCGAGGAAGAAGGGCAAGGCATCTCTGATGAGGTTAAGGCTGAAATTCTGAAAAATGAAAAAGAAGCGAGCACGATTCTCCAGGAGACAGGTCATATTGCCATTCTAAAAGATTTACTGCCAGAAGAATCTAAAGAGCAGGAAGATGTCGAGCAGAATGATGATTTAGAAAACCTAGGCTTGAAGATTGAGCCGACCTACGATATTGACCAGGTTGTTGAAGAAGTGACCAACTATGTTCAAGGTATTATTGATGATATGGATGTTGAGGGAGCAATCTCAAGCACTTCAAATCGCCGTTCTATCAATATGCAAATTGATACTAATGAACCAGGTCGTATTATCGGTTACCACGGGAAGGTCTTGAAATCTCTCCAACTCTTAGCACAGAATTATCTCTATAATCGCTATTCAAGAACCTTCTATATTACCATCAATGTTAATGACTATGTAGAGCATCGTGCGGAAGTTTTGCAGAGCTATGCACAAAAATTAGCTACACGTGTCCTAGAAGATGGTCGTAGTCAGGTGACAGATCCAATGTCTAGCAGCGAACGTAAAATTATCCATCGTATCATCTCACGTATGGAAGGTGTCACTAGTTATTCAGAAGGTGATGAACCAAATCGTTACGTTGTCGTGGATACAGAATAGTCAAAGCAGAATCAGGGTATCCCTGATTTTTTGCTAGCCAAGGGAGATTGAGCCTATGTTGAATACAATGAGAGACTACCTTGCATACTCTGGCTTACAGTATCAAAAACCAGAGAAGGCAGGACAAGATGCTGAGAAAATGCTATATTTGAGGAGTAAGGGACAGGAAGCTAGAAAGACTTTTACAGAACTGGCTAAAGCTTTTCAAGCAAGGCATCCAGAATGGATACTGCAAAGATCGAGTCAGTGGATGAATCAAGCCCAACGTTTGCGACCCCATTTCTGGGCTTATTTACAGCGTGAAGGGGAAGTGACGGAGCCTATGTTGGCCCTTCGTTTGTATGGAAGCCCTTCTGATTTTGGAGTTTCACTAGAAGTGAGTTTTATTGAACGTAAGAAGGATGAGCGAACATTAGACAAACAAGCCAAGGTCTTAGAAGTTCCAGTGGTAGAAGGGATTTACTATCTAGTCTACTCAGATGGAGAAAGTCAAAAGATGGAGGCTACTGAGGAAAATCGCCAAGTTTTAAGGAAAAAAATCTCCCATCAGGAAGTCCGCAAAGTTTTAGTGAAGGCAGATGTTCCGGTGACAGAAAATTCATCTGAAGAAGAAATCGTAGAAGCACTACTGAAATCTTATGACAAAATTCTTCCATTTTATCTAGCTACAAGAAAATAAGATAATCCGTAAAATATTATAAATCATACAGTCCAAGAGTGAACAGTCCGCTGTGTAATTCTTGGTCTTTTTGTTTCCGTTTTCAAATTATATAATAAACTTACAAAAACAATTCAAAAGGAGAACAATTATGGAAGTCATTTCAAGTGTTCTAAATTGGTTTTCTAGCAATATTTTGCAGAATCCCGCATTTTTCGTAGGTTTATTGGTGCTAATAGGATATGCACTGTTGAAAAAACCTGCTCATGATGTTTTCTCAGGTTTCGTTAAAGCAACAGTAGGGTATATGTTGCTCAACGTGGGTGCTGGTGGTTTGGTTACAACCTTCCGTCCAATCTTGGCAGCCCTTAACTATAAATTCCAAATCGGTGCAGCGGTTATTGACCCTTACTTTGGACTTGCTGCAGCAAACAACAAAATTGCAGCAGAGTTTCCAGATTTCGTTGGAACTGCAACTACAGCTCTCTTGATCGGTTTTGGAGTAAATATCTTGCTTGTAGCTTTACGCAAGATTACGAAAGTAAGAACCCTCTTTATTACTGGTCACATCATGGTACAACAAGCTGCGACTGTATCTCTTATGGTTCTATTCTTAGTCCCACAATTGCGCAATGCTTATGGTACAGCAGCTATCGGTATCATCTGTGGCCTTTACTGGGCAGTTAGTTCAAATATGACTGTTGAGGCAACTCAACGCTTGACTGGTGGTGGCGGATTTGCGATTGGTCACCAACAACAATTTGCAATCTGGTTTGTAGATAAAGTAGCAGGACGCTTTGGTAAGAAAGAAGAAAGTCTAGACAATCTTAAATTGCCTAAGTTCCTCTCAATCTTCCACGATACAGTTGTTGCATCTGCTACCTTGATGCTCGTATTCTTCGGAGCGATTCTTTTAATCTTGGGTCCAGACATTATGTCTAATAAAGAAGTCATCACTTCAGGAACTCTATTCAATCCTGCAAAACAAGATTTCTTTATGTACATTATCCAAACAGCTTTCACCTTCTCTGTTTACTTGTTCGTTTTGATGCAAGGTGTCCGCATGTTCGTATCTGAGTTGACAAATGCCTTCCAAGGTATTTCAAACAAATTGTTGCCAGGTTCATTCCCAGCGGTTGACGTTGCAGCTTCTTATGGATTTGGTTCTCCAAACGCTGTTTTGTCTGGATTTGCCTTTGGTTTGATTGGTCAATTGATTACAATTGTCTTGCTCATCGTCTTTAAAAACCCTATCCTTATTATTACAGGATTTGTACCAGTGTTCTTTGATAACGCAGCAATTGCAGTCTACGCTGATAAACGTGGTGGCTGGAAAGCAGCTGTTATCCTGTCCTTCATCTCAGGTGTCCTCCAAGTTGCTCTAGGAGCTCTCTGTGTAGCCCTTCTTGATTTGGCATCTTATGGTGGTTACCATGGAAACATTGACTTTGAATTCCCATGGCTTGGATTTGGATACATCTTCAAATACCTCGGTATTGTCGGTTATGTACTTGTGTGTCTCTTCTTGCTTGTTATTCCTCAACTTCAATTTGCCAAAGCAAAAGATAAAGAAAAATACTACAAGGGTGAAGTTCAAGAAGAAGCATAGTTTCTAGAAAAGGAGAAAATAAAATGGTTAAAGTATTAGCAGCGTGCGGAAATGGAATGGGTTCATCTATGGTTATCAAAATGAAGGTTGAAAATGCCCTCCGTAAGCTTAATCAAACGGATTTTACAGTCAATTCATGCAGTGTCGGTGAAGCAAAAGGTTTAGCAGCAGGCTATGACATCGTAATCGCTTCTCTTCATTTAATCCAAGAATTGGAAGGTCGGACTAATGGGAAGTTAATTGGGCTTGACAACTTGATGGATGATAAAGAAATCACTGAAAAACTCAGTCAAGCACTACAGTAAAGGTTGGAGGGGGCTGGACAGAAACTGAGAGTTATCGTTTCTGTCCTTCTCCCTCTTTAAATAAAGGAGGCAGATATGAATTTAAAACAAGCTTTAATTGACAATGACTCGATCCGACTAGGTTTAGAAGCTAACGATTGGAAAGAAGCAGTCAAGGTAGCAGTAGATCCCTTGATTGAAAGTGGGGCGATTTTGCCAGAGTATTACGATGCTATCATCGAATCGACTGAAGAGTATGGCCCTTACTATATCTTGATGCCAGGTATGGCTATGCCCCATGCTAGACCTGAAGCTGGAGTGCAAAGAGATGCCTTTTCATTGATTACCTTGCAAAATCCTGTTGTATTTTCAGATGGGAAAGAGGTCACTGTTTTGTTGGCACTAGCTGCAACAAGCTCAAAAATTCACACAAGTGTAGCCATTCCACAGATCATTGCCTTATTTGAATTAGAAGATTCTATCGCACGTTTACAGGCTTGCCAAACTAAAGAAGATGTCTTGGCGATGATTGAAGAATCTAAGGATAGCCCTTATCTCGAAGGATTGGATTTGGAAAGTTAGAAAGAGGAATAAAGAGATGACAAAAAGAATACCTAATTTACAAGTTGCATTAGACCATTCAGACTTGCAAGGAGCAATTAAAGCAGCTGTTTCTGTTGGTCAGGAAGTAGATATTATCGAAGCTGGAACTGTTTGCTTGCTTCAAGTTGGAAGTGAACTGGTTGAAGTCTTGCGAAGCCTTTTCCCAGATAAGATTATTGTAGCAGACACAAAATGTGCTGATGCTGGTGGAACAGTTGCCAAAAATAATGCCGTTCGTGGAGCAGATTGGATGACTTGTATCTGTTGTGCAACCATCCCTACTATGGAAGCTGCTCTAAAGGCTATCAAGGCTGAACGTGGGGACCGAGGAGAAATCCAGATCGAGCTTTATGGTGATTGGACTTTTGAACAAGCTCAGCTTTGGTTAGATGCAGGTATCTCACAAGCTATCTATCACCAATCCCGTGATGCCCTTCTTGCTGGTGAAACTTGGGGTGAAAAAGACCTTAATAAGGTTAAAAAACTCATTGACATGGGCTTCCGAGTTTCTGTAACAGGTGGTCTAGATGTAGATACTCTCAAACTCTTTGAAGGCGTTGATGTCTTTACCTTTATCGCAGGTCGTGGAATTACAGAGGCCGCGGATCCAGCAGGAGCAGCGCGTGCCTTCAAGGATGAAATCAAACGAATTTGGGGGTAAACCATGGCGCGTCCAATTGGAATTTATGAAAAGGCAACCCCGCCCCACTTTACTTGGCTAGAACGTTTAAATTTTGCCAAGGAGTTAGGCTTTGATTTTGTCGAGATGTCTATTGACGAACGTGATGAGCGCTTAGCAAGACTTGACTGGAGCAAGGAAGAGCGCTTGGAAGTTGTCAAAGCGATCTATGAAACTGGTGTTCGTATTCCCTCTATCTGTTTTTCAGGCCATCGTCGTTACCCATTGGGATCGAATGATCCAGTTCTAGAGGAAAAATCTCTGGAACTCATGAAAAAATGTATCGAATTAGCTCAAGATTTGGGAGTTCGTACGATTCAATTAGCTGGTTACGATGTTTACTATGAGGAAAAGTCATCCCAGACACGCCAACGTTTTATCAAAAATTTGAGAAAAGCTTGTGACTGGGCTGAAGAAGCTCAGGTGGTACTTGCTATTGAAATTATGGATGATCCTTTCATCAATAGCATCGAAAAATACTTGGCTATAGAGAAAGAGATTGACTCTCCCTACCTCTTTGTCTATCCAGATATTGGGAATGTATCTGCCTGGCATAATGATGTCTACAGTGAATTTTATCTCGGCCACCATGCTATCGCAGCTCTCCATCTCAAGGATACTTATGCAGTGACAGAAAGTTCAAAGGGCCAATTCCGAGATGTACCTTTTGGGCAAGGTTGTGTCAAATGGGAAGAAGCTTTCGATATTTTAAAGCAAACTAATTATAATGGACCTTTCCTAATCGAAATGTGGTCTGAAAATTGTGAAACTGTAGAAGAAACACGCGCAGCCATTCAAGAGGCCCAAGCCTTTCTCTACCCACTCATTAAGAAAGCAGGTTTGATGTAAGATGAATCAAGTAATTAATGCTATGCGTAAACGAGTCTGTGATGCCAATCAATCATTGCCAAAACATGGACTTGTTAAATTTACCTGGGGCAATGTATCTGAAGTCAATCGCGAACTCGGTGTCATTGTTATCAAACCATCAGGCGTAGATTATGACGAATTGACACCTGAAAACATGGTGGTAACTGACCTGGATGGCAAGGTTCTAGAAGGAGATTTAAGACCATCTTCGGACCTTCCAACTCATGTGCAGTTATATAAGGCTTGGCCAGAGATTGCTAGTGTGGTCCATACCCATTCGACAGAAGCTGTTGGTTGGGCTCAGGCAGGCCGTGATATTCCTTTCTATGGAACAACCCATGCGGATTATTTCTACGGTTCAATTCCTTGCGCCCGTAGTTTGACCAAGGATGAAGTAGAAGTGGCCTATGAAAAAGATACTGGCCTAGTTATCGTAGAAGAGTTTGAACGTCGTGGTCTAAACCCTGTTGAAGTACCAGGGATTGTCGTACGTAATCACGGTCCATTCACCTGGGGCAAAAACCCAGAGAATGCTGTCTATCACTCTGTTGTACTAGAGGAAGTATCAAAGATGAATCGCTTCACAGAGCAAATCAATCCAAGGGTTGAACCTGCTCCCCAGTACATCCTAGAAAAACACTACCAACGTAAGCATGGGCCAAATGCTTATTACGGTCAAAAGAAATAAGAAAATGAATTGAAAAGAGGCTAGGACCTTGCGATCCAAGCCTCGCTTTTGTAGTTGTAAATATCCAATGGTAAGAATTTACAGCATATAATTGCAAAGTCTGTACGAATGTGATACCATTATAAAGTTGTTTTGGAAGCGATTGACAAATAGAGGAGTATGAATTATGGTTTTAGATAAGGCGAGCTGTGACTTGCTTCAATATTTGATGGATCAAGAAACGTCCAAAACGATTATGACGATTTCAAAAGATCTAGCTCAATCTCGAAGAAAAATCTACTATCACATTGATAAAATCAATGATGCTTTGGATGATGAGAAGTTGCATATCATCAGTCTGCCTCGGATTGGTATTCACTTAACCGAGGAACAAAGAGAAGCTTGTCATCAATTATTAGACGAAGTTGATTCTTATGATTACATCATGAGTGCCAATGAGCGGATGCAGCTGATGCTCCTTCTGATTGGTATTTCCAAAGAGAGAATCACGCTTGAAAAACTCATGGAATTAACAGAAGTCTCTCGAAATACAGTCCTTAATGACTTAAATAGCATTCGTTACCAGCTAACCTTGGAGCAGTATCAAGTAACGCTTCAAGTTAGTAAATCTCGCGGTTACTACTTGAATGCACATCCTCTTAATAAAATCCAGTATCTTCAATCCCTTCTCTATCATATCTTTATAGAGGAGAACCCAGCTTTTGTAGCTATTTTAGAGGAGAAAATCAAGGAGCGATTAGAAGATGAGAAGCTTCTTTCTGATGAAGTCAATCAATTCCTCAAAAAACAAGTTCCACTGGTTGAGCAAAATTTAGGGAAAAAAATAAACCATCACGAAGTCACCTTTATGTTACAGGTCCTTCCCTATCTTCTACTAGGGTGTGATACCGTTACTAGAAATCAAGATAAACATCAAGAAATTGATCAAGAATTTTCATTGATTCGAAAGAGGATAGAATACCAGGTGTCTAAGAAACTAGGAGAACGCTTGTTTGAAACATTTGGCATCTCGTTTTCAGAATTAGATACATCTCTCTTGGCCATTCTTTTGTTATCCTATCGAAAAGATCGAGACATCCATGCAGAAAGTAAAGATTTTCAACATTTGAGAAGAGCTTTAGAAGAGTTTATTTGGTATTTTGAATCCCAAACCAGAATGGAGATTGAACAGAAAGAAGACTTGTTGAGGAATCTCGTGATTCATTGTAAGGCGCTATTATTCAGAAAAAACTATGGTATTTTCTCAAAAAATCCTTTGACACGTCAGATTCGTTCCAAGTATAGTGATCTTTTCGTAATTACAAAAAAATGTGCTGAAGTACTAGAAGAAGCTTGGCAGATTCGATTGACGGATGATGAGATTGCCTATTTGACCATTCATGTTGGAGGTTTTTTAAAGTATACTCCATCGATTCAAAACAATACCAAGAAGATTTATATTGTGTGTGATGAAGGAGTGGGCGTTTCTAAACTCTTACTTAAACAATGCCGCTTCTATCTTCCAAATGAACAGATAGGGGCAGTCTTTACCACTGAGCAGTTCAAAAGCGTGGAGGATATTACTCAGGTTGATTTGCTACTTACAACAAACGATGAACTTGAGAGTCGCTTCCCAGTGCTAAAGGTAAATCCTATACTTGAGGCAGAAGATATTTTACGCATGACAGACTTTATGAAAAACAAGGTCCTTCGAAAAGATGGTCGCACTTTTAAGGATAATCTCTCAACTATTATTGCTACCTATATAACTGATAAACACGCTGCAGCAAAATTACAAGAAGAAATTCAACTTTTAATCAACCAAGAATTAGTCATCCAAGCTTTTTTAGATGAATCATAAACATCACAGTCCAATGATGAACACAAGCCTGTGTTTTTCTTGGTCTTTTTTAATATATCGGTCGGTGTTATACTAAGTATGAAATAAATACTTGAACAAAATATGGAGGATTTCAAATGCCAAACGTAAAAGAAATTACAAGAGAATCATGGATTTTAGCTACTTTCCCAGAGTGGGGAACATGGTTGAACGAAGAAATCGAAGAAGAAGTCGTTCCTGAAGGCAACTTTGCCATGTGGTGGCTAGGCAACTGTGGTACTTGGATTAAAACACCAGGTGGTGCTAACGTTGTCATGGACCTTTGGTCAAACCGTGGAAAATCAACTAAAAAAGTGAAAGATATGGTTCGCGGACACCAAATGGCAAATATGGCAGGTGTTCGTAAATTGCAACCAAACTTACGTGTTCAGCCAATGGTTATCGATCCATTTGCTATCAATGAACTCGACTACTACTTGGTTTCACACTTCCATAGTGACCATATCGACCCATACACAGCTGCAGCAATTCTCAATAATCCTAAGTTAGAACATGTTAAGTTTATCGGCCCTTACCATTGTGGACGAATCTGGGAAGGATGGGGTGTTCCAAAAGAACGCATCATCGTTGTCAAACCAGGTGATACTATTGAACTAAAAGACATGAAGATTCATGCGGTAGAATCATTTGACCGTACTTGCTTGGTAACGCTACCAGTGAACGGTGCTGATGAGACAGGTGGCGAACTTGCTGGTTTAGCTGTTACAGATGAAGAAATGGCTCAAAAGGCTGTTAACTATGTCTTTGAAACACCAGGTGGAACCATCTATCATGGTGCTGATTCTCACTTCTCAAACTACTTTGCGAAACATGGCAAAGACTTCAAAATTGATGTTGCTTTGAATAACTATGGTGAAAACCCAGTAGGTATCCAAGATAAAATGACCTCTATCGACCTACTTCGCATGGCAGAAAATCTACGTGCTAAAGTCATTATCCCAGTTCACTATGATATCTGGTCTAACTTCATGGCTTCTACGAATGAAATCCTAGAACTTTGGAAGATGAGAAAAGATCGTTTGCAATACGATTTCCATCCATTTATCTGGGAAGTTGGTGGTAAATACACTTATCCTCAAGACCAACACTTAATAGAATATCATCACCCGCGTGGTTTTGATGACTGCTTCGAACAAGACTCAAATATCCAATTCAAAGCCTTGCTTTAATATAAAAATTTTTTCTGGAGGTTATCCGTATGTTGCACGATACGGATAATTTTCATATAATAGTACAAATAGAATATGTGATAGACCTATCACCTCAAAGAGAAAGGAAATTCTATGTCAAATCTATCTGTTAATGCGATTCGTTTTCTAGGTATTGACGCTATCAATAAAGCCAACTCAGGTCACCCAGGGGTAGTCATGGGTGCAGCACCGATGGCATACAGCCTATTCACTAAAGAACTTCGTATCAATCCAGCTCAACCAAACTGGATTAACCGCGACCGTTTCATTCTTTCAGCTGGTCACGGATCAATGCTTCTTTATGCCCTTCTTCACCTTTCTGGTTTTGAAGATGTGAGCATGGATGAGGTAAAGAACTTCCGTCAATGGGGCTCTAAAACTCCAGGTCACCCAGAATTTGGTCATACAGCAGGGGTTGATGCAACAACAGGCCCTCTAGGACAAGGGATTGCGACTGCGACAGGTTTTGCACAAGCAGAACGTTTCCTTGCAGCTAAGTACAACCGTGAAGGTTATAACATCTTTGACCACTACACTTACGTTATCTGTGGAGATGGTGACTTGATGGAAGGTGTCTCAAGTGAAGCTGCTTCTTATGCAGGCTTGCAAAAGCTTGACAAGTTGGTTGTTCTTTATGATTCAAATGATATCAACTTGGATGGTGAGACAAAAGATTCTTTCACAGAAAGTGTCCGCGATCGTTACAATGCTTATGGTTGGCATACAGCCTTGGTAGAAGATGGAACAGACTTAGAAGCTATTCATGCTGCTATTGAAGAAGCTAAGGCTTCAGGAAAACCATCTTTGATCGAAGTGAAAACTGTTATTGGTTATGGTTCTCCAAATAAACAAGGGACTAATGCCGTACACGGTGCTCCTCTTGGAGCGGATGAAACTGCAGCAACTCGCCAGGCACTTGGTTGGAACTATGAACCGTTTGAAATCCCAGTAGAAGTTTATGATGATTTCAAAGAAAATGTTGCAGACCGTGGCGCATCAGCCTATGAAGCATGGACAAAACTAGTCGCAGATTATAAAGAAGCTCACCCAGAACTGGCTGCAGAAGTGGAAGCAATTATCGAAGGACGCGATCCAGTTGAGGTGACTCCAGAAGACTTCCCAGCTTTAGAAAATGGCTTCTCTCAAGCAACTCGTAACTCAAGTCAGGATGCTTTGAATGTAGTGGCTGCTAAATTGCCAACCTTCCTTGGTGGATCAGCAGACCTCGCTCATTCAAATATGACTTACATCAAAACTGATGGACTTCAAGATGATGCAAATCGCTTAAATCGTAACATCCAATTTGGTGTTCGTGAATTTGCAATGGGTACTGTCTTGAATGGAATGGCTCTTCACGGTGGACTTCGAGTTTATGGTGGAACTTTCTTCGTATTCTCAGACTACCTTAAAGCAGCAGTTCGTTTGTCAGCCTTACAAGGTCTTCCAGTGACTTATGTCTTCACTCACGATTCAATCGCAGTTGGTGAAGATGGACCAACTCATGAACCGATTGAGCACTTGGCAGGTCTTCGTGCGATTCCAAACCTTAATGTTTTCCGTCCTGCTGATGCACGTGAAACACAAGCAGCTTGGTATCAAGCAGTTAAGAGCGAGAAAACACCGACTGTTCTTGTCTTGACTCGTCAAAACTTGACTGTTGAGGAAGGAACAGACTTTGACAAGGTTGCGAAAGGTGCTTATGTCGTTTATGAAAATGCAGCAGACTTCGACACTATCTTGATTGCGACTGGTTCAGAGGTTAATCTGGCTGTTGCAGCCGCTAAAGAATTGGCAAGCCAAGGTGGAAAAGTTCGCGTAGTCAGCATGCCATCTACAGATGTCTTTGATGCACAAGATGCAGCATACAAAGAAGAGATTTTACCAAATGCAGTTCGTCGTCGTGTAGCAGTTGAAATGGGAGCAACTCAAAACTGGTATAAATACGTTGGTCTTGATGGAGCGGTTCTCGGTATTGATACCTTTGGAGCGTCTGCGCCAGCACCAAAAGTTTTAGCAGAGTATGGATTTACAGTTGAAAACTTAGTAGAACTTGTAAACAACTTGAAATAATATAGAGGCATATTGCTAAAAAAGTCGAGGTTGGGAATTTTTGTCCTAGCCTCTTTCTTGATATAAAAGCATGGCCTAATCTTGTAAAAACACTTAAAATTTGTTATAGTAGTTTTATCTAATTACAAAGGAGTAAAAATAATGGGTGGGAATTTAACATTTTTAATTATGCTTGTCTTGATGTTGGGCTTGATGTTCTTCATGCAACGTTCTCAAAAGAAACAAGCGGAAAAACGTATGGAGAGCCTCAATAAGCTTCAAAAAGGCTACGAAGTAATCACTATTGGTGGTCTCTACGGTACAGTCGATGAAGTAGACACAGAAAATAGAACAATTGTTCTTGATGTTGATGGCGTATACTTAACCTTCGAACTGGCAGCAATTCGAACTGTTTTGCCAGTCAAAGAAGCTGTGACACCTGAAGGAGCTGTTATTGAAGACAGCAGTGCTATTGAAGAATAAAACGGGGTGGATCACATTCCCGTTTTTCTATAAGTGAGAGGAAGAGTAATGAAAAAAATTGCCTTTGTCTGTCTTGGTAATATTTGTCGCAGTCCTATGGCGGAATTTGTGATGAAATCCTTGACCGATAAGTATGAGGTTCAAAGCCGAGCGACTTCTTCCTGGGAACATGGCAATCCGATCCACAAAGGGACACAAGGAATCTTTCGAATCCATGGCGTTCCTTATGATACTTCGAAAACTTCCCAACAAATTTCTAAAAAAGACTTTGAGTATTTTGACTATATCATTGGTATGGATGAGTCTAACCTTGCTGACTTATATCAGATGTGCCCGCAAGATCAACAAGATAAGATCCAAGCGTTTGCAGCTGAAAGCGTCCCAGACCCATGGTATACAGGTGATTTTGAAGAAACTTATGATCGGATTTCAACTGGTTGTCGAGCTTGGTTAAGTCGCTTAGAAAATGAGAGTGAAAATGGAAAATATAAAGAAACTCTATGAAAAATACAGTGTCTATTTGACACGCCCTCGACTAGAAATTGCGACAGTAATCGTCATTGTTGTCTGCGCAGGTTTAGTATTTCTGACAAATCTTCCCAAGCAAGGAGTTCTCAAACTGGATGGGGATACCATTGTTTACGATGGAAGCCTAGTTCGTGGTAAGATGAATGGTCAGGGAACTGTTACCTTTGCAAACGGTGATAGCTATACTGGAGAATTCAGTAATGGAGCCTTCAATGGTAAAGGTACCTATCAAGCCAAAGCAGGCTGGGTATATGAGGGTGATTTTGTAAATGGCCAAGCTGAGGGAAAAGGAAAATTGACTACTGAACAAGAAGTAGTTTATGAGGGAGACTTCAAGCAAGGTTTGTTCCAACAACCACAGTAACCTCCTCCTAGAAGGAGGTCTTCTTTCAGAGGATAGGAAAACGCTTACATGGAAACAAGAGGCATTTCCAACCCTTCTTTACAATTAAGTTTGTGAAAAATAAAACTTTTTTAAAAACATTCACAAACTATCGGTTCAAAAGCATCTGCAGAAGGGTGTTTGACATCATTTTCACAAACAAACAAAAAAAGTTTGTGAAATGCTCATGAAACTGTTTACAAATTTTAAAAAAAGAGTTATAATAAACTTGTGAAAAAATTAACAAAGGACTTACAATCCTTGAAAGCTATGGAGGAAAATATGGCTGATAAAAAAACTGTAACACCAGAAGAAAAGAAACTCGCTGCTGAAAAGCATGTCGATGGTTTGGTGCAAAAAGCTTTAGTTGCCCTTGAAGAAATGCGTAAACTCGACCAAGATCAAGTCGATTATATCGTAGCAAAAGCTTCAGTTGCAGCACTTGATGCTCACGGAGAATTGGCTTTACATGCCTTTGAAGAAACAGGACGTGGAGTATTTGAAGATAAAGCAACTAAGAACCTATTTGCTTGTGAGCACGTAGTAAACAACATGCGCCACACTAAAACAGTTGGTGTTATCGAAGAAGACGATGTAACAGGATTGACTCTTATCGCTGAACCAGTTGGTGTTGTTTGTGGTATCACTCCAACAACTAACCCAACTTCAACAGCAATCTTTAAAGCTTTGATTTCATTGAAGACTCGTAATCCTATTGTCTTTGCATTCCACCCATCAGCTCAAGAATCATCTGCTCACGCTGCTCAAATCGTGCGTGATGCAGCGATTAAAGCAGGAGCTCCTGAAAACTGTGTACAGTGGATTACTGAACCATCTATGGAAGCAACTAGCGCGTTGATGAACCACGAAGGTATTGCAACAATCCTTGCAACAGGTGGTAATGCCATGGTTAAAGCCGCATACTCATGTGGTAAACCAGCTCTTGGGGTAGGTGCCGGTAACGTTCCAGCTTATGTTGAAAAATCAGCTAACATCCGCCAAGCTGCTCACGATATCGTCATGTCTAAATCATTTGATAACGGTATGGTCTGTGCATCTGAACAAGCGGTTATCATTGACAAAGAAATTTACGATGAATTTGTAGCAGAGTTCAAATCTTATCACACTTACTTTGTAAACAAAAAAGAAAAAGCTCTTCTTGAAGAGTTCTGCTTCGGCGTGAAAGCAAACAGCAAAAACTGTGCTGGTGCAAAATTGAACGCTGACATTGTTGGTAAACCAGCAACTTGGATTGCAGAACAAGCAGGATTTACTGTTCCAGAAGGGACAAACATTCTTGCTGCAGAATGTAAAGAAGTTGGTGAAAACGAGCCATTGACTCGTGAAAAATTGTCACCAGTTATCGCAGTTTTGAAATCTGAAAGCCGTGAAGATGGTATTGCTAAAGCTCGTCAAATGGTTGAATTTAACGGTCTTGGGCACTCAGCAGCCATCCATACAGCTGATGAAGAATTGACTAAAGAATTTGGTAAAGCTGTTAAAGCTATTCGTGTTATCTGTAACTCACCTTCTACTTTCGGTGGTATCGGGGACGTTTATAATGCCTTCTTGCCATCATTGACACTCGGATGTGGTTCTTACGGACGTAACTCAGTTGGGGATAACGTTAGCGCCATCAACCTCTTGAACATCAAAAAAGTCGGAAGACGGAGAAATAACATGCAATGGATGAAACTTCCTTCAAAAACATACTTTGAACGTGATTCAATTCAATACCTTCAAAAATGTCGTGACGTTGAGCGTGTCATGATCGTTACTGACCACGCTATGGTAGAGCTTGGCTTCCTTGATCGTATCATCGAACAACTTGACCTTCGTCGCAATAAGGTTGTTTACCAAATCTTTGCAGATGTAGAACCAGATCCAGATATTACTACAGTTGAACGTGGTACTGAGATCATGCGTGCCTTCAAACCAGATACAATCATCGCTCTTGGTGGTGGATCTCCAATGGATGCTGCTAAAGTAATGTGGCTCTTCTATGAACAACCAGAAGTGGACTTCCGTGACCTTGTACAAAAATTCATGGATATCCGTAAACGTGCCTTCAAATTCCCATTACTTGGTAAGAAGACTAAATTCATCGCTATCCCAACTACATCTGGTACAGGATCTGAAGTAACTCCATTTGCCGTTATCTCTGATAAAGCAAACAACCGTAAATACCCAATCGCTGACTATTCATTGACACCAACTGTGGCAATCGTAGACCCTGCTTTGGTATTGACAGTTCCTGGATTTGTAGCTGCTGATACTGGTATGGACGTATTGACTCACGCAACTGAAGCTTACGTATCACAAATGGCTAGCGACTACACTGACGGTCTTGCGCTTCAAGCTATCAAACTTGTATTCGAAAACCTTGAAAGCTCAGTTAAGAATGCAGACTTCCACTCACGTGAGAAAATGCATAACGCTTCAACAATCGCTGGTATGGCCTTTGCCAATGCCTTCCTAGGTATTTCTCACTCAATGGCTCACAAGATTGGTGCGCAATTCCACACAGTTCACGGACGTACAAATGCAATCTTGCTTCCATATGTTATCCGTTACAACGGTACTCGCCCAGCTAAGACAGCTACATGGCCTAAGTACAACTACTACCGTGCAGATGAGAAATATCAAGATATCGCTCGTATGCTTGGACTTCCAGCTTCTACACCAGAAGAAGGGGTTGAATCTTTTGCAAAAGCTGTTTACGAACTCGGTGAACGCGTAGGTATCGAAATGAACTTCAAAGCACAAGGTGTTGACGAAAAAGAATGGAAAGAACATTCACGTGAATTGGCCTTCCTTGCTTATGAAGACCAATGTTCACCTGCAAACCCACGTCTTCCAATGGTTGACCATATGCAAGAAATCATCGAAGATGCTTACTATGGTTACAAAGAAAGACCAGGACGCCGTAAATAATTGATTATCAGCCAAAACCGAGGGGAACCTCGGTTTTTTATGGTTAGAGAGTGTATTTTCATAAAAAATTGCAAGGATGAGAGTCAGATGCAAGGCTAAGTAAAGAAATGAAAATATTACCAAAGCTTATCAGAAAAACAAGGCCAGCGCTTGCAATTAAACTCAAATAGTTATATAATAGGTTTGTTGAAAGGTGATTTGTAGTGATTCAAGTTACTCTTTTCACAATAAAATTTTCATGATTTTCATAAGGAGGAAATCACTAATGGTAGTTAAAGTTGGTATTAACGGTTTCGGACGTATCGGTCGTCTTGCTTTCCGCCGTATCCAAAACGTAGAAGGTGTTGAAGTTACTCGCATCAACGACCTTACAGATCCAGTTATGCTTGCACACTTGTTGAAATATGACACAACTCAAGGTCGTTTCGACGGAACTGTGGAAGTTAGAGAAGGTGGATTTGAAGTTAACGGTAAATTCATCCGTGTTTCTGCTGAACGTGATCCAGAACAAATCGACTGGGCTAACGACGGTGTAGAAATCGTTCTTGAAGCTACTGGTTTCTTTGCTAAGAAAGCAGCTGCTGAAAAACACTTGCACCCAGGTGGAGCTAAGAAAGTTGTTATTACTGCTCCTGGTGGAAACGACGTTAAAACAGTTGTATTCAACACTAACCACGATGTTCTTGATGGTACTGAAACAGTTATCTCAGGTGCTTCATGTACTACAAACTGCTTGGCTCCAATGGCTAAAGCTCTTCAAGACAACTTTGGTGTTGTAGAAGGATTGATGACTACTATCCACGCTTACACTGGTGACCAAATGATCCTTGACGGACCACACCGTGGTGGTGACCTTCGTCGTGCTCGCGCTGGTGCAGCAAACATCGTTCCTAACTCAACTGGTGCTGCTAAAGCTATCGGTCTTGTAATCCCAGAATTGAACGGTAAACTTGACGGATCTGCACAACGCGTTCCAACTCCAACTGGATCAGTTACTGAATTGGTTGCTGTTCTTGAAAAGAACGTTACTGTTGATGAAGTGAACGCAGCTATGAAAGCAGCTTCAAACGAATCATACGGTTACACAGAAGATCCAATCGTATCTTCAGATATCGTAGGTATGTCTTACGGATCATTGTTTGACGCAACTCAAACTAAAGTTCTTGACGTTGACGGTAAACAATTGGTTAAAGTTGTTTCATGGTACGACAACGAAATGTCATACACTGCACAACTTGTACGTACTCTTGAATACTTCGCTAAAATCGCTAAATAATTCTTGAGTTGATAAAAGCAAGGCCAACTGGTCTTGCTTTTTCTTATATGGAAAAATGGATGACGCAATCATCCATTCTTTTTTAATTCTTTTTCAAAAGTATCTGAGAGGACAGTGAAGCTTAATTTCTCTAGAGTAAGCGGATGTGTGAAGGAAAGTTTATAGGCGTGGAGCATGAGTCTACTTGTTTTTGAATTTGAATTGTAGAGGGGATCGCCGAGAATGGGGTGATTGTGGTGGGAAAGATGGACCCGAATTTGATGCGTCCGTCCGGTTTTTAGCTGACAACGAACCAATGAAGTACTATCTTTGAACTCTTTTAATCGAGTCACATGGGTTTCGGCATACTGACCATTTTTAGGATCAACAAGACGTTTTCGACGATCATGGCGATCACGACCAATTTTATCACGGAAAACAAGTTCTTTTCTTCCGAGCTTACCAGCCACTAGTGCCCAGTACTCTCGAGAGATTTCTTTTTTTTCCAATAAACGATTGAGAATGGGGAGGATGAAGGGATTCTTAGCAAAAAGCACTAAACCACTTGTTTCCATGTCTAGTCTATGAACCACATAACAGGTTTGCCCTGTGTAAGCTGTCACGTGATTGAGGAGGGCAATCTCATCGGGTTGATTCCCGTGAGTTTTCATCCCCTCAGGTTTGTTGACAACGATTAAATGTTGGTCTTGGTAGACTTCTTGGACAAGATTTGGGTCTCCCCAAGGGATTTCCTTACTAGGATAGTCATCAGAATCAAAAGTTAACTGACATTCATCGCCAGGCTTAATGATTTGATGCCAGTGAACTTGTTCTTTGTTGATGAGAATATTCTTTTTAGTCCTCAGGAAATGACGGATTTTTCTCGGAATGAGTAGTTGCTCCTCTAGGAAAAATTTGACGGTCATTTCAGGCAAAGAATCCGGAATAATAAAGGTAAATTTCATACAGATATTGTAACAAAAAATAACCTATTTGGACAGAGAAACTAGCTAAATTCTTGTCTTCCTAAGGGGAAGATGATAAAATAAACGCATGAAATTAGATAATCTATTTGAAAAATTCCTTTCTTTGTTTAAGAAAGAGGAGAATGAAACTCCAGAAGCAAAAAATGACGACGCTTATAAAGAAGAAAGATCGACGAGTAACTTGCGACGATCGAGAGGAGACCGAAAGAAAGCAGGACAAGTCGGACCAATTCGCAAATTTTGGCGTCGCTACCATCTGACGAAAATCGTCCTTATCCTAGGACTTAGTGCCAGTTTATTCGTTGGGGTCTATCTATTTGCCTTGGCTAAATCAACAAATGTTACAGATTTGCAAAATGCTTTAAAAACACGAACTGTCATCTTTGACAGAGAGGAGAATGAGGCAGGGGCCTTATCGGGGCAAAAGGGAACATATGTTGAGCTTGCTGATATTAGCGAAGATTTACAAAATGCAGTCATCGCAACTGAAGATCGAAGCTTTTATAAAAATGATGGTATTAACTATGCCCGTTTCTTCATGGCAATATTGACAGCGGGGAGATCGGGTGGAGGTTCTACCATTACTCAGCAGTTGGCAAAAAATGCCTATTTATCTCAAGATCAGACTGTGCAGAGAAAGGCAAAAGAATTCTTCCTTGCCTTAGAACTAACCAAAAAATACAGTAAAAAAGAAATTCTAACCATGTATTTGAACAACGCCTACTTTGGTAATGGAGTTTGGGGTGTTGAGGATGCAAGTAAAAAGTATTTTGGGGTTTCAGCTTCACAATTAACTCTCGATGAAGCGGCTACTCTAGCGGGAATGCTTAAAGGACCGGAATTATACAATCCTTTAAGTTCGCTTGAAGATTCCACTAATCGTAGGGATACTGTTTTGCAAAACATGGTTGCAGCTGGATTTATTGATAAGGATACTGAGACAACATCATCTAGTGTTGATATGGCTTCTAGGTTGCAGGATACTTATGAGGGGAAAATATCGGATTACCGATACCCGTCTTATTTCGACGCGGTTGTCAATGAAGCGGTTGAAAAGTATAACTTAACAGAAGAAGAAATTGTGAACAACGGCTATCGAATTTATACAGAACTAGATCAGAATTACCAGGCTAATATGCAGGTCATTTATGAAAATACATCTCTGTTCCCAACAGCCGAAGATGGAACGCATGCTGAATCAGGTAGTGTCGCCTTGGAACCTAAAACAGGAGGCGTACGAGGAGTTGTAGGCCGTGTAGCTGGTGATGATAAAACAGGTTTCCGTAATTTTAACTATGCAACTCAGTCAAAAAGAAGTCCAGGTTCAACTATTAAACCCTTAGTTGTCTACACACCAGCAGTCGAAGCTGGTTGGGCTCTTAATAAAGAGTTGGATAATCATACCATGGAGTATGGCGATTACAAGGTAGATAATTACGCAGGGATCAAGACATCTCCAGAAGTGCCGATGTATCAAGCCTTGGCTGAATCTCTAAACTTGCCTGCAGTAGCAACCGTAAAAGAACTAGGTATCGATAAAGCTTTTGAGGCAGGAGAAAAATTCGGCCTCAATATGACTAATGTCGACAGAGTACTCGGAGTTGCCCTAGGTGGTGGTGTGGAAACCAATCCGCTTCAGATGGCTCAAGCATATGCAGCATTTGCAAATGAAGGGATAATGCCTGAAGCTCACTTTATCACCCGAATTGAAAACGCTAGCGGACAAGTGATTGCAAGTCATAAAAATACTCAAAAACGAGTTATTGACAAGTCAGTTGCCGATAAGATGACTAGTATGATGCTAGGAACCTTTACAAATGGTACAGGGATCAGTTCGTCTCCAGATGACTTTATCATGGCCGGGAAAACAGGAACGACAGAAGCGGCCTTCAACCCAGAATATACAAGTGATCAATGGGTTATTGGGTATACCCCTGATTTAGTGATTAGCCACTGGCTCGGTTTTCCGACTACTGATGAAAATCACTATTTAGCAGGTTCTACTTCAAATGGAGCTGCTCATATCTTTAGAAGCATGGCGGAAACAATCCTACCATATACGCCGGGTAGCACCTTTACAGTGGAAAATGCCTATAAGTTAAATGGTATTGCTCCAGAAAACACACGTAAACATACATCAAATGATACTAGTGCACAGTCGGATGATATATTAGCCGATATTCGTGGACGAGCACAAAATTTGGTTGATGAAGCAGGAAAAGCAATTTCAGATGCTAAGATTAAAGAAAAAGCTCAGACGGTTTGGGATACTATTGTAGATCTTTTCCGCTAATTTATATAAAAGATGAGAATATGAAATTCTTGTCTTTTTTATTGCTAGTTTCTACAATAGAGTTAAGAAAGACAAGATAGGAAATGAAATGAAATGTATCTTTCCACTTTTTACGGTTTGATTTATACTATAGTAGAAAAAATACTGTTTTCTAGAGTACAACTATACAAAGGCCGCAAGTCCCTTCTCAGGGATTTAGAG
>NZ_KV817778.1 GCF_001814775.1 Streptococcus sp. HMSC067H01
CAGAGTTTACTGGTGGAGTGAATGGTGTCGAAGCAGCTGTTCAAGAAGTAAGCCCAGAATTCACAGGTGGTGTCAATGGAGCAGAAGGTGCTATCCATGAGGTTCCAGAATACAAAGATGAGCAGTCTCTTGTAGCTCTTACTATGTCACAAGATAAGACCTACCAAGCACCTGCAAGTCATCAATACAAACTCCCAGAGACAGGCACTAAAGAAAATGCTGGCCTTGCAGCCGTAGGTCT
>NZ_KV817779.1 GCF_001814775.1 Streptococcus sp. HMSC067H01
TCGTAAATGATGTGACGAAACCAACTAAACAAACGGTAACGTTTGAAGGAGCAGGAACAGCTACTCCAGCTGATAAGGTTCAAGATAACTTCACATTCACTGGTAAACAACAAAATGGTACGACAACATGGGATCAACCTAGTCACACTTATGGTAAAGAAACAGTTCCAGTAGTTACAGGTTACTATGCCGATAAGAAGGAAGCTGGATCTAAGACAGTTACTCCAGATCAACCAGAAGTTACGGATAAGGTTAC
>NZ_KV817780.1 GCF_001814775.1 Streptococcus sp. HMSC067H01
AAAAAGAGACCTGAAGAGAGAACAGAATTAGAACGTCTTCAAGCAGAAAATGAGTATCTGAGAGCGGAGAATGCCGTCCTAAAAAAGTTAAGAGAACTCCGATTGAAGGAGGAAAAAGAGAAAGAAGAAAGACAGAAATTGTTCAAGAATTAATGACCGAGTTTTCGTTAGATATTCTTCTAAAAGCCATTAAACTAGCTCGTTCGACCTACTACTATCACTTGAAACAGCTAGATAAACCAGATAAGGACCAAGAGCTTAAAGCGAAAATTCAATCCATTTTTATCGAACATAAGGGAAATTATGGTTATCGTCGGATTCATTTAGAACTAAGAAATCGTGGTTATCTGGTAAATCATAAAAGAGTTCAACGCTTGATGAAAGTACTCAATTTACAAGCTAAAATGCGACAGAAACGAAAATATTCTTCTCATAAAGGAGACGTTGGCAAGAAGGCAGAGAATCTCATTCAACGTCAATTTGAAGGCTCTAAAACAATGGAAAAGTGTTACACAGATGTGACAGAATTTGCCATTCCAGCAA
>NZ_KV817781.1:0-1470 GCF_001814775.1 Streptococcus sp. HMSC067H01
TTGGATACTTCACTTCTGGTGTTGATGGGAAGTTTGGATCATTTGGTGTCTCTGGTTTTGGAACCAAGTTTCCAAGTGGCTTGTAAGTGACAGTTTCTTCAAGATTTTCTTGAGTGACTGTCTTAGAAGCAACACTTCCTTTATCAGCGTAGTAACCTGTCAATCCTGGTGTTGGAACTGCATCATAGTTAGCCTTATTCGCTGTCCATGGTGCATCAGGGTTAAGAACTTTACCTGTAACTTTATCAAGATTTAAGGTACGTGTCCATTGTGCATTTTGAACATTGTCAGCTGGGGCTGTTGCCTTACCGTCTGATACCACATAATGAACAGTTGACGTTACATCTTTCTTCCATTGATCTTCCGCAGGGTATTTAGGACTGTTTGGATCATTTGGATTGATTGGATCTGTTGGGTTATGTGGATCGTTTGGTCCAACTGGAGTTTCAGCGTGTTTCAAAGTTACTGTCCAAATTTGGTCACGAGATGCATCTGTGTCGTAAGTTGCTCCTGCTGGGAACTCATCGCTAACGAGAACATAACCACGATCTTGGTATTTCTGAATCTTAGCTGTAGTTGAGTAATCAATAGCTTCACCAGATTTACCAGAAAGTTGATCATTTTCAAGTGTTGTACCAGTATTTTGGTCTACATAATTGATAATAGCTTTTTGTTCTGCCTTACGGTAGACAACAGGTGTATCTTCTCCTGGTTTGTTAGGAGTTACACTTTGTGTATCCGTCACATAACCTGGGATGACTGGAGTTGGAGTCTTGCCACCCTTAGTTGGATCTTCTGAATCGTTATTGTACTGTGGAGTTGGTGCTTTAGGAATTGGATTTCCTTCTGGATCAACTGGAATGATCTTACCAAGCGGTTTATATGTAACCTTATCCGTAACTTCTGGTTGATCTGGAGTAACTGTCTTAGATCCAGCTTCCTTCTTATCGGCATAGTAACCTGTAACTACTGGAACTGTTTCTTTACCATAAGTGTGATTAGGTTGATCCCATGTTGTATTTCCATCCACTTGTCTTTGTTTTCCTGTGAATGTGAAGTTATCTTGAACTTTATCAGCTGGAGTAGATGTTCCTGCTCCTTCAAACGTTACCGTTTGTTTAGTTGGTTTCGTCACATCATTTACGATTGGTACGTAGATGATTGGGGTGTCGCGTGAAATACGGTCTGAATCACTCTCGTCATTTGGCTCAATCGTTTTATCAACAATATTATAACCCCAAGCTTGTGGTTGTTCTTCTTTAATCTTGTATCCAGTTGGAGCATCAGGAATCTTAGTTTCCGCTGCTTCTGTAGGATTGGATGGATTATTTTCATAAATCTTAGAAACTGAACCTGGAATGACATTTCCAGATTCGTCCACTTGGATAATTTTTCCTAATGCTTTATAAGTAACCTTATCTGTAACTTCTGGTTGTTCTGGAGTAACTGTCTTAGATCCAGCTTCCTTCT
>NZ_KV817781.1:1570-14925 GCF_001814775.1 Streptococcus sp. HMSC067H01
CCTGCTCCTTCAAACGTTACCGTTTGTTTAGTTGCTTTCTTCACATCATTTGCGATTGGTACGTAGATGATTGGGGTGTTGCCACCTGGATCTGTTGGAAGATTTGGAAGCTCCTTACCTGGTTCTACTGGTCTACCTGGTTCACCTGGTTTGCTTGGATAGTTTGGATCTGGCAAGTATGGTTTGTAGCCTGGTACATTAGGCACAACTGGCTTACCTGGTTTGGTTGGATCCGTTGGATTATTTGGATACCTCACTTCTGGTGTTGATGGGAAGTTTGGATCATTTGGTGTCTCTGGTTTTGGAACCAAGTTTCCAAGTGGCTTGTAAGTGACAGTTTCTTCAAGATTTTCTTGAGTGACTGTCTTAGAAGCAACACTTCCTTTATCAGCGTAGTAACCTGTCAATCCTGGTGTTGGAACTGCATCATAGTTAGCCTTATTCGCTGTCCATGGTGCATCAGGGTTAAGAACTTTACCTGTAACTTTATCAAGATTTAAGGTACGTGTCCATTGTGCATTTTGAACATTGTCAGCTGGGGCAGTTGCCTTACCGTCTGATACCACATACTTAACAGTTGACGTTACATCTTTCTTCCATTGATCTGTCGCAGGGTAGTTTGGACTGTCTGGATCATTTGGATTGATTGGTTCTGTTGGTTTATGTGGGTTATTTGGTCCAACTGGAGTTTCATCGTGTGCTAACTTAACTACGAATTCTTGATCTGTTGATGCATCACTATCAAATTTCTTTTGACCTTCAGTTGCCTTTTTGAATCCATCTTCTACAAGTTTGTAACCCTTATTAACAAATTCAGCAATCTTAGCTTCAGTTGAGTAGTTAATTGCTTCACCTGATTTACCAGAGACTGCATCTTTTGCTAACTCCTTATCATTAGCGCTTGTATCAATGTATTTGATAATAGCTTTTTGTTCTGCCTTACGGTAGATAACAGGTGTATCAACTCCTGGGTTAGATGGAGTTACATTTGGAACTTCTGTCACATAACCTGGAATTACCGGAGTTAGAGTCTCGCCACCCTTAGTTGGATCTTGTGGATCGTTGTTGTACTGTGGAGTTGGTGCACTTGGAATTGGTGTATTGGTTTCATCAACTGGGATGATCTTACCAAGTGGTTTATAAGTAACCTTATCCGTAACTTCTGGTTGATCTGGAGTAACTGTCTTAGATCCAGCTTCCTTCTTATCGGCATAGTAACCTGTAACTACTGGAACTATTTCTTTCCCATAAGTGTGACTAGGTCGATCCCATGTTGTCGAACCATTTTTTTCTTTACCAGTAAAGGTGAAGTCGTTTTGAACTTTAGCAGTTGGAGTCTTATCACCTGCTCCTTCAAAGGTTACTGTTTGTTTAGTTGATTTCGTCACATCATTTTCTACTGGAGCAACCGCTTTATAGTAGTAAACAATTTCATTTGTTGCTGTTATAAATGGATTTTCTAAACGTTGTACATAAGGACGCTTATTAGCTGCAGTACCATTATACTCAGTTGTTTCACCTTTTCTTAGAGTTGTTTCATGAATCTTATTACCACTATAGTAGACTTCCGCCTTCATAGTTCCATCCATGTTCAGTAATGTATATTTAATCTCGAGGTTAGGTTGAGTTATTTTTGTAAAGCTATCACCCACTTGTTTCCAAGGAGAAATATATCCATTTGGTGCACCAACAATTTCTTTATCAACTAGTTCATATCCTTTCAGCTCTGCTGCAGTTGTATCAAAGCGCATACCCGTTAAACCATTAAGGGTATAGGAAGGAACCAATTCCTTTTTAGTATCTTTATCCTTAAAACTTACTGTAACTGAATTATTTGTAGGGATTAACCATCCATCTGCATAAAAAATACCTTGGCCTTGTTTAGTTGAAATTTCTGGACCGTTATACAAGATATTAAAATTGGCCGCCTGTTTAGAGGTCTTAGCAGTAACTGGCATATCACCAATAGAAATCGAATCAGCATTTCGATTAATCAGTATTTTCTGGTCACGCTTTTTATACTTATACACAAATTCACTTGAATTAGTATTTTTATCCATGATAATCTCTTGTTGCAACTCATTATTACGGTTATAAAATTCTAATTTCACAGTACCATCAGTCGTATATCCATTTGGTGTTCGATCTGACTTAGAAGATATAACCACATAACCATCAAACGAATTAACATAAGAGAACTGTGGATGTCTGCCTTGTTGATCCAACTGAACAAAAGTATACCAGCCATCACTACCATCATGATACTTAGTAGATTTATCATATCCATTCGGATGTGACGAGTCGCTTGAGGTATTTTCTTTCGGAGGTGTGATACTAACACCTCCCTCTTTTACTACTGCACTAGAATCAAGATCTCGACGAGTTCGTCTCAAAGATGCAGCAGTATCAGTAGATGTACTTCTATCTTCTAAATTAGCTTTATCTAGTTGATTAGCAACTTTTTCAAATGAATCTACTACAGCACCATCCACAACTGGATTTGTTGTTGACTCAGATGGCATTGGTTGAGTTTCCTTACTATTTTCTGGACTTTGAGATTCTTTTGAATCCATAGCTGGAATCACTGCAGGTGCTTCATAGGTTGATTCACTTTTCTGCTTTTCATTAAGTGAATCAGACTCGTTTTTTTCAATAATAGCCTGGTCTCCAGCTCCTTGTGAAGTGAGTTCATTAGCTGAAACAGCTCCGCTACCAAGAAACATCAATCCAGTTGCAATTGCAACTGAAGCAACTCCAAAACTGTACTTTCGAATACCAAAACGAGTATATTTCTCGGTTCGAAAATCAGCTTGTTGTCTTCTTTTAATTTTCATTAAATTGCCTCCTTCTTTTGATGTATGAAAAAACCATACACACCATAGCTAGTATATCAAATTATTTTCAAATATCAAAACATAATAGCACGAATTTTTATAAATAGTTGATAGAATGCAATTTATAATAAGATTATCTTTACACTTTTTAAATGTTCTTGTTTTCTTTGTCTGGAAATTTTCTAACATCAGATATTGGGTTTATTTTTTATCTTCTGTTAGAATAACAGAGTAATAACAATGTCAAATGATTAATATATATAAATACAATTAGAGACCCAGTTTATAAAAGTTGATTAAAGTAACGTGTCTTGATAATCTCTCAAAATAAATTTGTTTACTTATCATACATAGTTAATTGTTACTATTTATTTGAACCTATATTCTTAGTGATATTATTATTTAATTTTATAGAAATTATACACTCTAGCTGTTACAAGAAAGCTAGTTAATTTTTAGCTATCATTTATTTAGACTATTTTATTTCTTACACTCATACTATGAAAGTTTTTACCTAAAGACCACCCGCTTTACCTCTCATCAAAAAAAGCCCTTCGGATAAAATCCGAGGGGCTTAAAACGTTGTTAAATCAACGGCCGAACTTTTGATTTTCAAGGTTCGGGATAAAATAGTTCACTGAACTATTTTATTTTTTCAAGTTGTAGAATGATTTCAATCCACGGTATTCAGCTACTTCACCAAGTTGGTCTTCGATACGAAGCAATTGGTTGTATTTAGCGATACGGTCTGTACGTGAAAGTGAACCAGTCTTGATTTGACCTGCATTAGTTGCAACTGCGATATCAGCGATTGTTGAATCTTCAGTTTCACCCGAACGGTGTGATACAACAGCAGTGTAACCAGCTTCTTTAGCCATTTCGATAGCATCGAATGTCTCAGTAAGAGTACCGATTTGGTTAACTTTGATAAGGATTGAGTTAGCAGCGCCTTCAGCGATACCTCTTTCAAGGTAAGCAGTGTTTGTTACGAAGAAGTCGTCACCAACCAATTGAACTTTACCACCAAGACGTTCAGTAAGAGCTTTCCATCCATCCCAGTCGTTTTCGTCCATACCATCTTCGATAGTGATGATTGGGTATTTGTTTACCAATTCTTCAAGGTAGTCGATTTGTTCTGCAGAAGTACGAACAGCAGCGCCTTCACCTTCGAATTTAGTATAGTCGTATACTTTACGTTCTTTATCGTAGAATTCTGATGATGCACAGTCAAATCCGATAAATACGTCTTTACCTGGAACATAACCAGCAGCTTCGATAGCAGCAAGGATAGTTTCAACTCCGTCTTCAGTTCCTTCGAAACGAGGAGCGAATCCACCTTCGTCACCTACAGCTGTTTCAAGACCACGGCCTTTAAGGATTTTCTTAAGTGCGTGGAAGATTTCAGCACCCCAACGAAGAGCTTCTTTGAATGTTGGTGCACCAGCAGGTACGATCATGAATTCTTGGAAAGCGATTGGAGCATCTGAGTGAGAACCACCGTTGATGATGTTCATCATTGGAGTTGGAAGAACTTTAGTGTTAAATCCACCAAGGTAGCTGTAAAGTGGGATTTCAAGGTAGTCAGCAGCAGCACGAGCTACAGCGATAGACACACCAAGGATTGCGTTTGCACCCAATTTACCTTTGTTAGGAGTACCGTCAAGTGCGATCATAGCACGGTCGATAGCTTGTTGGTCACGTACATCGTAGCCGATGATTGCTTCAGCGATGATGTTGTTTACGTTGTCAACAGCTTTTTGTGTACCAAGACCACCGTAACGAGATTTGTCACCATCACGAAGTTCAACTGCTTCGTGTTCACCAGTAGAAGCTCCTGATGGAACCATACCACGTCCGAAAGCACCTGATTCAGTGTAAACTTCTACTTCAAGTGTTGGGTTACCGCGTGAGTCTAGGACTTCGCGAGCGTAAACATCAGTAATAATTGACATTTTTTACTCTCCTTATTGAGTTAAATTTTTTACACCTCTATGATACCTTAAAAAGACACCTTTTTCAAGGAAAAACGTTATCTTTGTGCAAATTTTCCTTAAGTTTATAAAGTAATCGCTTTCTTTTATCTGTTTTCTCCCTTATTTTATGATATACTATTTTTATGACTGATGTATCAAAACAAATCCTAGAAAAGGCTCATGGTGGGCTTAAACTAAATCCAGATGAACAGAGACGTTTTCTCGGCACTTTTGAGGAACGTGTCCTTGGCTATGCAGACCTAGAAACAGCTAATGATGATAATTTTTATAAGGGTTATGTATCTATTTTAGCTAGTCTAAAAAATGAAACTGAACCTCTGTTTGTCAAGATTTCTCCTCAAGTAGTATTTGAAAAACAGGTCTATTATTTAAAACAAGCCAAAGATGCTGACTGCCAAGCGACTATCGTTTCAGAAGATCACAATTCATCCCCTTTTGGCTTGATTATTCATAGTGATGCCCCTGTTCAAATAAATGAAAAAGACCTTAAAAAGGCCTTTCCAGACTTGTGGCAAGAGAAAGAGACCAAAGCTCCTACTTCTTTTTGGAAAAAGTGGTTTGGTTAATTCTTCTTCAAAGCTAAGATCTGACCAATGTTTGCCGCTGTATTTTCTAAATAGACTGTTGCCTTTTTCAGACTCTCTTCCAGTGGTTCACTTTTTTCTAAGATAGAAAAGGCTGCAACGAGATTTTCAAATGGTAAGGGTGGTAAATCCTCTGATAGACTCCCACAAATAGCAATAACTGGAACACCATTTGGTGTTCTTTTTGCTACTCCGATTGGAGCCTTACCAGATAAACTTTGAGAGTCTAACCTACCTTCACCAACGATGACAAGATCCGCATCCGCAACTTTCTGATCAAAACAGATTAGATCTAAACAAGTGTTAATACCAGATACAATTGTTGCTCCAGCAAAAGCACATAAGCCAGCTGCAATACCGCCGCCTGCTCCAGCTCCTTCCAGCTTTAAGATTTCAGGGGCAACTTTACGATAGAAGTTTTCAATAGCAGAATCAACTTCATGAAATTGAGTTGGATCTAATCCTTTTTGTTTCCCAAATGTGTAAGTGGCACCGTGTGGCCCACAGAGTGAATTTGTCACATCTGCTAAAATTTTAATTTGTACATCTGAAGGAATAGATATAACTTTCTCCTTTGAGATATCAGTAATTTCAAACAAGGATTGACCAGTAGCTAGAAGTTCATCCCCATTTTTGTCATAGAACTGGTAACCAAGTCCTGAAGCAATACCAATTCCACCATCGTTACTGGATGTACCACCGACTCCGATATAGATTTCTTTCATTCCTTGCTCTATTAAATGCAGAATCAGTTGACCAATCCCCTTTGTTTGAATCTTCAGGGGATTTCGTTTTTCAATGGGAATTTTAGCAAGCCCAACTAAATCGGCCACCTCGAACAGAGCAAGTTCTCCTCTTTGAACATAAGTCATTTGAACCTCATCTCCAAAGGGACCTGTCACTAAAGCAGTTTTTTCTACAAGACCAAGTGAATTTTTAATGGCATCCACTGTTCCTTCCCCTCCATCGCCAACAGGTAAAAGTAGAAACTCTGAATCGGGTAAGGATCTTTTCAAGCCTCCTTTAATCGTTTCTGCCACTTTATTTGCAGGGAGACTCTCTTTAAAAGAATCTGGTGCGATTACAATTTTCATACACTCTCCTTTCTAATCAAAATAAATCTATCAGCTTCAATACACTTGAGAAATCTCTTTCTTCAATTTGAAGGGGAATTTCCTCTCTCACTATTGCTTTGGCACAGAAGCCAATGCCGATTCCAGCTCTCTTTAACATTGCTAAATCATTAGCCCCATCTCCGATAGCTACGGTCCTCTCAATAGGAAGGTCTAGTTCTTCGGTCCATCTTATCAGTGTCTCTTCTTTGACTTCCCTAGTAATGATCTCTCCTTCAAGTTTTCCTGTCAAAAATCCATCCTTTACTTCAAGACGATTTGCAGCAATTAGCCTAATACCAATTTCAGTCGCCAGTCTTTCGACAATAGGTATAAATCCACCTGAAACTAGACCGACCTCAATATCATGTTTTTGAAGAATTTTAACGAACTCTTGAGCATTCTTGCTAAAATGAACCTGTGTATAAAGATGTTCAAATTTATCGACAGATAGTCCTTTTAATAAAGAAACACGTTTTCTCAGGCTTTCTTCAAAATCTAGTTCTCCCCTCATAGCTTGGGCAGTCAGTAGAGCTACTTCATTTTCACACTCTGCTTCTTTCCCTAACAAATCAATGACTTCCTCTTCGATTAGAGTACCATCCACATCCAGTACACAGAGCCCTCTAGCTTTATTCATATAACTTCCTTACTTTTTTCATTTCAAAAAAGAGGTTGGGACAAAAGATCCCGACCTCACTTTTTATTAGCAATCAAACTTTGACGCGGTTGCTGATTGAACTTTTTGTTCGTCTTTTAGACTCCAAAAAGCTCCTAATCATCCTCGCGGGGCTGGGACTATGAAATCGAGACTTTGTCTATCGATTTCTGTCCTACCGCCTTTTAACTATTTAATTTGCTAGGCTGTGGTACAAATCAAGATAGGACTTGCAGGCTGTATCCCAAGAGAAATCACATTCCATAGCCTGAACTTGCATGTTTTTCCAAACGTCAGTATGGTTGTGATAAACGTCAAAAGCGGTTTGCAATGCCCAGTTGAGCCAATATGGAGTTAGGTTATTAAAGCTAAAGCCTGTACCTGTTCCATCAATTGGATTAAAGGCTTGTACAGTATCTCTAAGACCACCTACCTCATTTACCAAAGGAAGGGTCCCATATCTCATGGCCATCATTTGTGAAAGCCCACAAGGTTCAAAACGACTTGGCATGAGGAAAATATCACATGCTGCATAAATCTCTTGAGCTAATTTCACATCGAAAGTAATATTGGCAGAAAGTTTTTCTGGGAACACTTGACTAAACCAAGAGAAGGCTTGTTCAAATCCTGGATCTCCAGTTCCCAAGAGGACGATTTGAATATCCTCTTGAAGCATACGATGCAAACTTTCAACTACTACATCAAAACCTTTTTGACGAGTTAAGCGAGATACAATACCAATCAATGGGACATCCGGACGAACAGGAAGACCAACTTTTTCTTGAAGTTTTGCTTTATTTTGCGCCTTTCCTGACAAATCAGTCTTATCAAAGTGGTAATCTAACAAGGCATCCGTTTGTGGATTGTAAATATCTGTATCAATACCATTCACAATACCTGAAACTTTACCAGACTCCATTCGTAGAATCTGATCAATACCGCAACCAAACTCTGTAGTCATAATCTCATAAGCATAGCTTGGCGACACAGTTGATACACGGTCTGCATAGAGAATCCCTGCCTTCATCCAGTTAAGGCAATCATTCCACCTCACAGTTCCATCAGCATAACGTTCGAAACCAACTCTAAACAAGTCCCAAAGCATACTTTCAGAAAATTGACCTTGAAACTCTAAATTATGAATGGTTAAAACTGTCTTAATACCTTGATATGCTTGAATCCATCTGTATTTTTCCTTCAACAAGAAAGGAATCATCGCTGTATGGTAGTCATGAGCATGAAGAACATCAGGGATAAATCCAATACGTTCCATAGCTTCAAGGGCAGCAAGTTGGAAGAAGGCAAAACGTTCACCATCATCGAAATCTCCGTAAACATGTCCACGGAAGAAATAATATTGATTGTCGATAAAGTAGAAGGTCACACCGTTTAAAACAGTTTTCTTAATTCCACAAAATTGTCTGCGCCAACCAACGTATACTTCGAATTGAAGAACATCTTCGATCTGATCACCAAACTTGGCTTCAACCATGTCATAGTAGGGTAAGATAACAGCAACTTCATGCCCAGCTTTTACTAATGATTTAGGAAGTGCTCCGATAACGTCTCCCAATCCACCTGTTTTTGAAAAGGGAGCACCCTCTGCTGCTACAAATAAAATTTTCATGAAAGGACATCCTCTGTTAGTTTTTCGCCTTTTTTGATGACAACAGGGTTTTCTGCTGTACCTCGAATGACAACTCCCTCAGCTACTTCAGCACCCTTATCAACGATTGCATACTCGACTTGTGCACCTTCACCAATGACAACACGAGGGAAAATAAGAGACTCTTTAACCAAGCTATCTTTATGAATTTGAACATTACGCGAAATAATAGATTTATCCACTTCACCTTCAATGATACTACCAGAAGCAAATTGAGATGTGTTCACTTTTGAACCTGATGCATAGTAGGTAGGTTCTTCGTTTTTAACTTTAGTATGAATTTTTTGATTTGGTGAGAACAAAGAGTAGAATTTATGCTGATCAAGCATATCTAGATTCGCTTGATAGTATGTTTCTACTGAATGAATATTTGCTAGGTAACCTGTATATTCATATGCAAAAGCACCTTCTTTTGCTGCCAAATCACGAAGAACATAGCGTAATTTTTCTGGATATTCTTTTTGAGCTTCTTCTTCTAAACGTTTAATCAACCATTGAGTGTCTACTACAAAGATATCTGTCGACATGTTGTAGTATTCTTGGTCTGATTTTTTATCAAAGAGTTTGTGAGAAAGCACATGGTCAGTTTCATCAATATCAAGGATTGCATTTACTTCTGAAATATCTTTCTTAGATAATTTCTTATAAACTACTGTAATCGGTGATTTTGTTGTATTATGCAAATGGAAAACTTGATTGAGATCGATATTCACTAAAACATCACAGTTCAATGATACTGTTTGGTCTGACCCTGAACGTTTTAAGTAAGTCAAAAGTTGTTGATAGTACTCTTTACCAACAGTGCTACTTTCTACACGAGTATTGTAGATTCCAAGATAGTAGTGGCTAAGCAACGTATTCAAGCCCCATTCACGTCCTGAACGAATATGGTCAAATACAGAGCTGATGTTATCTTGTTGGAAGATTCCAAAGATACTACGAACCCCAGCATTTGCTAAACTTGAAAGTGGGAAGTCAATCAAACGATACTTTCCTCCAAATGGCAAACTTGCCACTGGACGGTTACTTGTCAAGGTTGACATATCATGGAAACCAACGGTATTTCCTAAAATCGCTGAATATTTATCAATCTTCATCTGTTGCTACCCCCACTACTTCGTTATATCCGACTACTTGTACTTCTTCTGTACCATCAATTTCAACACCATCGGCAATAATTGCACCTTCACCGATGATTGCACGTGTAATTTTAGCACCTCTACCGATAACTGCTCCACTCATGATGACAGAATCAACAACTTCTGCTCCCTTACGAACTTGAGCAGTTGTAGAAAGAATAGAGTGTTTCACTGTACCATTTACGTAACAGCCGTCCACTACAAGAGAGTCTTCTACTTGAGCGAATTCTCCAAGGAAGTTTGGTGGAGCGATAAGGTTACGAGAATAAATTTTCCATTGACGGTTACGGCTATCTAGAGCATTCTCTGGAGAGATGTATTCCATATTTGCTTCCCAGAGTGATTCGATAGTACCAACGTCCTTCCAGTATCCATTGAACTCATAAGCATAGACACTTTCACCAGTTTCAAGATAGTTTGGAATAACGTTTTTACCGAAGTCAGACATATCTAGGTTAGCCTTTTCAGCAGCAACTAGCATGTTGCGAAGTCGTTTCCAGTCAAAGATATAAATCCCCATTGATGCCTTGGTTGATTTTGGTTGGGCAGGTTTTTCTTCGAATTCAACAATGCGATTATTAGCATCAGTATTCATGATACCAAAACGGCTAGCTTCTTTTAATGGTACATCCAAGACAGCAACTGTCAAGCTGGCATTATTGTCCTTGTGTGATTGGAGCATATCATCGTAGTCCATCTTGTAGATATGGTCACCCGAAAGAATCAAAACATACTCAGGATTGATGCTGTCGATATAGTCGATGTTTTGGTAAATGGCATGACTTGTACCTTCAAACCAACGGTTCCCCTCACTTGCAGAGTAGGGCTGAAGGATAGAAACTCCGGTGTCAATACCATCTAGACCCCAACTAGAACCATTACCAATGTGGCTATTGAGAGCTAGTGGTTGATACTGTGTGATAACCCCAACATTATGGATACCAGAGTTGGCACAGTTTGAAAGAGCGAAGTCAATGATACGGTAGCGCCCACCAAATTGCACGGCAGGTTTAGCAATGCTTTGAGTGAGTTTACCGAGACGAGTTCCTTGCCCACCAGCAAGGATTAAAGCTAGCATTTCATTCTTCATTTTCTACTCCTTTTTGAGTTTTATTAGCGACTTTCTTAGTAGGTTTTATGCGACGTTTGATTTTCCAAATACTTGCTCCCATAGCTGGCAAGGTGAAGGTCAAAGTCTGCTCATAATCCTTCCACAATCCTTCTTGAGTTTGAACAGTTTGGTTATGCTCTTTCCACACACCACCCCATTGTTCTAACTCTGTATTCCAAATTTCTTCATAAATACCTGCAACAGGAAGACCGATTGTGAAATCAGGTCGTTCAACCGGTGCCATATTGAAGACACAGACTAGCATCTCGCCTTTCTTGCCTTTTCGGATAAAGGAAAGAACACTCTGATCTCTGTTATCCGCATCAATAATTTCAATACCGTCATAGCTTGTATCAATTTCCCAAAGACAACGGTGGTCTTTATAAAGCTGATTCAACTGTGATGTAAAGTATTTCATCTTGGAATTCATCGGATCTTCTAGGTTAGACCACTCTAATTGCTCTTCGGATTTCCACTCTAGGAATTGACCAAACTCACTACCCATGAAGAGTAATTTCTTACCTGGGTGACAAATTTGATAAGTGTAGAGGTTTCTCAAACCAGCGAACTGATTGTAACGATCACCCCACATCTTATGCATCATACTTTTCTTACCATGTACAACCTCATCATGTGAGAATGGTAGGAGATAATTTTCATTAAAGACATACATGAAGCTGAAAGTTACAAGATTAAAGTCATACTTGCGGTAAATTGGATCTTCTTCGTAGAAACGTAGGATGTCATTCATCCAACCCATGTTCCACTTGTAGTCAAATCCAAGTCCACCCATTTCCTTCATACCAGTAATCTTAGTTCCTGAAGAAGATTCCTCTGCAATCATCATAACATCCGGATGAGCTAGCTTAATAACATCGTTCAAACGTTGAAGGAAATAATAGCCTTCATAGTTGAGATTACCACCGTCTTTATTTGGTGTCCATGGAGCATTGTCATAATCTAGATAGAGAATATTACTTACGGCATCAACACGAATACCATCTAGGTGATAGAAATCAATCCAGAACTTAATGCTTGAAATCAAGAAAGATTGTACTTCATTTTTACCTAAGTCAAAGTTGAGTGCTCCCCAACCGTAGTTGTTAGCCTTATTATGATCTTGGTATTCAAAAGTTGGTGTGCCATCATAGTATGCCAAAGCGTCATCATTGATTGTAAAGTGACCTGGCACCCAATCCACAATTACACCGATATTGTTGATGTGACACTCTTCAACGAAGTCTTGAAACTCTTCTGGACGACCATAGGCATGCTCTAAAGCAAAGTAGCCCATGAGCTGATAGCCCCAACTCAATCCAAGAGGATGAGACATCAAAGGCATAAACTCGATGTGAGTATAGTTCATCTCCACTAGATATGGGATAAGCTCCTCTTTTAGTTGAGCGAAACTATATGGTGTTCCATCAGGATTTCTCTTCCAAGAGCCTGCGTGCGCCTCATAGATGTTAACTGGTCTCTCGAAAAATCCCCAACGTTTTCTGCGAGCTAACCAAAGACCGTCCTTCCATTTTTTCTCAGGAATTTCTGTTAAAACAGCTCCTGTACCTGGACGAGCTTCAAAACGAACTGCCAAGGGATCAATTTTCATGAGTTGATGCCCATTAGCACGAGTAATATGATATTTATAAATATGTCCCTCTTGAGCTAAAGTGGTAAAAACTTCCCAAACTCCAGATTCATTACGAACCATGGGGATTTGATTTTCAATCCAGTTAGTAAAATCACCAACTAGATGGACAGCTTGCGCATTTGGAGCCCAGACACGAAAAGTATAGCCATACTCCCCATCTCTTTCCTCACGATGCGCTCCTAAATAGTGTTGAAGATGGAAATTTTCGCCACTGGTAAAAGTTCTTAAAGCTTCTAATTTATCCATTTAATCCCCCTTTTAATTGAAAGCGTTTTCTTGTTTTTTATTATACTACCTTTTAAGAGAAGTTTCAAGTAAATTACTATATTTTTAAAAATTATTTTGAAAATCTGAAAACAATTCTCTGATGCGTCCTGGGAAAATCATTTTAATTTTCTGATTTATCTTCACCTCTTTTCATTTTCTTACATTTTTATATAATAGTAACAAAATATTCGGATTTAAGCAATTTTTAGCCTGATATTTTTGAAAAATATATTGAAAATCCGTAAATATAGAGTTTATAACATTCAATTTAGGTTGCAACTATTCAGAAACCAAGAATTTCCCCCTAAAAAATGAGAGTGGGACAGAAATCGGTAATTC
>NZ_KV817781.1:15025-72638 GCF_001814775.1 Streptococcus sp. HMSC067H01
CTCGACATTCCAAAGACAATTGAGAGGCTAGGACCTTTGTCCCAGCCTCATCTTTATTTACTATTCTTTACGATTTATCTGCGCTTCCCTGAAAAATAAATTTCTCTGGATATTTTTTGATAAAACTTAGTTCATTCTCATTTCCATCATAATCATAGATAAAATCATCTGCTTCATCCAATTTCTCATAAAAAGCATCACCATACTCTTCTTCCATCTGTGCTAGCAGCTCCGATCTCTCTTCTCTATCAAAGGAGATAGTTCCGCCAAAGTATGTAAGGAGATTTTTGAAATTAGCAGCATGCTCCTTCATTCCAAATAGTTCGAAGCCCTTTAAAGTATCTTCCCAGACAATCCCTGTCGAATTATCGAAAAATTGATAGTGGCCTCCATTGTTTACTTCGATAAAATACCAGATAATTGCCAGAAGGTATCTTTGTTCTAAAGTAAAGATTTTTGCGGAATCAAGATAGTCTTCATAGGTGTTATAAATGTTAACAGTTTCGTATACTGGTTTAATAATATCCCATGAGTCTTTTGCCTTTTGGACGTCTTCTACCGTAATATTCTTGTATAATTTCTTATTCTGTGCAATTTTTATTTCTTGATTAGTTTCATTAACATCTTCAAAATAGTATTTTTGTAGCAAGGGATAGTCTGTTGGCCTGTTTTCAAAAACTTGCTTTAGAGAACCTACTTTAACCAACTCAATACACCATTCAATGACTGGATTTGTTGGGGATCCAGCATTTTTGATAGCATTTTCTAATAAATCTAGAGCCTGATTAGCTTCAGTTTCAAAGTCCTTGTTCGAATCACTAGATAAACGCCAATGAGTAAAACCATTTCGATAATACCAAATAGCATCTCTATCTTCTTCAGAGACCATCTCTAAAACTGTTTTTGCCTCTTCAAATTGACTCCAATTATTACAAACTTTGGCTAGTTCACTAAGTACTTGGCCACTTAAATTTTCGAACCCAAGCTCTGAGAGGATTTCCTTTATCTTTTCGAATTGGTAGGTATGCTTAATGTCTTTGATACACTGAAGTTTCTCCTCTTCATTTAAGGTGATGAATTTTTCCAGAGTAATTGTATTGATATCCATAGCTATCTCCCGCTAAAAATAATGAGCTTTAATAATTTTAATTCAATTATTAATGAAACTTCTACTTTTTTTATCTGTCTAGGACTTGAAAATAAACTACTTTTTCTGAAAAATTTTAGGTTTACTTTGAACTTCAACGGAGACTTTCTAGAAGTATAGGCCGGGATCAAAAATCCCGACCTCGCTTTTTAGTAGAAATGAGTCTTTGAAACATTTTTGTTCATTCATTGGACTCTGCAAGATAGTTTTGTCCTACACTTCACTGACTCTGTCTTCAATCTAAGACTTACGCTAAAACATTCAAGACTGCCACACTGACATCGTCAATAGCATTTTCTTGGTCAGAACGACTATTAGTTACCAACATTTCAAGGTTCCCTGCATTTTCATAGTAATATGAAGCCCCTTTGGCATTGAATACAACCAAGAAGTGCTCTTCTCCACCATGAATCTCGTAGACAATCCAACCACTATTTTCAATGGCTGTGTGAACAAAGACATGACGGTAGACTTCTTCATAGGTAGGGTATGAAAAGGCACTGGTTTGTGTTTTAAGACGGATAATCTGACGGACAAACTCGACGCTATCTTGACGCTCATTGATCAAATCCCAGTTAACTTGGTTGACGCTATCAGGAGCATTGTAACTGTTCATTGCTCGCTCACGATCTGCGTGAGTCAACTCTCCATTTTCGCCTGTAGCTACGAGTTTAGTACGGCCAAACTCTTGCCCCAGTTCCATGAAGGCCATCCCTTGCATGAGGAGGTTCATAGCCGTTGCTGTTTCTACTTTCTTCATGATGCGTTTATCACTCTCCATCGGATGAAGAGTTTTAAGTAAATCATGCAAATTGTAGTTATCGTGGGCTTCTACGTAGTTAAGAACCTGATTGGGGCTGAGGTAAGAACCCAGCTCACGACTTCCAAGAATAGCCTTTGCGAGGATCGGCTCAGTACCTGCTCCACTGATGAAGCCAGATTTGATAGAGCCATAGACTTCACAACCTTTGACCGCATCACGTTGATTATCATTAAAGAATCCAATGTTTGGCAACTGATAGGCATTGTCTTTCTTAGCCTTGTCATAAGGAGCAAGACCTGTTCCCATATCCCAACCTTCTCCATACAGGATGATTTTCGGATCGACTTCGTCCATAGCCCAACGAATCATCTGCATGGTTTTAACATCGTGAATTCCCATCAAGTCAAAGCGGAATCCGTCAATATTGTACTCTTTTACCCAGTAGAGAAGCGAATCAATCATATATTTACGGAACATTTCATGCTCACTGGCAGTTTCGTTACCGACCCCTGTTCCATTTTGGTAGGTTCCATCATGGTTCATTCGATAATAATAATCGGGAACCGTTGTTTGGAATGGCGCATCCACCGTTGAGAAGGTATGATTGTAAACAACGTCCATAATAACACCGATACCAGCATCATGATAAGCTTGGACCATGGCTTTCAAATCACGGATAGCTTGACCTGGATCATTTGGATTTGTAGACATACTAGTTTCTGGAGCATTATAGTTTTGTGGATCATATCCCCAGTTATAAGTTACATTTCCATCAGCGTCGTATTCTTTATGACGGTCAGCAATTGGTTGCAACTGAACATAGTTGACACCAAGTTCTTTGATGTAATCAAACGCTGTCGATTGACCATATTGATTAACTGTTCCAGTTTGAGCTGCACCTAAGAAGGTTCCTCTTAATTCTGGCGCAACACCAGATGTTTCAGACTTAGTCAAATCACGGATATGCATTTCATACACAACTGCCTGGCAAGGATTTTCCAAACGCCAAGTTGCTTCTGTACCATGCTTAACCTCAAAACCTTCGACCTGACGATCTTGATTTGAGACAATGGCTGAACGTTTTCCATCAGGACTCGTTGCAATGGTATATGGATCACGAGTTAGTGACTGGTGATGAGGAAAGTCAATTTGGTAGTGGTAGGCACGACCTGCTAAGCTTTCTGGAACTGATAAACTCCAAACACCAATTGTATTATACTTGTGACTATAGGAGTAACTATTTCCTCGCTCCATTTCAAAGGTTTTAAGGATAGGTGCGTCGTTACTTGCAGATTCATAGACTACTACTTGGACAGATGTAGCTGTTGGTGCCCATAGGCTAAATCTTGTTTCAGTTTCAGAAACTTGACATCCCAACTCTCCTTGATAACCCCAGTGGTGGTCAAAACTAGCGCTATTGATTGCCTTGTCGAAGGCAAAAGGATTTTGGTCTTTATAATGAGTACTTGCAATAGCTGGATTTTCAGAATAATAAACTGTATCATCTCCATCCAAAATCCAAACCTCTGTCAAAAGTGGATAGTAATTGAAACGAATAGGATATTCTTTGCTGACACCATCTTTTTCAACACTAAAAGTCATGGTCTCAAGAGCTACTTCACTCGATTGAGTCAGTGAGAATTTAGCTCCAAAATATTCTTCTTCTTTGATAAGCTCTACTGAATCTAGAGGCTTTTTGCTAAAACTGCAAGCCTCGTAAGCTTCATCTTTACGATGATAATGAATAAGTACAGGATAATTGTACATGGTTCTCCCTAATTTCTAAATAAATTTGATTTTATATGTGACTAATAATTTATTGATCAAGTGCCTCACGATTCACAAAAAATTCAATGTGATTATGGCACACTTCCAAATCTACTGGTGTGTCGCCACCGTATTCTCCATCAAGATTGAGCATAAATGGCTCTTCCTGATCTAAAGTTTCAATTCGGAGTTTACTAGTTTTCAGATATTCAACATTGACATCTGACACGTGTTGGCCTCCGTTCATGGCCTGAACTAGCAGACTCAACATATCGAAGATTTTATCTGTCTTTACTAGAATAAGCGTAAAATTGCCATCATCCAGTTTGGTATCAGGTGCAAATTGCTCAAATCCACCAATAGAATTGGTCAAGGCAACAAAGACAAGAGAAACTTCTCCTGTAAAAATTCCCCAATCGTGGTAAATACGAACAGGACGGGCTTTGGATTTTGGAAACATCTCGAAGCCTTTAGCAACGTAGGCCAGATAACCCAAACGCTTCTTTAGTTCACTCGGAACGCTAAAAGTTAACTCCGTAAGAGTTCCTGCCGCAGCAATATTGATGAAATACTTATCACCATAAGCACGACCAATATCAATTTGCTTGGTTTCATTTTTAGCAATGATCTTCGCTGCAGCAACTGGATCCCCCATAGGGATTTTCAATGCTCTTGCATAGTCATTGGTAGTTCCAGTAGGAATGATGGCTATCTTTGGACGATGTTCCAGAGGTGCAATTCCATTAACCACTTCATTGATAGTACCATCGCCACCAGCTACCAAAACCAAATCAAATCCAGCTTTTGTAGCTCTTTCTGCTTCTTTCTGGGCTGATAAGTGTTCAGGTTTGGTCTGAAAAGCACTTGTTTCATATCCTATGCTCTCTAACACTTCTAGAACTTCTGCGATATTTTGCTTGATAATTTCCTGGCCTGAGGTCGGATTATAAATGAGACGTGCGCGTTTTTTTTCTTCTTTCATAGCTTACAAACTCTCAAGCCAAGCTTCGTCACGAATCTCTATTCCCAGTTCTTGTGCTTTTTGGAGCTTGCTTCCTGCATCTGCTCCTGCTACAACAAGGTCTGTCTTTTTCGACACACTACCAGTAACCTTGGCTCCTAGACTTTCTAATTTATTTTTAGCTTCTGAGCGATTAAGACGCTCTAGCTTTCCTGTCAATACGACAGTTAGACCAGACAAGGCAGCATTTGCTGCAACTGTCTGTCCTTTGTAGTCTAGATTAACACCTGATTCTTTCAATTCCCTTAAAAGGATTTCAGAACCCTCTGTAGCAAAATAGGTCTGTAGGCTTTGAGCAATGACACTACCCAAACTTTCAATATTTGCAATTTCTTCAGGATTGGCTTGTGCTAGCGATTCGATTGAGTGGAAGTTTTGTAAAAGCAACTGACTTGCCTTACTTCCCACATGACGAATCCCCAAACCAAACAAGAGTTTTTCAGCAGAATTTTCTTTGGATGCTTGAATAGCCTGGTAGAGCTTTTGAGCAGATTTTTCCTTGATCCCATCTAGCAAGAGCAAATCTTCCACAGTCAAACGATAAATATCTGCAACATCCTTAACCAAATTGGCAGCAAATAATTTCTCCACGATTGATGGGCCAAGGCCAGAGATATTCATAGCATCACGCGATGCGAAATGCGTCAAACCTTCCTTAATCTGAGCTGGACAACGTGGGTTTATACAACGAAGAGCCACCTCATCTTCAAAGTGTAACAACTTACTCTCACAACTTGGACAGTTTGTTGGAATATCTAGTTTTTCCTCCGACACACGTTTAGACTCCACCACTCGTAGAACGGCTGGTATAATATCACCCGCTTTGTAGACAATGACTGTGTCATCCTTACGGATATCCTTTTCAGCGATATAGTCGACATTATGAAGAGTTGCACGACTTACAGTTGTACCTGCAAGTTGCACTGGAGTAAGATTAGCAGTCGGAGTCACAACTCCTGTACGCCCTACTGTCCAGTCAACAGAAAGAAGTTTCGCTTCTTTTTCTTCTGCTGGGAATTTATATGCTACTGCCCATTTAGGTGCTTTGACTGTAAATCCTAGTTGCTCCTGACCAGCTAGATCATTGACCTTAATCACAACTCCATCGATATCATAAGGCAACTGATCTCTTTCTTGACCAATTTCTTGAATAAACGCCCAAACCTCGTCCATACTATGAGCTAATAGACGTCTTTGATTAACTACAAAGCCTAATTGTTCTAAATGTTTCAAAACCTTCTCTTGACTATCCCGAGTTGAAGGACTAGCTTCCTGATAAAGGAAGGTTGCAAGATTACGTTTGGCTACTACTGCTGTATCTAACTGGCGAAGTGTTCCTGCAGCAGCATTTCTTGGATTGGCAAATTCTGGCTCCCCGTTTTCTTGACGAGATTGATTGACCTGATCAAAAGAAGCTCTCGGCATATAACATTCACCACGAACTGTTATATCTATTTTTTCAGATAATGATAAAGGAATGTCTTTCACTCGTTTAAGATTTTCAGTGATGTTTTCACCAATGGAGCCATCACCACGAGTAGCTCCAGCAACAAAAATTCCTTGCTCATAAGTCAAGGAAATCGATAAACCATCAATCTTCAACTCACAAATATAAGTGACATCATCCAATTCTTTACGAACACGCGCATCAAAGGCATCCAGTTCTTCACGTGAAAAAGCATCCTGCAAACTATAAAGAGGATACTGATGACTATATTTCTCAAACCCATCAAGAATCTTTCCGCCTACACGGTGTGTCGGACTTTCTGGCAAGATTTGGTCAGGATGAGCTTTTTCTAACTCTACCAATTCACGATAAAGACGGTCATACTCACTATCAGATACAGATGGATTATCACTTGTATAATACTCTGTCGCATAGCGATTGAGCAGTTCAACGAGCTCTTTCATTCTTTCATTCATAGAACCATTTTACCATAAAAAGGACTCTATAAACAATACTCAAGCTCTAAAAAAGAAAATGAGAAGGATATTTCTATCCTTCTCACTTATTTTTATTTTTTACGATTCAAAATAGCATTCAAGACGATGGCTACTGTACTTGCAATAACAATACCATTTGAAAAGAACATTTGTAATTCAGTCGGTAATGTATTGAAGAGGTTGCTTCCGTTTAATCCCACACCGGCAGCAATAGAAACTGCTGCAATGAGGAAGTTATGTTCATTATGTTCGAAGTCCACACGTGCCAAGATTTGCATTCCTTGTAGAGAAACAAAACCAAACATGACCAGCATGGCTCCACCTAGAACAGGGCTAGGAATAATCTGTGCTAAGGCACCGAACTTAGGCAAGAGACCAAGTAAGATGAGGAAACCACCAGCGTAGTAGATCGGTAAACGTGTACGAATACCTGAAAGTTTCACCAAACCTACGTTTTGTGAAAACCCTGTATAAGGGAAGGTGTTGAAAAGTCCACCAAGTAAAACAGCAAGACCTTCAGCACGATAACCATTACGGAGACGAGTGCTATCAATTGGATCTTTAGTAATATCAGAAAGGGCAAGATATACACCAGTTGATTCTACCATTGATACAGTAGCGATAATACACATCATGACAATAGAAGAAATCTCAAATTGTGGAGCACCAAAGTAGAATGGAGTTGGGATATGAACAAGTGGAGCTTCTGCTACTGGAGAGAAATCAACCAAGCCCATAGTCGCAGCGATGATAGTACCTGCAATCAAACCAATCAAAATAGAAATTGACTTAATAAATCCTTTTGTAAAGATATTGACCAAAAGAATGATGAGAATGGTGATTGTTGCTAATGCTAAACTTTGTCCCGTTGGTTTTTCGACGTTATTTCCCATATTTCCGATAGCTACTGGAATCAAGGTCAATCCGATTGTTGTAATGACAGAACCCGTTACGATTGAAGGGAACAGATTAGCAATCTTAGAAAATACACCTGCTACAAGAACGACATAAATACCAGAAGCAATCAAGGCACCAAACATAGCACCACTACCGTGACTTTGTCCAATCATAATAAGTGGAGCAACAGACTGAAAGGCCACACCCAGAACAACCGGTAAACCGACACCGAAATATTTATTTAACTGTAACTGCAATAGAGTTGCAACCCCGCACATAAAGATATCTGTAGAGATAAGGTATGTCAGTTGTTGAGGCGAGTAACCTAAGGCTCCAGCAATCATGATTGGTACTAGGATTGAACCTGAGTACATAGCAAGTAAGTGTTGCAAGCCCAATACGGCCGCTTTTGAGTGGTTTTCCTGTTGCTTCATTAGATGTCTGCCTCCTTGAAGATAACTTTTCCATTTTCAAAACGCTCTAAACGAGCAAGTGATACTACCTGATGACCTGATTTTTCTAACAGCTCACGACCATCTTGGAAGGATTTTTCAATCACAATTCCGACGGCCTCAACTGTAGCACCAGCTTGCTCGATAATCTGAATCAAACCTTTAGCTGCTTGACCATTAGCCAAGAAATCATCAATAATTAATACTTTATCTCCTGGAGATAAGAACTTCCCTGCAATGGATACGGTACTAGTAACTTGTTTAGTGAAAGAATAAACTTCAGCGGTTAAAATTCCTTCATTCATAGTGATATTTTTTGCCTTTTTAGCAAAAATCATAGGTAGATCTAACTGTTCTGCAACATAAAGGGCTGGGGCAATTCCAGATGCCTCAATGGTTACGACTTTGGTAATACCAGCATTTTTAAAATGCTCTGCAAAAGTACGACCAACCTCGCGCATTAAGGAAAAATCCACTTGGTGGGTCAAGAATGAATCCACCTTAAGAATATTCTCACCTAGAATATTCCCATCTTTTAAAATACGTTCCTCTAGTAATTTCACAATAACCTCCGAAATAAAAAGGGACTCACAAAGCAAGTCCCTCGGAAACATAGAAACAAATAGTACTGCTTCTTTTATCTCTCTTCGACTTACTCATTGTTAGGTATTTACGGTACCTTGTAGAAACGCCACGCCAATTCGCGACATAAATAAGTAATCATATTTTTAGTGAGCATCTCCATTCCAGATAGAGTTCTTCACAATCACATAATCTACATGTCTAAGATCAGCTACCTTTCGACCTCCAGCATAAGAAATCGAACTTTGCAAATCTTGTTCCATCTCAGTTAGGGTATCTTGTAAATGTCCTTTGGCAGGAAGAAGAATTTTCTTACCTTCGACATTCTTATAGGCACCTTTTTGGTATTCTGAAGCGGAACCATAGTATTCTTTAAATTGTTTACCATCGACTTCGACAGTTTTACCAGGGCTTTCGATATGGCCTGCAAATAAAGAACCAATCATAACCATACTTGCACCAAAGCGGATTGACTTGGCAATATCTCCGTGTGTACGGATACCACCATCGGCAATAATCGGTTTACGCGCAGCTTTAGCACACCAGCGAAGGGCCGCTAACTGCCATCCACCAGTACCAAAACCAGTTTTTACTTTAGTGATACAAACCTTACCTGGACCGATTCCAACCTTAGTCGCATCCGCACCAGCATTTTCAAGTTCTCGCACAGCTTCTGGAGTCCCAACGTTACCAGCGATGACAAAAGTCTCTGGCAATTCTTTCTTGATGTGCTGAATCATAGAAATCACGCTGTCAGCATGACCATGAGCGATATCAATAGTGATGTACTCTGGAGCATCTTCCTTTAATTGACTAACAAAGTCGTACTCGTAATCTTTAACACCAACAGAGATAGAAGCAATCAACCCTTTTTCATGCATGCGTTTCACAAAAGGAATTCGTCCAGCTTCATCAAAACGGTGCATGATGTAGAAATAGCCACCCTTGGCAAGTTGTTCTGCAACATCTTCATCCAAGATCGTCTGCATATTAGAAGGGACAACTGGCAACTTAAAGGTATGTTTCCCCAAGGTCACATGTGTATCAGCTTCTGCTCGACTTTGAAGGACACACTTATTTGGGATTAGCTGAATATCTTCATAGTCAAAAATCGGAAATTCGTTTAACATATATCTCTCATTTCTCTTCTTTAGACTTTCCTAAAGTTAGGAATAGCCTCGTCTTTTCCAGACAATTACTCTAACAAGTTTACAATAATGTCCGTTTTTTGTCAATTATTATGTTCAAAAACAAATAATGTTCGTGTTTCGTATTTTTGATCAAGGAGATAACTAGACATTTACCCTGAATTTGTCTTACCTTTTAAATTTCTACCTAGATTTTCGATAAAGACTTTTTCAAAGGACTCCATCTTCCTGACAAAATCTTGATAGCTTTCGGCTTGTCCAGGAACTTGGATAGACCATTTCTTCAACAAGGCTCCATAACCTGCTAGCTTACCTATCTCATTATCAACTACCTTTTCCTTGCTGGGAAAAACAAGCCCAGCCTGTTCAGCTTCTAAAATATAAGAATAGGAAATCAACTGGAACAAGTCTTCACGATTGATTCCCTTTTCAGTCAATTCCAGTTTTTTATATTTAGCATCTAAAACGATTTTTAACTCTTTATGATAAAAATCTGGAAATATTTTTCTTTCACGATTAGAAAATACTGAAATACCATCCGTCTTATCCTTATTTCTAGGATGGATGAACTCTTTTGGCAACAAGGTATGAACATACTCTTCCCAAAGCCAAGCAACATCAAAAAGAATACCATGGATTTTTTGCTCTTGGTATCCTAAACCATGCTCTTCTCTATTTAGGATCATCAGGCAAAGCTCTTGCAATTTTCTGTACTCTCGAAAGTAGGCATGACGAAGAGGTTTGGTTTGATTTAGTCTGATAATCTTAGCACGATCAGCTAATTTATAAGAGGGCGTTACTCGCACGATTTCTGCCACATTTTCACGGCTAGTTGAGAGATTTTCAAGAACTCCTCTCCCTATACTTTTCTGATTCTTCATGAATTCAATTGTGTGACGGATCAGTTGCATGAGAGGATTATCATAGGTAAACTCTCTAGCGAGAGAGAAATTACACTAAAAAGCATAAATCTCTAAAAATAAACATATATATAAATATGTCCATTTTGTTAAGAAAACGATTGCATTAGATTTTTATTTCTGCTAGAATATTTTTATCCCGAGAAAGCGCATTCAAGAGATAATAAAATGAAATAATAAACTAGGAGCTTTATATGATTCAAAATAATCTTGAAAAAGGTTTTCGTTATTCTATCCGAAAACGTAGCATTGGTGTCTGTGGTGTTGTTATTGCAACTTTTTTATTAAGTACAGCTTCGATTATTCAAAATAATACTGTAAAAGCTACTGAACCCCCAATTTCAAGTAGTTCTAATCCAAAAACAGAACCTACAGTAAACGAACAAGAAAGTACTCCAAACCTCAATTCAAAAACCGAAGAAAAAGATGCCACTACTGTAACTGAAGCACCAAAAGCAGATGTTATGGAAAACCTCATGAGATCTACTAATCAGGCCGATAAGGACTTGAATAAATATCTTTTCGGATTAAACTACAACAAAATTGATATTTTAACTCGTAGAGGTGAAGCAATCGAAAATTATTCAAATACATCTTCAAAACAACAAGGAAATGAATTTGTTGTAATTGAAAAAGTGAAAAAGAGTATTTCTAATAATTCAGCTGATGTTTCAATTAACGGTAATGGCAACATCTTCTTAGGCGCTTTGTTCCGAGCAGATCAAGGGTTATTAGAAAATAACCCTCAACTTGTTAGCATTGATAGAAAACAGGGTAGAATCAGCGTTGACCTTCCAGGAATGGCTGGAGCAGATAGTTATACAGATGCAAATCCTACAGTCAGTGGTATGCAGGAAGGAATTAACACTCTGGTAAATAGATGGAATGCCAATTATGCATCAAGTAATCCTGCACCTGCCCGTATGCAATACGATTCTACTTCAGCATATAGTATGAATCAACTAAAAGCAAAATTTGGTAGCAACTTTGAAAAAATTGGGGTTGATTTAAAAATTGACTTTGAAGCTGCACAAAAAGGTGAAAAACAAATTGAAGTTGTCGACTTTAAACAAATTTACTTTACCGCTAACTTTGATGCACCAAAAAATCCTGGAGATGTCTTTGGTGATAATGTAACAGTCAACGATTTACAAGATCGCGGCTTGGATGAACAAACACCTCCTGTTTATGTTTCTAGTATGTCTTATGGCCGTCAAATGTATGTTAAATTTGAAACAACAAGTACAAGTACAGAACTTAAAGCAGCTATAAATGCTGTCATTAAAGGTGTGCCTATTAACCCTGAATCTGAATGGGCTCGTGTTTTGAAAAATACTTCTGTAACAGCTGTTATTGTTGGCGGTAACGCTGATGGCGCTGCTCGAGTAGTTACTGGAACACCTGAGGATCTTAAAAAATTAATTCAAGAAGGAGCTAATTTTAGTACACAAAATCCTGCAGTCCCTATTTCTTATAAAACTGCCTTTTTAAGAGATAATCAAGTTGCAACAATCCAAAACAGTACTGATTATATTGAAACTAAAATTACCTCTTACAAGAATGGCTATCTCAATTTGCAACATAAGGGTGGGTATGTCGCTCGTTACTACGTTTACTGGGACGAAGTCACATATGACGAAAATGGAATTGAAAGCATCCGATCTCGTGAATGGGAAGATAATGGAAAAAATAGAACTGCTGGTTTCCAAACTGAACTACAATTTAGAGGAAACGTTCGCAATCTTCGCGTAAAAATTCAAGAAAAAACAGGTCTTGCTTGGGAACCTTGGAGAACAGTTTATAATCGTACAGAATTGCCTTTAGTTCAAAAACGCACTATTATCAATTCAGGAACAACACTAAAACCAAAATATAGTGAACAAGTCGAAAACAACTAATAAAATGGTTAAACTACAGAGTATCATTATTCATCAAGTATCATTTTTGAAACTTTCTGAAATTTAAGATAACTCTATCCTATAACTTATACATACAATAAAAGGAAAACATCTTTTCATGAGATGCTTTCCTTTTTGTTTTTGAGGTTCTTAATCCAATTAACTCAACTTATCGCAATTTAATACTCATTTAAAATCAAAAAGAGGAGAAATGTTACTGTATAAACAAACATATTAAAGTTTTTGTTAGAAACTCATTACTTGCTTGCCCTGAATATAGTATGGTTCATTGATTGGCTGGTAAATTTACAAGTTTATACTTGTGTTACGATGTTTCTTAAGCCATCTATCAACAAAAAAGAACTTTGATTTTAACTGTGTATGAATACTTTTAAAAAATCTGTTTTTATCGATAATGACTAAACCACACTTCTTCTACATCCTAATAATACTCACCTTGACGGTAGTCCCATGAGTTAAAAGTGTCTGACAGATGCATCATGATTTTATCGATGTCAAGGCCTTTACGGATAACCACTGGAGCTGGTGAAGTTGAACGTGCTCCTCCTTGTTCTGGAATAAGCTTGCCGTCTTTATCGACCATAGACACCATCACACCTTGCTCGTAGCGAGTTTCAATTGTTTTGTCTGGCTGGATTGAAGCAACATAGTCGTCAGCTTCTATAACAAGGTCCACTGCTTCTTCGATACGTTCCCCGATACCTTCCACCTTACCACGATTTCCTTTTCCAGAAGGGTTTGCAGATGAAGCATAGACCATTTTACCTTCTTCCCAAAGTTTGGCAGCCAATTGTTCACCAGCTTTCCCGAACTTGATAACAAAGCAGCTAGTACCACGCACGTCCGTCATCAGTTCTTCACGGCCATCTCCATAAGCTTTTAGTTTTTCAAAGGCTTCTGGTTTCCAAGGAAGGATACAACCAAGGAGAATATCTTCGTCCCAATGTTTTTGGTAGAATGCTTCGATTTCAGGATTGAGTTGTGCTAAATCGCGAAGCTCATCCATACTACCACAGAGGACAACGCCTGGTTTGTTACGATTACGTTCTTTGGCTTCAAACTTACGCTCAAGTCCTGCCTTGTCACTAGTCATGATAATGTAACCGACTTTAGTAGGGCAAACGATACAGCCGCCCACACCTTTTAAAATGTCATAGCCTTCTTGTGAAAGTGTTCCGTTCCATTGAATGTGTTTTGTCATAGTTCTATTTCCTTTTCTATATTTATTCTAATCCTGCCAGTAGGCCGGTCGTTGTTTTTCATAGGCAGCAATCAATTCTTCATACTGCAAAGTAATACCGATATCATCCAAACCATTTAAGAGCTTGTGTTTCCATTCGCTATCGATTTCGAAAGTGAATTCCCCAACTGGTGAGATGATTTTTTGTTGTTCCAAGTCTACAGTTACCCGGTCGGTCGGTTTGAGTTGGGCTAGATTTTCTCTAACCTCCCTAGGCTGAACAATAGGCAACATGCCATTATTGAGTTCATTATTGTAATGAATATCTCCAAAAGATCCTGCAATCACGACCTTAAAGCCATAGTCTGCTAGAGCCCAAGCAGCGTGTTCCCTAGAGGAACCAGCCCCAAAGTTATCTCCTGTGATGAGAATACTCGCCTTGCGATATTCAGGTTGGTTAAAGACAAAGTCTGGATCCTCAGTATAGAGATCGTCCAGATAACGCCAAGCATACATAAGGTACTTACCAAAGCCTTTTTTATCAATTAACTTTAGAAACTGCTTGGGTAGGATTTGGTCGGTATCGATGTTATCATTCATGAGAGGAACGGTCGTTCCCGTATAAACTGTAAATTTCTCCATATCCTCTCCTTACTGGGCTTCTGGCATTTGTCGAACATCTACGAAGCGCCCAGCAATAGCTGCTGCTGCTGCCATTGCTGGACTGCAGAGGTGTGTTTTAGCACCAAAACCTTGTCTATCTTCAAAGTTGCGGTTACTGGTTGAGGCGCAGTGAACACCATCTGGTACTTTGTCAGGATTCATTCCTAGACACATGGAGCAACCTGGGTCTCTCCACTCAAAGCCAGCATCTTGGAAAACCTTATCCAAGCCCAACTTTTCAGCAGCTCGCTTGACTGGTCGAGAACCAGGTACCACAATAGCTGTTAAGTTAGGGGCAATCTTCTTCCCTTCTACAAATCGAGCCGCCAGTTGCAAATCACTGAGACGAGCATTTGTACAAGAACCAATAAAGACATAGCCTAGTTGGATATCTGCTGGTTTTTGACCTGGTTGCAAATCCATGTAATGATAGGCTCGTTCATCATTCATATCCGTAATTTCTGGGAAACTAGTATCAAAGTCAACACCCATAGCGGGATTAGTACCCCAAGTCACCATAGGAGCCAATTCTGAGACATCCAGACGAATAACCTTATCATAAGCGGCATCTTCATCACTAACCAGTCTTTTCCAATCAGCTACTGCTGCATCAAAATCCTTGGGAACACACTCTCGACCCTTCAAATAATCAAAAGTGGTCTGATCTGGATTCATGATTCCCATCTTAGAGCCAAATTCAATGGACATATTGCAGATGGTCATTCGCTCTTCCATGCTAAGTGCATCAATGGCCTGACCTCGATACTCCACCACGTAGCCAACACCACAAGCAACACCGTACTTGGCAATCAAGGCTAGAATGAAATCTTTGGCATAAACCCCTTTTTGAGGAACTCCTGTGAATTCCACCAACATTTTCTTGGGTTTAACCTGCCAAATGGTTTGGGTTGCAAAGACATGTTCAACCTCACTGGTTCCAATTCCGAAGGCAATAGCTCCAAAGGCACCGTGGGTAGCAGTATGGCTATCACCACAGACGATAAATTTTCCTGGTTGTGTTCTTCCTGTTTCTGGACCAACCATATGAACGATACCTTGTTTTTCTGAACCGTGGGCAGCATGTTCGATTTCAAACTCTTCAACATTTTCAGCTAACTTATCAATCTGTGCTTTGGAGATTACATCTCGAATATCATATATATTGACCGTCGGGACATTGTGGTCAAAGGTACCAAATGTTAAATCGGGTCGTCTCAATCTACGTCCTGAATCTCGCAATCCCTGAAAAGCTTGAGGACTGGTCACCTCGTGAATATAGTGCTGATCTACATACATGAGTTGGGGCTGTCCTTCTTCTCCTGTAATCACATGGAGGTCCCATAATTTATCAAAAATCGATTTTCCTGCCATCCATTACCTCCAAATAAAATATAAGGCTACTAGCGTGGTCACCATTCCTAGAAACCAAACTGTTTTAAAATACCATTTTCGAGTCTTGTGGTGAAAAGTGATTCCTGCTAGCCAGGCACCAAAACCACCACAAGTAAAGGCTAAAATGAGTAAGATTTTCTCAGGGATGCGCCAAACTCTTCTCCTAGCCTTGGATTTGTCAATGCCATAAATCAAGAAAACCATGACATTCCAAATCAAAAGTACTAGAGTAATTTTTTCGTCTAACTTCATAACCTTGCAATAATAGCTTCCGTCATTTCCTTTGTTGAAGCCTGTCCTCCTATATCTCTCGTTAAAATTCCTGCAGCTAAAGTTGCTTCAACTGCTTCTTCGATACGGTCAGCATCCTCATATCGCCCAAAACTATCTCGCAACATCATAGCAACTGATAAAATCATAGAAATAGGGTTGGCGATTCCTCGGCCTGCTATATCAGGCGCCGAACCATGAATGGGTTCATAGAGACTCGGTCCATTCTCAGAGTGACTGGCTGATGGCATAACCCCAAGTGTACCAGATAGAACACTTGATTCGTCTGAGAGGATATCTCCGAAAAGGTTCTCTGTCACGATTACATCAAACTTGGCTGGATTGGTAATCATGAACATGGCAGCCGAGTCGACCAACTGGTGCTCCAAGGTTACATCTGGAAAATCTTGCGCAACCTCCTCAGCTACTCTGCGCCAGAGTTTTGATGTTGCTAGAACATTTTGCTTATCGATACTAGTAACGATTTTTCTCCGACTTCTTGCGATTTCAAAGGCCTTGCGAATAATCCGCTCTACTTCCTCATAGCTATAATCGTTGATATCACGCGCTTTTCGGTCTTCAAGGATATGATCACCAAAGTAAATCCCACCTGTCAACTCACGTACTACAACAAAGTCAACACCAGCAATTCGTTCAGGTTTGAGAGGCGATAAGTGCTTAAGACTATCAAAAATTTTAACTGGACGAATATTAGCATAGAGATTTAGTTCCTTGCGGAGTTCCAAAAGCCCTTGTTCGGGTCGCACTGGAGCATCATCATACTGAGGACTACCAATTGCAGCGAGTAAAATAGCATCCGCTTCTCTAGAAGCCTTGAGCGTTTCGTCTGGCAAGGGATGTCCTGCAACATCAATACCTGCACCGCCAAAAGGTTGTCTGACTATCTCAAAGTCAAAGTCTGTTTTTTTGGCTATAGATGCTAGAACTTCTAAACCAGCTTCCATGATTTCTGGTCCAATCCCATCACCTGCTAGGACAACAATTTTCTTTGTCATGGTATTCTCCTTTAAAGACTAGGTATATCGCGATAGGAAACATTTGGACCTATCTCTCCGGTATTCTCTTTTTGGACAAAAGTATTGGCATTGATGTAGGCAATAGCTGAGGCCTTTAGTACATCGAAATCAATTCCGGCTGCGTTAAAGATTGTTTCTGTTTCTCTATTTTCAACAGTAACCAAAACCCTTGCCTGAGCATCGATTCCATCCGTTACCGCATCAATGGTGTAGGATACCAGGCGAACAGATTGATTAAAGAACTTGTCAACAGCGTTAAAGATAGCTTCAACAGAACCTTGTCCAGTCGCATTAAAGTCGACTTTCTCACCATCCAAATTAGCCAATCTGACAGTCGCTTCAATTTCATTTTCTGCATGAGTTTGAAGTTGTAAATCATCAAAGTGGAAGCCTTCTGGGTTTTCAACCATGGTTCCAGCTACCAGAGCACGAATATCCGCGTCTGTGACTTCTTGTTTCTTATCTGCAAGTGATTTGAATTTGTCAAAGAGTGGCTTGATATCCTCTTCTGTGAAGTCTAAGGCCAGTTCTCTCAGTTTCTCTACAAAGGCATGTCGACCAGATAATTTCCCAAGCGGAAGACTATTACTCTTGACACCAACCAATTCAGGTGTGATGATTTCATAGGTAAGTGGGTTTTTAAGAACGCCATCTTGGTGAATACCTGATTCGTGAGAGAAGGCATTTCCTCCAACAACCGCCTTATTTTTTGGAACTGGAATTCCTGAGAAGCGAGAGACCATTTCGGACGTATTAATCGTTTCGTTTAGGACGATACTTGTCTCTGCTTGGTAGTAATCTTGGCGAATATTTAGGGCCACTGCTATTTCTTCTAAAGCAGCATTCCCAGCTCTTTCTCCGATTCCGTTAATGGTTCCTTCAACACGTCCTGCCCCATTCTTTACAGCAGCAAGGCTATTTGCTACCGCCATTCCAAGGTCATCGTGACAGTGAGGGGAATAGATTATCTGACGGTCCGTTTGTACATTGTCAATCAGATATTTAAAGATACTTCCATATTCCTCTGGAGTAGTAAAACCAACAGTATCAGGTATATTGATATAAGTCGCGCCTGCGTCAACTGCTGTCTGAACGACTTGTAGAAGAAAATCAATCTCAGTTCTTGTCGCATCCTCAGGAGAGAATTCTACTACTTCAAACTTGCTCCTTGCATAGGAAACATGCTCATTAATAGCTTCCAATATTTCCTCTTTACTTTTATTCAACTTAAATTCACGATGAATAGGACTAGTAGCAATAAAGACATGGATTTGTGGATACTTGGCATCCTTCAGTGCCTCATAACAAGCGTCAATGTCAGATTTAACAGAACGAGCTAATCCTGTTACTGCTGTTTTTTTCATAGCCTTAGCAATTTCTTGGACAGCTGTGAATGAATCTGGACTAGCTGCTGGAAAACCAGCTTCGATTGCTGAAATTCCCCATTTTTCAAGTTGTCTAGCTATAGCAACCTTTTCTTTAATTGAAAAATTGACACCCGGCGTCTGCTCACCATCTCGGAGACTGGTATCTAAAAACTCAACTACACGCATGAGAATTCTCCCTTCACATTTTCGATATAGAAAAAACATCTCGCTCGGAGTTCCAAGCGAGATGTTGATTTACTCCCGCTTGGTAAGCCAAACAGGACTAATGCTTTTGCACTAGTCCGAGTACCTCAACAACAAAGCAAATTGATTAAACTTAGCTGTTTTCATGTTTGGCTTTCTCCTTTGTTTGATGTCTTGTTTAGTATTCTAGCATAGGAAAAATCACTTGTCAAGAAAAAATCCAATATTTTCTGAAAATTTCTTCAATAAAGAATATTTTGCCGATTGAAAGTATTTGAAAACTCAAATATGTTCCTTCATTTCTTAGAGGTTAAAAACCAGCTTCTTTCAAATAGTTCAAGAACCTGTTCATCTGATAAAGTATCATCAAGTGGCAGACTTATCCAATAACGTTTATTCATATGAAAAGCTGGGTAAGTGCCTTTTTCTACTAATAAATCAGCTACTTGATCATGCTTAAGATTAACAACTTCTACTTGTCCTTCCCGTGACTTATCTAGTTTTTCCCAGGAAATCTTCATTAGTACAGCATACCACTTCTGATTATCTTCATGACGTAAAACTGCCGTATCAGGTGATTTTTCCCATAGATATTCCAACTGATTACCATACTTTTCTTGAGCTTGATCCATGATGCGCTTAGTCTGAGGGCAGATAAAATCCTGCACGTCAAAACAGGCCTTTCGAATGTCATAAAGAACTTCTAAACAAGCCTCTCGAACAGTTCCAACAAACGTACCTCTCATACTGGTCATATGAACTTGTGGGTAGAGATCACCAGTTTCTTGGTCATAAACTTGAAAACCTAAGACTCCATCCTCAACTGTAACCATCATGAGAAAGTCTCTCTGCAAGATAGTCGAACTATGGGTCCATACGCCTTGATTTTCTACAAATCCATACTCTTTGGCTTTTTTACTATTAAACTGATAAGCTTTAAAAATTTCAAACATAAGCGAAAACTGCTACCAAAAGCTAGCAGTTCCTTTCTATTTTTTAAAAGACAACCTTTGTTCCATGTAATTGTGTCACACCTAATTGATCGATAAAGGTTTGACGGTTGTCCATGTCAATCCCCCCACCAGGTAAAATTTCAATTTTTCCTGCAGCGTGTTCTAGAATTCTATGATAGTGAGAAAAGCGTTTCTCTAAAGAATCGCCAGATACACCAGCTCGAGTCAGGATGCGTGTTACACCAGCCTGGCTGAGCCAATCAATGGCTTCCAACTGATCTTCATCGCTCAAATCATCGAAAGCCATATGAAAGACAATCTCCATACCTTTAGATGCAGCAATCAATTTTTCAAGGTTAGCCTTATCCAATTTCTTATCTGCTGTTAAGGCACCAAAGACAACCCCTTGGCTACCTGCTTGAGCAGTTAGACGAATATCCTCGAGCATAATAGAAATCTCGAGGTCATTGTAAACAAAGTCACCACCACGTGGACGAATCATCGTCATGATAGTCGTGTCATAGTTTGATGCAAGTTCAACAGCTGACTTGGTTACTCCGTAGCTTGGTGTCGTTCCACCAACCGCTAAATTATCACAGAGTTCAATACGGCGAGCTCCTGCCTGCATAGCTTTCTCAAGCAAGGTCACATTTTCAGCACAAAATTCGTAAATCATTTGATTCTCCTTGAAGATTAGTTTAAATTTATTATATCATATTATTTTGAATATGTTTTATTTTTATCAAGAGAAATCCTTACTTATTAAAGCTAGTCTTTATCAGGAATCACCTTAAAAAGATAGTAGGTAATAAAGATGGTTAAACATCCCAAACCGATTTTGACTGGTAAAAGAGGCGCAAAATAAATGGAAATTCCCATTAAGATATAAATCGATACAATAATCTTTTTCTTACGTTCACGCGCAATAGACTTGGTCTCACGAAAGTCCGCTACGTAAGTCTGATAAAGTTTGGTATGATAAAGCCAATCTTCAAAACGCTTAGAAGATTTGGAAAAGCAAGCAATGGACAACAAGAGAAAGGGTGTTGTTGGCAACAAGGGCAAGACAACTCCAACAATAGCCAGAGCTAATGACAGAAATCCAATAATCAGATAAATAATACGCATAACTTCTCCTAGTTTAAAATAATCAACTACTAGTTTCCCACAAAGTAAGGAATTTTGTCAAGCCTTTACTAAAAAGAGCCTGAAATTTACTTTCAGGACTCATTTTTTTATTTGATTTTTTCTTCTTCGTAATCACCATTGCTACAAACGATTTGCTTACCGCCACCACGGACTTTTTTCTCCATGAGGAAGTTACCACATTTTGGACAATCTCGTCCAACAGGTTTATCCCAAGAAGTGAATTCACACTCTGGATAGCGATTGCAACCATAAAAGATACGATTACGCTTGGTTTTTCTTTCAATGATTTGTCCTTGATGACAGCTTGGACACTCAACACCAATCTCTTTCACGATAGCCTGTGTATGACGGCAATCTGGGAAATTGCTACAAGCATAAAACTTACCAAAACGACCAAGTTTAATGACCATCGGACTACCACACTCTTCACAATCAAATCCTGCTGGCTCATCCTTGATTTGGATTTTTTCCATCTCCTCTTCGGCTTTGGCAACCTCTTTAGAGAAGGGTTTGTAAAATTCATCAATGACTCGTTGCCATTGTTCTTTACCGACTTCGACATCATCAAGTTTTCTTTCCATTTCAGCTGTAAAGGTCACATTGACAATATCAGGGAAGTACTCAACAATCAGTTTGTTAACAATTTCTCCCAATTCAGTCGGTTCAAAACGCTTGGCTGCCAAACGCACATAATAGCGCTTTTGAATAGTTTCAATGGTTGGTGCATAAGTTGATGGACGTCCAACCCCATTTTCTTCCAAGGTCTTAATTAAAGTAGCCTCAGAATAACGTGCTGGGGGTTGAGTAAAGTGTTGCTCAGGTTTACTATTGACCTGTTTGACAACATCACCAACTGCCATGTCCGGCAACATCTTATTCTTATCTGAGTCATTGTAAATGGCCAAGTAACCATCAAACTTAACTTGACTACCATTTGCTGCAAATTGAACTCCATTTTGAGAGAGCTTAACAGCCATGGTATCAAAGATGGCACCAGTCATCTGACTCGCTACAAAACGGTTCCAGATAAGGGTATAGAGTTTGAGTTGGTCTTTATCTAAGTATTTAGCAATTTTTTCTGGCGTGTTAAAGACACTTGATGGGCGAATAGCCTCATGGGCATCTTGGGCACCAGAAGCATTCTTAATCTTGCTTCCATGCTTAGAATACTTGCTACCAAAACGTTCATTAATGTAGCTTGCTGCTTCGTTTTGCGCCACTGGACTAATACGAGTAGAATCCGTACGCATATAAGTAATCAAACCTTGGACACCTGTACCAATATTGATTCCTTCGTAGAGCTGTTGGGCAACCATCATGGTCTTTCGAGTACGGAAATTGATCTTGTTGGCTGCATCCATCTGCATAGTTGAGGTAGTATAAGGTAGTGGAGCGTTACGCTTGCGCTCTTTTTTATCTACCTGATCCACTGTAAAGTCTTTGCTAGACAGATGAGACAAAACTTCTTTGACCTCTTCATTGGTAGCCAATTTCATTTTCTTGCCATTCATTCCATAGAAGGATGCTTGAAATTGCTTAGTCCCCTTTTTGAAGACTCCATCAATCGTCCAATATTCTTCTGGTTGAAAGGCATTGATTTCATTTTCACGGTCAATGATGAGCTTAAGGGCAACAGATTGCACGCGCCCTGCTGATAAGCCCTTCTTAACCTTTTTCCATAAAATTGGTGAAATTGAATAACCTACCAAGCGGTCCAAGACACGACGGGCTTGTTGGGCATCCACCAAATCCATGTCAATCTTACGAGGTTCTTTAAAGGCATTTTTTACCGCATCTTTTGTAATCTCGTTGAAAACAACACGGTTAGCATCATTCTCATCTAGATTCAAAATATGAGCCAAATGCCAAGAAATAGCTTCTCCTTCACGGTCCGGGTCACTTGCGAGGAAGACTTTATTGGATTTTTTAGCTTCTTTTTTCAAGTCATTGATCAGAGGACCTTTTCCGCGAATATTGATATATTGGGGCTCGTAGTTATTCTCAAAATCGACCGACATACTGGATTTTTTCAAATCACGGATATGACCGACACTTGCTAAAACTTTATAGTTTCTACCCAAATATTTTTCAATCGTTTTAGCCTTTGCAGGCGACTCCACGATTACTAGATTTTTTTTAACTGTTGATTTTTTCTTCTTTGTTGCCGTAGCCACAGTATCACACCTTTTCAAAGTAATAAACTTTATAAAGTGTAAACCATTTTTAGAGACCTGTCAAGACTTAACTACTATATATAGAAGAAAAGTTTGATTATTGAAATCTTATAGACTTCTAAAATTCAAATTCTGCCAAGACATCTTGACCACTTGTAACCAGCTTTGCCCCCTCTTGTACCAAATGATGACAACCATCTGAACGTCCATCTAGAATACTACCTGGAATGGCAAAGACATCTCTTCCTTCTTCCATAGCTCGTTCACATGTAATCAAACTTCCTGAACGCATCTTAGCTTCTGCAACAATTACACCCCTACATAATCCTGCTATAATCCGATTTCTTGCTGGAAAATGATATTTCAAAGGTTCTTCACCAGGCCCATATTCACTGAGGAGCAAGTGATGTTGACCGATGTAGTCCTGCAAACGTTTATTCGATCGAGGATAGTAGACATCTAAGCCAGTACCAATGACAGCAATAGTTTTTCCGCCACTTTGAAGAATAGACATATGAGCTGCCGTATCAATTCCCCTAGCAAGACCACTGACAATGACTAGTTCATTTTCCAATTCTTGAACAACCTTACGAACTGATTTTGTACCTGTTTGGCTACAAGTGCGACTTCCAACAACTGCAATTTTGGGCAACTTTAATAAATTTATATCTCCCTTATAGAAAAGCAAAACTGGTGCATCGTAGATTTCACAAAGGGCAAAAGGATAGACATCATCTAAAATGGAGAAGGACGGAAATTTTTCAAAATCTCTCTTTAAACGGTCCATACTCTCAAGGCTTAGTTTGTGGTATCGTTCCATAAAGAGAACGGGATTGCGACACTCGGATGCTTCTGCAATTGTTTCTAAGCTTAACTCTTGATCATAAATTTCTCCAAATTGAAGAACCTTCAATACCTGCTGATTACTTAAACCTGCTTGCTTCAACTTATAGATCTCAAAATTATCAATTTTTATCTTCATCATCGACTCCTTGTTTATCTCTCTAGTTATTTATTCGTAAATAAAAGAAAAAAACTTCCTAACAAAAATATTTTGTTTAGGAAGTTAATCATTCATCGAATTATTAATAGTCTGGACGAAGAACACCAGTTACTGTCGCTTTAGTTGCTTCATAGTCACCATCTATAACAACCTTGATGATGCGTTTAGCATCTTCTTCTGGAGCTGGAACTAAAGGCAAACGAGTTGGCCCAGCTTCAAATCCCATATAATTCAGCACAGCTTTAACAGGAGCTGGACTTGGATATGAGAAGAGAGCATTGACTTTAGGAATAAATTGTCTTTGAATTGCAGCTGCTTTTTTAATATCACTGTTTGCGATAGCTGTGAACATCTCATACATTTCATCACCATTTGTATGCGATGCGACAGAGATAACTCCATCAGCACCCAAGTTCATCGCATGGAAGGCATCACCATCCTCACCTGTATAAATCAAGAATTCCTCTGGTTTATGCTCGATCAAATAAGCCATATTAGCAAGGCTGGTACATTCTTTGACACCGATAATATTTGGATGTTCAGCCAAACGAAGCATGGTCTCAGGAGTTAATTCTACCACTACACGACCTGGGATATTATAGAGGATAATTGGCAAATCAGATGCATCGGCAATAGCTTTAAAGTGCTGGTACATCCCTTCTTGAGAAGGCTTATTGTAGTAAGGAACAATGGCAAGTCCTGCTGCAAAGCCACCAAATTCTGCTACTTCTTTGACGAACTCAATCGAGTCACGTGTGTCATTTGTACCGATACCAGCAATCAAAGGAACACGCCCCTGAACCACCTTTTGAACCGCTGCAAAAAGCTCCAGTTCCTCATCGTGGGTAAGAGTTGGACTTTCAGCAGTAGTTCCCGCTAATAGAATTCCATCTGTATGATGGGCCAATAAGTGCTCAATCAAATCTGGAATTGCATCAAAATTTATAGAGCCATCTGCATGAAAGGGAGTTATAAAAGCTGTGATGATTTTGCATTCTTTTAAATCTTGATAGGACATATAAACACCTTTCTCTATATAAGAAAGAGGCTGGGGCATACTTGCCTTTGCCTCCTGTTCTGTAAGTAAAACAAGTAGATTCGTTAGGTAGCGAAGGAGAAATCAAACTCCTCGAGTTACTGATTTCTGTATCATAACGCAGTGGTTGATTGCTCAAAGCAATGCTTTAAGGTAGCAGATAAGACTTACGAAGTAAGTTCTTCCTTAAGTTTTAACATGCCATCAAATCCCTAAAGATAACCTAATCAACTGTGCAGGGGTACTAAAAAGGTCCTGCGAACCTTTTTTGCCCGAGCCTTAAATCCAAAAAGTGAGGAAGAAATCAAACTCTTCGAGTTGCTGATTTCTGTTTTACTCCCTATTTCAATTCAAATTTTAATTCAGCTGTTGGACGAACAAGACCACGTTCGTGAAGAGTTTCTGCGATTTGAACTGAATTCCAAGCCGCACCTTTAAGCAAGTTATCAGAAACTATCCACATGTGGATACCTTTTTCAGCATCTAGGTCCTTACGAATACGACCTACAAAGGTATCGCGTGAACCAACAGCGTTGATTGCTTGTGGATAGATTTGATTAGCTACATCATCCTCTAAAACTGCGCCTGGGAAAGCTGCGATAGCTGCTTTGACATCTTCAATTGGAGCAACCTCTTTTGTTTCAATATAAACTGATTCTGAGTGAGCTGACAATACTGGAATACGCACGCAAGTTGCTGAAACAGCGATACTATCGTCTTCCATGATTTTCTTAGTTTCCTTAGTCATCTTCATCTCTTCATAAGTGTAATCATTATCTGTGAAAAGATCGATTTGTGGAAGAGCATTGAAGGCAATTGGATAATGCTTCTTATCACCACCTGAGGGCAGAATATCAGCTTGCAAATCACGTGGATTTACACCATCATTCAAAACTTCACGAAGTTCACGTTGCGTTTCAAGGATAGCACCCATGCCCGCACCTGAAACAGCTTGATAAGTTGAAACGATGATACGATCCAAGCCCCATTTTTGACGAACTGGTTCAAGAGCCACCATCATTTGGATTGTTGAACAGTTAGGGCAGGCAATGATTCCGTTATGGGCATCAAGGGCGTGAGCATTGACTTCAGGAACAACCAATGGTACATCTGGATTTTGACGGAAATAAGAAGTATTGTCAACTACCACTGCACCTGCTTTAACTGCATATGGTGCATACTTAGCTGATGTCGAACCACCTGCTGAAAAGAGAGCAATGTCAACTCCTTCAAATGCTGTTTCAGTCGTTTCCTCAATCGTAATATCTTGATCTTTAAATTTCAAAGTCTTACCTGCTGAACGTGCAGAAGCAAGTAAACGGATTTTTTCGATTGGAAGTGTTGATTCTTCCAACATTTTTATCATCTGAGCACCGACAGCACCTGTCGCGCCGACTACAGCAACTGTATATCCCATAAGTAACCTCTTTCGGAATTTTCTAAAAATTTCTATAATAGAAACATTATACTACTTTTTCATAAAAATGAAAAGTCTTTTCTATATCAATTTTCTGAATGAATAAGAAAAAGGCTCGCTAATTTTAGCGAATCCTTTTTCAATAATCTTATTTATTAATATCTTTGCTTGTAAGGCTTATTAAAGGCCTCTAAGACATCTGATGGAGTTTCTGCATAAGATTTCATCTCTTTGAAATCTCCCTTTACGATAATCCGTTCTGTTGCGTTATAGTCCACACAGGTTACCAAAGTAATCTCATTAATACCCTCACGATCTTCTATTTCATCAACACGATCAGGTGTAACGTGTTTGACTTCACGAATAACGTAGGTATAAACCTTTTCCTTGTCAGTCAGATAGATTTTCATGCCTTCTTTGGCATTGACCAAAGGTGAGAAGAGCATCTGACTTGCATTTTCAGCGGTAAAAATATGGTGACTAGCTAGAGAATAATTTCCCTCTCCCATTTTTTGATTTGGTTTCATGGTTCCTGCTCCATAGAACAAGTTAACATTATCCAAACCTTTAAAGATAGGTAGGTTAATCTCTACTTCAGGAATGGCAATTCCTCCAATAACAGGAAGTTGTTGGGCATCCCACTGGGCAGATAAAACCGCTTCGGATGAGATAGCCTTTACAGAATCGAAATCAAAATTTCCTTCTATTTCCAAGTTTTCTTCAAGCTTTTCCTTTGTTACTTGGCTCACTTGATACTTATTGGTATTCCAAACCATAAAGATATCACGAATTTTCGAGTTAAAGATCAGAGCAATTGATAGCACGATTAAGAATCCTGCTAGGATATTAATGAGTAGATTCTTACGTTTATTTTTTTTACTTACATTCTTTTTTTGAGACATTATGCTTCACTTTCTGTTTCTTTTTCTGTCCCAACTTCTTCTTTCTCCGCAGCTGCAACACTTGTAAAGGTCACAATCTTGGCATTCTCGTCTAGACGCATGACTTTCACTCCCATGGTTGAGCGTCCAGTTTGAGAAATATTGGCGACATTAGTCCGAATCATCACACCAGTATCTGTAATGATCATCAAGTCTTCATCTCCTTTAACAGTCAGAAGACCCGCAAGTGGACCATTTTTCTCAGTGACATTGGCTGTTTTCATTCCTTTACCAGCACGGCCCTTAGTTGGATATTCAGTGGCAACTGTACGTTTCCCATACCCTTTTTCAGTGATGATAAGGACTTCATCTTGGTCGGTAATCACTCTAGCGCCAACTACTGTGTCACCTTCACGGAGATTTACTCCCTTAACACCTGTAGCGCTGCGACTCATACCACGGACTGAAGACTGGTTGAATCGAACTGCATATCCTAATTTAGTACCAATGATGATATCTGTGTCTTTCTCAGTTAGTAAGACATTAATCAATTCGTCCTCATCCTTCAGATTCAAGGCTTTGAGACCATTTTGTCGGATATTGGCAAATTCTTTAACGCTGGTTCTCTTAACAATACCAGCTCGTGTTGTAAAGAAGAGATAGGCATCATCACTACGTTCAGATTCGACATTGATAATGGTTTGAATACTTTCACCTTCGTCTAGTTTCAAAAGATTGACGACTGGCAAGCCCTTGGCAGTTCGACCATATTCTGGAATTTCATATCCCTTAAGACGATAGACACGTCCTTTATTGGTAAAGAAGAGCAAATGATCATGTGTGCTGGTCGAAACCAACTCACGGACAAAATCATCATCCTTGACTCCAGTTCCTTGAACGCCACGTCCACCTCGTTTTTGAGCTGTGAACTCGTCTTGGTCCAAACGTTTGATATAACCTTTATTTGATAGAGTGATGAGAACATCAGACTCTTCAATCAAGTCTTCATCTTCAAGCGTCAAGACTTCACCAACCATCAACTCAGTACGACGTGGATCGCCAAACTTACGTTTGACCTCATCCAATTCTTCCTTGATGATTTGCGCTACACGTTCTGGTTTTGCAAGAATGTCTGCCAAGTCAGCAATCAAAGCAATAAGCTCATCATATTCTGACTGAATCTTGTCACGTTCCAAACCTGTCAAACGACGAAGACGCATATCGAGAATTGCTTGACTTTGACGTTCAGATAACTTGAACTTGCTCATCAATTCAGCTTGGGCTTCTGCATCCGTTTCACTAGCACGGATGATACGAATCACTTCGTCGATATGGTCTAGTGCAATCAAGAGACCTTCTAAGATATGAGCACGCGCTTCAGCTTTCTCTTTGTCAAATTGAGTACGACGAGTCACCACTTCTTTTTGGTGCTCAATATAAGCATCCAAGATTTGGCGAAGAGATAAGATCTTTGGAACACCATTCTGGATAGCTAGCATGTTAAATCCAAAGCTAGTTTGCATCTGAGTCATCTTGAACAAATTATTCAAAATAACATTCGCAGATGCATCACGTTTCACCTCGATTACAAAGCGAACACCCTCACGGTTAGATTCGTCACGAACGGCTGTAATACCTTCAATACGTTTTTCTTGAACTAAACGCACGATATGCTCATGGACTTTAGTCTTGTTGACCATATATGGGAATTCGGTAACAACGATACGTTCGCGACCTGTTTTTGTTTCCTCGATTTCTGTACGAGAACGAAGAATAATCGAACCCTTACCTGTTTCATAAGCCTTATGGATACCTGATTTACCCATAACTAGGGCACCAGTTGGGAAGTCTGGACCAGGCAAAACTTCCATCAAATCTTTGGTGGTAATTTCTGGATTATCCATAACCAACTTAACAGCATCAATCGTTTCACCCAAGTTATGCGGTGGGATATTGGTCGCCATACCAACAGCAATCCCTGTAGCTCCATTGACCAAAAGATTTGGGAAACGAGCTGGGAGAACCACAGGTTCACGTTCATTGGCATCATAGTTATCTACAAAATCAACCGTATTTTTATTGATGTCACGAAGCATCTCAAGAGCAATCTTACTCATGCGTGCTTCAGTATAACGCTGGGCAGCGGCACCATCACCGTCCATAGAACCAAAGTTTCCGTGACCGTCTACAAGCATGTAACGGTAGCTCCACCATTGAGCCATACGAACCATAGCTTCATAGATAGATGAGTCCCCGTGTGGGTGGTATTTACCCATGACATCCCCTGTAATACGGGCAGATTTCTTATGGGGTTTGTCAGGTGTCACACCCAATTCGTTCATACCGTAAAGAATACGACGATGAACTGGTTTCAATCCATCTCGAACATCAGGAAGGGCCCGCGATACGATAACACTCATGGCGTAGTCAATAAAGCTGGTCTTCATCTCCTTTGTCAGATTGACATTCACTAAATTTTTATCTTGCATTAACAAATGCCTCATTTCACTATTAGTAACTAGATATATTATACCATAGTTTGCCTTAGATTTCAGGCTTCCAATCCGACTAAAACGTTTACATATCCATATGGAGGTTATATCCGTGACAAAGCTATTTAAAAGTGATAAAATGAAATCAAATAGGGGAAGCCCTTAAAAAAATGAAGGAGATGTTTAGACAAATGACACTAACTAAACAACACAAAAAAGTTATCCTTGTCGGCGACGGTGCCGTAGGTTCTTCTTACGCTTTTGCACTTGTTAACCAAGGTATTGCACAAGAACTTGGTATCATTGAAATTCCTCAATTGTTTGAAAAAGCTGTTGGTGATGCAGAAGACCTTAGCCACGCGCTTGCCTTCACTTCACCTAAGAAGATTTACGCAGCTTCTTACGATGACTGTGCAGATGCGGATCTTGTAGTTATCACTGCAGGTGCTCCACAAAAACCAGGTGAAACTCGTCTTGACCTTGTTGGTAAAAACCTTGCAATCAACAAATCCATCGTTGAACAAGTTGTAGCGTCAGGTTTTGATGGCATCTTCCTTGTAGCGGCTAACCCAGTTGACATTTTAACTTACTCAACTTGGAAATTCTCAGGTTTCCCTAAAGAACGCGTTATCGGTTCAGGTACTTCACTTGACTCAGCTCGTTTCCGTCAAGCACTTGCTGAAACTATCGGTGTTGATGCTCGTTCAGTCCATGCCTACATCATGGGTGAACACGGTGACTCAGAGTTTGCTGTTTGGTCACACGCTAACGTTGCTGGTGTTAAATTGGAACAATGGTTGCAAGCTAACCGTGACTTGAATGAAGCTGACCTTGTTGAACTCTTCATCTCAGTTCGTGACGCAGCTTACTCAATCATCAACAAAAAAGGTGCTACCTACTATGGTATCGCTGTTGCCCTAGCTCGTATTACAAAAGCAATCCTTGATGATGAAAATGCGGTTCTACCACTTTCAGTATTCCAAGAAGGTCAATACGGAGTTGAGAACGTCTTTATCGGTCAACCAGCTATCGTTGGTGCACATGGTATCGTTCGTCCAGTTAACATCCCATTGAACGACGCTGAAACGCAAAAAATGCAAGCTTCTGCTCGTGAATTGCAAGAAATTATTGACGAAGCATGGAAAAATCCAGAATTCCAAGCAGCTTCTAAAAACTAATTTAATATTAAAAAAGCTGTCTAGACAAACGTTTAGACAGCTTTTCTTATCTTATTTATTCCATCTCAGCAAAGGCTTTTTCAGCGTCGGCATTACTAATCGCTCCAAGCTGAATTTTTCCAATTTTCCCTTGTGAGTCAATCAAAATTTCTGTTGGAATACTTCGAATTTGATAGGCTTGGAATATTGAACCTTCTGTATCATACAAGACTGGAATATCTTTATAACCTTGTTCCTGATACCATTTTGGGAATTGATCAACAGTTTTTTCACCTTGAAGCCCTGGCGCAATCACCGATAAAATTTCGAAATCACGGTCAGTCTTAGCAGCAAGCTCCATCAATTCTGGCATACTTTTACGGCAAGGCCCACACCAAGATGCCCAGAATTTGAGATAAACTTTTTTACCTTTGTAATCAGACAATTTTACTTCTTTTCCATCCATAGATTGCAAAGTAAAATCTGGTGCTTCTTTTCCGACTGCAACTTGTTGTAAGCTGGGTTGTTGTTGATTTTGACTTTGTTTGCTTTCCTCTTGCCCACAAGCAGTCAAAAGAAAGAGTGATAAACAACTAAGTCCAAGACATATAATTTTTTTCATCTTTAACTCCTTTTATCCAAATATTCCTGATAGTACATTTAATTGCCCAAATATCAATAGTATTCCCATAAGAATAATGAGCAGACCTCCAATTTTCTTAAGCAAGAGAATATGAGGTTTTATTTTACTAAAATAAGGCATGACAAAACCAGACGCCAAAGCTAATAGTAAAAATGGAAGAGCCATTCCCATAGTGTAGACTAAGGTTAATAAAGCACCTTGAAGGGCTCCATTGCCTCCTGAAGCTGCAAGAGCTAGCACTGAGCTTAAGACTGGACCGATACATGGCGTCCAACCAAAGCTAAAGGTGATACCAAGAAGAAAAGCTGATAGATAGTGACCAGATTGACTCTGCTTGAAGTTAAGCGTCTTTTGTACTTCTAGCTTGCGTAAATGGAGGACCTCCATCTGATGTAAACCGAGGATTATAATGATAGTGCCCATGACATAGCGGAACCAGTCAGCATAGAGTAAATGGCCAAGAAAGCCGGCTCCAAATCCCAGAATAAAGAAGATGACCGATATCCCTCCAATAAAGCAAAGGGTGCGTATCAAGCCTGACCATGCCACATCTCTTCCCAAAAAACGAAAGGTACTTGATTTCTCCTGATTATCCAATAGTATACCCGCATAGACAGGTAATAAGGGGAAAATGCAGGGAGAAAAGAACGATAAAACTCCCGCTAAAAAAACGGAGATAAAAAATAAACTACTTTCCAATTAAATACCTTCTTTCATAATTTTCACTTTATATTTTACTACAAATAACATTATAAGTCTTAACTTTGCTACGCTATTATTTTAGAGAAAACAAAAAGGAGCTTAGCTCCTTGCAGAACGAAGACAAACCCTACCAGCAATAGAAAAATTGCCATATTGTAAAAACTCTTAGGAATGTTGATATAGCGCTATTCTTAAGAGTTTTTTAGTTTCTATAATAAAAGAAAAAGACTGAAGAAAATTGTCCAAAATGGACTTTTTCTTCAGTCTGAAGGAGCTTAGCTCCTTGAAAGTATTATTAATAAGTTCCCTCTTCACCTTGACTTGTCAAGATTACAGGGCCATCCTTGGTAATAACAAACTGATGCTCGTACTGGCATGATAGACCACCATCGATGGTTTTATGAGCCCAACCTGTTTTCATATCAGTATCGATTTCCCAATCACCTGTATTAATCATAGGTTCAATTGTCAAAACCATACCTTCACGAAGGCGAAGGCCACGACCTGCGACACCGTAGTTTGGAACCATTGGTTCTTCATGCATAGTTGGACCAACACCGTGGCCAACAAGATCACGGACAACACCGTATCCACGACTCTCAGCATATTCCTGAATCGCCGCACCGATATCACCGATACGATTTCCTACAACTGCCTGTTCAATACCTTTATACATAGCTTCCTTGGTCACGTCCATCAAGTTTTTAACTTCTTCTGATGGTTTACCAACTGCATATGCCCAACAAGAATCAGCCAAGCCACCAGCAAAGCTTTGAGTATATTTTTTCATCTGCTCAACCTTGTTAAAGTTGAGTTTAGAAACATTGAGGTCTGACTTGGCAATAGGTCCACCTAGAACCATATCAACCTTGAGAAGGTCACCCTCTTTGAGAATATAATGACGAGGGAAGGCGTGTGCTACTTCGTCATTGAGCGAACAACAAGTCGCATATGGATAATCCATGATAGCTCCATCCACACCGATTTGTAGAGGAAGATAATTTTCCTCTTTACAACGTCGGCGAACATACTCTTCTACTTCCCACATATCTACACCTGGCTTGATGATATCACGCAAGCCAATATGAATACTCGCAAGGAAATCTCCAGCCTTATCCATTGCTTCAATTTCTCTTGCTGATTTTAATGTAATCATGTTTACTCCTAGATTCTAATTAATTTTTACAGTTACATTTGCTTTTGATACAATCTGATGATTGAGGTAAATATCATAATCAATGATAGCAGAACGTCTGGTGTGGTGAATAATTCTAGCTTGAATCCGTAAAATGTCATCAATCTGAACAGCTTGCAAGAAATAAATCAACATCTGTTCAATGATGAGGTTACGCCCGCTATTAACGACTAAATCTTGGGTCATATGAGTCAAGATTTCTGAAAGAACTCCATTGGCTAGGACTCCATTTTTTTCCAACATAAATGGTTCAACCGTAATGACAACTTCATCATGGTGGTAAGATAACTTCTGACCAACTTGTTCTGAAAATGTTGGTAAAGCTGAAACTTGAGAGCGACTCATCTTTTCCATGACATCCCGTCTAGTAATGACACCAAGTAAGGTTTGATTGCTTCTCACAACAGGTACCATTTCAAAGTCTTCAGCAATCATTCTCTGGCTAACGTTAGCGATATTCGTCGCTAAACCAGTCATATAGACTGTCCTTGTCATGACCTTATCTATCGTTGTACCAGGTGATTTATCACCTGCATCTCGCATGGTTACTACACCAACGACAACCTGATGCTGATTAATAACAGGAAAACGGCTACTTCTATTTTTACGAACCAAGTCTAAATAGTCTTTAACTGTGTCTGTCTCCTGTAAAAAACCATATTCATGACAAGTGCGATAGATTTTTTCAACCGTTAAAATATCTGTCTTTATTTGTACATTTGACAAAGCTCGGTTAATCATGGTCGCAATCGTGAATGTGTCGTGTTTACTACGTAAAACTGGGATATTTTTCTTATTGGCTGATTCTAAAACATCTTCGTGAACTTCAAATCCACCTGTGACTAAAACTGCATTTTCATTTTCAAGTGCCAATAATTGGATTCGTGTTCTGTCACCGACAATAAGTAGACCGCCATCATGAAGATAAGAAAGAATATTCTTTTCTGTCATAGCTCCAATGGAGAATTTACTGAATTCTCTCTCCAAACCTGCTTGGCCAGCTAAAACTTCTGATCCTGTGACTTCTGCAATCTCTGCAAAGGTTAATTTTTCAATTGCTACTTTTTTAGATTTTACCCGAACTGTTCCACTACGTGGTCTGGTTTCAACTAAACCTCTGTTCTCAGCCTCTTTAATAGCCCGATAAGCAGTACCATCACTTACTCCGAGTCGATTTGAAATACTGCGAACACTAACGCGTTTTCCGACTGGTAATTCTTCTAAATAAGCCAATATGTCCTGATGTTTACTCATTCAGATCTCCTTTAGTATAGCGGAATTCTAGGTAATCTCGCATCTTTCGGGTATAGCGATCACTGCCTTTAAAGCGACGATAAAGACTAAAACCTGACTTTTGCGCTACCTTCTGACTAGCACCATTTTCCAAATGCGTTACGATTGATAATTGCTTTAAGCCAAATTGATCCATTGACAGTTCACATAACTTAGTTACCGCTTCTGTCATATATCCCTTAGACCAATACTCTTTCTTTAAAAAATAGCCAATTTCAGCTTCCTTCTTAATCTCATCAAGTTTCTCAAACTTGATGGAACCAATCATCTTCTCATCCTTCTTATCGCAAATCGCCCAGATTCCCAAAGGTGACTTCATAAAATAGTTGGCAAGGGCATATTGACTTTCTTCAAGACTGGCTTGAGCTGGAAAGATAAATTGTAGATTCTCCGGATCAGATGCTAATTGATGAAAGTCATCTACATCCGTAAAAAAGAAGGGACGGAAATATAACCGTTCCGTCTCATAGAAAGAAAACATTGCTAATTTTGTCCAGATATTCATATTAATCCTCTAAGATTAGTCTTCGATTAGTTCAATATCTGCTCCGAGGTTTCGTAATTTCTCGATAATATTTGAGTAGCCTCGAAGGATAAATTCAACATTGGTAATTTCAGTTCTTCCTTCAGCCATCAAACCAGCAATCACCAGTGCTGCACCTGCACGTAGGTCTGTCGCCTTGACATTTGCACCGTGTAAAGGATTGCCTCCTTTATAAATGATGTGATCGTTTGTTGTGGAGATATCTGCATTCATTTTTGCCAATTCGAAAACATGGTTGACACGTTTTTCATAAATAGTGTCAATCAATGTTCCACGCCCCTCTGCTTTTAATAGCAAAGGTGTAATTGGTTGTTGGAGGTCAGTGGCAAAACCTGGATATGGCGCAGTCTTAATGTTGATAGCTTTTAAGTTGGATTGTTCTTCAACAAAAATACTATCTTCAGACACAGTCATACGAACACCCATTTCATCTAATTTGGCAATAAAACCTTCCAAGTGCTCGTACAAGACATTATTGATACGAATTCCTTGACCAACAGCTGCAGCCATGGAAATATAAGTACCTGCTTCAATACGATCGGGAATAACTTGATGGCGAGTTCCATGAAGGCTCTCAACACCATCAATGATAATCATGTCAGTACCTGCACCACGGATATGAGCTCCCATATTGTTTAATAGAGTAGCTACATCGATAATTTCAGGCTCACGGGCAGCATTCTCAATGACTGTACGCCCCTTGGCTTTGACAGCTGCTAACATGGTATTAATAGTTGCACCAACACTAACTGTATCCATGTAAATATTTGCACCATGTAGCATTGCCCCCTGAGCAGAGAGATTCATGTTATCTCCCTCATAGCTTGTCTTAGCTCCCATTGCTTCAAAAGCTTTTAAGTGTAGGTCGATTGGACGTGGACCTAAGTCACACCCTCCTGGTAACCCTACAGTTGCTTCACCAAATCGCCCCAAAAGGCTACCGTAAAAGTAATAGGAAGCTCGAAGACTGTTAATTTTACCATAAGGCATCGGTTTATTCTGAACACCACGAGGGTCAATCTCTAAAACATCATCATAGCGTTTGACACTAGCTCCCATGATTTCCATAATTTCAATAAGACTCGCCACATCAGAGATGTCTGGAACACAATCCAGGATCACCACATCATCAGCTAAAATAATGGCGGGGATCAAAGCAACGACACTATTTTTAGCACCGCTAATCGTGATTTCCCCTTTTAATGGTCTTCCACCGTTAATGACAATTTTTTTCATGTTATACTCTTTCACTATTTATTATGAAGGTCTCACCCTACATTATACCATATTTGATCCATAATAGCTATTCCTATTAAAGAAATAAGTCAACACTAGTCTTTAGATAGGCTTAAAAAACTTAGAAACAAATTCGCATTTCTATCGGATTTTAAATATGGGTATCAGCGTGGGTATCAAAACAAAAAAATAGGCTCTCCGAAAGCTCGGAAAGCCTTATTTAATGCTACTTTCAGCATCCTCGCCTTTTTATTTCAAGGCTCGGGATAAAAAGGTTCACTGGACCTTTTTATTTTGCGATTGGGTAAACAGAAACTTGTTTTTTATCGCGACCTTTACGTTCAAAGCGTACTACGCCCTCAACTTTAGCGAACAAAGTATCGTCTCCACCACGTCCAACGTTTACACCTGGATAGATGTGTGTACCACGTTGACGGTAAAGGATAGATCCACCTGTTACAGTTTGTCCGTCAGCTGCTTTAGCTCCAAGACGTTTCGCTTGTGAATCACGTCCGTTTGATGTAGAACCTCCACCTTTTTTGTGGGCGAAAAGTTGCATGTTAGTAAGAGTCATTTTTAACATAATGTTTTCCTCCGTGTTAGTTTTCTGTGATAACTCTGGTTTGGACGAACTCAGAAGAGTCCTCCGATAAGTTTGCCATACCTAAGAAAAATGATTCAAAAAACAACTGAGTCATTTCTCTCTGATGTGAAGGGATATCTTTAGGAATTTCCACCATTAGATAACCATCTTCATCTTCGTTTAATTGTAAGATTGGTTCATAGCCTGCAAATTTCTCAATAGAATTGACAAAGTTAGTGGCAAGCGTAGAAACCGATGCACACACGACGTCAAAGCCGTTTTCGCCAATTTTGGCGTGTCCAGTAATCTCCGCACTCCTCAGCTCGCCATCTTCGGCTCTCTCAAAGACTGCTTGTATCATGTGTTCTCCTTAAAATTAAGCGTTGATTGCGTTGATGACAACTTTAGTATATGGTTGACGGTGACCTTGTTTACGGTGGCTACCTTTTTTAGGTTTGTACTTGTAAGTAACAACTTTCTTTTGTTTTCCTTGTTTTTCAACAGTTCCAACTACAGTAGCTCCAGCAACAAGTGGAGTTCCGACAACAGTGTTTTCACCACCAACAAGAACAACTTCGTTAAAAGTAACTTCTTGACCAGCTTCAACGTTCAATTTTTCAACGTAAACTGCTTGACCAACTTCAACTTTAACTTGTTTTCCGCCAGTTTTGATAATTGCGTATGTGCTCATTATGCACCTCCTATGATTTTTTGGGTTTCCCCGTATTTTTGTGAAGACTCGCCTAGCATCGTGGGACGAACCACTTAAAAGAAGAGCTCTAAGTATAACAAAGAATAAACTAGGAATTGAGCCAAAGACATAACTTATGTTAGGCAAGGCGATAATGACGAAGTTTAAATTTGTTATACGACGAGCAACGATGTTCGTGCGGTTGCACAGGATCGTGCATAGTCAACTCTACAAGTATAGCATGAATCCTTTTTTTTGACAAGCATTTATCATCAAAATTAAGCTTTTTCTCCGACTTTTTTCCTCCAAGCAGCAAAAAGCATACTTAGATAAAAAATGCTCATCATGAGTGGAACCCCTAAAATTGTTTTTTCTTCATAAAAAATACTCAAATAAGCTGAGAAAACAACTCCAAGAACAAAACTCGATAGCAAACTAACAAAGATTAGACCTTCTCGCAAAAAAGGGGTATGTTTGGTTCGAACATAGTCCCCGAAAGCCAACATAGTTCGTTTAATATTTCCCGTCATAAAAGCATTGTTATAGGCAATTCCTGAAACTTCTCCAAAAGCAGTCGTTACTAATCCCATACAAAATGCAAGCGGCGGAACTATAAAGTGATTATCGACTGTTAAAGGTACAAATCCGATAATCAAGGATAAAACTCCCAAAGGAACAAGGGATAGAATTGGTTTTTTTACAATTTTCAATTTTTCCTTGTAAATAGTTAGGAGAAATACTCCCAACATGAAGGACAAAAGGGTCAATATTTTCACTTCAGCATCTGCTACATTGTGTTGAACGATTCCAACTGATAAAAAAACCACATTCCCAGTTTGACCTGCAACTAGAGTATTTCCTCTTTCGATAAAGGTATAGGCGTCTACATAGCCTGCACAAAAAGTCAAAAAAAGCGCCAATCTTTTTGAATGACGAGAAATTTTTCTCATTGGTAATAATCTCATACTACACTCCTAATTCTACTAAAACTATTGTACCATTTTCTCTTAATTTTTCGAAGTGTCAAATAAAAGATTTGTCTCCCTTTGGCTAGTTTAGTCTATCTGTGATATAATGAAAGCAGTCATTACTTGTAGAAAAGGATATTTCATGCTAAAACTTGGTATTATCGGTACTGGTGCAATCAGTCACCACTTTATAGAAGCTACTCATACTAGTCAGGAATTCCAGCTGGTCGCTGTTTATTCAAGAAAGCTTACGACTGCCCAGCAATTTGCTAGTCCTTATCAAAATGTTAGTCTATTTGATAATTTAGAGGATTTCTTCCAGTCTGAATTTGATGTTGTCTATATCGCAAGTCCAAATTCTCTACACTTTACTCAAGCTAAGGCCGCTTTATCTGCTGGCAAGCATGTTATCCTTGAAAAACCAGCTGTCACTCAACCACAAGAATGGCAGGATTTAGTTGAAACCGCTCAAGAAAATCAAGGTTTTATCTTTGAAGCAGCAAGAAACTATCACGAAGATGCTTTTGCGACAATTAAAGACTTTCTTGCAGACAAGCAAGTTTTAGGGGCAGATTTTAACTATGCCAAGTTTTCTTCTAAGATGCCAGACCTTCTTTCTGGAAAGACTCCGAATGTCTTTTCAGACCGTTTTGCTGGTGGGGCTCTCATGGACTTGGGAATTTATCCGATCTATGCTGCGGTTCGCTTGTTTGGAAAGGCACTTGATGCGACCTATCAAGCGCAGCAACTTGACAACACCATTGATCTAAACGGAGATGGTATCTTATCTTATCCTGAATATCAAGTTCATATAAAAGCTGGTAAAAACATTACTTCTAATCTGCCTTGTGAAATATATACAACAGATGGAACCTTGACACTCAACACCATTGAGCATATCCGCTCTGCTATTTTAACAGATCATCAAGGTAATGAAACACATCTAGCTATTCAGCAGGCACCTCATACCATGACTGAGGAGGTCGCTGCTTTTGCTAACATGATCAAGCAGCCAAACCTAGAACTTTACCAAGCTTGGCTGGATGATGCAACACACGTACATAAGCTACTCTACACCATGCGCCAGACTGCTGGCATTAGATTTGAGGCAGAAAAATGAAAACCAAACTACCTACCGAATGGCAAGAATTGATTGACCAACTGGGATTCCAAGAATTTACTCCCATTCAAATTCAACTTTTTGAACCTATAACAGAAGGTGAAAACCTACTTGGAGTCAGTCCAACTGGTACAGGGAAAACTTTAGCCTATCTCCTACCTAGTCTTCTCAAACTGCAAATGAAAAAAGCCCAACAACTTTTGATCTTGGCACCTAATACCGAACTTGCTGGACAAATTTTTGAAGTCACTAAAACCTGGGGTGAGGCCATCGGATTAACAGCTCAGCTATTTCTCTCCGGTTCGAGCCAGAAACGCCAAATTGAACGACTTAAAAAAGGACCAGAAATTCTGATTGGGACACCTGGTCGTATCTTTGAACTCATTAAACTGAAAAAAATCAAGATGATGAATGTGGAAACAATCATTCTTGATGAATTTGATCAGCTCCTTGATGATTCTCAAATTCATTTTGTCGAGAAAATTACCAACTACGCACCTCGTGACCATCAACTCATTTACATGAGTGCCACCACCAAATTTGACCAAGATAAGATTGCACCTAACACGCGCATCATTGACCTATCAGACCAAAAGTTAGACAATATTCAACACTTCTACATGCAAGTAGACCAACGTCACAGAGTAGATATGCTTCGTAAACTGGCACAGGTTGAAGATTTCCGTGGTCTTGTCTTCTTTAATAGCTTGTCAGACCTTGGAAGTGCAGAGGAAAAATTACAATATCGTGATGTTTTAGCAGTTTCGCTAGCTAGCGATGTCAACGTTAAATTTAGAAAAGTTATTCTAGAAAAATTCAAAGATAATCAACTGACACTACTTCTTGCCACAGACCTTCTCGCTCGTGGTATCGACATTGATAGCTTGGAATGCGTGATTAATTTTGATGTCCCTAGAGACAAGGAAACTTACACTCACCGTGCGGGTCGGACAGGACGCATGGGTAAAGAAGGCTATGTCATCACTCTTGTGACACATCCAGAAGATCTTAAAAAACTTAAGAAATTTGCAAGTGTACGTGAAATTGTTTTGAAAAATCAAGAACTCTATATCAAATGAGAGTGGGACAGAAATAGTTAATTCGTTAGAATTCGATTTCGTCGTCCCACCTCCGCACAGTTGAGTAAGTCTGTAAAAGCTGATGAAATCAGTGTAGTAGAGCCCACTCAACCACTGCGTCTTACTCGACAATCCAAAGACAATTGAGAGACTAGGACTTTTGTCCCAGCCTCTTTTTCTTATCCCCAGGTAATTTCTAAGCGATAGTTTGCAAATGGATTTCCTTCTTTGTTTTGTAGTTGATAGGCTAGTTCAATCTTTTGTTGTTCAACTTGATAATGGCTTGTTTGGATGATAAACTCCTGAATCCCCATTGGTGTAGGAATATAGGCTAAACTATCAGCTTCCTTCAGAAAACGCATGATGGTCTTAGGGTTGGAAAATCGAGACATCACCAACTCTGTATCATTAAACTTGAGTACCACTTTTTCCTTCTCTTCATTGTAAAAAAGGAGATAGGAAAAATCACCTTTCTCACGTAACTCAACGTCATAAAGTTGGTCGATCACTTCCAATTGTTCATCAAATTGGATGGTATTTCTCATTCGAATCTTCACTACAAGTCCTCTTTCTTCACTCTTATCCTACTATTTTACCAAAAACTGTGGCTTTTTGCTATAATGGTTTTATGAATGAAAAAGTATTTCGTGACCCTGTTCACAATTATATCCATGTTGATAATCAGATTATCTATGACTTAATCAATACCAAAGAATTTCAACGGCTTCGTCGTATCAAGCAGCTCGGAACATCCAGTTACACCTTTCATGGTGGAGAACATAGTCGTTTCTCTCACTGTCTAGGTGTTTACGAGATTGCACGACGCATCACCGAGATTTTTGAGGAAAAGTATCCTAAAGAATGGGATTCCTCGGAGTCCCTCCTAACCATGACTGCAGCCCTCCTTCATGACTTAGGACATGGTGCCTACTCGCATACCTTTGAAAATCTCTTTGATACCGATCATGAGACTATTACGCAGGAAATTATCCAAAGCCCTGAAACAGAGATTCACCAGGTTCTTTTACAGGTAGCTCCAGATTTCCCTGAAAAGGTAGCTAGTGTTATAGACCATACTTATCCAAATAAGCAGGTGGTTCAATTGATTTCGAGTCAAATCGATGCAGACCGCATGGACTATCTCTTACGTGACTCCTATTTTACAGGGGCTTCTTATGGGGAATTTGACCTAACACGTATCTTACGAGTTATTCGCCCTATCGAAAACGGAATTGCTTTTCAACGAAACGGGATGCATGCCATCGAAGACTATGTTCTTAGTCGCTATCAAATGTATATGCAGGTATATTTCCATCCAGCAACACGTGCTATGGAAGTACTTCTGCAGAATCTTTTGAAACGTGCTAAAGAACTTTATTCAGACAACAAAGAATTCTTTGCTCGAACTTCTCCTCATCTACTGCCATTTTTCGAAAAAAATGTTAACTTAGCTGACTATCTATCTTTGGATGACGGGGTTATGAATACCTATTTCCAACTATGGATGACCAGTCCTGACAAGATTTTAGCTGACCTCTCACAACGCTTTGTCAATCGCAAGGTCTTTAAATCCATCACCTTTTCACAAGAAGATCAAGAACAGCTTGCATCTATGAGAAAACTGGTAGAAGATATCGGCTTTGACCCTGACTATTACACAGCTATCCATAAGAACTTTGACCTTCCTTATGATATCTATCGCCCTGAATCTGAAAACCCACGAACGCAGATTGAGATTATACAAAAAAATGGAGAACTAGCAGAACTCTCTAGCCTTTCTCCTATCGTTCAATCCCTTGCTGGCAGTCGCCACGGAGATAATCGTTTCTACTTCCCAAAAGAAATGTTGGATCAAAACAGCATCTTTGCAAGCATCACTCAGCAATTTTTACACTTGATTGAAAACGATCATTTTAAACCAAATAAAAACTAAAAGAGGAACTATATGAGTATTAAACTAATCGCCGTCGATATCGATGGAACCCTTGTCAACAGTCAAAAGGAAATCACTCCAGAAGTCTTTTCTGCCATCCAAGATGCCAAACAAGCTGGTGTTAAAGTTATGATTGCAACTGGTCGCCCTATCGCAGGAGTTGCCAAACTTCTAGATGACTTGAAATTAAGAGACGAAGGGGACTACGTTGTTACCTTCAACGGTGCCCTTGTTCAAGAAACCGCTACAGGTCATGAAATTATCAGCGAATCCTTGACTTACGAGGATTATCTAGATATGGAATTCCTCAGTCGTAAGCTCGGTGTCCATATGCATGCCATTACCAAGGATGGCATCTACACAGCCAATCGCAATATCGGAAAATACACTGTTCACGAATCAACCCTCGTCAGCATGCCAATCTTCTATCGTACACCTGAAGAAATGGCTGATAAGGAAATCGTCAAGTGTATGTTTATCGATGAACCGGAAATTCTCGATGCTGCGATTGAAAAGATTCCAGCAGAATTTTACGACCGCTACTCTATCAACAAATCTGCTCCTTTCTACCTTGAGCTCCTTAAAAAGAATGTAGACAAGGGGTCAGCTATCACTCACCTAGCTGAAAAACTCGGATTTACCAAGGAAGAAACTATGGCTATCGGTGACGAGGAAAATGACCGTGCCATGCTTGAAGTTGTTGGTAACCCCGTTGTTATGGAAAACGGAAATCCAGAACTCAAAAAAATCGCCAAATACATCACTAAATCTAATGACGAATCAGGCGTTGCTCATGCCATCCGAACATGGGTGTTGTAGAAAGAATAGGCAAAAACCGCTCTGCTGAGCGGTTTTTACTATGTTAGAACTCAATTTCCAGTATTGGTTGTACAGTTACTTAAATCTTGAGAGTACAAAAAAATGAGAAATATTAAATATTTTTTCAATTTTACAATCCCAATTCTATGAAGGTGAACGAGATCGTTTATAAAACACTAAAATCATTTTTTATCCTTTTCTATAAACAAAAAAAGCCAGTTAAAACTGACTTTTAAAATTATATCCACTTACCTGAATAATCTAATTTATATTTACCTTCAATCACTTCATTTCGAGCATACACACCATTAGATTTTAAATAATACCACGCTTTATAGCTTGAGTCATAAATCCATTCACTTGTGGCCATCTTACCATTAGATTTCAGATAATATGAACCTTGCCAGCTACTACGTAAATAGCTTCCATCAGACTTCAAATAGTACCATGCTTTGTAATACGAGTCATAAATCCATTCACTTACGGCCATCTTACCATTAGATTTCAGATAATATGAACCTTGCCAGCTACTACGTGAATAGTTTCCATCAGACTTCAAATAGTACCATGATTTGTAATATGAGTCATAAACCCATTCATTCACAGCCATTTTACCATCTGATTTCAAATAATATGAACCTTGCCAAGTATTTCTCAATGGTTGATTATTCTTATAGAAATACCATGTTTTACCTTCTTGAATCCAGCCATTCTTCTTAGATGAAGGAACTATAGCAGGCTTAGAAGGAGTTTTTTCTACTTGTTTTTTATTCTGAACATATCTTCCAGTTCCATCAACATAGTATCGACCATTGTCTACCCATGAATCGGTAACCATTTTTCCATCAGAACCGAACCAATAATCACCTTCCCAGGTATTTTTTATAGGTTTATTATTTTTATAGAAATACCATGCTGTTCCTTCTTGAACCCAACCATACTTTTGATTTTTATTTTGAACATATTTTCCTGACTTGTCAACGTAATAACGTCCATTGTCTACCCATGAATCGGTAGCCATTTTTCCATCAGAACCGAACCAATAATCACTTTCCCAGGTATTTTTTAAAGGTTGATTATTCTTGTAGAAATACCAATCATTTCCTTCTCTTATCCAGCCTTTTTTCTCTTTTAAGGCTTCTTTTGCTTTACGCTCTTTCTCCTTTTCTTTCTCTTCCTCTTCATTTAACTTATCAATTTCTTTAGAAATCCTTTCATACTCTTTATAAGAAATTTGCAATTTTTCCAGCTTACTTTTTTCAGTTTCCAATTCTTTTTCTTTCTTTCCAAGAGTTGATTTTCTGTTACTTTCTGTAGTATTCACAGGAGTTTTTATACTAAAATTATTCTTAGTTGATTTTGAAATTTCCTCGTCCGAAACAGTAATGAAACTCATTTGAGTTCCATCTTTCAACAAGAAAATTGAAAGACCAAAATAATCTACATTATTCGGATTCCCCCAATTCAAACCAGCAATAGATTGAGCATGAAGGTATTCATAACCATTATACATAAAATCTAAAATGGCATCATAAATAACTCGTTTTAATTCTGCTTTAGTAACATCATTTAAACGCTGAGTCGTACCTGCGCCATTTTCATAATATTGACCACCATATTTTTTTTCTTCATCTTCCTTAGTAGAGGTAAGCAAACCATACTCTCTAGCTACCTCATTGATTCCCTTCACATAGTGCCAATCCCATACACTTCTATCTGCTTTTTGCATTTTAACAGAGAGTTTACTAGCAAAATCAATAGACGATTCAGCAAGAACTAGTTCCTTAGTTCCCATTTGCCTTCTTACTTGATTTATCATATCAAAGGCAAAATAGTTCAATTCAATCAATACTTCTTTAGGAAGACTATCTAGATCATAAACCTCAGCTTCATCAGAACCAACAGTTACAAAGTCATTTTTCTGTAAAGCTAACTTCGCACTTTCACTTTTCAAAATTTCTTCTGCCTGATCTCGCTCTTGTTCACTCTTACTAAAATCAAAGTTATCCTTTAATGCTTTAGCATAAGCAGGACTTACCTTAATCGTATTCTTCTCACTATATGGAACTTTCAAGGCTTCAACTTGTTTCTTCAAGGTATCAACCTTATCCTCAGATTCAACAAGTGAATACCAACGACCATCACCTGAATAGCTAGTAACACCATTCTTCTTAGCAAGTTCACTTCTTTGATTATCTAATTCTTTAATCTTAGATTGTCTTGCAGAATCAGCATGAACAACACTACAACTAAATGCAAATAAAGTTGCAGTAGTCAGTAAAGTCAACGACCTCTTGAAATTCATTCTAAAATCCCCTTTGAAATAATATTTTTTATTGTATTATACCATAAATAAGTACTAAACATACTGAGGATCCCATTTTAAAGTATTGAAAATAAAATAGATCAGTCTCCTAATCTACTTCATTCTATATTCATTGACTTTTAGTCAAATTTTAGTCATGATTTGGTCAAAAAGACAAAAAATACTAAATTATTTTTAAAAATGAAATTGTGGAAAAAGCCATTAAGTAAACACTTTGAATTTTCTTTGTCTTTCTTTACATTTCTAAAAATGCCCCCTGCAGGAATCGAACCTGCAACTACTCCTTAGGAGGGAGTTGTTATATCCATTGAACTAAGGGAGCTAGAGAAAAACTCTGCCGAATGAGCAGAGTTTTTTGGTCGAATTAACGACGGATTTCTTTGATACGAGCTGCTTTACCTTGAAGAGCACGCAAGTAGTACAATTTCGCACGACGTACTTTACCGTAACGAACAACTTCGATCTTTTCAACACGTGGAGTGTGAATTGGGAAGATACGTTCAACACCTACACCGTTAGAGATTTTACGAACTGTGTAGTTTTCTGAGATGCCAGCACCTTTACGTGCAATAACAACACCTTCAAAAATCTGGATACGTTCACGGTTTCCTTCGACAACTTTCGCGTGTACACGAACAGTGTCACCAGGACGGAATGATGGGATATCAGTACGAAGTTGACCTTCAGTCAAGCTTTGGATTAATGGATTCATTTTATTCTCCTATCTTTGTCAATCTTGAGGAAACTTCCTCAGCGGATAAACTGTATTTTTGTGCGTCCATTACACACAAGATACAGTTTATCAAATTTCTAAAAAAAAGTAAAGAAATTTATAGCAAAATTCCTAAAAAAATCGCAACCAAACCACCTAGGTAGGTTAAGATAAAATAGCTGAAAAATACTTTCTTATCGCTCAACAGTCTTTGAAGTTCATCATTCAAGGTTGAAAAAGTGGTTAGACCTCCACAAAAACCTGTAGCAAGAATAGTATAGATCTCTTTATCTTCCACATAATTATAGAATAAACCAATTAAAAAGCAACCTAGAAGATTTGCAAGAAGTGTCCCTAGTGGTAAAACCCTCTCTTGATTGAGACTAGATAGGAAATAACGGACAAGTGCTCCGACTCCACAAGCAAGTGCTAGATAAATGATTACCATTTCTTCCTCCCTAGATAATAAGCCGATAAAAGCCCTCCACCAATACTCAAAACTAGATAGATAACTAGATTTGGATAAGAACCTGTATCCAGCAATTTTACGGCATCTAACATGAGACTAGAAAAAGTGGTCAAACCGCCACAAAAGCCAGTACCAAGTGCCAAAATCAGGCCCTTACTGGTCCCCTTATAAACCAGATAGCCTTTTACAAGATAAACTAAGCAAAAAATCCCTAGATAGTTAGCAAAAAGAGTTCCCCAAGGGAAGCCTGGACTAGCTGGTAACCATGTAGAAATCAGATAGCGGACAAGGCCACCCAACATAGCAGCTAGAAAAATTCCTAACGGATAGAATCGTTCTTTTTTCATAAGAGTTTCTGCTCCTGGTAGTCTCTAGACCGCTTGAGAATATCTGAAAAAGTCGCAACTATCGGCTCCTGATACTGCTTATCCTCTACCCGATTTCTTACTTTCTCAAATATTATTCCCTCTCTTTTACTATCAAAGACTGGCTTTCCTGACGTTTTTTTAAAGGTCGCCACCTGATCTACTAAGGTCATACGTTTTTCTAAAAGGCCAACTAATTCTTGGTCAACTTGATCTATCTGTTGACGAATAACTTCCAAATCCATCTCGTCTCCTTTTTTCTTTCATGGTTTTATACAAAAGTCTTCTTCAAAGTGGCTCAAAAAAGAAACTGCTAAGAAACGAAAAAGACTGCACCAACCTTGTTTAGTCAGCACAGTCAGATCTTTACCCTACTTTAGCAGCTAACTCTTCTGCGAATTGCTCTAAGCGTTCAATATCTTCTTCTTCTGCAGAAAGATCTACTTTGACAGATTCTGAACCCTTTTCAGCTCCTGTAGAAGCAAATACATGATCAAAATCATCAACAGCCTTACAGAATTCATCGTAGAAAGTATCACCTGAACCGACCACTCCGTAGATTTTGCCATTCAAGTTGAGATCTGCAAGGTCTTCATAGAAGTCCATCATCTCATCAGGTAATTCTCCATCTCCGTAGGTATAGGTTGCTACAATTACGATATCTGCTTCTAGGAAGTCTGAAGCGTCAACAGTTGTACACTCGTCCACATCGACATCCAATCCCAAGTCACGTAATTTATCTGCTACAATATCTGCAATTTCTTCGGTATTACCGGTCATACTGGCAAATACAATTTTTGCTAATGCCATATCGTCCTCCTCAATTTATCTTTCTCCATTATATCACATCTTTTTCATTTTAAAAATAAAAACTCTTGTGCTACAATGAAATGAGAAAGAATTGAGGTTATTTATGGAGATTTGCCACCAAATTTTAGAAAAAATTAAAGAATACGATACCATTATCATTCACCGTCATATGAAACCAGACCCTGATGCCTTGGGAAGTCAGGTCGGACTGAAGGCTCTCTTGGAACATCATTTCCCAGAGAAAAATATCAAGGTAGTCGGTTATGATGAACCAACTCTAACATGGCTTGCAAAGATGGATCAGGTTGCAGATAGTGACTACCACGGTGCTCTTGCAATTATCTGTGATACTGCCAATACGGCTCGTATTGATGACAAGAGTTACCAACAGGCTGAAACTGTTATCAAGATTGACCACCATCCAAATGACGAAGTTTATGGGGACTTGGTCTGGGTGGATACTAATTCAAGTAGTGCTAGTGAGATGATTGCCCTCTTTGCAGAAGAAACAAAGCTTGAGCTTTCGGATTATGCTGCTAAACTGTTGTGTGCGGGTATTATTGGTGATACTGGTCGTTTCTTATATCCTTCTACTTCTAGTCGTACTCTTCGAATCGCAAGCCATCTACGCGAACATAATTTTGACTATGCTGAATTAACTCGTAAGATGGACACGATTAGTTTCAAAATTGCCAAACTACAAGGTTATGTCTATGATCACCTAGAAGTCGATGAAAATGGAGTTGCCCGTGTGATTCTAAGCCAAGAACTTCTCCAGTCTTACCAAATAACTGATTCTGAAACAGCTGCTATTGTCGGAGCTCCAGGTCGTATTGATACTGTTAACCTTTGGGGAATATTTGTGGAACAAGCAGATGGCCACTATCGCGTTCGTCTTCGTAGTAAATTTGTCCCAATCAATGGTGTTGCAAAAGAACATGATGGCGGTGGCCATCCCCTTGCAAGTGGTGCTAACTCCTATAGCCTAGAGGAAAATGAAGTCATCTACCAAAAATTAAAAAACTTACTGAAAAAATAGATAAAAAGCTTGCCAAACTTATCAGAATCTGATAGACTAGTATGGTAACAATCTATGGCTCGCAAAGAGACCATGGCAGAAAGGAAATATTGCAAAATGAAAAAAGATATCCATCCAGAATATCGCCCAGTTGTCTTCATGGACACAACTACTGGTTACCAATTCCTTAGCGGTTCAACAAAACGCTCTAACGAAACTGTTGAGTTCGAAGGCGAAACTTACCCATTGATCCGTGTGGAAATTTCATCAGACTCACACCCATTCTACACTGGACGTCAAAAGTTCACTCAAGCAGATGGACGCGTGGATCGTTTCAACAAAAAATACGGTCTCAAATAATCATAAAAAGAACAGTTCCGACTGTTCTTTTTTTGTTCCTAAAATTAAGATTCAACCACCACTGCTGTTCCACTACAGGTGACCATCAGCATACCATTTTCAGCACCTAAAGTTTCATAGTCCATTTTTACGCCTATAATAGCATTTGCTCCACGTTCACTTGCACGCTCCATCATTTCCGCTAGAGCTTCTTCCCTAGCTTGAGTCAATTCACCTTCATAACTACTAGCACGACCACCAAAAACATTACGGAAGCCAGCAGCCATATCTTTGAGCATATTAACGCCAGCAACCACTTCACCAAAGACAATTCCTTTGTAGGCTAGGATTTTCTTTCCTTCAATTCCCGTAGTTGAAATAATCATATTCATTTCCTCCTTACTTCTTTGACAAGATTCTATTCCCTTTCATTACTTTTGTCAAGAAATTCTATAAGGGGCTCAGAAGCTCTGCTCACCATCCTTGTCTGCTTTCCGTTTAGTACCAACTGTACTGATAAAGACTTGAATGTTTCCTTTGCGAACCTAGCTCTGGATAGCTTTCTCAGCTTCATCAATCTTACCAATGGGTATAGCTTGGAATTCATGACTGGCAAAGAAGAGGCTGTTCTGCCCTCCGCTATACATAAAAAAGCCTGTCACACAAGCTCAAATGCTTGATAAGACGGGCTTTTTCGAAATTTATTATTTAACAGCGTCTTTAAGAGCTTTACCAGCTTTGAATGCTGGAACTTTTGAAGCTGCGATTGTAATTTCTTTACCAGTTTGTGGGTTGCGACCTTTACGTGCTGCACGCTCACGAACTTCGAAATTACCAAAACCGATCAATTGAACTTTTTCACCAGCTGCAAGGTAATCAGCTACTGCTGCGAATACAGCGTCTACTGCTGCTGCTGAATCTTTCTTAGTCAATTCTGTAGCTTCTGCTACTTTAGCGATCAAATCTTGTTTGTTTGCCATGTTAATAATTCCTCCAAATAATTTCTAATTAACAATTACAATCATATCCTAAAATCTCTTATAGGTCAAGTCAAAAACGCTATTTCTTGCGATTTTCTTTATTTTTTTAGGAATCATATCTTATCAAAATAGCCCAAGCATTTTCACCTGTGTGAGTTTGAATAATTGAACCTGTTTCTAAGACAGAGATTGGTTTTTCAACATAGGCTTGTAGGACTTCTTTCATCTCTTTAGCCCAGTCATTAGTGCCTGAATAAGAAATTCCAATTTCTGCAACAGAACGTTCTGATAATTTTGAAGCTAGCTCATCCAACCATTTTTTAAAGGTCTTGGAACCACGTCCTTTCACGATAGGTTGCAACTCGTCATCCTTCATCTGCATGACTACTCGGATATTTAATAGAGAGCTTAAAAGACCTGTAACTCGGCCAATACGACCACCTTTAACAAGATTTTCCAAGGTAGAAACACCAATGAAGAGCTCTGTATTTTTCTTGACTTCTTCTACATGCGCCAAGATTGTTTCTAAATCTTTCCCTTCTTGAGCTAATTTGGCTGCTTCAACAACTTGAAACTTGAGAGCTTGGTCTGTAAAAGAACTATCTACTACAGTTACTTTAGCAGTCGATAGGCTGGCTCCCTGACGAGCTGCTTCTACAGTGCCAGATAAGGCATGCGACATATGAATGGCTAAAATCTGACTACCATCCTTACTCAACTCTTCAAAAATCTCAGCAAAAAGTCCCACTGGAGGTTGACTCGTTTTAGGGAGATTTTTACTCTCTTTCATCAAACGAAGGAACTCCCCTTCTTCAAGATCAGCATCCGAATAAAGAACACTATCAATCATTACAGAGAGAGGAACAACGGTAATATTTAATGCTTTGACCACTTCTGGTTCAATGGTAACTGACGAATCCGTTACAATTTTTACTTGTGTCATAATTCAAATCTTTCTATGTCTCACCGATAAAGCGAGTTTTTCAATTTAACTATATCAATTATATCAAAAAAATGCTAAAAATTCATACTGTATCCTTTGAATTTCGTAACCTAATTTCAGTAATTTTCTTCGTATTATAGATGAATATAAAAATAGCCGCCTAGTAAGACGACTACTTTAACATTACAATAAACGTTCATACAAATCCTGCATCTGTATATCATCAGGAACCAGGTTGAGATAACTTTGAATCTGGACTTTAGCTTCTTCGAATTTCCCAAGTTCACGCAAGAGGTAAATATATAGCTCCAAAAACTCTGGATTTTCCTTTAATTCTGGAAGCAATTCCTGATAAGATTCAAATGCTGCATCCAAATCTTCAGTTTCTTGATAGCTCCTTGCGATCATCCATTTAGTTAAGAGATTTTCTGGCTCATAAACTTCTAAGGCTAGAATATCCTCATAACGTTCCTGTTCTTGATACATAGTTGCTAGACGCAATAAGATTTCCTCTTGGTCCTCTGCATCTTCTTGGGCTTGAAGAAGGTAAGCTTCTGCTTGTTCAGGTTGATGTAATTCGTAAGATAATTGTGAGGCAAGGAGTAGCAAACGTGTCTCGAAAGGATTTTTTTCCAAACCTTGTTGAGCTATCTGTAAGGCTTGCTCAGTTTGATGTTCCTTATGTAGAGCCTGGCTATAGCCATATTCATAACCTTCAAAATCTGGAGAAATAGTATCCAACTGTTTAAAATATAAGACAGCTTTTTGATATTCCTCTTGGTCAAAGTAAAGACTCGCTAATTCAAAAGCAGTTTGATCTTCATACTCTAACTCCAAAGCTTTTTCTAAAAATTCAATTGCAGATTCAAACTTTCCAAGACGAGCGTAGGCAGTTCCAATTCGCTGATAGGTTGAAATCCCAGTTTGTTCATATAGCTCGCGATTATCTAGTTGTGCATAGCCCTTAATCGCTTCTAAATCATTTCCTAGCTCACTATCTAATTCAGCTAGACCAAATATTAGGAGAGGATCATCAGAGTAGCTACGCGCCTCTAGGAGCTTCTCACGAGCTACATCCGTCAAGCCTTCCATTTGGTAGAAATCTGCCTTCAAAACAAGTGCAGATACATACCAATCGCTGTTAGGTTGAATTTCTTCCAGATAAGCAAATGCTTCTTCTATTTGACCATCTTCACTAGCAATAGTTGCTAGATTGAGATTTACCTCTGGAAATACTGGAGCAAGTTTTTCGTAGATTTGACGAGCTTGAGGATAAAATCCAATACCTTCTAGATAATATGCGAGCTCTAGCAGTAGGTCATCGGGGTCTTCTACAAGTGCTTTTTGGAAATAATGTTCAGCCCTTGTTAAATCCTGCTGATTTAAGGCCTCAAGCATTTCTTGACTATTGTTCACCTTCAACCTCCTCTTCTAGCTCATAGAGACCACTGACAGTTTTATACCATTCAAAAATCGCAGAAATAACAACCTTGGCTGAAGCATAGACAGGAATTCCCAACAATACTCCCCAAATACCAAACATAGAGCCAGATGTTAACAAAACAAATAGAATGGTAATTGGATGAATATTAAGCTGGCTACCTAAAATCAGTGGCGAAACAAAACGACCTTCAATGGTTTGCTCAACGATAAAGACGATGATAACCTTTAAGAGCATGACAGGTCCAGCAATCAAACCTAAGACTAGGGCTGGAATCATGGCAAGGAAACTTCCAAGGTAAGGAACGAGATTTAAAACACCCGCAGTAATTCCAAGTGTCACCGCATATCTTAAGCCAATGATCTTGAACAAGATAATAAACATGATAGCCACGATAACGGCTACAGTAATTTGACCTCGAACATAATTAGCAAGTTGCTGATTGACATCTGAAAGAACCTTACCAACTGGTTCTCTCAATTTATTTGGTAAGAATTGAGTGATATGATCTCTTAAACCTTTTCCATCTCTTAGGAGATAAAAGAGCATAAACGGCATGATAATTAGAGCGACGATGACTTGTGACGTTCCGCTAATAAGAGCACTCACCCAGTTCACAGCTTTTGATGAAATATTACTTGCCCAGGCAGTTGCTTGTGTTGAAAAATTAGCAAGAACCTGTTCCAGTTGGGGTCTGAAATCATCTGGTAAACGCTTGGTTACAAGGTCATTAATAACTCTGTCAGCATCTTCGAGATAACTTGGTACATTTTGCGCAAAAACAATTACTTGACGTTGAAGATTTGGAATTGCCACGGCTAGTCCAACAATCAAGAGAATAGCAATCACAACGAAGATCATACTAATAGCAAGGACACGGTTTACCTTGTATCGTTCAAGCAAATCAACAATAGGATTTAAAAGATAGAAAAGTAAGCCCGATAAAATAACTGGCAGCATAACGACCGATAGAAAATCCACAACAGGGATAAATAAAAAGCTGATTTTACTGAGAATAAAAATATTGAGTCCCAATAGCAAGGCTACTAGGAAAAAAGTGACGGCTTTATTATCTAAAAACCACTTAAAAAACCAAGATAGATTAAACTGTTTCTCTTTTTGTTCCATATCTACTTCCTTTCTTTTGTCTTTTCATTATACCATTTTTACTAAGAATAAACCGTTTTTAAAGCGTTTAAGGAAGATGAGAATATCTCGAAACCATGCTCACGTCTTTTACTACTTTTATACTTAGAATTGCTAGACTTCTACCCTCTATTTTTTCAGGTCTCCTAATTTATGATATAATAGAAACATCTTTATTTCGAGGTATAGATATGATTGAAACTATTTATTTCGGGACCTACACTCGTCGTTTGTCCCAAGGTATTTACCAAGCTGATTTTGATACAGAAACTGGACAATTAGCAAATCTTAAACTGTTTGCTGCTGAGCCAAGTCCTACCTATCTTGCATTTGATCAAAAAAATCACCTCTATTCAGTAGGTAGTAAAGACGGGCAAGGTGGTATCGCTGCTTATCAGACTGATGGTACTTTACTAAATCATGTAGTCGAAGAGGGTGCCCCACATTGTTATGTTGCCGTCGATGAGAAACGTGGCCTAGTATATGGTGCTAACTACCACAAGGGACAAGTTTTAGTCTATAAACGAAAAGAGGATGGCAGTCTTGTATTGACTGACATGGACCAACATAGTGGCCATGGTCCTCATGCAAATCAAACTTCTCCCCACGTCCACTACACTGATTTGACTCCAGACCAATATTTAGTGACTTGTGATTTGGGTACTGATGAAGTGACTAGCTACCATGTGACAGCAGAGGGTAAGCTAAGTAAAATCGCGACTTATAACTGTCAAGCTGGTGCAGGTGCTCGCCATCTTGTTTTCCATCATCACTATAAGATTGCCTACCTGATTTGTGAATTAAATAGTACAATTGAGGTATTGATTTACGACGGTGTTGGTGAATTTGAACGCATGCAGACCATCTCTACTTTACCACAAGATTATGATGGATTTAATGGTACTGCTGCTATTCGTTTATCAAAAGATGGAAAATATCTCTACGCATCTAATCGTGGACATGATTCTATTGCGGTATACACTATTCTCGCTGACGGTAGTTTAGAACTACTTGAATTTGTCCCTACAAGTGGTAAAACCCCTCGTGACTTTGATTTGACTCCTGATCAAGAATTTCTCATCGCAGTTCATCAAGATTCTGACAATGCAACAGTCTTTAAGCGCAACCCAGAAACAGGTCGCCTGGCAGAATTGTCTAATGACTTCCATGTCCCAGAGGCAGTTTGTATCAGTTTTGCTGACTAATACTCTTCGAAAATCAAATTCAAACCACGTCAGCTTCGCCTTGGATTATATATGTGACTGACTTCGTCAGTCTTATCTACAACCTCAAAGCAGTGCTTTGAGCAGCCTGCGGCTAGCTTCCTAGTTTGCTCTTTGATTTTCATTGAGTATAAGATAAAATAAAAATGAACTTGTCTAATCAAGTTCATTTTTATTTTATAATTTATTTCCGACATTGATACGGTTAATGGCACGCTGAAGCGCAATCTTAGCACGACGTTCTTGGTCGATAAGATTCTTGTCTTGTGCCTCTTCAATTTCACGCTCTGCACGAAGTTTAGCACGTTCTGCACGGCTAATATCGATATCACGAGCACGTTCAGCTGAGTCGGCGATGATGGTAATGACATCTTTAGCAATCTCAATGATTCCTCCGTTTACTGCAATCCAGTTCACATGAGTATCATCATCGATGCGTTTGACTTTAACTTCATCAACCGCTAAAACCGCAATCATATTTTCATGTCGTGGCAAGATCCCCATCTCACCATCCAGAGTTCGTACCGATACAAAGCTGGCATGGTGGTCATAGACGAGGCCATCTGGTGTCACGATCTGGACAGTTAAATGAGCCATAGATCACCTCTTAAAATCCCATTTTTTCAGCCTTAGCAATAACATCTTCGATTGAACCTACTCCACGGAAGGCATCTTCTGGGAGATGATCGTATTTACCGTCAAGAATTTCTTTGAAGCCACGAACTGTTTCAGCTACTGGAACATAAGAACCTGGTTGACCAGTAAATTGTTCCGCAACGTTGAAGTTTTGTGACAAGAAGAACTGGATACGACGTGCACGAGCAACCAAAGTCTTTTCTTCGTCAGAAAGTTCATCCATACCAAGGATGGCAATAATATCTTGCAATTCATGGTAACGTTGAAGAACACGTTTAACTTCTGCAGCTACTGCATAGTGCTCTTCTCCAACAATTTCAGGTGCCAAGGCACGTGAGCTTGAAGCAAGTGGGTCAACGGCTGGGTAAATCCCCAATTGAACCAATTTACGCTCCAAGTTTGTTGTAGAGTCCAAGTGAGCGAAGGCTGTTGCTGGCGCTGGGTCAGTATAGTCATCCGCTGGCACGTAGATAGCCTGGATAGAGGTTACAGAACCCTTCTTAGTTGACGTGATACGTTCTTGCAATTGACCCATTTCTGTTGCGAGGGTTGGCTGATAACCAACGGCTGATGGCATACGACCCAAAAGGGCAGACACTTCTGAACCAGCTTGTGTGAAACGGAAAATGTTGTCAATGAAGAGAAGAACGTCTTGACCTTCTACATCACGGAAGTATTCAGCAATTGTCAAACCAGTAAGGGCAACACGCATACGTGCTCCTGGTGGCTCATTCATTTGACCAAATACCATGGCTGTTTTTTCGATAACGCCTGATTCTTTCATTTCCCAGTAGAGGTCGTTCCCTTCACGAGTACGTTCCCCAACACCAGTAAATACTGAGATTCCACCGTGTTCTTGGGCAATGTTGTGAATCAATTCTTGGATCAATACGGTCTTACCAACTCCGGCACCACCGAAGAGTCCGACCTTACCACCTTTAAGGTAAGGGGCAAGAAGGTCGATAACCTTGATCCCGGTTTCTAGAATTTCTGAAGAGGTAGACAATTCATCAAAAGTTGGTGCTTTTTTATGAATTGGCTGACGCTCTGCATCTTCACCAAAAGGAGCTTCCAAGTCAATGGTATCTCCCAAAACGTTGAAGACACGTCCTAGAGTTTCTTTCCCAACTGGTACTGAGATTGGACGGCCTGTGTCCAATACTTCCAAACCACGAGTCAAGCCATCAGTTGATTCCATAGCGATGGTACGAATCATACCATCTCCCAACTCCAAGGCTACTTCAAGGACGATTTTTGTTTTTCTTTCGTCATTTTTGTAGACGACAAGTGCATTATTAATCTCTGGTAGTTTCTCACCTGCTGCAAACATGACGTCTACAACGGGACCGATAACCTGAGCAATTTTACCTGAACTCATCTACTTCTCCTATTCTGTATAAGATACTGTCGGTTCCTAGCTCAACTAGGTCCTAATACTCTTCGAAAATCAAATTCAAACCACGT
>NZ_KV817781.1:72738-110054 GCF_001814775.1 Streptococcus sp. HMSC067H01
TAGTTTGCTCTTTGATTTTCATTGAGTATAAGTTCATTTTCATACGAGCTGGACTAGTGCCTATTCTAAGGCACTAGCTCCTGCTACGATTTCTGTAATTTCTTGTGTAATCGCCGCCTGTCTGGCACGGTTATACTGGATAGTCAAATCATTGATAACTTTTTTAGCATTATCTGTCGCTGTTTGCATAGCCGTCATCCCTGCAGCATTTTCAGCTGTCTTGGCATCGATAATAGCACCGTAAATCATACTTTCTGCAAACTGAGGCAATAGTTGATCCAAGATTTCTTCACGACTAGTCTCAAGCTCAAAAGTCAAGCTATAGCTATCATCTGCTTCATTTGGGTCCAAGTCGACAATTGGAAGCATCTGCTCCACACGCATTTGACTTGTCAGTGTATTCACGTGGTGGTTGTAGCAAACATAGAGCTCATCAAATAGCTCATTTTGATACATTTCAATGGTTTTTGAAATAATCTTGCGAACTTCATCGAAGCTTGGTTGACTTGCGAGACCACGCAATTCATAAATTGGCTGAATACCACGAGCTTTAAAGAAGTCTGCTCCCATACCACCGATACAGATAACTTCAAAATCATCACCTGATGGATGGTATTCCTTCTGAATTTCCATGACGGCCTTCAAGATTGAAGAGTTATAGCCTCCAACAAGACCTCGGTCAGAAGTAATGACGATATAGCCTGTTTTCTTGACCGGGCGGCTAATCAACATCGGATTTGTTGATCCACCTGCTCCATCCCCGTGAAGGATATCTGTAAGGAGTTTACGAACTTTTTGAGCATAAATCTGGAAGTTGCGTGCAGCTTCTTCAGAACGACCTAACTTAGCTGCAGAAACCATCTGCATGGCGTTAGTAATTTGACTAGTATTTTTCGTTGAGGCGATTTTTGTTTTAATATCATTTAGAGATACTGCCATCTGACACCTCTATTCTTATTGGAAGCTGGATTGGTTGAGAAACTCAGTAATCGCAGCATCCAAGACTGCTTCTTCTGGCAAGTCTTTTGTTTCACGAATAGTTTCCAAAATCTCTGGATGTTGCGCATCAAAGAAGGCATGGAATTCTTCCTCAAAACGAACAATATCATCAACTGATATAGTATCCAAGAATCCATGAGTCAAGGCATACAGAATGGTTACTTGTTTCTCAACAGGTAATGGTTTATGAACAGGTTGTTTCAATACTTCTACAGTACGACGACCACGGTTCAATTTAGCCTGAGTAGCAGCATCCAAGTCTGAACCAAACTTAGTGAAGGCTTCCAACTCTCGGTATGAAGCAAGGTCGATACGAAGAGTACCAGCAACCTTCTTCATGGCTTTAATCTGAGCCGAACCACCAACACGAGATACAGAAGAACCCGCATCAATAGCTGGACGAATACCCGCATTAAAGAGACTATCACTTAGGAAGATTTGTCCATCCGTAATAGAGATTACGTTTGTGGCAATATAGGCTGAGATATCTCCAGCTTGGGTCTCGATAAATGGAAGAGCCGTGATAGATCCACCGCCAAGCTCATCTGAAACTTTAGCAGAACGCTCAAGTAGACGGCTGTGAAGGTAGAAGACATCTCCTGGGAAGGCCTCACGACCTGGTGGACGACGGAGCAAGAGAGAAAGTTCACGATAAGCTACCGCTTGTTTAGATAGGTCATCATAAACAATCAAGACATGCTTTCCTTGGTACATGAACTCCTCTGCCATAGCAACCCCTGCATAAGGAGCAAGGAAGAGCAATGGAGAAGGTTGTGAAGCTGAGGCTGTCACAACGATTGTGTAATCCAAGGCACCGTACTGACGAAGTGTTTCTACTTGTGTACGAACTGTTGATTCTTTTTGTCCAATCGCTACATAGATACAAATCATATCTTGACCTTTTTGGTTCAAGATAGCGTCAATAGCGATAGTTGTCTTCCCTGTTTGACGGTCACCAATGATCAACTCACGTTGCCCACGACCGATTGGAACAAGGGCGTCAATAGCTTTCAAACCTGTTTGCAATGGTTCTGAGACAGACTTACGTTGCATGACACCAGGAGCTGGTGCTTCAACTGGACGAGTCTTATCTGTGTTAATCGGACCCAAACCGTCTACAGGACGACCAAGGGGATCGACAACACGTCCAATCAAGCTATCACCAACTGGAACTTCCATGATTTTCCCTGTACGACGAATTGTATCGCCTTCACGGATATCTGTAAAGTCTCCAAGTATGATAATACCGACATCTGTTGATTCCAAGTTTTGCGCCATACCATAAGAGCCATTTTCAAAAACCAACAGCTCACCACTCATGGCATTTTCGAGGCCATGAGCACGCGCAATCCCGTCACCGATGTAGGTTACAACACCAGTTTCAGTCACATCAAAATTGGGTTTGAAATTTTCAATTTGTTGCTTAATTAAAGCGCTGATTTCTTGTGCGTTAATTGCCAAAAGAACACCACTTTCTATTTCAAATTTTCCTTAACAACTTTAAGTTGTTGTTTAATACTAACATCAATTGTCTTGTGATTGGCAAAAATAACAAAACCACCAATTAGACTTTCATCGATTTTTTCTTTAATACTCCGCACTTTAAGAGACATTTTTCTCTCTATCAATGGGAGCAAACGTTCCTTCTGTTCATCTGTTAAAGGATGGGCAGAAGTAATTGTCACTTCAAACCGATTGGTTTCTTTTTCAAGACGATTCAAGCAATCTACAATCACATCATAAAACAGGTTTGATCTGTGATTGTAAAGTAGAACCTCGATAAAGTTTTGTACTAAGGGTGACACAGAGTCCTGGAAAAAACGAACCGTTTTTTCTTTATCCGACTCATCTACTGCCACTTGCGCCAAAAAAGAAGGCAAGCCTGTTTCTTCAGCGACTTGCTTGATTTGAGCCAAGTCAGAAAAGATGCGGTCTTCTTCTCCTTTTTCAATCACTAATTGGACAAAAGGCATGCTGTATTTTTCAATTACCTTTAGTGTCTTTTTGTCCATTAAGCTTCTCCTAGCTGATCAATACACTGATCAATGAGTTCTTTATGGGCCTGACCGTCAAGGTTTTGAGAGATAATTTTCCAGCAAGACTGATTGTTAAGTCTGCCACCTCTCCCTTAACACTTTGTATAGCTTCAGCTTTATTTTGAGCAATTTCTTGGTTGGCTTTTTCTTTTAAGCGACCTGCTTCAAGTTTAGCTTCAGCTAAGATGTCGGCTTTACTTTTCTCAGCTGTTTCCTTTGCATTCTCGATAATCGTTTTAGCTTCGGTACGGCTACCTGCTAGCTCAGCTTCTCGCTTACTTGCTAGTTCCTCAGCCTTTTTACGAGCTAGCTCAGCTCCATCAATATCTGAAGAAATTTTTTCAGCACGTTGATCCAAAATACTGGTAATATTTCCCCAAGCATATTTCTTAACTAAAAAAATTAATAAAAGGAAGGAACCAGCGATAAGAATAAAGTCACCGATAATGGTACTAATAGTTAAATCCATCTTCTAATCCTCCTCTACTTACTCTTCCTCACCATTTACCTTTTTACCAATGTACATAGAAGACAACATGGTAAATACATACGCTTGAATACATGAAATGAAAATTGAAAAGGCTGTCCATAACATGTTTGCAATAAAGGCAAAAGGATACCAATACAAGGCATATTGTGACAAGGCTAATAGCAATCCTGCCAAGACCTCACCGGCGAAAATATTTCCGTAAATCCGAATCGCCAAAGAGGCAAAATTGGTGAACTCTTCTAAAATGTTCATCGGAGTCATGAAGCCAGGTGTAACAAATGCTCTCAAATATTCTTTAACGCCTCTACGACGAATTCCTTCTACATGAGCGATCATGGTGATCAATAAGGAGAGGGATAAATCGTATCCAAGGTTAGCTGTTGGGGAAGTCCACAAGTTATAACCGTTTGTTGTTTGTACTTTTGCCATTAAGCCAATATTATTGGCAACCAAGATAAACAGAAATAGAGAGAACAAGAACAAGGAATAATCCTTGATGTATGAATCTCCAATGTTTGGTTTGGCAAAACTAATCACAAAGTCATAAATCATCTCAAGAGCATTCTGTTTGCCCTTTGGACGGATGGCCATTTTACGACTTGCCCAGTAGACAAAGGCAAAAACCATCAAAACAGTTACAAGAGACATGGCAAGTAGGGTCAAATCAAAGGATACTGGTCCAATATCTAAGGTCGGATTTACACTTTCTTCCATGGTTTGACACCTCCTTCTCTAAATAGAGTGGTCTATTTAATGACGAATGCCATCGCCAAGGTTACAAAGAAGGTACCTTCTACAAAAGCAACACCGAGAATTAAAAGGCTACGTAGTTGATCAATAATTTCAGGTTGACGGGCAGATGCTTTGAAAAGATTACTCATAATCAAACCCTCTGCAATAGATACACCCATACAGGCAAGACAAAGTCCGAAAAATGTTAAATTCATGATGAATTCTCCTTTTTTAATTTAAATTTACTTCCTTAGTTTAGCCCTAAAATTTGCTTTTGTCAAATTTTTACATACCTTGTAAGCGTTTCAGAAGAAATATTTCTACTTTTACTATTTTTAAAGTAAAAATGCTGTTTTTTCTCCAAAAAAGCTTCAAAAAATCTGTACATTTTACTTTTTCTGCAAACAAAAAAATCTGAGAAATAAAACTCAGATTTTTGATTTTTTTAGGCACGAACTGTGACGCTTGTTCCATCTTCTTTATAGAGATTAATGAGTCCTTCTTTGAGTGCACGAACCATGTCCCCTGCTTGCACAGGTTGTGGAACCTTGATAGTCAAAAGTTCCATTGGATTTGGTGCGCGATCGATTTTATTTCCTTTAGCATCGTGAAGGTCTTCAATATAAGTCTCAAAATGACGGAAGCCTGGTCCGTAGAACTCAACTTGGTCACCTTCATTGATAACGTTACGTTGGCGAATGGTTGCAGTCTGAGTCGCATCATCATAAGCTACTACTTCAGCAACAAACTTGTATTCTGGAATCTTACGACGAGCTCCGAAAAGTTGTTCATTTTCAGATGGTGTTCCGTAGTAGAAACCTGTAGCCAACTCACGTTGGGCAACCTTCCACATTTCATCAATCAAGTCTTGCTTAATAGCTTCAAACTTTTCAGGGCTCTCAAGATAGGCATCAACAGCAGCCTTGTAGCAGTTTGTAACTGTTGAAACATAGTGGATAGACTTCATACGGCCCTCAATCTTCAGACTGTCCACACCATTTTCAATCATATCTGGGATATGGTCAATCATCGACATATCAACAGCTGACATTGAAAATTCTTCAGGAATTTCTCCCTTTAGACTCTTACGTTCCTTACCGAACGGCATATCGTAAAGGTCATACTTCCAACGGCAAGATTGTGAACATCCACCACGGTTGGCGTCACGCATACTCATATGGTTAGAAAGAGTACAACGACCAGAGTATGAGATACACATAGCTCCATGGACGAAGGCTTCAATCTCAACGTCTGTACGTTTGCGAATCTCTGCCAATTCTTCCATAGAAACCTCACGCGCCAAAACGACACGAGTCAATCCAAGTTCTTTCCAGAATTCTAAAGTTTCATAGTTGGTTGCACTAGCTTGGGTAGAGAGGTGGATTTCAAGACCTGGTGCTTCTGTTGCTGCAATCATGATCAAGGCTGGATCAGACACGATAACCGCTGCAATGCCAATATCACGCAACTTACGGAACCATTCGCCGGCCCCTTCTTCGTTTCCCTCGTGCATGACCATATTAGCAGCTACATAAACCTTAGCACCGTACTTAGCAGCGAACTGAACTCCTTCTTCCATCTGTTCGAAAGTGAAGTTACCCGCGCGGCTACGAAGACCATAGGCCTGACCACCGATAAAGACTGCATCTGCTCCGTATTGAACAGCTACTTTTAGTTTTTCTAAAGTTCCTGCAGGTGATAAAACCTCAGGACGTTTTAAAGTTTTTGTCATTTTTTCTCCTATTTACAATATAAAAGTTTGACACCAATCTTAACTATTTTATAGTAAACAGGACGCAAAATCAAGCCTTGATTGATTGTTTAGACAATTTTAATTTTTAGCTTTTAATTTTTAGTTTCATCTAATAACCTTACTGAACAGTTTCAAATTGCCAACTAGTCCATCCTTTAAAGCGAATGGCACCTTGCTGGTTGGTATGGTGAACCTTACTAGTCTTGTCTTCCTTTTCTAGCACACTGGCTTGCTGTTGAGCTTTAAAGTTTTTCTTCTGATCTGCTGAAAGGACAGTGAGTTTAGGATTTAGCAGATTGAAATCCTCTAGACCTGATCGACCTTTGGAAGCCGTTTGGCCAGTTATGAGAACATCTACTTGTAGATTTGGATATTGCTTGGTTAATTCCTTTTCCTTGATATCATTAGCGAAAAGAAAGGTTTGATTTAAGAGTTTTCCATGGAGAAATAGGGAGTCCGAAACCTCTCCAGATTTATCTCCGCTTAGATGGCTCACCTCTAATCTACTGCCAAAGATAGACAAGTCTTCTCCCTTTTTAATGGCTCCTACCTTGTTCTTACTACTCTTCAACTTTTCTACAAAAACTTTTTGCTCTAAAATCCCCTCTGGCAATAAAATTTCACCTATTTCAAAAGCCTTAGTTAACTCTAGTAGATTTCCTAGTTGCTTAGCATCACCAGTTGTTAAAACTAACTGGTCAATCTTAGCCACACCTCGACTTTTCAGATAGGGAATCAAGTTTCGCTGGACAGTGCTCGATGAAACCTTCTCCTGCCAGCCCTCTTTCTTTTCACTTTCTTTCTCCCTTCCGACATCAATCAGGATAGTCTTTCCAGTCATATCCCTCAAAAAAATACTACTTCCTTGGTCCATAGCTAAAACTGTGATTTCATTTTCAATCGGGTGCTTGGTTACTAAAAAGAGAGAAGCAACTAAGAAAGCTAATAAAGTTAGTCTTTTGAAGTTTTTTCTAAGGTCATAGAGTAATGCCAATGCGATTAAGAGTGCCAGTAAAATCCAAACACTTGGCTGACCAAAGACAATCGGACGACTTGATAGTTGATAAACAAAGCGTATGATACTTTCTAACAATTCAAAGATAAAGTTAAACTGAGTGAACGGGTATATCATTGACAAACAAAAGAGAATTGATAAGAGGGGCAATAAAACCATGTCAAATAAGAAAGAAAAGGCAAAAGTTAGGACAATTGACCACGGTTGAAATTCAGAAAAGTAAAACGATAAAATTGGCAAGATTCCCAAGGAAATAATGAAACTCTCTCTGACAACAGCTTTTACGCCTTGACCTTCTTTACTAGTCATAGTTAGGATAAAGGCATAGGCGCAGGAAAGAACTCCTCCAGCAGTTAGGAAAAAGTTTGGCATGACTATAAACAAAAGGAGGACTGTCATAGCAAAGTTATCCAAGCCCTTAAAACCATGCTGGGACAAGATTTTTTGTAGCAGACTTCTAATCACAGATGCTGAAAATCCTGTCAATCCTGCATAAAACAAAGAAAATGGATAAGCTAACCATTTGAACTTCTCTTGAGTCATACCCAAACGCAAGAGTGACTTTCTAAATGCATCCATAAAGAATCCGACTTGCATTCCTGACAAAGCAAAAAGGTGAATAATTCCTAGACTGGAATAGAGTTCATTCATTTCCTCAAAGTCTGTGTCCAAGTAGCCTAATAACAGACCTGTCATATAATTGCGCATGGGGTCGGGAAAATTCCTTTTTATCCAGACAACTGCTTTTCTTCGCAAACTAGATAAATTTTCTCCAATATCCCAACTGCTCGTGGCTTTCATATCTGAAATTTTCGAAATGGTCAAGGTTTGATAAATCCCTTGACTTTTTAGATAGTTGCGATAATCAAAGCCAGCAAAATTTCTTGCCCCTTGAGGGCTAGCTAATTTCCCTTCCAAAGTAATATCATACAAATCTGTTACATTTTGAAAGTCTTCTTTTTCTGCTTCTGATTGAAGTTTATAATAGACCTGAAACATTCGTCCTTCAGCTTTACCACGAAAAGAAAGACTGTCCCCATTCACCTTGATGGTGTCAGGTAATATTCGAACAGTTTCGACAGAAGAAAGCAAGTTTTGACTAGCTTCTTCTTGTTGCCATTTTTGAAATAAAAACCAACTAGCAAATAGTCCACAAATCAGAAGAACCTTTAGTACAACTTTCCAAGGATGGTGGATAAAAAGACAAAATACTAAAAATACAAACCCCAAAAGTGCTAGAAAACTAGCTGAAAAGATTGTATAGTAAAGCCAGAGCAAGAGAAAGCTGAGATAGATTTTGGGAATTGGAAAGCAACTAATCCACTGTGACATACTCTTTTAACTTTTCTATCGTTTTTGCGCCAATACCAGAAACCTTTTTGAGCTCATCTACTGACTTAAACTTACCATTGGACTCACGATGGTCAATAATGTCCTGAGCGCGTTTAGCACCTAATCCTTTGACTTGTTTTAACTCTTCAAGACTGGCTTTATTGAGATTAACCTTCTTGCTTTCCTTATTTCCAGTAGCATTTGAATAAGACTCTTGGTTAGCTGCTTCTTCCTTAGTCGGGACATAGACCAGCGCTTCATCACTAATCTTCTGGGCAAGGTTGATAGACTTACTATCAGCATTATCTATCAAGCCACCAGCTTTCTGGACAGCATCATTGACCCGACTTCCCACTGGTAAATCATAGATTCCAGGTGATTTGACGGCACCTTTGACATCTACAGTAATCAAATCTTGCTCCACCGCTTCTTCTTTTTTCTCTTTCTGGGTCTTCTCCTCTTTTTCGGTAGTTGAATCCTTTGAAATAGCTGCAACTTCAGTCTGAAAATTGCTTTCCTTGGCAGGTGCTTGAATTGATGGTTTCAGCAGGAAAAATCCACCCAAGACCAAACCCAAACTAGCACAGATAACAATGATTTTGTATTCTTTGATTTTCTCAATAAGTTCTTCCATATTTTCTCCTCTCTTAGCTTATTCGTAAGAGAAAGAAAAAAACAGCTGAAAAAACTTTTCAACTGCTTACTTATTTGCAAAATAATCTTCCTTGGTTAAAACATAATGTACACGTGTTACAATTCGTCCCGGTTCTTTATTATCCATTCTGGCATATGGTTCTTCGTGAGAAAAGTGCATGCCTGATTTCTCCATGACTTTTCCTGACGCAGGATTATCCTTATCGTGAAGGGCCGTCAACTTATTCATCCCAATCTTTTCAAAAGCCAGTTCAATTACAGCTCTATTGGCTTCTGTCGTCAAACCTTGATTCCAATATTTTTGATTGATAATGTAACCAATGGCTGCCTTCTTAAGAACAGTATCCATCTTGTGCAGGTCAATGGTTCCGATAAACTCTCCTGTACTTTTTAATTCAATTCCCCATCGGCCCAATGGATTGGCTAGATAAAACTGGGCAATATTATTCTTTGTTTCCTCTAAACTTTGATTGGTTGGAAAAGTGTAGCGCGTATTTTCTTTATTTGAAGCATACTCAAACATAGCTTCTGCATCATCAAGTGTTACAGGTCTAAGCACTAAGCGTTCTGTTTCGATAATTTGATGCTTCGCTAGTTTGATAAATAGTGATTCCATTGCCCATTCCTCCCTTTTTCTTTGGAAAAAAATATTTTCTAAAAGCTTAACAAAAAATGCAGTAGAAATCAATAATTTTTCTTGATTTTCCAAGGGGTTTCATATAAAATAAGAACATCACAAGAAAAGACTGGGTTCTTCCCGTGATGATTTAGTATAAGAACCTAGATGTTAAATAAGGAGCAAATCTCTATGTTAATTGGAATTCCAAAGGAAATTAAAAATAATGAAAATCGTGTTGCTTTGACACCTGCTGGTGTACAGAGTCTTGTTGGTCGTGGTCACCGAGTCCTCATCGAAACAAATGCAGGTCTTGGATCTGGCTTTGCTGATGCTGACTATGAAAAGCAAGGAGCAGAAATTGTCGCAACTGCTGCTGAAGCCTGGGCTGCAGAGTTAGTTGTTAAAGTCAAGGAACCCCTTGCTAGTGAGTACCAGTTCTTGCGTGAGGATTTACTTCTCTTCACCTACTTGCACATGGCAGCTGCTCCAGAATTGGCTGATGCTATGCTTACAGCTAAAACAACTGGTGTTGCTTATGAGACAGTTCGTGATACTCAAGGGCAACTCCCTCTATTGGTTCCAATGAGTGAGGTTGCTGGTCGTATGGCAGTCCAAATCGGAGCTCATTTCTTGACTAAACAAGCTGGCGGTTCTGGTGTTCTCTTGGGTGGTGTTCCAGGTGTACCAAAAGGAAAAGTAACCATTATCGGTGGTGGTGTCGTTGGTACACATGCAGCTCGTATCGCTCTTGGTTTGGGAGCTCAAGTAACTATTCTTGATATCAGCGCTAAGCGCCTCTCTGTCCTAGAAGATGTCTTTGGTCACCAAATCCAAACACTCATGTCTAACCCATTTAATATCGAAGCAAGTGTGCGTGAAGCAGACGTTGTTATCGGTGCAGTTTTGATCCCTGGTGCCAAAGCACCAAAATTGGTGACCGATGACATGGTTCAACAAATGCGTCCTGGTTCTGTCATCGTCGACGTTGCTGTAGACCAAGGTGGTGTTATTGCAACAGCTGACCGTGTGACAACTCATGATGAACCTGTCTATGAAAAACATGGTGTTCTTCACTATGCGGTTGCCAACATTCCTGGAGCTGTTGCTCGCACATCTACCATCGCCCTTACAAATGTGACTCTTCCTTATATCGAAGCCTTGGCAGGTAAAGGATTTAAGAAAGCTATCCTTGAAGACGCAGGCTTGCTTGAAGGTGTGACAACCTATCAAGGATACCTCACCAGTCAACCAGTTGCAGAAGGCTTGGAACGTGACTTCACTTCAATCAGTGAACTTGTCTAAAATGATTTATAAATTAATACTACAAAAATAAGAGGCTGGGACAAAAGTCCTAGCCTCTCATTTGTCTTTGGATTGTCGAGCAAGACGCAGTGGTTGAGTGGGCTCTTCTACGCTGATTTCATCAGCTTTTACAGCCCTACTCAACTGTGCGGAGGTGGGACGACGAAATCGAATTCTAACGAATTACCGATTTCTGTCCCACTCTCTTTATCTTTATTCTGTTTCTTCTTGATTTTCTTCAGCTTTGACAGGTCGAGGTTCATAGGCTCTGATAATTTGAGCGACAACTGGGTGGCGAACCACATCCTTGGCTGAGAAATGAACAAAGTCAATTTGGTGAATGTTCTTAAGTTTTTCTTGGGCATCAATCAAACCTGACTTTACATTACGCGGTAGGTCAATCTGACTAATATCCCCATTGACAATCATCTTAGAATTAAATCCAAGACGTGTCAAGAACATCTTCATCTGCATGATGGTTGTATTTTGGGCTTCATCCAAAATGACAAAGGCATCATCCAAGGTACGTCCACGCATATAGGCCAAAGGTGCAATCTCAATAATTTCTCTCTCCATGAGACGAGTTGTTTGGTCTTTCCCTAAGATCTGATATAAAGCATCATAAACTGGACGAAGATAAGGATCAACCTTTTCCTTGAGATCTCCTGGAAGAAATCCTAGACTCTCTCCTGCTTCTACTGCTGGACGTGTCAGAATAATACGCTTGACTTGCCCACGCTTGAGAGCTGTTACGGCTAAGGTAACTGCTAGGAAGGTTTTACCTGTCCCTGCTGGCCCAATACCAAAGGTCACATCGTGTTGTTTGACACTATCCACATAAAGCTTTTGACCCAAGGTTTTAACACGGATAGGCTTGCCTGTATTATCCTTAATAATCTCTTCTTCATAGAGGGCGACAAACTTATCGATTTCATTATTCTTAACCATGGTAATAGCTGTCACTACATCCGGAGTTCCAACGGTCATTCCACGATTGACCAAAACCATCAGGGCTTGAATAACTTGTCGGGCTTCCTCACAAGCTGACTCTTCCCCCAAGACTTGTACAATCTCTGTACGAGCGTGGATGATGACACCTAACTCATCCTCCATCAAACGAAGGTGGCGCTCATTAGAACCAAAAAGATGAAATAAATCATCTGGATGACTAAGCTGAATGTCTATTGAATGTTCCTTCAAATAAAGAACCTCTCTAACTCTTTTAATTTTATATAATGTTTCGTTTGCTTTTAGTAGTTAAAAAGTCGATTAGGACCTAGTAAAAGTTAAACTGAATGACTATATTATAGCAAAGAGGCTGAGAAATTACTATCCCCAACCCCATCTAGTAGCCTTAATGTTCTAGATATTCTTGCCAAATTCGATCAAAGTCTCCCATATTAAAGGAAAAGCTAGCATGTTCCTCTAAAAAACGACTGACTTGATCGAAATCATCTGTATGCTTTGGGAAGGCAGACTCCTCAAAGGCCAAATCCGCTAAAATTGCTTTTGAACTATTGCTTTTAGGATTGCGTTCGGTCATGAGCCAAGTATAAAATGATTTTCTCATAAGCCTCCCTAGATTAGTTCCGTACCAAACTGGTCTTGTTTAATTTTACCAGCCTTCATCAAACCACCGAGCGCTTTTTTAAATTGACCTTTAGAGATACCAAAGGTTGCCTTGATATCATCTGGCGCTGACTTGTCATTCAGGGTCATGAAGCCACCATTGCTTTCCAAGTAAGTCAAGATCATCTGCGCATCGTTTTCCAACATCTCAAAAGAACGTGGTTTTAGTGAAAGATTGAGTGTGCGATCCACCTCACGGAAGCCAATAACACGTACATCTAACACTTGCCCCAAACGTGGCTCTGCATAACGCTCACTTGGATGGATGAAGCCAAGCATGTTATTTTCTGGCAGGTAAACAAAAGTTCCTGACAACTTGAGACGATAAACAATGGCTGGCCAGTTTTGGTTCTGCATGTTATTGTAGGCAGGACGAGCCAATCGTTGGAAGTCTTCCTGATAAGCCAATACGCCCCAGATACGGTCCTTCTTGTCCACTTCTAGACGAATGTATAGGCGATCGCCTTTCTTTGGCCAAAGTTCTTTAAGCTCAGGTAGAATATCCAGTGACACAACGATTTCCTTGTCAGGAAGACCTGTATCAACAAAGACACCCAAATCCTTACGAACTTCTGTTACGGTTCCCCAACCAAATTGGTCCTGAGTGGCAGTGACCTCTATAGTTGTCAAACGTAGTTTTTGCTTCATATCCGTGTAGGCAAAACCTTTGACCGTATCCCCCACTGTATGCTGACCTTCTTCCTTAGCAAGAGCATAGGTTTGACCATCCTTTTGAACAAAGTAAAAACGGTCATTTTCATCGATGATGAGTCCAACGATAAAACTTGCAAGATTTGTATTCATATTTCCTTCTTTCGAATAAAACTCAGCCAGCAATGCCAACTGAGTTTTTCTGTTTATTTCTTAGACTTCCAAGATTTCTTTTTCTTTATTGGCAGTCATTTCGTCGATGTGTTTAACAGCATCGTCTGTCGCTTTTTGAATATCTTTTTCAAGAGTCTTCAATTCATCTTCAGTGATTTCTTTAGCTTTTTCTTGTTTTTTAGCTTCATCCATAGCGTCACGACGGATATTACGGATAGCAACTTTAGCATTCTCACCAACTTTTTTCACTTCTTTAGCGAGATCACGACGAGTTTCTTCTGTGAGAGCTGGGATTACCAAACGAATAACAGAACCATCGTTAGCTGGCGTGATACCTAGGTCTGAAGCATTCAAAGCACGTTCGATATCTTTCAAAGATGATTTGTCAAATGGTGTTACCAACAAGACACGCGCTTCTGGGATTGTGATAGAAGCAATTTGGTTAAGTGGTGTTTCAACACCATAGTACTCAACGTGGATGCGGTCAAGCAAGCTAGCATTAGCACGGCCAGCACGAATACTTCCAAACTCACGAGCAAGTGAGTGGTGAGATTGAGTCATTCTCTCTTTTGCTTTTTCTACGATTGCGTTTGCCATAATGATTTCTTATTCCTTTTCTTCGATATTATTTGAAACTGTAGTTCCGATATTTTCACCAAATACAACACGTTTAATATTCCCTGGTTGGTTCATGTTGAAAACTACCAAGTCAATATCATTGTCCATTGAAAGTGTTGAAGCAGTTGAGTCCATGATACGGAGACCTTTATTAATGACATCACGGTGAGTCAACTCTTCAAATTTAACGGCTGTCTTATCCTTTTTGGGATCAGCGTTATAGACACCGTCAACACCATTCTTAGCCATCAAGATAGCGTCCGCTTCAATCTCTGCTGCACGAAGGGCGGCTGTTGTATCTGTTGAGAAGTATGGTGATCCAATTCCCGCACCAAAGATAACAATGCGTCCTTTTTCAAGATGACGAAGTGCACGTCCACGAACGTAAGGTTCTGCTACTTGTTGCATGGCAATGGCTGTTTGCACACGAGTATCCACACCCACTTGTTGCAATGAATCTGCCATCACAAGAGCATTCATAACTGTTCCAAGCATTCCTGTGTAGTCTGCCTGAACACGATCCATTCCAGCTTCTGCCGCAGGTTCTCCACGCCAGAGATTTCCTCCACCAATAACGAGGGCAATCTCAATACCTAAGTTATGTACTTCCTGAATTTCTTCAGCCATTGCTTGAACAGTTTTGATATCAATTCCGACACCACGTTCCCCAGCAAGGGCCTCACCTGATAACTTAATCAAAATACGTTTATATTTGGGTTCCACCTGACTTCGCTCCTTTATTTTATTCAAACTATTTTATCACAATTTCTAAGATTTTTATAGTATCATGAGTATTTCTTTTAAAAAAATTAGATAGTTAAAAATTCCTCTAAATCAGCCAAGGCACGCTCTGCAATTTTTTCATAACGAGCCTTCTTATCACGAATGCGTTCACCTTCCAATTCCTTGATAATTCCGAAATTGACGTTCATTGGTTGGAAATGTTTGCTGTCCGCATGGGTGATGTAATGAGCTAGACTGCCAATTGCAGTCGTTTCTGGGAAAATAGCAGGACTTTCTCCCTTGAAAAGACGAGCTGCGTTAATACCAGCTACTAGACCTGATGCCGCTGACTCAACATAGCCTTCCACTCCAGTCATCTGACCAGCAAAGAAGAGATTTGGTTGTTTCTTAGAACGGTAGGTCTGTTCAAGAAGATTTGGTGAATCCATGTAAGAATTACGGTGCATCACTCCATAACGGACAAACTCCGCATTTTCAAGACCTGGAATCATTTGGAAAACACGTTTTTGTTCTCCCCATTTGAGGTGGGTTTGGAATCCAACGATATTATAAAGACTTCCAGCAGCATTGTCCTGACGAAGCTGAACTACAGCGTATGGTGTCTTAAATTCTCCGTCACGAGGACCTGTGTAATCGTCTGGATACTCTAAACCAACTGGTTTCATAGGACCATAGAGCATGGTTTTGATACCCCGTTTAGCCATAACTTCGATCGGCATGCATCCTTCAAAATACTTTTCTTTTTCAAAAGAATTTAACGGAGCTTCTTCCGCATTGACCAAGGCTTCATGGAAATCCATAAATTCTTGCTTGGTCATAGGAGCATTGAGGTAGGCCGCTTCTCCCTTGTCATAACGAGATTTGAGATAAACCTTGTTCATATCAATCGTATTAACATCCACAATAGGCGCTGCAGCATCGTAGAAATAAAAACCGTCACCGCCATTAAGAGCGTGAATTTTCTCAGCAAGGGTATCACTAGTCAAAGGACCAGTCGCTACAACTGTAATAGCATCTGTTGGCAATTCTGTAATTTCGTCACGTACCACTTCAATCAAGGGATGATTAGCAATTTTTTCAGTGACCATTTGAGAAAAACCATCACGGTCAACCGCAAGTGCTCCTCCAGCAGGAACACGGGTTGCTTCAGCAGATTCCAAGATAACAGAACCCAAGCGACGCATTTCTTCCTTGAGGAGACCAACAGCATTTGTAAGTGCATCCCCTCGCAAGGAGTTGGAACAAACTAACTCGGCAAAATTGTCTGTTTTGTGCTGAGGTGTTGACTTGACACCACGCATTTCATACAGTTTAACAGGAATCCCACGTTCTGCGATTTGGTAAGCTGCTTCCGAACCTGCCAAACCAGCACCGATAACATTGATATAAGATTGAGACACGACACTAATACCTCTTTGGGAGTGTGAATTTCCTGAGTCAGGTTGAAAAAGTTCCCTCCGAACTTACTTCGCTTTCGAATTTCTTGGCTCAGGCTGAAAAAGTCAACAGGACTTTTTCACTCCCACAAATCTTTCTATTTTTTTCTTCTTCTAGTATAACAAAAAAAGGGAAGAAGGCAAACTTCCCTGTCTAGTTGTTTTCCTGATGTTCTTCCCATTCGTGGTAGGCAGCGTAGAGCTGGCTTTTGTTCCATTGGTAAATCTTCGCAACTTCCTTAATGGCTTGATTTTTCTTAATACCTTGCTGGATACGGACTTGAATTTCTAAGAACAAGTCAATTTCATCCTTATCCTCTACCTCCTGACTAGCACCTTCTACAATGAGAAGACATTCGCCTTTGAGCGGTGTTTCTGCGATGCTTTCCAGTAATTCTGAAATTTTTCCACGTTGGTATTCTTCAAAGATTTTAGTCAATTCTCTAACCAAGACCACCGAGCGATCATCGTAGACTTCTAGCATATTTTCTAGCGTATCTGCCACACGGTGGGGTGATTCATAGAAAATCTGAGTCTCAGGATAAGCTTTTTTTGCTTCGAAAAACTGCTTTTGCTGACCAGATTTTCGTGGTAAGAAACCATAAAAAGTGTGAGGTTGGGGTGCTAAACCGCTAGCAATCAAGGCAGAAATTCCTGCACTAGCTCCTGGAACTGTGACAACCGCGATGTCTTCTTCAATGGCAGACTTGACCAAATCATGCCCTGGATCGGAAATGCTAGGCATCCCTGCATCAGATACTTGGGCAAGATTTTGACCTTGCTTTAACAATTCGATCAAATCAGGAATTTTTTCCTTGGCATTATGCTCGTGAAAACTGATCTGTTTAGTCGAAATATCAAAATGCTTAAGCAAAAGTCCAGTATTACGAGTATCTTCAGCCGCAATCCAGTCGACCTCTTTCAAGGTCTGAATGGCGCGGAAAGTCATATCTTCTAGATTACCAATCGGCGTTGCGACTAGATAAAGCTTGCCATAGGGAGATTGTCCCTTAAAACTCTTTTGAATCTGCATACTTACTCCCTAAACAACAGTTCATCACAGAACATACATTCTGCATCCTGCTCTCGACGTTGGCCATAAAAGTCACGACAAACATGAAAACCGTCCTCATAAATGCGACGAACATTTTCCCTCACATGTTTAGTTTTGGATGGAGTTGTCTCCTCAACTTCTCCCAATCGTTCTCTCAATTTATCATTTTCTAAACGAAGAGCTGTATTTTCCTCTACCAGACTCTTGAGATTTTTTTTGATGGCTTCGACGTCTGCCAAGGTTACCAACAATTGCTGTGAAAAGTCATCTAAAGCATCAAATAATTCTTTTTTATTCATTACAGCCCTTTCTTTAATTTATCATTGCTTTAATTTTTTTGTAAAACCAGGTATTCCAAAGCGTTTTGAAAGCTGACATTGGCCCGCAACATTTTTCGAGCTTGAATGAGATTTTGCAAGATGTTCCGAGCTGAAACGTTGAAAATCTCCTGACCAGCTAATACTTCTAAAACCCTGATCACCTGATCTTGCTTTTCTTTATCATCAGCCAAACTCGTTAATTTTGCAACCTGCAAATAGGATTCTTTTTTATGGGCTAAAAGCCAAGCAAAAAGGCGTTCACTTTCATCTACTAGTGCCCAAAATCCTGCTTGATGCACAAGTTTATCAGCCTCCGTCTGAGACTGACTAAATTGGGCCAATAGTTTAGCTTTATTTTTTACTAAATCAGCCTGTTCAAGCTGAGATATTAGAGTTGGGACTTGTTTCTTAAATTGAAAAATCTGGGTCCGACTTCGAATCGTTGGCAACATTTGTTCTTCATCATTGGTCAAAAAGAATATGTATATTTCGCTCTGTGGTTCTTCAATAACCTTCAAGAGTGAATTTGCAGCATTCACATGCATTTTTTCCGCTTGTTCGATAATAAAAACCTGACGTTGATTTTCAATACCAGACTGGGAAAATTGACTGACTAATTCCCGAATACGCTCCGTCTTAATCACTTGATTCAGAGGTTTAATTATAGTCACATCAGGAAGCTCTTCCTGCTCAATCAATTTACAATTCCGACATTTTTCACAAGGAAAAATACCAGTTTTCTCACTACAAAAGAGACTTTTAGACAAGAAAAGGGCCATCTCTAAACTTCCAAAATTACCTGAAAAGAGATAGGCGTGATTGAGCTGCCCTTGCTCCAAGATATGAACAAACCGTTCAAATTGTAGAGGCTGACAAGCTCTTAATTGATCTTGTTTCATCTCCTTAATCCCATCCTATCAAAAAGTAGCTGCTGCGTGTTCGCAATCACTTGATCAAGTGGTAGGCTAGCATCGATTTTTACAATGCGGTTTGCTTCCTTTTCCAAAAGAGATAGATAACCCTGACGAACTTTTCGATGTAGGTTTAGGCCTTCCATGTCCAAACGATTGACTTCCCGATCACTGTTGGCAGCAATACGTGCCAGTCCCTCTTCGACCTCAATATCAAAATAAAGAGTCAAATCAGGTTTCAGTCCATCAGTTGCAAACTCATTAAGCCAATCAATAGCTTCTTTATCTAAACCACGCCCAAATCCCTGATAGGCAACTGAACTGTCAATAAAGCGGTCCATAATAACCAGTTTTCCAGCTGCAAGTGCTGGTAAGACCTTTTCCACCAAGTGTTGTCGACGACTGGCAATATAGAGGAGAAGCTCCGTCTTAGGATCCATTTCAGTATGACTAGGATCTAGAATCACTTCTCGAATCTTTTCTCCAATCAAAACCCCGCCTGGTTCACGAGTGCTTAAAACTTCTATTCCCCTATCCTCTAATATAGGGATTAGGGCTTCAAGAACGCTTGTCTTTCCCGCTCCCTCTGGTCCCTCAAGAGAGACTAAAAATCCTTTTGACATGTCTGACTCATTTCTATTTTTCTCTCTTCTATTCTATCAAAAAAATAGGGATTTGTGAAAAGCTTTTTTCATTTCGCTCTTTGTAATAAAAAAGAGGTTGAGTTTTAACTCTCACCTCTTATTTGCCTAATTCTTTAGTTCTTTTGTAGGCTTGGTTGACAGCGTCCATAACGGTTCCTCTAAAAGCATGTTCTTCTAGACTTGCTACACCAGCAATGGTCGAACCACCTGGGCTACAAACTTGATCTTTCAAGACTCCAGGATGTTGCTGACTTTCTAGGACCATTTGACCTGCACCAACTACTGTTTGAGCCGCCATTTTCAGAGCCATTTCTCTTGGCAATCCTGTCTGAACTCCTGCATCCGCCAATGCTTCGATAAAAAGATAGACAAAGGCAGGCCCACAACCTGCAAGCCCTGTCGCAGCATCTATTAAACTATCACTTATTTCAACTAACTGGCCAGCCTTGGCTAAAAATTGACAAAAAAGTTCATTGTCTTCTGGATGACAATTTGCAGACAAGGCATAGCTAATCACTCCTTGCCCAATAGCAACAGGTGTATTTGGCATGATGCGAATAATTCGGTGCTGACTTGGGATAAGACTTGCTAGTTTTTCTAAAGTCAATCCAGCTGCCATGGAAATCAAAAGAAGACTCTTTCTATTTTCAAGAATGGTCTGATATTGAGTAAGCAGTTCAGAGAATTGAGCTGGCTTCACTCCAAGAAAAATCACATCTGCTTCTGCAAAGATTTCGTCATTGCTAGAAGCCAGACCACCGAAGTTGGTAATAAAAGCTTCCACCTTGGCTTGACTACGATTGGCAAGGAAAATCTGATGACTAGTTTTTGCCTGCAAGACTACCTTAGCTAAACTAGCACCCATATTCCCCAAGCCGATAAATCCAATCTTCATCTCTTACTCCCTTATCTGTCCATCACCAGTAACTACATATTTGTAGCTGGTCAATTCCTTCAAGCCCATTGGACCACGCGCATGTAGTTTCTGAGTAGAAATCCCCATTTCACAACCAAGACCAAATTGGCCACCATCAGTGAAACGAGTCGAAGCATTGACATAAACCGCTGCAGAGTCTACTTGATCTGTAAAGTAAGTTGCCGCCTCAGCATTTTCAGTCACAACGGCATCCGAATGATGGGTACTGTGGGCCTCAATATGGGCAACCGCTTCTTCTAAACTGCTCACAACCTTAACAGCAAGGACATAGTCTAAAAACTCGGTGTCAAAGTCTTGGACCTCAGCTGCTTGACCTGAAACAAACTGGCTTGCTTTGCTATCTAGGCGGAATTGAATTGGTTCCAGACCAGCTTCTTTTCGATCTGCAACCAGCACTTGCTCCAAGCGAGGAAGGAAGCTTGCCGCCTTGTCTTCATGAACCAGCAGAACCTCCATGGCATTACAGACAGAAGGACGACTGGTTTTGGCATTATTGATGATAGACAGAGCCTTGTCTTCATCGGCATCCTTATCCACATAGACATGGACAATACCAGTCCCTGTCTCGATAACTGGCACAATAGCATTCTCAACGACAGCATTGATCAAGCCAGCCCCTCCACGAGGAATAAGAAGATCTAGAAACCCCTTAGCCTTCATCATAGCATAGCTACTTTCACGGCTAGTATCTTCCACCAGTTGAATGACATCTGGGTGAATAGTAGTTTTCTCCAAGCCCTCCTTCAAGGCTGTGACAATGGCATGAGCTGTTTGATAGGCATCCTTACCACTACGAAGAACAACCGCATTTCCACTCTTAAGAGCTAAAGTAGCTGCATCAGACGTCACATTTGGACGGCTTTCATAGATAATACCGATAACCCCCATGGCTACACGTTTCTTGGTGATGACCAGGCCGTTTTCAAGCTGACTAGTTTCTAAAACTTCACCGATTGGATCTGGTAAAGCAACTACTTCACGAATCCCAGTTGCCATAGCTTCTATACGCCCTGCATCCAAATAAAGACGATCCAGCATCACATCTGAGATTTTACCCTTTGCCGCTTCCATATCGAGGGCATTTGCCGCTAAAATTTCCTCAGTAGCTGCTAATAAGTGATCAGCCATGGCTAGCAAGGCTTGGTTTTTCACCTCTTCACTAGCTGTGTTGATTGATTTTTTAACAGCCTGTACCTGTTCAAATTGTTCTTGTGTACTTACCATAGTTTACCTCTAAAATTCTGTAAAGAGTAGTTGGATTTCAGGAGTAATGGAAATCCAGTCATCACGGTGAATCAAGACACCCTTGGCTTTTTGAGATCGAAGGACATCTTTCAGCCCCGATGCACCTAGTTGTACTCTACCTTTTCCGAGTGATTTTCCACTTTCCTTATCAAAAACCGTAACAATATCGCCATAAGAAAAGTTGCTCTCAACATCTACAATACCTGATAAAAGTAGACTTTTACCATGTTGGGAGAGAGCTTCTGCAGCCCCTTTATCAACCCAAATAGCCCCCTGACTTTTGGCATAAAAAGCTAGCCATTGTTTCTGGGTACGGAGCCCCTTCTCCTGTGCAACAAAGAAAGAACCATCAAGAGTTTCTTCAGCTGCTTCAATTAAAGCATCAGGTTTCAAGGATGAACAGATATAAACCGGCACTCCTGACTCTGTTGCAATGGTCGCTGCCTTTATCTTAGTCAGCATACCACCAGTTCCGTTTGAAGATCCTGCTCCACCTGCCATATCGATAATTTCACGATTGATATTCTCAATTCTCTCCAGACGTTTAGCCCTTGGATCCGAGTTAGGATTTCCAGTATAAAGACCGTCTACATCCGTTAAGAGGACTAAAAGATCTGCCTGCACCATTGCTGCAACCTGGGCACTGAGTGTATCATTATCTCCGACCTTAAGTTCGTCAATGACGACACTGTCATTTTCATTGATAATAGGAATTGCACCACGATTAAGAAGGACTGACAAAGCTTGATGGGCATTTTTATAACGTCGCTTATCGACAAAATCATCCTGAGTTAACAAGATTTGCGCTGAAACAATCTGTCTTAAGAGCAAATTGGTTGTGTATTCTTCTAAGAGTAAACCTTGACCAACCGCAGCCGAAGCTTGTTTATCCGCAATCTTGGTTGGTCGTTTTTTAAATCCTAAGGCTCCGAAACCTGCTGCAACAGCCCCAGAAGACACCAAAATCAGCTCATGACCAGCTTCATGTAGCATTGCAAGCTGCTGTGTAATTGCTTTTACTTTACTGCGAGATAAACTTCCATCTTTATGAGTCAAAGATGAAGTCCCTACTTTAAATACGATACGCTTGTACTTCATATTTTTCTCCAAATTTAATATTTAACCATTTTACCATGATTTTATGAAATTGTAAAAAAGGAACTCTCTCACTCTGACCGCAAAAAAAGAACCTTGCAAAGCAAGATTCTTTTAGTGTCTGACTTAAATAATTGTTCTTCTGGGAACTAAATCGAATTAAGCTTCGATTTCTGTAACCATACCTGAACCAACAGTACGTCCACCCTCACGGATAGAGAATGTAGTACCTTGTTCTACGGCGATTGGGTGGATCAACTCAACGTCGATTGTCACGTTATCACCTGGCATTACCATTTCAGTACCTGCTGGAAGTTCGATTGAACCTGTAACGTCAGTAGTACGGAAGTAGAATTGTGGACGGTAGTTGTTGAAGAATGGAGTGTGACGTCCACCTTCTTCTTTAGTAAGGATGTAAACTTCACCTTTGAATTTAGTGTGTGGGTTGATTGAACCTGGTTTAGCGATAACTTGTCCACGTTCGATTTCGTCACGTTGAACACCACGAAGAAGGATACCTACGTTGTCTCCTGCAAGACCTTCGTCAAGTTGTTTACGGAACATTTCAACACCAGTAACAACAGCTTTTTTAGTTTCTTCTTTGATACCAACGATTTCGATTTCGTCGTTAACACGAACAGTACCACGGTCGATACGTCCTGAAGCAACTGTACCACGTCCAGTGATTGAGAATACGTCCTCGACTGGAAGAAGCAATGGTTTGTCAGTATCGCGTTCTGGTTCTGGAATGTACTCATCAACAGTGTTCATCAATTCCATGATGATGTCTTCGTATTTAGAGTCACCTTCAAGAGCTTTAAGAGCTGAACCTTGGATAACTGGAAGATCGTCACCTGGGAAGTCGTATTCTGAAAGAAGGTCACGGATTTCCATTTCAACCAATTCAAGCAATTCTTCGTCGTCAACCAAGTCGATCTTGTTCATGAAGACGATAAGGTGTTTAACACCAACCTGACGTGAAAGAAGGATGTGCTCACGAGTTTGTGGCATTGGTCCGTCAGTTGAAGCTACTACAAGGATAGCTCCGTCCATTTGAGCGGCACCAGTGATCATGTTTTTAACGTAGTCCGCGTGTCCTGGAGCGTCAATGTGAGCGTAGTGACGTTTTTCAGTTTCGTACTCAACGTGCGCAGTGTTGATTGTGATACCGCGTTCGCGTTCTTCTGGAGCAGCATCGATAGACGCATAGTCTTTAGGTTGGTTAACTGCTGAAGGCAAGCGACGTGCCAAAACAGTTGTGATAGCTGCAGTTAGGGTAGTTTTACCGTGGTCAACGTGTCCGATAGTACCAATGTTAACGTGTGGTTTACTACGATCGTATTTTTCTTTTGCCATTTGAGTAAAAGCCTCCAATAAAATATATTTTATAGATAGACAGTAGGCAATACAGTCTAACTTTCCTTACTATTTTATCAAATTTCAGCTAAATTGCAAGTGTTTTACAAAGTTTTTGTGAATTATTCTTATTCTTGTCCTAGTTCCTCTATCAATTTGTTTAAAATATCGATAAATAGGCTTATTTTAGAAAAAAGAACCAGAGCGGATCTAGTTCTTTTATTCTGATAAGTGTTTTTCTTCTTTTGCTTCCTTGTGATTTTCATACAATCGAGCTAAGAATTTGGAAATCTCTTTTAAAATTGAGTAGGTTGGAACAGCAACAATCATACCCACCACACCGTAAATATTACTTGATAACAAGAGCAAGACTAAAATAGTAATTGGATGGACCTTCATGACACCACCTACAATACGTGGATACAAGATATTTCCATCAACTTGCTGGATAATCAACATATAAATGACAGCGATAATCATTTTGTGAGGATCTGTAAAAAGGTTAGAGATAATCATTGGGATCAAACCGATACTTGGTCCAACATAGGGGATCAAATTTGCCAAACCAGAGAAAATAGCAAACACCAAGGCATACTTCAATCCGATTACACTATAGCCAATAAAAGCCAAACATCCAATAATGACTGCATCGATTGATACACCGCTAATATAACGAGCAATAGTGGTATTCAAATTTGTTAATAAACCAGATATATGCAGTTTATCTCGTTTTAGGACAGTCCTCTCAAGCATTGGTAAAAACTTATGTCCGTCTAGCAAGAAGTAAATCAAGAAAACTGGTGTCATGATGATGATCAAGACTGTGCTTACGAGTGCAGATAAAATACTTCCAACACTATTTGTCACGCTATTTAAGATGTTTTGTAAAATATCAACATAAGAGAGATTTAGTTGTTGAACGGTTTGTTGAACATCTATATTTTGAAAGGCTGGATGTTTTGATAATTCTAAGACTAGATCTTGGAGACGACTATAAATATCTTGACTAGAGTTAATCAAGCTACTCAACTGATTGATTAAAATAGGTAAAAGATAGACAACGCCTATCACAATAGTTCCAATTAAGGCGCAAAGGGTTAACAAAATCCCAATTATTCGATTAATCTTGCACTTCTTCTCAAGAAAAATAACAATTGGATTGGTAATGTAATACAAAAAGCCTCCTAACAAAAAAGGAATCATAATTGTATTTAGCACACTTACGAAGGGTGTAATAATGGCACCCATTTCTCTCCATAGATAGAAAATTAAGGTTATTAATAGGATTTCAGTTGTCCAGAAGAACAATTTATTTCTCCGAAACATAAGTCACCTCCTCTTTTTCCTATTTTACCATATTTCAAAAAAGATTGATAACCTTCATCAAAAAATCAAGAATATTTTTTGTCTTTGTGATAGAATAAAGTTACTATGAAGAAATTATTTTTAACCTTAATCACAATATTTTTATTCGGTTCTGCTACCACTGTTTCTGCTCAGGATTTTGATGTAGCTGCAAAACACGCTATTGCCGTAGAAGTTAACAGCGGAAAGATTTTATATGAAAAAGAAGCAACTCAACCTGTTGAAATTGCTTCTATCAGTAAAATCCTCACTGTTTATCTAGTTTATGAAGCTTTAGAACAAGGAAAAATCTCACTCTCTACTCCTGTTGAAATCTCAGATTATCCTTACCAGCTCACTACCAATTCTGAAGCAAGTAACGTTCCTATGGAAGCTCGTAACTACACAGTTGAGGAATTGCTAGAAGCTACTCTGGTATCCAGTGCTAACAGTGCAGCCATTGCCCTAGCTGAAAAAATTGCTGGCTCTGAAAAAGACTTCGTTGATATGATGAAGGCCAAACTATTGGAATGGGGTATCCAAGACGCTACTCTCGTTAATACAACTGGTCTTAACAATGAAACTCTCGGCGCTAATATCTATCCTGGTTCAAAGAAAGATGATGAAAATAAATTGAGCGCTTATGATGTAGCTATTGTTGCTCGTAATCTGATTCTCAAGTATCCTCAGGTCTTAGAAATCACTAAGAAACCTTCTTCGACTTTCGCTGGTATGACCATTAATTCTACTAACTATATGCTGGAGGGAATGCCTGCCTATCGTGGTGGTGTTGATGGACTTAAAACTGGTACGACAGATAAGGCTGGAGCATCCTTTGTAGGTACTACAGTCGAAAAAGGAATGCGTATCATTACTGTTGTTTTAAATGCTGACAACCAAGATACCAATCCATATGCACGCTTTACAGCTACTTCTTCTCTCTTAGATTATATTTCCTCTACCTTTGCTCTCCAGACCATCGTCAAGCAGGGTGAAAGTTATGAGGATAGTAAAAGTCCTGTTTTAGATGGAAAAGATGACACAGTCACAGCGGTCGCAAAAGAAGATATCAAAATTGTTCAACGCTTGGGCAGTCGAGCTCAATCAACTATCACCTATACTGCTGATACTACTGAACATACTGCACCACTTGAAGCAGGAACAGTCGTTGGCCATCTCAGTTATGAAGATAAAGATCTAGTCGGGCAAGGTTATATCACTACTGACAAACCTAACTTTGAAATGGTTGCAGAAAAAAATGTTGACAAAGCCTTCTTCTTAAAAGTTTGGTGGAATCGATTTGTTCGATTCGTAAACGAAAAGTTATAAAAAAATCGCGAAATTCGCGATTTTTTCTTTATTCATTTTCAGCTACAGTCGAATGTTTATAGCCATAAGTAAAGTAGATAATAATTCCTATTAACAAGGCAATTCCAAACGCCATCCATGTTTCAAGAGTATACTGAAGCATGAATGAGAGACAGATCAGAATAGATAAGATTGGTAAAAAAGGAACCAGGGGAGTTTTGAACTCGCCCTCTTTTGGCATCCCCTTGTCTTTTCTCAGTTTGATAATACCGTAGGCTAGGAGAATAAGATAGGCTAAGGTGCAGATATTAAGAAAGGCTGCAATACTTGCTAGTGGGAAGATTCCCGCTGCAATGGCTGAAACAAGACCAGTTAAGATGGTTGCATTCTTTGGAACGCGACTAGTCTTGGTCACTTCTTTAAAACTTTGAGGCAAGAGTCCATCACGGGCTAAACTATAGATCATTCGTGACAAGGCGTAGGTCATTGAAATACATACCGTAATCAAGGTAAAAATCGCAACAAGTGAAACATAGTTAGCTGCCCAACCAATACCGATACTTCTCAAAGCGAAAGCCACTGCATCATCTACATTGAGCTTGCTATAATGAACAATCCCTGTCAATACTAGAGTGACTAGTGCATAAAGTATAGTAACGATAGTTAAGGATAAAACAATTCCACGCGGTACATTCTTCTGGGGGCTTTGAATTTCATCAACTGCCATTGAGATGGATTCAAACCCTAAAAATCCAAAGAACATGAGTGAAGCACCTGCCATAATCCCAGTGCTTCCACCATAAATCTGACCAAAGCCAAATGGTGCAAAGTCTGCCCAATTTTCAGGTTTAATGTACCAGATTCCAACTAGGATGAATAGGGCAAGAGCAGAGAATTTTAAAACTACTAAAATGGAATTAAATCGAAGCGCAGCCTTCGAATTCAATAAGACCAGTCCCGTAACGAGGACGAGAACTAGAATTGGCAGGAGGTCAAGATAGGTCCCTTGCTCTGGATTAAAGGTCCCATTTAAGGCTTGAGGCATAGAAATACCATAATGGCTAAGCAAACCTTTAAAATAGGCCGCCCAACCCGAAGCTACACCAGAAACAGCTGTCATAAATTCCATAATAGTCAGCCAACCAGCAATCCAGGCTGGAAATTCACCTAAAATTGCATATAGATAACTATAAGCACCCCCAGTTGCTGGAACACGAGAGGCAAATTCTGCGAAAAAGAGAGCAGATAAGGACACACAGATCGCAGAAATTACGATAGATACCACAAGAGCAGGTCCTGCTAATGTTGCTGCAGCTGTTCCTGTAATGGTAAAAATACCAGTTCCCACCATAGCACCAATTCCTAAAAGAATTAAATCCCATAATTTCAAATGGCGGTGCATTTCCGTTTTACCTAGACTAACGTCTTTGGTTCTAAAAATATTCATATTTCATCCCCCACTTTATGTGATTGTATTATTTTACCATACAAAAGACTTTTTGTGAATATTTATAAGTATCTTTCGTCAAAAAAACTGAGAGTGGGACAGAAATCGGTAATTCGTTAGAATTCGATTTCGTCGTCCCACCTCCGCACAGTTGAGTAGGGCTGTAAAAGCTGATGAAATCAGCGTAGTAGAGACCACTCAACCACTGCGTCTTGCTCGACAATCCAAAGACAATTGAGAGGCTAGGACTTTTGTCCCAGCCTCTGTTTTTGTTCATAAAGATTATCCGACAGACCCTTCCATCTCGTAGCTGATCAAGCGGTTAAGCTCAACTGCATATTCCATCGGAAGTTCTTTGGTGAAGGGCTCTACAAATCCCATGACGATCATCTCAGTTGCTTCAGTCTCTGACAAGCCACGGCTCATGAGGTAATAGAGTTGTTCTTCTGAAATCTTAGACACCTTGGCTTCGTGCTCAAGCGCAACTTGCGAGTTGTGAATTTCATTAAATGGAATAGTGTCAGATGCAGACAAGTCATCCATGATAATGGTATCACACTCGATGTGAGAAACAGATTTCTTAGAGTTCTTATTAAAAGTCACTTGTCCACGGTAGTCTACCTTACCTCCACCTTTGGCAATAGACTTAGACACGATAGATGAACTAGTATGTGGAGCATTGTGGATCATCTTGGCACCAGTATCTTGGTGTTGCCCTGCATTGGCAAAGGCAATCGAAAGCATAGTCCCACGCGCTCCTTCTCCATCTAAGTAAACAGATGGATATTTCATAGTCGTTTTTGCACCCAAGTTTCCATCAATCCACTCAACAGTCGCATCTTTCAAAGCTTTAGCACGTTTGGTTACCAAGTTATAAACGTTGTCAGACCAGTTTTGAATAGTCGTATAACGCATATAAGCTCCGTCCAAAGCAAATATTTCTACAATAGCAGCATGCAAGCTGTTGCTAGAATAAGTTGGCGCTGTACATCCTTCTACGTAGTGGACACTTGCTCCCTCATCAACGATGATTAAGGTACGTTCAAACTGACCTGTATTTTCGTTATTGATACGGAAATAGGTTTGAAGTGGAATATCTACCTTGACACCTTTTGGCACGTAGATAAAGGTTCCACCTGACCATACTGCTGAGTTGAGGGCTGCTAACTTGTTATCTGTCGGCGGTACCAACTTAGCAAAATATTGCTTAAACAAGTCTGGGTATTCCTTGAGGGCAGAATCTGTATCTGTAAAGATAATTCCTAACTTCTCAAATTCTTCCTTCATGTTATGGTAAACTACTTCTGACTCATACTGGGCAGAAGCTCCAGCTAGATAGGCACGCTCAGCTTCAGGAATCCCGATCCGTTCAAAGGTTTCTTTGATTTTTTCAGGAACGTCATCCCAAGAACGGGCTGGTTTATCAGATGGTTTTTGGTAGTAAATCAAGTCATCAAAGTCAATCTCTGACAAGTCTGCTCCCCAAGTTTGCATGGGCATTTTTTTGAAGGTTTCATAAGATTTCAAGCGGAATTCCAACATCCACTCAGGTTCTCCCTTAGCAGCTGATAATTCACGAATAACACCTTCGTTGAGTCCTTTTCCTGTCGATAGGACAGGCTCTACATCGTCATGGAAACCAAATTTATATTCACCAAGATCAATTGGTTTTGGTTCTACTCTTTCTTCAGCCATAATATCCTTTCTTTCATTATATATATTTCTATGTTTCTTATTTATCTTCTTGATTTTCAATTGTTTTTTTGAGAGCATTCCAAGCTAGGGTTGCACATTTAATTCGTTGAGGGAATTTAGCTACACCAGATAAGAATGCTGCATCTCCAAGCTCGTCTTGACGTTCATCTTTTTGCCCTTGGACCATTTCAGAAAAAATGGTTGCAAGTTCTAAAATTTCTTGCTTGGTCTTCCCTAAAACTGCATCCGTCATCATACTAGCAGAGGCTGTTGAAATGGTACAGCCTGAGTTTAGAAAAGCAATATCTTCCAAACGATCGTCAGAACCAAATTTGACAGAGAGATTGATGACATCACCACAGGTAGGATTGTTGAGACTGATTTGTTCAGCATCTTCTAACTTCCCTTGATGATGAGGATTTTTTGAATGGTCCGCTACCACCGCCATATAGAGGCTATCTAGTTTAGAAAGTGCCATTGAAAAACTCCTTTGTCTTTTGTAAAGCATCGACCAGCTTGTCGCAATCTGCCTTGGTATTGTAGATATAAAAACTTGCACGAGCTGTTGCTGGGACGTCCAAATATTGAAGCAGAGGTTGAGCACAATGGTGACCGGCACGAACTGCTACTCCTTCATAATCCAGAGCTGTCGCAAGGTCGTGAGGATGAAGGTCCCCTAGATTAAAGGCAATAACACCTGAACGCTGAGCCAAATCTTGCGAACCGTAAATGGTCAAACCTTCAATTTCCTGCAATTTTGGAAATACGTATGCAATCAGTTCTTGTTCATGAGATTCAATGGCATCCATACCAAGATTTTCTAGGTAATCCACTGCTGCTGCAAGTCCAACAGCACCTGCCATGTTTGGTGTTCCAGCCTCAAATTTCCAAGGTAATTCCTTCCAACTAGCAGATTGCTCGTAGACGAAATCAATCATCTCGCCACCAAATTCTACTGGTGACATTTGTTCTAGATGCTTTTCTTTACCATAAAGGACACCGATACCTGTCGGACCAGCCATCTTGTGACCCGAAAAGGCAAAGAAGTCCACATCCAAGTCCTGGACATCAATCTTCATATGGGGTGTAGACTGAGCACCATCCACCACCATGATGGCTCCAACTTGGTGAGCCATTTGAGTGATTTCTTTGATAGGATTGACCACTCCAAGAACGTTTGATGCGTGAGCTAGTGAAACAAATTTAACTTTGTCAGTCAATTTAGAACGCAAGTCATCCATATCCAGAGCTCCATCTTTGAGATAGACATAAACAAGCTCTGCCCCAGTCTTTCGGCAAGCTTCCTGCCATGGAATAATATTGGAATGGTGTTCCATGACTGAAATCAAGACCTGATCTCCTTCAGTCAAGATTTCCTCAGCGAAACGTGCCACCCAGTTGAGACTAGTCGTAGTTCCTCTAGTGAAGAGTACTTCCTTTGTCGAACCTGCGTTGATGAACTTGCGAATGGTTTCGCGAGCAGCTTCATAAGATGCTGTCGCACGCTCTGCCAAAGTATGAACCCCTCGGTGAACATTGGCATTGTCCTGTTCATAGTAGCGGTTAATGGCTTCCAGAACAGCTAGTGGTTTTTGTGTCGTCGCAGCATTATCCAAATAAACCAGAGGTTCGTCATTGACAATCTGGTCTAAAATCGGAAAATCCTTGCGAATCACTTCTGCATCTAACATAGACTTCCCCTTAGCGTTTTGACAATTTTTCTTCGATCGTCGCAATCATTTCATCACGAACTTCCTTGACAGGGATCTCAACAATAACTGAGCCAAGGAAACCACGGACAACTAAACGTTCTGCAGTGGCTTTGTCCAATCCACGGCTCATAAGGTAGTACATATCTTCTGGATCAACTTGACCAATAGAAGCCGCGTGTCCTGCAGTAACGTCATTTTCATCAATCAAAAGGATTGGGTTGGCATCGGAACGCGCTTGGTCTGAAAGCATCAGAACACGGCTCTCTTGTTGCGCATCTGCTCCCTTAGCACCCTTGATGATATGGCCAATACCGTTGAAGGTCAAAGTTGCTTTTTCAAGAATAACACCATGTTGGAGGATATTACCGATAGAGTTGCAACCATAGTTAGTTACTCGAGTATCAATCCCTTGCACCTGACGACCACTTGAAAGAGCTACGACCTTGAGGTCCGCATGGCTACCATTTCCAAGTAAGTCACTATCAAAATCCGCAACGACATTTCCTTCGTTCATGACACCGATAGCCCAGTCAATACTTGCATCGTTACCTAGTTTACCTCGGCGGCTAATGTAGGCAGTAACATTCTCACCAAGACGATCAATTGCAGCAAATTTCACTTGAGCACCAGAACGTGCAATCACTTCAACTATGATATTTGCAGTTGCCTTAGCACTACCTCCACCACGTGACTCTAGACGTTCAAGATAGCTTATCTTACTGTTTTTACCTGCAATGATCAGAATATGCTTGTTAAATGGCACATCACTATCGCTGTCTTGGTAGAAAATCCCTTCGATTGGTTCAGCAATCTCAACATTATCAGGAATGTAGAGAACAGCTCCACTGTTAAAGTAAGCAGTGTGATAAGCTGCCAACTTGTCATCGTCGTATTTGACTGATGACATGAAAAATTCTTCTACGAGTTCTGGAATTTCTTCAAGAGCTGAGTGGAAGTCTGTAAACACAACCCCTTGTTCAGCTAACTCAACTGGAGTTTGCTCAAAAACAGTTTGAGTTCCTACTTGAACCAATTTCAAGTGATTATCTAGAGCTGTGAAATCTGGAACATTTGCTGATGGCTCATTTTCTGTAATCGTTCCATCACCCAGATTCCAACGGTGGAATTTGACACGCTCAATGACTGGCAATTCCAAATTCTCAATCTTGTCAAAAGCTTTTTGACGGAGATCAGCCAACCAACTTGGTTCAGCGTGCATTTCTGAAAAAAGTTTAATAGTTTCTTTAGTCATTTACTTCTCCTAAAAGATACGAGGGAATTACAATTCTTCCTTGTAGTCGTAGCCAAGTTCTTCAGCTAGTTTTGCGTATCCTTCACGTTCCAAACGCGCAGCCAACTCTGGACCACCAGAAAGGACAACACGACCTTCCATCATGACGTGTACCACATCAGGTGTGATGTAGTTCAAAAGACGTTGGTAGTGAGTAATAATCATAGCACCAAATCCTTCACCACGCATAGCATTGACACCTTTAGACACAACTTTAAGAGCGTCAATATCAAGACCAGAGTCAATCTCGTCCAAAAGGGCAAATGTTGGTTCCAACATCAAGAGTTGAAGAATTTCATTACGTTTTTTCTCACCACCAGAGAAACCTTCGTTGAGGTAACGCTCTGCCATTTCTTCTTTCATGTTGAGCAATTCCATTTTTTCGTCTAGCTTAGTGATAAATTCACGAACTGAAATCTTCTCATCATCTTCTTTACCAGCATTCATAGCTGCACGAAGAAACTCAGCATTGGTGATTCCAGGAATTTCTGATGGGTATTGCATAGCAAGGAAAAGTCCCATGCGCGCACGCTCATCCACTTCCAATTCAAGGATATTTACACCGTCAAACAAGACTTCTCCTTTAGTGACTTCATAGTTCGGGTTTCCCATAATTGCAGCTGAAAGAGTAGACTTACCGGTACCGTTTGGTCCCATGATAGCTGCAATTTCTCCTGTTTTAAGAGTCAGGTTAACCCCTTTTAAAATTTCTTTTCCTTCGATTTCAACGTGAAGATCTTTGATCTCTAATACTGACATGATAATTCCTTTCTTTTCAATCCGTTTTACCATTCTCGCTAGAAAATTGTCCTTAGTTTTCTAGTAAAAAACGATAAAATATCAATAAATATACTTTAATAGTATAACAAAAAAAAGCCTAAAAGGCTTTAATTTTGTCTAGAAGCTGAGGGTTACTTCTTTCCACGAAAATGGTCATCTATAGCGCTGACAATTTTACCCATAATATAGCTGACTCTAAAATTTCTTAGAATTAAAATAGCCCAAAGCAAGGCCACGATATACCGTTGCTCCATGATGGATTCATTAAAAAAATAAGTCTCAGCAGCAGTAAATAAGGCCATAATTATAAATTGTTGTCTGTTCATCGTATTATGTTACAAAATCCTTTTAATCTTCTGCAATGGTTACTTTATCCGCTAGAAACTCAAATCCTTGAGGAAGGACAGATTCTTCAACTTCTTCCTTAACCGGTTGACCTTGAGACGATTTAGCTTTAGCTGAGAAGTCTGCTCTGACTTCTTTCCACTCGTCCATAGATATAGCAAGAATCTCTGGAGAAAAACCAGCTGCTTGACTGAGTATATTGCCAAACATGGTGTTGAGATTATCACGTTTCATGGTCTGACCAGCATTGAAGTTAGATTCAAATGCAAGAATGGCATGGTGTTCATTAGCCGCAACAGGTTGAGAACCAACTAAAAGTGCCTTATCAGGACCTGACAAGCTTTCAATAACTTCACCCCAAGCATTTTGAAGACGTATTAGATTTTGACGGGCTAAATCAGGATTTTCAACAGCTTCTTGAAGAATAGACTGAACCTTATTGCGATCTACGCGATAAATTGACTTGCTGTTAACTGGACGACTCAGTGTTGGTGTAGTCTGCTTAGGACTCATGTTAACATTTGCCAGAGCCTGTTTCAATCGTGCAACTTCTTCTCGAAGTGAGGCTAATTCTCCACTTGTATCATCTGATAATGTTGGTTTTGAATCTATCTCTGCCAAACGAATGGTCATCATTTCAGCATAAATCTTAGGCTGTAAGCTAGCCTTGATATCAGCTAAACTACTTGTCGCAATTCCAATCATTTCAAACAAAACAGCCTGTGAAAGACCTAGGTTATCCTTAAAGAGATTACTATGGTGAGTATTCTCCCCACCAGTTTGGACAATCAAAATATCCCTTAGATACTGCAACAAATCCGTTACAAATCGTGTCATGCTTTTTCCGTTATCAAAAATCAAATTAAGATTTTTCAAAGCACGAGTCACATCTTTTTGTGCCAAGGTAGCCACATAATTATCCAAAGCACTTAGACTAATAGTCCCAGTAATTTCCTCCGAAACAGCTGTTGTTAATCTAGCATCTTGAGTCAAGCTCAATGCTTGGTCTAAAATGGACAAAGCATCCCGCATACCACCTTCTGCTCTACGAGCGATAATCTCAACAGCTTCAGTTTCATAAGCAATCCCTTCCTTCTCTAAAATATGGAAGATATGATCTCGAATATCCTGAGTTCTAATAGATTTAAACTCAAAGCGTTGAACACGAGACAAAATGGTTGCAGGAATCTTATGAAGCTCTGTCGTTGCTAGGATAAAAACAACATTAGGAGTGGGTTCTTCGAGAGTTTTCAAAAGGGCATTGAAGGCTCCTGTTGAAAGCATATGAACCTCATCAATGATATAGACCTTATACTGAGCTATACTTGGAGCATAAGTTGATTTATCACGGATATCACGAATTTCATCCACCCCATTATTAGAAGCTGCATCCATTTCGATAACGTCTTCCAAGCTACCGTCTGTCACCGCCTGACAGATATAACAGTTATTGCAAGGTTCTCCTCCCTCTTGATTAGGGCAGTTCATGGCCTTGGCAAAAATTTTGGCTACACTGGTTTTTCCAGTTCCACGAGGGCCCGAAAAAAGATAGGCATGGCTAATCTTTTCCTGCTCTACAGCTTGTTTCAGAGTTTTTGCAACAATTTCTTGGCCAACTAACTGTGAAAATGTTTGACTTCTATATTTTCGATAAAGGGCCTGATACATTACGCTTTCTCCTCAAACATTGAAAAATTCCATTCGGTTTTCTCTAACAAAATAGCAACAAACTCTTCTAGATATTTCTGATCCAAGTCATCATAATCATCAACAAGAGATGAATCTAAATCTAGAACGCACAGAAGATGTCCCTCTTTAACCATCGGCACAACAATCTCACTACGAGCACTACTATCGCAAGAAATATAGTTTGGATAGGTTTTTACATCACCAACAATAACTGTTTGACGGCTAGCTGCTGATTCACCACAAACACCTTTTCCAAGAGCGATTCGTACACATGAAACTCCACCTTGAAAGGGTCCCAAGATTAGTTCATTGCCATCAAATAGATAGAAACCTGCAAAAACAGTATTGGGAAAGCTTGTTTTTAGTAAGGCACTGGCATTAGATAAATTAGCCAACACATTGGGCTCTCCATCTAAAAGATAAGAGAGCTGTTCATTTATTGTTTGATAAAGTGATTCTTTTTCTGAATATAACATAAAACCATTATATCAAAAAATGCTAGTAGAAAAAAGAAAAATCCTCTGTTTAAAAAACAAAGGATTTTTTTCAAATTCGAATGAATTAAAGTTCGATGTCTCCGAACAAGTCAGCCATTGAGAATCCTGTTTGAGTTTCAGGGAGTTCAAAGTCACGTTTTTCTTGACGTTTTGGACGACGTGGACGTGGAGCACGTTTTTCTTCTTTTTGTCCTTCTTCTTGAGCCGGACGTTCTTCAAGAGCTTTGATAGAAAGTGAAACGCGTTCTGCATCAGCGTTAACTTCAAGAACTTTAACAGTAACTTCTTGACCAACTTTAAGAGCTTCTTTTGGATTCTCAATACGTTTGTGTGAAATTTGTGATACGTGAACAAGTCCATCGATACCTGGCAATACTTCAACAAATGCACCGAAGTCAGTCAAACGTTTAACTGTACCTTCTACAACGTCACCTTTAGCCAATTTTTGCTCAACGCCATCCCATGGTCCAGGTGTTGTAGCTTTAAGTGAAAGTGATACACGTCCTTCTTCTTCGTTAAGATCAAGGATTTTCACTTCAACTTCTTCACCAACAGTTACAACTGATTTTGGTGAAACGTTACGTTCGTGTGACAATTCAGTCAAGTGAACCAATCCATCAACACCACCAAGGTCGATGAAAGCACCGAAGCTTGTGATACGAGCAACTTTACCAGTTACTACATCACCAACAGCCAATTTACCGAATACTTCAGCACGAGCTGCTGCAGTAGCTGCTTCTACAACTTCACGACGTGAAAGGATGAAGCGGTTTTCTTTAGCGTCAACTTCTTTGATTTTAGCTTCAAATTCTTGACCTACAAAACGCTCAGTGTTACGTACGAAACGAGTATCCAACATTGAAGCTGGGATAAATCCACGTACACCTTCAAATTCAACAGAAAGTCCACCTTTAACAGCGCGTGTTCCTTTAACTGTAACAACTTCTTCTTCGCGTCCTACAAGTTTGTCCCATGCTTTGCGAGCTTCAAGGCGTTTTTTAGATACAAGGTATGTAACTGTATCAGTATCTTTACCAACTACTTGACGAAGTACAAGAACATCCAATACTTCTCCTACTTTAACAAAGTCATTGATATCTGCATCGCGATCGTTTGTCAATTCGCGAAGAGTCAAGACACCTTCAACACCAGTTCCTGAGATTGCAACGTTAGCTTGAGTCGCATCGACTGTCAATACTTCAGCACTAACAACATCACCAGGCTCAACTTGGCTAACGCTATTTAGCAAATCTTCAAATTCGTTCATCTAAAAAATCCTCCAACAATCAAGCTTTTCTTCAGCTTGACATACTTATAATTTTTTTCCTAAGCACCCGCAAGGACATGTTCATATCGTTCACGTCTTTCAATTATAAAAATAAAATACCCTAAGATATTTTTCTTTTTATCTTGAATTTATTACCTAAGAACTGGGGTAGCTGGATTCGAACCAACGCATGAG
>NZ_KV817781.1:110154-217575 GCF_001814775.1 Streptococcus sp. HMSC067H01
GATTTACAGTCCGCCGCGTTTAGCCTCTTCGCTATCTCTCCGACAATTAACAGAGTCTATTATATCATGAAAATTTACAAAAAACAAGCATTATTTTGCTAAATTATAGTTTTCAATCAAAATTTCCACAGCTTTTTCAAGTTTTTTATAAAAACTATCGACATTTCCATTCTTTATGATCGCAAATTGATTATCTAATTCGGCAATTTCACCAATGATCTTTTTACCAATGGTTAAAGTGTAACCGTCATACTTTTCTTTCCCAACTAAAACAGTTGCATCCGTTAATTGAATTTCAATTTTTTTATCTTTTTTACTCATACTCTACCTCTTTTCACTCTTCCTATTGTACAAGAAATTTAGAAAACTGGCAAGAAAAAACTCTATATCAGGCCCAACCTTGATACAGAGTTTTTGTTAAAAATATAGAATTTTTTTATCTAGAGATAGTTCATTATTAATGGATTGTACCACCTGCTAACTTCAAGTCCTTATCTTTATAGTCTACGATAGCTCTAATAGCTGCCTCAATACCTCTGACAATATCTGTTAAGCACATAGATGCCGTATTAGGCTTGTTCAACACTTGTTCTGTCATATAGGGAATATGCATAAAACCTGCTCTCATATGGGGAAATTTCTTATCCGCTAAATAGAGAGCCTGATACATCAAATGATTGCAAACAAAGGTTCCTGCTGTATTGGACACTGTAGCTGGTAACCCTTCTTCTTTAATCGCTTGAACTATTGCCTTAATAGGTAGTGTGCTAAAATAGGCTGCTTGTCCGTTCAGGCGTATAGGAGTGTCAATCGGCTGATTCCCTTGATTATCTGGAATTCTAGCATCATCTTGATTGATAGCGACTCTCTCAGGAGTTAAACTCGCTCTTCCTCCTGCTTGTCCTATGCAAAGCACAACATCCGGTTGATATCGAACTATTTCTGCTTCTAAAACCTCTGCTGATTGATAAAAGACCGTTGGGATTTCTGCCCAATAAACCTCAGCCCCATGGATTTCTTTCGGTAATAATTTAACAGCTTCCAAGGCTGGATTAACTTTTTCACCACCAAACGGATTAAAACCTGTAACTAATATTTTCATTTTATTTCCTTTGCTAAAATGCCAAAAAGTACATCAAAAATACATGTATGATAATCATGACAATAGCTACTCCTACTTGCGCTTTGATAACCCCATTTGGATCTTTCATATCCAAAAGTGCTACAGGTAAGGTATTGAAATTGGCAGCCATTGGGCTTAATAAAGTTCCACAACAACCTGCTGTCATAGCAAGAGAACCTGCCACGATTGGATCGGCTCCCAAGGAAAATACAAAGGGAACACCAATTCCAGCAGTTATGACAGTAAAGGCCGCAAAGGCATTTCCCATAATCATTGAAAATAGAACCATTCCCAACACATAAGCCACTACACCCATCAACCGACTCCCCGAAGGCACAAAACCACTTATCAGATGTGACATTAAATCTCCAACTCCAGCTACAGTAAAAATAGCCCCCAAAGCTCCTAATAGTTGGGGAACAATCCCACTAGTTGAGACTTGCTGAACCATACGATTATTTTCTGCCAGCAAGCTTTTAGGAGAACTCTTAGTAATCAATAAAAGAGAGATGGTTGCAAAAAATGCTGCAAGGCTGATAGCAATCTTACTAAACTCAGGGATCATTTTTGCTAATACCAACGCCATTATAGCCATCAACATGACCGGAATAAAAATCTTATTCTTTAATCGTTTGGCTTCAAAGTTTGCCTTGACATCATCCAGAGGCGGTAAGGTTCCTATACGAACCTGTTTAAAGAGTGTTAGTAGGGCTAATAGCACTACGATAACTCCAATACAGATAGAAGGTAGATAAGAGCCACCGATAAAACTGATGCCCAATAAAGCCCAAAACCCAGCTGTTCCATATCGAACTGGGTTTGTTTTGTCTTTATAGCTACAATAGGCCGTGTGAAGAAATTGACAACCAATCACAATATAGGTTAACTCTAATAACTGTCTTGCTAGATTGGTCATTCTTCTTTTCCTTTACTAAGCTTATTCGCTAGCAATTTTCTATCAAATAAGTAATTGTACAGCCCTACCACAAGCAAGGCAACTCCTGCAACAATAAGAGAAGCCGAAGCGATCCCTGCATAATTACTTTCGTAACCTAATTGGTCCAGAGTGCCCCCCACCAAGAGGACACCACCTGCACCAACGAAAGTGTTCTGAGCAAAGAAATTTGCAAAATTATCATTTGCTGCTGCACGCGCTTTTAGCGCTTCGCTCTCCTGCTCCGTTAATTTTCTACCTAATTGTGACTCTGCCGCTGCTTGTCCCATGGGTTGAACCAGAGGCCTTACAAACTGCGGCTGCCCTCCGATACGAATGGCAAAGAAGCTGTCGAGTTCCCGAAAAAAGAAATAAACGGTATAAAAACTTCCTACGGTCAGCCCCTTTATCCTTTGAATCAAGTCAATTGAACGTTGCTTGAGTCCAAAAGTTTCAGATAAACCGACCAAGGGCAAGGTTACCATAAAAATCGTAAGAACTCGTTGATTGCTAAATTCTCTTCCTAAAATTTCCAAGAACTCAATAAGAGAAACTCCAGAAACTAGAGCTGTAACTAAACTAGCTAAGACTACCGTTGCGATGGTATCTAATTTATAGATAAAACCAACCACAATGATAACTATCCCTATTAGTTTAATCCATTCCATATAGGCCCCTTTATTCCAAAAATACTAGTCTGTTTTATTTGACATGATTTTCTAGTTCTTTTTGGTATTTACTGTTTGATTCTAATTTTTCTTTTTGCCATTTTTCAAGAGCAGCTTCATATTCTTTAGTAGTCACAATCTCTTTTTGCAATCTCATGCCTTTAAAGATATATGGATCACCTTTGATACCAACTTGTGAGTATGGTTTTGAGAAAGGAACGACGTTGCTAACAACTGGTGAACCACCTGATGAAGCCGTTGGCATCAAGAGAGAACTATCTGTAAGCCATGCTTGAGCTTTGGCATATTTTTCATATCTCTTGTCCAAGTCATTTGTCTCAGAAGCTGCATCATCCAAGAGTTTCTTATACTGATCCAAACCAAGTTGAGCTACGACTTCCTTGTCTTTTCCTTTAGTAATACCAAGGTGTTTCATAGCAGAACCAGTTTTTGGATCCATGATATTCAAATAAGATGCTGGGTCCTGATAACTTGGAGACCATCCAGTACTGTTCAAGTCGTAGTCTTTTTGAGCGGGAACACGTGCTTGAGATGTAATGCTTTCTTTTTCGTTATCTGTCATCTGAAGGACATCAATGACAACATTTTCGGCACCAAGTGTTGATTCGATTGATTGCTTGAAGGAATTGCTTTGTTGAACAGCAATTGTATCTGTTTGTTCAACTGGGACATCCAAGTGAATTGGGAAGGTTACACCTTTTGATTCCAACTCTTTCTTAGCTTTTTCGAATGATGCTTTGGCTTTATCAGGATTGTAGATTGTATCTTTTCCATCAACAAGCTCAACACCTTTCCATTGGTCTCCATAGTTAATCAATTCTGCTTGAGCAATATCACCAAAGTTTTTGCCGCCAGATTGTACAAAATTGTCTGGCACTAGGCTGTTACGAATAATCTTATCAGCACCTTCTTCACCATTTAGTTGTGCAGCATAAGAATGACGGTTGAAGGCAAAGTTGATAGCCTGACGGAAATCCTTGTTCAACATGGCTTCTTTCGTAGAAGACTTCTGCTCATCACTCGTTTTAGCAGTTTTATTGTAAGACTGACGATTTACATTGAAGGTAAAGTAGTAACTATTTGAATCTTGTGGACTGTAGGTGATTTTATCCCCGTATTGTTCTAAAGTTGAAGCAAAGTTTGAACTACTTGGGAAAAGTCGAGCAGTTGTGTAGGCACCTGACGAGAAACTACGAATCAAGGATTCTTGGTCTGAACCATCATAGTAGGTCAGTTTAACCTTCTCGATTTTCACCTTTTCTTTATCCCAATAATTTGGATTCTTTTCATATTCGATTAAGGATTTAGAAGTCAAAGTCTTCAAGATATATGGACCGTTATAAAGGATACCAGATGGGCTAACTGCTCCGTAATTCTTACCAGAAGCTTTGAGGAACTCTTCATTTACAGGCAACATGGTTGCTGTGGTTACTTTTGAATTCCAGAAACTTTCTGGTGCATTCAATGTATACTCGACTGTATAATCGTCTAAGGCCTTAACACCGACTGTAGAGAAATCATTAGTCTCACCAGTCATATATTCATTCAAGCCCTTAATGGAGTTTTGAATAAGAGTGACACCGTCTGATTTACCATCTGCTACGTGTTTTAGTCCAGTAACAAAGTCATGCGCAGTTACTTCAGCATATTCTTCACCCTCTGAGGTATACCATTTAACTCCTTTACGAAGTTTATAAGTATAAGTCAATCCATCTTTTGAAACAGTCCAATCCTCAGCTAAGGAAGGAATTACATTCCCGTATTCATCATTTTCCATTAATCCATCAACAACGTTCCCGACGATATCAGTAGTTGATGTACGAGTGGCAATACTGTAGTCTAAGGATGATGGATCCACTCCATAGACATAAGAGAAAGTTGTAGGTGCGTCCGCTTCTTTATCTGCTTTTCCACAAGCTACAAGAAGAACCGTTGTACTCAGGACAAGTCCTGCTGTTAACATCCATTTTTTCGTTTTCATAAAGATCTCCTTTAAAATTTTTTAATCTACTTTTACAATCCATCCTTCTGGTGCTTCAACGTCACCAAATTGGATACCTGTCAATTCATCGTATAATCTACGAGTTACTGGTCCGACTTCTGTCTCACTGTAAAAGACATGAAGTTTATCTCCGTGCTGAATTCCTCCAATGGGTGAAATAACAGCTGCAGTTCCACAGGCACCTGCTTCTACAAATCGATCCAAGTTATCAATTGGCACATCTCCCTCAACAGGTGTCATGCCCAAACGATGCTCTGCCAAGTAAAGCAATGAGTACTTGGTAATAGATGGCAAGATCGATGGACTCAATGGCGTTACAAACTCATTATCAGCTGTAATTCCAAAGAAGTTCGCTGAACCAACTTCTTCAATCTTGGTGTGTGTAGCTGGGTCAAGATAAATAACATCTGAAAAGTGACGGGATTTAGCTATTTTCCCAGGTAGGAGGCTGGCTGCATAGTTACCACCCACCTTGGCAGCTCCTGTTCCATGTGGAGCAGCACGGTCATATTCATCTTGTATCAAGAAATTTGTTGGCACCAATCCACCTTTGAAGTAATTTCCAACCGGCATGGCAAAGATTGTAAAGATATACTCTTCTGCTGGTTTTACCCCAATGATATCTCCCACACCAATCAAAAGTGGACGAAGATAAAGGGTTCCACCAGTTCCATAAGGTGGTACGTATTCTTGATTGGCGAGGACGACTGCCTTACAAGCTTCTACAAACATTTCTGTTGAAACTTGGGGCATCAAGAGACGGTCACAAGTACGTTGCAATCGTTTAGCATTTTCATCTGGACGAAAGAGTTGAATACTTCCATCCTTGGTACGATAGGCTTTCAAGCCTTCAAAGGCTTGTTGTCCATAGTGAAGACTTGGTGATGATTCAGAAATATGGAGAGTAGAATCCTCAGTCAATTCTCCTTGGTTCCATTGACCATTTGAGTAATGAGCAATATAACGATAAGGTAATTTCATATAGGCAAAACCAAGGTTTTCCCAATCAATAGCAACTGGCATATTCTTCTCCTCTTATTCTAATCAAAGCTATGTGTTCTATTCTACACTATTCTCTAAAAAATTCAAGTATTTTTTGTAATTTTCTGAAAATTTTACCAAAAAAAGAAACCAGTCACTGGGACTGGTCCTTTTCTTAGCTTTCCTTATCATCTTTAAAAACGTCTTTGAGGTAGGCATCAAAAACTTCTTCGTCAGAAATAGTATCTGAAATAAAGCTACCGTTGCTAGTTCGTTCTGATAGATTCAAATCTTGTAGGATTGCTTCGTAAGTCGTGCCATTATTTGATTGAACAACCAGAGTTTGTTCGCCATCTTCTACTTCTGTACTGAAGAGATCTCCAACAAATCCTTGTTCAGAAACTGCACCGGCAAGGAAGACACGATGTGGTTTACTCTTCAATTCTCTAAGGACTTGAAGACCACGATTAGCACGACTGGTTGCTGGAATTTCCTCAATCGAAACGCGCTTAAGACTTCCACGATGCGTTAACAGATAGAAGGATGAAGTATTGCAGATAAAGGCAGATTGAAGCTCATCATCTGCTTTGAGATTCATGGCTTTGACACCTGCAGCCTTGGCACCGATGACTGGAACCTCTTCGATGTTAAAGCGTAAGGCATAACCGTTTCGACTAATCAAGAGAACATCATCCAATTTAATCGGAGCTACTGCTACAATCTGGTCAGTATCATCTTTCAACTTGGCATATTTGACAGATTTAGAACGGTAGGTTCTCCATGGAGAGAATTCTTTGCGTTCGACACGTTTGATCTGCCCAAGGCGAGTCGCCGCAAAGTAGGTTGTCGCATCATCAAACTGATCCACAACTTCTACATAGATCACTTCTTCATTGGTTTCAAAGTTTGTAATAGACTGGCTCAAATGCTCTCCGATATCCTTCCAACGTATATCTGCTAACTCATGGACTGGTCGGTAAATGACATTTCCAAGCGTTGTAAAGATTAAGAGGTGCTGAGTAGTTTTGACAGATTGAACAAAGAGCAATCGGTCGTCGTCCCGTTTACCAATTTCTTCAAGTGTTGAAGCTGCAAATGAACGTGGGCTGGTACGTTTGATGTAGCCAGCCTTAGTCACACTGACGTATGTATCTTCTTCAGCGATCAAACTAGCAGTATCAATCTCAATCACTTTAGCAGTATCCTCTAAAGAACTCAAACGTGGAGTCGCAAATTTCTTCTTGACTTCACGGAGTTCTTTCTTCATGAGATTGTACATGGTTCGTTCGTCACCAATGATAGCCGCCAGCATAGCAATTTTTTCGCGAAGTTCTGCTTCTTCTTCCTGCAAGACAACTACGTCTGTATTGGTCAAACGGTATAGTTGCAAGGTAACAATAGCTTCAGCCTGCTCTTCAGTAAAATCATAGCTGACCTTGAGGTTTTCCTTGGCATCAGCCTTGTTCTCAGAAGCACGGATAAGAGCAATGACTTCATCTAAAATAGAGATGACACGAATCAAACCTTCCACGATATGGAGACGTTTTTCAGCCTTTTCCTTGTCAAAGCGAGAACGTGCCAAGATGACCTCACGACGGTGAGCAATATAGCTAGATAAGATAGGCACAATTCCAATCTGACGAGGGGTAAAATTGTCAATCGCAACCATGTTGAAGTTGTAGTTGATTTGCAAGTCAGTATACTTGAAAAGGTAGTTGAGAACAAGCTCAGTGTTCGCATCTTTCTTGAGTTCGATAGCAATGCGAAGACCGTCACGGTCAGACTCATCTCGAACCTCAGCAATACCTGCCACCTTGTTATTGACACGGACTTCATCGATTTTCTTGACTAAGTTAGCCTTATTAATCTCATAGGGAATCTCAGTGATAACGATTTGTTCCTTACCACCTTTCAGTTTCTCGATTTCAGTCTTGGAACGAACGACCACGCGCCCCTTACCAGTTTCATAGGCCTTTTTGATCTCGTCACGACCTTGGATGATAGCTCCTGTAGGGAAGTCTGGTCCAGGCAAGAATTCCATCAACTTATCAACCTTGGCAGTTGGGTGATCAATCATGTAGACTGTCGCATCAATAACTTCAGCCAAATTATGTGGTGGAATATCTGTGGCATAACCAGCTGAAATACCTGTAGAACCATTGACTAAGAGGTTTGGAAAGGCTGCTGGTAAGACAGTTGGCTCTTTCTCGGTATCGTCAAAGTTCCAAGCAAAGGGAACTGTCTTTTTATCGATATCTTGAAGAAGGTAGCCAGCAATCTCTGATAAACGAGCTTCCGTATAACGCATAGCCGCAGGTGGATCTCCATCCATGGAACCGTTATTCCCGTGCATTTCAACTAGAATCTCACGGTTTTTCCAGTCCTGAGACATACGGACCATGGCATCATAGATAGAAGAGTCCCCGTGTGGGTGGAAATTCCCCATGATATTTCCGACAGACTTGGCTGACTTACGGTAGCTCTTGTCAAAAGTATTGCCATCCTTATTCATAGAATAAAGAATACGACGTTGAACTGGCTTCAATCCATCCCGAATGTCTGGCAAAGCCCGGTCTTGAATGATGTACTTGGAGTAGCGACCAAAGCGCTCTCCCATGATGTCCTCCAAGGACATATTTTGGATATTACTCATATAAGATACAAAGGGACGATTCGGCCTGCCGAAAATTTCTGTAGAAAAATAGGAAATCGATGCAGGGTTCAATGAACCCTAGACGATTTATCTTTTTTCATAAGAAATTAGTCCCGTGTTCAGTTACCTCTAGTAACCAAACTATCCTTTCTGTAGTTTAAAATACGTTTTAAAAGAAGCGTCAGGAGTTTTCACACAGCTTTTAGGGCGTGTTCAACTCCTTTCAAAGAATGTAGAGTAGGTTTTTATACAGTAAAGGATACTTTACAGAAATTAGTCCCGTGTTCAGTTACTTCTAGTAACCAAACTATCCTTTCTGTAGTTTAAAGTTTTGAATTGTGTTCTTTATTTTCTTAGTGATTTAGAAGGTTTTCCTCAGCATACTCAATCATCTTCTCAGCCACTTCTTTTTCATACTTAAAGCCCATCTTTTGAGCAAGATATTGAGCTTCCTGGTGGAAAAATTCCATGGTTGCTAATAAAGACTGAGTAATTTTGTCTAAACTTGAAAAATCAAGAAGAGCAGAGAATTCCTTCTCCTTCTCAATTGGCAAGTAGTTAAAGAGGTACTTGTAATTTTTACCGATGTCGACTGTTCCCCTATCACTTGCAACCTGCCAAGCCAATACTTTTAACAATTCCTGCTGACAAATACCGTAGAGATGATCGGTCGAATAAATGACTTGCTTACGACAAATTCCTTTGACCACGTAGGTTGACACCCACCAAAATTCATTGCAAGTTTTTTCAAAATCCGAATTACTAGCTGGATGTATCCAAAAACGCTCTGGACTTGGAGAATAGGACTCAAACAAGCTCTTCTCGTCTATTAAAACTGTATAAGCAGCTTCGCTATCTACCCATTCTTTCATGTGTTCTTTTGGGCAGAGGGTTAGATCAATTCGATTACCATCTTCAAAAAGCATGAGGTAGAGACGACGGTTTCCTAGGATATTATGCTGCTCAATCAGACGATCGCCAAACTGATCCAGCCAGGACAAGTCTGAAATTAGTTCTTCAAAATTCTCAACGACATAAACAACATCATAATCCTGAAACTCATCTTTTGGTGCTTTTGTATCAGTACGTGAACCAGATAGTGCAACAGCATCAACCTGTAATTTTTTAGCTATTTGTAAAATCAGTCCCAGTATTTCCTGGTCAGTTCTCATGTGGTTCTTCCTCAGTGGTCTCTATGTTCTGAATATCAGCATCTTCTTTTCTTTGCTGAAGAAGCTTCTGAATTCTTTTTCTCTCTAACTCTCCGACTATAAATTGGATAATTGAACTGATTCCAAAAAGTGGTAGTAGTAACATAATTCCCATTTCTTCCGTCAGCATTAAAAATAGGAAGTTAATAATCGAAAATATTGCTAAAAACCAGGCATTTATCTTAAGAAATTTTGAGTAACCACTAGGATAATGTTTGATATGTTTATTGCTCTTATAAATAGCTGTGAATCCAAAAGCAAGGCTCACTGGTGTGAAAATATAAAAATCAAAAACATAGAAGAGCAAACCTGCATAAGGATTAGACCTTAAAGGATTATCAAATAAAAAGACACCTGTGGTTACTATAGTTAATAGCAAGAATTCAAGAAAGCGAATTTTCTCAGGTTTTCCTGGTTTAGCAATCATATACGTAACTACACATAGAGCCAGGACAATCACAAGAAAAGGAGTATCGGACAATATACTTATCATGATTTATACCTCTTTTAGAGATCTAAAATTAAGAACTATAGACGATTTTTTTCAAATCAATCCTTGAGTCTGACGCCATTTATCAAAGTTTTCAATGTCTGTCTTGACCATATTCATACAAAGTCCTAGAACCGCCATATCGTCCAAGTAACCTGCTAGCGGAATGAAATCAGGAAAAATATCAATAGGAGCAAGGAAATAAATAAGTGCGCTTAAAACAGCTAAAATAGTCCCATAAGGAACCGTTGTATATTTCCCTTGAACATAATTTTTCACTAAAGAAATCATGACTGGGATCATTGTAAATTTCTTACCAACCAATGGCATCTCTTTAATTTTTTGCTCCAAACGGTACAAAAAATCATCTAATTCATCTTTATCGTTTAATAATGTCTCAGATTGCGCATAACCACTTTCAAGAGCTTCTTTAACTTGCTCTTCACTTAGATTTTCAGACATATCTTGTCCTCCATTTGTATTTATATCCTAATTTTAAAACACTGTTGCTTCTTCTAAAGTAAACTTGACATTATCTTCAATCCACTTACGGCGTGGTTCGACTTTATCTCCCATGAGGACATTGACGCGGCGTTCTGCGCGTGCTAAATCCTCAATCGTGACACGGATGAGGGTACGAGTTTCTGGGTTCATGGTTGTTTCCCAGAGTTGGTCTGCATTCATCTCACCAAGACCTTTATATCGTTGGAGAGTGGCTCCTTTGCCAAACTGCTTACGGAGTTCTTCCAGTTCTCCGTCTGTCCAAGCATAGGCCACTTCTTCTTTCTTGCCTTTACCTTTGGACATCTTGTAAAGAGGTGGAAGGGCGATATAGACATGTCCTGCCTCGACTAGTGGACGCATGTAGCGATAAAAGAATGTTAAGAGAAGGGTTTGAATGTGGGCACCATCGGTGTCCGCATCGGTCATGATAATGATCTTGTCATAGTTGGCATCTTCAAGAGAGAAGTCTGCCCCAACACCAGCACCGATGGTATAAATCATAGTGTTGATTTCTTCGTTTTTGAGGATATCTGCCATCTTGGCCTTGGCTGTATTGATGACCTTACCACGAAGTGGCAAGATAGCCTGGAACTTGCGGTCACGCCCTTGCTTGGCAGAGCCACCGGCAGAATCACCCTCAACAAGGTAGAGCTCGTTCTTAGCTGGATTTTTAGACTGGGCTGGCGTTAATTTACCAGAAAGTAAGCCCTTGTCTTTTTTATTTTTCTTACCATTTCGGCTCTCATCACGCGCTTTACGTGCTGCTTCACGGGCATCACGAGCCTTGATGGCTTTACGAATCAGATTCGAAGCTAATTCCCCATTTTCCATAAGGAAGAAGGTCAACTTATCCGCCACAATTCCATCCACAACAGGACGAGCCAATGGGCTTCCCAATTTGTCCTTAGTCTGTCCTTCAAACTGAAGATGCTCTTCCGGAACTAGGATAGAAAGAACAGCTGATAAACCTTCACGATAATCTGACCCTTCCAGATTTTTATCTTTTTCCTTGAGAAGCCCCGTCTTACGTGCATAGTCATTCATAACCTTGGTAATGGCTGACTTGAGTCCTGTCTCATGCGTTCCACCGTCTTTGGTACGGACGTTATTTACAAAGGACAGAATGTTATCTGAAAATCCATCATTGTACTGGAGGGCTACTTCTACTTGGAAACCATTGTCTTCCCCTTCAAAGTATAGAACTGGTGTCAAGGTTTCCTTGTCTTCGTTGAGGTAGGAAACAAAGTCTTGTACCCCGTTCTCATAATGGAATTCAATTGCTTCATCTGTTCGCTTGTCCGTTAATGACAAGGTTACATTCTTCAAGAGAAAAGCTGACTCATTGAGACGCTCTGAAATGGTATTGTACTTGAAGTCTGTCGTAGAAAAGATACTGGCATCAGGCATGAAGGTCACTTTGGTACCTGTCTTAGATTTTGGTGCTGTACCAATTTTCTCCAAGGTAGTGACGGGCTTCCCACCATTTTCAAAACGTTGCTTGTAAACAGCCCCATCACGAGTAATTTCTACCTCTAACCAACTAGAGAGGGCATTGACGACAGAAGATCCAACCCCGTGGAGACCACCTGATGTCTTATAACCACCCTGACCGAATTTCCCTCCGGCGTGAAGGATGGTAAAGATAACCTCAACCGTTGGAATTCCCATAGCGTGCATTCCAGTCGGCATTCCACGTCCGTGGTCTTGAACTGTTAAACTTCCGTCTTTATTGATTGTCACATCGATGCGGTCACCAAATCCAGACAAGGCCTCATCGACCGCATTATCAACGATTTCCCAGACTAGGTGGTGGAGACCAGCACCATCGGTCGATCCGATATACATCCCTGGACGTTTACGGACCGCATCCAACCCTTCTAGCACCTGAATGGCGTCATCATTATAATTGTTAATATTGATTTCCTTTTTTGACACAAGGAACCTCCTATTCGTTCATCTTTACTATTTTACAGGTTTTCTAGGGATTTTGCAAAATTTTTCTAATTGAGCAGATTTGAACTCAATTGTTTATTCCTCAAAAAAAGAAACCAAGACGAGAGTCTCAGTTTTCTTTTCCTTTAACTTGACTTGTTGCAATATCTTCACCAAACCATTTTTGGCTAATTTCTTGGAATTTTCCATCTTGATACAATTCCACAAAAGCTTGATTCAAATTCGCTAACAAGGTCTTATCAGCTGGTCTCACTCCAACTGCAAAAGACTCGCTCTCAAAACCAGCTGGAAAAATCTCATACTGGTCTAAAATTCCTTCAGTTTCAAGATAATAATTGGCGTAAACACGGTCTATTAAGAGGGCATCAATCCGATCATTTTGCAGGTCAATCAAGGCTTCTGTAAAACTTTGATATTGGTTTGCCTTCTTATCTTTTACAATATTTTTTAAGAGTTCTGGTTGGGCTTCGAAATCTATATAACCAGAAGATCCTGTCTGGGCACCCAAAACCTTGCCTGTCATATCAGACACTGATTGTATATTCTGAGATTTCTTAGAGACTAGAACCTGCTGATTTTCCATGTAAGGAATGGTAAAAGCAACCTTCTCACGGCGTTCATCAGTCGCTGAATATCCATTCCAGATAGCATCAATGGTGCCGTTTTGAAGTTCTGTTTCCTTCATATCCCAATCAATGGGTTGAAACTGTACCTTGAAACCAAGTTTCTCAGAAACAGCCTGGGCTAAGTCAATATCAAATCCGACATATTGGCCATTCTTTTCTTCAAACCCCATAGGAACAAAGGTATTGTCAAATCCAATAGTAATGCTTCCTTGTTGTTGGTATTTATCCCAATTATCAACTTTGGGATCACTAGCTTTTTGTGTGCATCCTACTAGAAAAAAAGCAAGTAAGAATACCAAAACAAGGCTGATTTTCTTTCGATTCATCGATACCTCCTACTTAGGCTCTACTTTGAGAATCTGGTCAGCTATATTCTCTGCAAACTTGAGATCGTGAGTCACAACAATCTGAGTCATGCCTAATTCTCGATTTTGTAGAATTAGTTTTTCAACCTCAAGACGCAACTCTGGGTCAAGGGCTGAAGTTGGTTCGTCATAACCAATCACTTCAGGATCTATCATCATAGCGCGTGCTAAGGCAACCCGTTGCTTTTGACCACCAGATAATGAGTATGGATAAACATCTGCGTGAGCTTCGAGCCCCAGACGAGCGAGTAAGTCAGTTGCCTTCTTCTTGGCATCTGCTTCAGACATCCCAATAGTTTTGATGGGTGACAAAATCAAGTTCTCCATAACGGATAAGTGAGGAAAAAGCTGAAAATCTTGAAAAACAAAACCTAACAAGTAGCGCTTTTCAAGTTCATTCAAAGGTAGGGAGTCTCCATTATAAAAAATCTCACCTGAATCAATGGTTTCAAGTCCAGCTAACATTCTAAGCAAGGTTGTCTTCCCACCACCAGAAGGTCCAACGATGGCCAAAATCTGCTTTTCAGGAATTGTCACATTAAAATTGGATAAAATTTCTTTTTTTCCAAATTTTTTGCTGATATTTTTTAACTCTAACATGGATAACCTCCTATCTATAGTAGCTAAACTTTTTCTCAAGTTTCTTAGCTATAATCGTAACAATACCAATCATAAGCAGATAAATAGCTCCTGCTAGAAACATTGGAATCAAGCTGGCATCACGATTGGCTGCAGTTCGACTGGCTAGGATCAGATCAGAAATACCGAGTGCATAGACCAAAGAAGTATCTTTAACCAAACTCATAACCTCGTTAAATACACTTGGTAAAACAATCTTAGTGACCTGAGGCAAGATGATATAGCGAACGGTATCAAAAGGTTTCAATTTCAAGACCTTGGCGGCCTCGTATTGTCCCTGAGGAATAGTTGCAATTCCTCCACGGAATATTTCTGCAAAGTAGGCTGCATAATTAAGCGTGAAGGCAATAATCACTGCTGGTACCCGATCTAGTCGAATCCCGATACTTGGTAGGACATAATAAATAAAAATTAGTTGCAAAAGTAAGGGTGTCCCACGCATTATCCAGATATAAATGTCAATTATATAATGGAGGGGTTTCCAATGAACCTGTAAACAAAAGGCAATGATGATACCTAGAGGGATTGAAAAGAGCAAGACCAGTGCAAATACTTGTAAAGTCATTGTCGCACCGCTCAATAAACTTGGTAATATCTCAAATATGTAAGACATAGTCCACCTCCTAAAAATAATTGTTCCCATTATAGCATAAATAAACATAAACACAAGATATTTCTGAAATTTTCATGATTTTTCACTCATTCACTATCAGATTCTGTAGAAAAATCACTATTTTTATCGAAAATTTCACTTCTAAGACAAATACTTCAGATGTCACAAAATGAGAAGAGATTCCTTCCGCTTCTCACCAATTTCATGGTATAATAGATGCATGATGACAATAGTATTATTAATTTTAGCCTATCTGCTGGGGTCAATCCCTTCAGGACTTTGGATTGGACTAGCCTTCTTTAAGATAAATTTACGTGAACATGGTTCTGGCAATACTGGAACAACCAATACCTTCCGTATTTTAGGTAAAAAAGCGGGTATGGCAACCTTCGTGATTGACTTTTTCAAAGGAACCATCGCAACCCTACTTCCCCTTATCTTTCAAGTTCAAGGTGTCTCCCCTTTAGTCTTTGGCCTTTTAGCTGTGATTGGGCATACCTTCCCGGTATTTGCAGGATTTAAAGGAGGAAAGGCTGTCGCAACTAGTGCTGGAGTCATTTTCGGATTTGCTCCTCTATTTTGCCTCTATCTAGCAGTTGTCTTCTTTGGAACTCTATATCTAGGAAGCATGATTTCTCTCTCTAGTGTTACTGCTGCCCTTGCTGCTGTTTTGGGAGCTCTAATTTTTCCACTCTTCGGCTTTATCTTAAGTAATTACGATCTCCTCTTCACTCTTATTATCATAACACTCGCGGGAATTGTAATCATACGTCATAAGGATAATATCAATCGTATTCAAAACAAAACCGAGAACCTAGTTCCTTGGGGGCTAAATATCACCCATCAAAAACCTAAAAAATAGAGAAGAGGATGGGATATAAAAATGAAGTTTTCGCCAGATTTTCATTTCAAACACTAAAAAACGAGGTCGGGATTTTTCCCAGCCTCGTTTGTGTTTATTTAGATTTGATATAGTTGATACCATCCGCCTTCGGCGCAACAGCTTTTCCAAAGAAGGCTGCTAGGACGACGATGGTCAAGAGATATGGTGCAATCTGCAAGTAAACAGTTGGAACTCCTTGTAAGAAAGGAAGTTGTGAACCAATAACTGCCAAACTCTGTGATAGTCCGAAGAAGAGACTTGAAAGCATAGCTCCGACAGGATTCCACTTCCCAAAGATCATAGCTGCAAGAGCAATAAATCCTGGTCCTACAATCGTTGTAACTGAGAAATTGACGGAAATTGACTGAGCATAGATAGCTCCTCCGATTCCCCCAAGGAAACCTGAAATCACAACTCCAAGATATCTCATCTTGTAGACATTGATTCCCAATGTATCCGCTGCTTGTGGATGTTCACCAACTGAACGAAGGCGAAGTCCAAAGCGAGTCTTAAAGAGGATAAACCAAGCTAGGAATGAGAAAGCAATTGCAAGGTAACCAAGTAAACTGGTTGACTTGAAGAAGATATCTCCTAGAAATGGAATATTGGCCAAGACTGGGAAATCAAAACGTCCAAAGGTTTGAACCAAGTTGTCCGTCTGCCCCTTGTTATAGAGGACTTTTACCAAGAAAACAGCCAAGGCTGGCGCCATCAAGTTAAGTACGGTACCACTGACAACATGGTCGGCACGGAAATGAACTGTAGCCACTGCGTGAATGAGCGAGAAGATAGCTCCGACTAATCCACCAACTAGAAGAGCCAACCAAGGAGTCGCTGCTCCTAAATCTTGAGCAAATTCAAGGTTAAAAACAACTCCAGAAAAGGCACCCATGACCATGATTCCTTCAAGACCAACGTTAACAACTCCACCACGTTCAGAGAAAACTCCTCCGATACTTGTGAAAATAAGTGGTGCTGAGTAAATCAACATTGAAGAAACCATAAGGGTTAACATTGTTGTAATCGACATCCTTATTTACCTCCTTTAAGTTGTTTTCTTGGTTTGACAAAGCGTTCGATGATGTAATGAACACTGACAAAGAAGATAATTGAGGCTGTAACGATACTTACAAGCTCAGATGGCACTTGAGCAGCATTCATACCAGGTGCTCCAACTTGAAGTACTCCGAACAAGAAGGCTGCAAATAGAATTCCAATCGGTGAGTTTGCAGCAAGTAGACTTACCGCCATTCCGTTAAAGCCGATCGCCAATGATGAACCTTGGACATAAACGTTTTGGAAGGTCCCAAGTCCTTCTACTGCTCCACCTAGACCTGCAAGGGCACCTGAGATAATCATTGATAGGATGATGGTGCGTTTAGCTGAAATACCTGCATATTCAGAAGCATTTGGGTTCAAACCAACTGCACGAATTTCAAAACCTAGAGTTGTCTTTTTAAGCATGAACCAGATAACACCGACTGCAATGATAGCAAAGAAAATACCGATGTTCATACGAGAATTTCCTGTTAACTCAGCAAGCCATGGTGTCTGATAGGTTGCATTGGCACTGACACGAATGGATGAGTCAGTACTCTGCATAATATCTTTAGGGAAGTGGTGGATAAAGGCATTTCCCACATAAAGAACAATGTAGTTCATCATGATGGTAACAATAACCTCAGATGTTCCAAGATAAGCTCTAAGAACACCTGGAATCGCACCAACAATCCCCCCTGCAACTAGCGCAATGATAATGGTTGCGAGAATCAGCAAAGGACGTGGCATATCAGGATGAGTCAGGGCAAACCAGCCACTAAGAACCCAACCCGCGAGGGCTTGTCCTGGAAGACCAACGTTAAAGAAACCAGCACGACTTGCAACTGCAAACCCTAGAGCGATCAAGACTAACGGACCCATAGCACGGAAAATTTCACCGATACCACGAACACTACCAAAGGCCGTATAGAACAATTCTTCATAGCCCCAGATGGCATCATAGCCAAAAATCCACATGACGATGGCTCCAAGCAAGATTCCAAGGAAAACAGAAATCAAGGGAACCGAAATTTGTTGTAATTTTTTAGACATCACTCTTCTCCTTTTCCAAGTTACCACCAGCCATCAAGACACCAAGCTCTTGCTTGTTGGTTGTTTCTGGTGTCACAAGCCCTTGAATCTTACCATCGTGGATAACGGCAATTCTATCAGAGACATTTAAAATCTCATCCAACTCAAAGCTGACTACAAGGACAGCCTTACCATTATCACGTGCTTCAATCAAACGTTTGTGAATGTACTCAATGGCACCGACATCCAGACCACGAGTTGGTTGGCTGACGATAAGGAGATCAGGATCTCGATCAATTTCACGAGCGATAATCGCTTTTTGTTGATTTCCTCCTGAAAGTGCTGCTGCTGGTACTATCTCACTAGCGGCACGAACATCAAACTCTTCCATCAATTTTTTGGCATGAGAAATGATATTTGTGTAATTAAGAATTCCGTTCTTGCTAAGTGGTTCTTTGTAATAGGTTTGTAGAGCGATATTTTCTGAAATCATCATATCCAAAACCAAGCCATCACGATGGCGGTCTTCTGGAACGTGTCCCACACTCATTTCCGTGATTTGACGAGGATGTAAGCCAGAAATAGATTGACCTTTTAACTCTACGCTACCTGACTCGATTTTACGAAGTCCTGTGATAGCTTGGATCAATTCAGACTGACCATTCCCATCAATTCCGGCAATCCCAACAATCTCACCAGCTCGAACATCGAGAGAAAGATTTTTAACTGCTGGAACCCCACGGTTTTCATTGACTACTAAATCTTTGATAGATAGTACAACTTCTTTTGGTTGAGCTGGCTGTTTCTCAGTTTTGAAGGAAACCGAACGCCCAACCATCATTTCTGCTAGGTCAGCATTGGTTGCACCAACAATCTCAACAGTCTCGATAGATTTACCACGACGGATAACTGTAACACGGTCAGACACAGCACGAATCTCATCTAACTTGTGAGTGATGAGGATGATTGATTTGCCTTCCTTAACTAGGTTCTTCATGATAGCCATCAACTCATCGATTTCTGATGGTGTTAAAACAGCAGTCGGTTCGTCAAAGATAAGAATGTCTGCTCCACGATAGAGAGTTTTCAAAATCTCAACGCGTTGTTGAGCTCCGACAGAGATATCTGCTACCTTAGCAGAGGGATCTACCGCCAAACCATAGCGTTCAGACAATTCATTGATTTCTCGAGTTGCGCGAGCAATATCTAGCACACCGTTTTTGGTCAATTCACTTCCCAAAATGATATTTTCAGCAACTGTGAAGGCCTCAACCAACATAAAGTGTTGGTGAACCATCCCAATCCCTAGACTAGCAGCTTTCGACGGTGAATCCAGTTTAACAACCTGTCCATTTACTACAATTTCACCACTAGTTGGTTCAAGTAGCCCCGCTAGCATATTCATAAGCGTGGACTTACCTGCTCCGTTTTCTCCTAAAAGTGCATGAATCTCACCTTTGCGAAGTTCTAGGTTGATCTTGTCGTTAGCGACAAATTCACCAAAAACTTTGGTAATTTCACGCATCTCAATGACATTTTCGTGTGCCATGTGCTCTTCCTTTCAGAATTTTATTTTATTTCAATAAAACTTGTTAAAATGAAATCTTAACAAGCTCTATTGAGACAAAATCAATTTGCTCCAATTCTTAAAGAAGCGGCCCAAGGCCGCTTCCTAAGAAATGACTTCCTTTATTTATTTTTCAGGAACTTTGATGCTACCATCAAGGATTTTAGCTTTAGCTTCTTCAACAGCTTTCTTAGCTTCTTCAGTAAGGTTTGTTACTGCCAAGTCAACACCTTTATCTTTCAATGAATAAACGATAACTTGACCACCAGGGAATTCACCTTTTTCTGCTTTGTTAGAAAGGTCTTGAACTGTTGTTCCAACTTGTTTCAAAGTAGAAGCAAGTACAAAGTTTGATTCTTTACCATCTTTAGAAGTGTATTTACCTTCTTCTGCTTGGTCACGGTCTACACCAAGAACCCAAACTTTTTCGTCTTCATTTTTGCTTTCGTTGATAGATTTAGCTTCTGAGAAGACACCTGCACCAGTACCACCAGCCACTTGGTAAACTACGTCTGCACCAGCTGCATATTGTGCTGCTGCAATTGTTTTACCTTTAGCTGCGTCACCAAATGATCCAGCATAGTCTACTTGAACCTTGATTGATGAGTCAACAGAGGCAACACCTGCTTTGAAACCTGCTTCAAAACGTGAAATAACTTCAGATTCCATACCACCTACAAAACCAATTTGTTTAGTTTTTGTAGTTTTAGCTGCTGCAACACCTGCAAGGTAAGCTGCTTCGTTATCTGCGAAAGTAACACTAGCAACGTTCTTTTGGTCCTTGATAACATCGTCGATCAAAACGTAGTTCAAGTCTGCGTGTTCTTTTGCTGCTTCTTCAACAGCGTTGTGAAGGGCAAAACCAACACCGAAAATCAAATTGTAGCTTCCCGCTGCTTGGTTCAAGTTGTTAGCGTAGTCAGCTTCACTTGTTGATTGGAAGTAAGTGTAACCATTGTCTTTTGAAAGGTTGTGTTCTTTACCCCAAGCTTGAAGACCTTCCCAAGCTGATTGGTTGAATGATTTATCATCAACACCACCAGTATCTGTAACGATAGCTGCTTTAGTCTTCACATCAGAAGAAGAAGCTGCATTACGAGAAGAGCGATTACCACATGCAGCAAGTCCAAATGCTGCTACTGCAACTAGACCAAGGCCTAGCCATTGTTTCTTGTTCATTACTGAACCTCCTAAATAAGATGCGCAACGAAGTTGCAAGTATGGATTGATTGGTCACAAGGACCCTTGCCACTCAGAGAGTGACACAGACTATTTCAAGTCTGTAAATGAGTATGGAAGTAATTCCCCGACCGTCATCTCGACCGTCGATTTATCTTTGGCAACTAAAGTCACCTTTAGATCTGGTTTAAAAAATTCGACCATAACTTGGCGACAAGCTCCGCAAGGAGAAATAGGTTTCTCAGTTTGACCATAGACAATCAATTCTGAAAACTCACGTTGTCCTTCAGAGACAGCTTTAAAAATGGCTGTTCTCTCACCACAGTTGGTCAAGGGGTAGCTAGCATTTTCAATATTGCATCCTGTATATACACTTCCGTCCTTAGCAACCAGAACGGCACCAATTGGAAAATGTGAATAGGGTACATAGGCGTTTTTACTAGTCTCAATCGCTAAGTCAATCAACTCAGTAGTCGCCATCTGCTAACTCTCCTTTTAAGATTGCTACACCAGAAGATGTTCCGATACGAGTAGCTCCAGCTTCAACAAAGGCTACTGCATCTGCATAAGAACGTGCGCCTCCAGCAGCCTTAACCCCCATATCAGGTCCAACTGTCTGGCGCATTAATTGAACATCTGGCAAAGTCGCTCCACCTGTTGAGAAACCTGTTGACGTCTTGACAAAGTCTGCTCCTGCTTTCTGGGCTAGCTGGCAAGCCAGAACTTTTTCCTCATCAGTTAATAAACAAGCCTCGATAATAACCTTAACGAGTTTGTCTTCGCTTGCTTCAACAACTGCTCGAATATCTGACTCAACTAATGCAGCATTTCCTGATTTGAGTGCACCAACATTGATAACCATATCAATTTCGTCAGCACCATTTTGGATAGCTTCTTTGGTTTCATAAGCCTTGACAGCTGAAGTTGTAGCTCCAAGAGGGAAGCCTACTACTGTACAAACCTTGACATCAGTATCTACGAGTGCAGTTTTTGCATGCGAAACCCAGCAAGGATTGACACAAACACTGGCAAAATCAAAGTCTTTAGCTTCAGATAACAAACGATCAATTTGTTCTTCTGTTGCATCTTGCTTTAAAAGCGTATGATCAATGTATTTATTTAGTTTCATTTCGTTTTTTCCTTAAATTAGGAGATAATTTCAATGATTTCACGCGTTTTGATCGCTTCATCACTTATCTTAATTTTAACATAATTTTGGAAATCTGTAACTAGTTCCGGAGAAATTTTCCCATTTGTATATACTTTTGCGACAATTTCACCCTGTTTGACCGAATCTCCCACTTTCTTCTCAAAAACGATACCTGTCTCATAGTCAAGGGCATCTGTTTTAACGGCACGACCAGCACCCAATCTCATGGCAAAAAGACCAAACTCCATAGCTGGAAGTTCTGCGATAATACCATCCTCCTGAGCAGGAATGTCAACTACATGGTCAACTTTTACTGAACGATAGAGGTCTTCTAGGTCTCCACCCTGAGCTAGAACCATCTCTTCAAATTTCTTGAGAGCCTTACCGTTTTCAAGATGTTGCCTTACTTCCTCGACAGTTTTTTCAACATTTGCTAAAGATAGCATAATCTGGGCTAGCTCGCAGATAAAGTGGCTAATATCTTGACGTCCTTTACCTTGAAGAATTTCTAGTGCTTCTAGGATTTCTAAACGGTTACCAATGGCGCGTCCCAAAGGTTGACTCATATCTGTAATAACTGCTACTGTCTTACGACCTACAGCCTTACCAAGGTTTACCATGGTTTGAGCAAGTTGGCGTGCCTCGTCAACTGTTTTCATAAATGCGCCTTCACCGACTGTTACATCAAGTAAGATAGCATCAGCTCCAGCAGCAATCTTTTTACTCATAACAGAGCTAGCAATCAAAGGAATGGTATCAACCGTTGCCGTCACATCACGAAGGGCATAGAGTAACTTATCCGCTTTGACCAATTGATCAGACTGACCAATAACTGAGACCCCAATATCTTGAACTTGTTTGATAAAGTCATCCTGACTTCGTTCAATCTGAAAACCTTTGATGGATTCTAATTTATCGATAGTACCACCAGTGTGGCCTAAGCCCCTACCGCTCATCTTAGCCACTGGGACATCAAAACTGGCTACCAAGGGTGCTAGAATTAAAGTTACCTTGTCACCAACACCGCCCGTAGAGTGTTTATCGACCTTGACACCATCTATAGCTGACAAATCAAACTCCTGACCTGTCTTAACCATATTCATGGTTAAATCAGAAATTTCTCTCGTGGTCATTCCTTGGAAGTAAACTGCCATGGCAAAAGCCGACATTTGGTAGTCAGGAACAGTTCCTGCCACATAGCCTTCAATCAACCATTGGATTTCGTTCGAACTAAGTTCTTGCCCGTCTCTTTTTTTCTGGATTAGATCTACTGCTCTCATTCTTTCACACTTCTAAGGATATAATATCCCTTATCTTTTTTTACAATCTCGCAATTGCCAAATACATCTTCCATCTTACTTTTGGCACTAGGAGCTCCTTGTTTCTTTTGGATGACAATAGTCAAATCTCCACCGTCTACTAAAAAGTCTATACTTTTTTCGATGATTTCGTGAACTACTTGCTTGCCTGCACGTATGGGCGGATTCGAAATGACATGGTTAAATTGTCCTTCTACCTGCTCATAAATATTAGACTGGAAAATAGTCGCTTGAACCTTGTTTTTTACTGCATTTTGCTGGGCTAAATCCAGGGCACGGTTATTGATATCCACCATAGTCGCCTGGGCATCATAAGCCTTAACCAAAGACAAGCCTATTGGACCGTAGCCACAACCAACATCAAGAATTTTTTCACCTTTTTCAACATCAAGGCATCTTAACAACAACTGACTTCCGAAGTCAATCATTTTTTTACTAAAGACACCAGCATCTGTTAAAAAGGTCATCTTTTGCCCAAGGAGCTCAACTCTAAGTTCGTGAACATCATGAGCTGCATCTGGATTTTCTGCATAATACATTTTACTCATAGTTCTATTTTACCACAAAAATAAGTTATTTGTAAATCGTTTTCAAAGGTATCAAGCCCTTAAATCATGTTGTATTTCCACAAAAATAATATAAGTTCTGATTAGCATTAGGGCCCTAGTAAAAAGCTCCCTACTGCCATGGTAATCGGAAAAGCAAAGATACAAGCTAAACCAAAAAAGAAGAGCCACCACTTTCTTTCAAAGAATGCTAGCACAAGGTAGCCAAGACCTATGAGGGGCAATAAAATAAAAAGGACAAAAATAGTCCAGTTATAGGAGTGAAGTCCGATAGAAAAGGAAAAATTAATCCAGTTTGGTGATAACCATAAGACAACTACAAACAGACTGATCAAAACCAAGATCTTATCTCTTAATCTCGTTTTCATCTTAGCACCTCCTTTATAGGTTTTCCCACTTATATTTTAACAAAGAAAGTGCTTTTTCTCAAATGGTCGGATGTCATTCTTTCCAAAATATGGTATACTAAGATATCAAACGAGGATATAGTATGACCAACGAATTTTTACATTTTGAAAAGATAAACCGCGAAACTTGGCAATCCTTGCATCGCAAAACAACTCCTCCCTTGACCGAGGAAGAATTAGATTCCATTAAGAGTTTCAATGACCAGATTAGCCTACAAGATGTTACTGATATCTATCTGCCACTAGCACATCTGATTCAGATTTACAAACGTTCCAAAGAAGACCTTGCCTTTTCAAAAGGTATTTTCCTTCAAAGAGAGAGCAAAGAACAACCTTTCATTATCGGAGTTTCAGGAAGCGTTGCGGTAGGTAAGTCAACTACTAGTCGTCTCTTGCAAATTTTGCTTTCTCGTATCGTTCCTGGAGCAAGTGTTGAACTGGTTACTACGGATGGTTTTTTATACCCAAATAGTGTCTTAATTGAGCAAGATATTCTCAATCGCAAGGGCTTTCCCGAGAGCTACGACATGGAAGCTTTGCTTAATTTCCTGGACCAACTCAAAAATGGGCAGGATGTTGATATCCCTGTTTATTCCCATGAAATCTATGATATTGTCCCTGGTCGAAAACAACGAGTAGAAGCCGCTGATTTTGTCATTGTTGAGGGAATCAACGTATTCCAAAATCCCCATAATGCCCGTCTCTATATTACTGATTTCTTTGACTTTTCAATCTATGTTGATGCCGCAGTCGAGGATATTGAAAGCTGGTATTTGGATCGTTTCTTAAAACTTTTGAGCTTTGCTCAGGATGATCCAGGCAGCTATTACTACCGTTTCACTCAACTTCCTCTTAGTGAAGTCAAGGATTTTGCCCACCAAGTTTGGACCAGTATCAACCTAACCAATCTCCAGAATTACATTGAACCGACACGAAATCGTGCCGAGGTCATTCTCCATAAATCTAAAAATCACGAAATTGATGAAATTTACTTAAAAAAATAATTTTCCCTTGTCAAAACGTAAGTTTTCAGATATAATGGTATAGTTAGTAAAAATGGAGGTAAGAACATTGGCAAACATTAAATCAGCTATCAAACGCGCTGAATTGAACGTTAAACAAAACGAAAAAAACTCAGCTCAAAAATCAGCTATGCGTACTGCTATCAAAGCTTTTGAAGCAAACCCATCTGAAGAACTTTACCGTGCTGCCAGCTCAGCTATCGATAAAGCAGAAACTAAAGGTTTGATCCACAAAAACAAAGCTAGCCGTGATAAAGCACGTCTTGCAGCTAAACTTGGTTAATCATTAACTGCATACAAAATGAGCTCCTCGGAGCTTTTTTTGTGCACATTTTCTGGAGGTTATTATGAAAATAGCTATCATTGGATATTCTGGATCAGGCAAATCCACTCTGGCAGAAAAACTAGCTAATCACTACTCTATCCCCAAACTTCATATGGATACTCTCCAATTTCAGCCAGGGTGGCAAGATAGTGACCGTGACTGGATGCATAACGAAATGAAAACTTTTCTAGTCAAAAACAAAAACTGGGTCATTGATGGCAACTACTCTTGGTGTTGCTATGAAGAAAGGATGGAGCAAGCTGACCAGATCATCTTTTTAAACTTCTCTGCTTGGAATTGTCTGCTAAGAGCCTTTAAGCGATATTTAAAGTACAGAGGAAAAGTGAGAGAAAGTATGGCAGCGGGATGCCCCGAGCAATTCAATTGGGAATTTATCCGTTGGATTCTCTGGGATGGACGTACAAAAAATGCTAAGGAAAGATACCAATACTTAAACAATACTTACCCAGAAAAGATGAGCATTCTCCATTCTCAAGCAGAGATTGATTGTTTTTTGCGATCTTTAAAAAAGTAAACAATATAGTAGCATTTCATTAAAATCAGCATGTACTGATTGACTAAAAAAGGAAGATTTTCATCCAGAAAATCTTCCTTTTTTCCTTTTATTCAACAATTAAAAATAACTCGAGCAATTTATAAATCAACAATAAAATTCCTCTAGAAATGAAGAGAATCTTGTTCATAGTTTCTGAGTTCGTGATACAAAAAAACTGAAGGAAGTATAGTTCTACTTCTTTCAGTTTTTTATTGTCTCAATTTAGAAAAAACTTCTCCAATCTTCCCTTCGATAACTAAATCAGCTTGGCTATCTTGAGGAGTGCTGGACTTGTTGATAACGACAAGATTTGATCCTGAAAAATAATTGATTAGGCTAGCTGCAGGGTAAACAACTAAGGAAGTTCCACCAATGATCAACAAATCTGCTTGCTGAATGGCTCGAGCTGCTCTACTAAATACATCCATATCTAGCGCTTCCTCATAAAGGGTCACATCAGGTTTGACCACCTTGCCACAATCTAAGCAGTGGGGAACTGGACCTTCAAGTGCCAAAAATGCATTCAAATCATAAAAGCGATGACAGCCCAAACAGTAATTACGATCTGCACTACCATGCAGTTTCAAAACTTTTTCAGAACCCGCCATTTCATGCAAGCTATCAATATTTTGCGTCACAATCGCCTTTAATTTACCTGTTTTTTCCAACGATGCTAGATAATCATGTGCTAAATTCGGCTTGGCATCTGGATAGAGGAGATACTTTTTGTAGAAGTCAAAAAAATCCTCTGGATAGCGTTCAAACATAGTGCGTGAAACCAGTTGCTCGGCAGTAAAATGGCGACCTAGTTTCAAACTATATATACCATCTGAACTACGAAAATCTGGAATATTAGACTCTGTAGAAACCCCTGCACCACCGAAAAAGACAATTCTCTGACTTTGATCAATAATACCTTGTAGTTGTTCAATTTTATCCATTTTGTACTCCTAGGAATTTTCAAGTTAAAAAGTTGAAAGCCTTGACTTCTTGTCAACTTGGCTTCCAACTTCATTTGATTATGATTTAGATATTAAACTGACTAGTCTCGTTCCTTTGACACAATTAGGCTTTCTTCAATTTCCTTATTCTTACCTATTTCAGGATTGATTCATTGTTGGTGGTTATCATTTTGAGAACAAGAGAAATCATTCTGAATATAGCCTACCTTTAGTCAGCAATCAATGTTTCCAAACCAACCTTCATCATATCAGTGAAGGTGTTTTGACGTTCTTCTGCTGTAGTGTCCTCATCTGGATTGACCAAACTATCTGAAATAGTCATGATAGCAAGGGCATCAACATGATGTTGAGCTGCAAGATAATACAGCGCTGCCGCTTCCATTTCCACCGCTTTTACTCCCCACTTACCAAGCTCAATGTTCTTTTCAAAGTAGTTTGAATAAAAGACATCAGATGACAAAACGTTCCCAACGTGGGTTGTCATACCGAGATTTTTGGCAATATGATAAGCCTTATCTAGCAAATCAAAGCTAGCAATTTGAGGAAAATCATACATAGGCCAGTCGTTGCGGATGATGTTTGAATTGGTAGCAGCGGCTTGTGCTAAAACTAATTCACGAACATGGACATCTTCATTCAAAGAACCAGCAGTTCCCACACGGATTAATTTCTTCACTCCGTAGTCGACAATCAACTCGCGCGCATAAATAGAGATGGATGGCATCCCCATTCCTGTTCCCATAACAGATATACGGTGACCCTTGTAAGTACCAGTGTAACCAAACATGTTACGCACTTCGTTAAAACAAACAGCATCTTCAAGGAAATTTTCCGCAATAAACTTAGCACGAAGAGGATCCCCAGGAAGAAGAATTTTATCAGCAATTTCACCTTGCTTAGCAGCAATATGGATAGACATAATTTATGATACAAAGAGCGACCAGAAAGCGACTGAAAATTAGGAATCTGACGAGAAATCCTGATTTCTCAGTCAGATTATCTATTTTCCGAGCTTTCCGCTCGTGTTCAAATTAGAACACACGCTCTACCTTTCTTTTTTATTAATAGGACAGGCGACGGAGAACAAAGTAAAAATAGGAAACTGACGACGCATCGCAGATGCTAGACAGTTTATCTTTTTTACACAGTTCTCCGCCCGTATTCAGTTCAGCAAATACGGTTAACCCATCCTTTCTTTATTAAATGATATTGATTATAAATTTAAAATATATTTTGGATTAGAAAAACTAGAGTATTCTTATTAATTTTCTATTATCCTTGTCTTTGGTCGTAAGTATTTCTCCCAAGGGATTCGGTCCAGCATTTTAGCAAAACCAAATGCCAAGTAAGCAGTCACCAAAAGAAAAGGTATAGCCTCAAATGACTGACCAGTGAACCCCATTACCAATCCACTTGCAGATAGGGGTGCCTTCAAGGTCACAGATAAAAAGCAAACCGAACCTAATAGTAAGACTGCTGGCTGGTTGCCACTACCTAAAATCATGGTCAAGAGTGCAGCTCCTGCCATCCCCAAGGCAAAAGATGGGGTCAAGATACCACCATAGGCACCTGCCCAAAGGGTGACTAAAACGACCAAGGCTTTCAAGACAAATAAGAGGATTACCGTCTTGGCATTACTGCCGTTTAAAATTTCCTGAGCCATCATACGCCCATTACCAAGTAGATGAGGCAAATGGCTAGCCAATCCAACAAGGAAAAGGAATGTTACAGGCAGAGTATAGAGTATCCGCTTGTCCTTTATTCTCTTTAAAGAAGCTTGTTTGTTGAAGCGACTAAAAAGCCAAGCGAGTGGAGTCAGAAAAAGAACTAATAAGGGAACAAGCCACATATCACCTAGTGGCCAAGTCAGAGCTGGAATCTGGTAGAGAGCATGATCTGAAACAACAAAGCCTGCTGTAAAGGCTGATACATATGTAGTCAGACCGACCAAGAAAAAACGTTTGACAGATAAAGCAATTCCCAAGGTTTCAAAAACGAAAAACACACTCGTTAACGGAACCTGATAGACAGCCGCTAAACCCGCACCAGCTCCACAGGCAATGAGAAAGATTTGGTCCTTCACGGAGAGAGAAAAAATATTGGCAATAGGTCTTGCAAATAAAGCTCCAATCTCCCGCGGCGCAGCTTCCTTACCGATAGGCGCTCCTCCTCCAACTGCAACAATCTGCCAAATTGAATGAACTAGCTGTTTAAAAAAATAAAGTTTGTATTGTGATGTTTCATCCTTCATCTGCGCTTTGATGGAAAAAATCTTTGCTTTTCTTTGCAAGAAATACCAGACCAAGGCAGAACTGACACCCACGATGATTAAACTGAAGCCTATTCGTGATGAGGCAACACCATCTGTCAAGAATCCAGTGTTATGCTCTGTCTGACCAAAAGCAATCCCTTCAACCAGCTCTAAAAGATAATGGAGCAAAATTCCGAATATGCCTGAAACTAGCCCTAGCATGATGACCGCTAGGACTAATTTGAGGTTATATGGGATCTTCTGAAGGCTACCCCTCAACTCTTGTAACATGATTACAATTCAGCAAGAATCGCTTTTAGCAAGCCTTTGAAGTCGCCTTTGACGCGTTCTGTCACTTCCACAACTTCTTCGTGGTTGAGTTCTTCTTGGAAACCAGCAGCATGGTTAGTGATACATGAAATTCCTAGAACTTTCAAGCCTGAGTGGGCTGCCACAATAACTTCAGGAACAGTAGACATACCAACTGCATCCGCTCCCAATGTTTTATAGGCACGGATTTCAGCTGGAGTTTCATAAGTTGGACCTGTCACACCGATATAAACCCCATCATCCAGTTTAATGCCCAATTTGTCTGCTACTTGATGAGCAGTCTCACGGTATTCTGGAGTGTAGGCTTTCGACATATCAGGGAAACGTGGACCAAAGTCATCCAAGTTTTCACCAATCAATGGGTTTTGACCAGTCATGTTGATGTGGTCAGTAATAGCCATCAAGGTACCAGGACCGAAGCCGATACCTCCAGCAGCGTTGGTTACAATTACACCTTCGCAGCCCAAGACTTTCATAACACGGACAGGGAAAGTCACAACTTCAAGAGGATTTCCTTCGTAGAAGTGGAAACGACCTTGAAGAGCTAAGACTTTACGTCCAGCAAGATCACCATAGACCAATTTACCAGCATGTCCGACTACTGTGGATTGACCCCAGTTTGGAATGTCAGAGTAGTCTACTACGACTGCATTTTCGATTTCTTCAGCCAATTCTCCAAGACCTGAACCAAGGATCAAACCGAACTCAGGAGCTTCGATTCCTTTGCCCTTCAAAAATGCTGCTGTTTCATTGATTTTTGCTAATAATGTCATTGTCTATCTCCTTTTTTTATGTTTTAAAAATTGACCAATTTTGTCAAAGGTATTAGCGTTACGAATGGTAATATTGCGATAGAAAGGCATCTTAAGCAAGTGCTTGTGATAGGCTGTTTTAGAGTAGCTAGCTTCTAACAATTTACCCCAGAAGATCCCTAATTTCCCAAAATGAAGCACTTCATCGACCAGTTCCAAACTGTTCACTTTCTCGATGACTTGATCCACATCCAAGCCCTCAGTGTAAAAGAGCACATCTTTTCGAGCCATCTCATGATTCCACCAATCAGGAAGATTTCTAAGCTCCTCTTCGTAGTCTTCTTGACTTAACAAGGAAAAATATCGGATAAATGGATAATGTTCTTTAAAGAAATCCTGTAGACTGTCAACCAACTGAGTTCTAGGCATGCTAGTATCAAAGAAAATATTCCCACTATTGATGTAGGTTTCAACATTTTCTAATCCCAACCCTGTCAATTCTTGACGAAGCTGGGCCATGACTACCTTATTCTTTCCACCGACATTGATACCTCTAACCAGTAATGCAAAGCGAATCATCTTAAACTAATTGATCTAAGAAGCTTTCACCGATCATGGCTTTATCAACACCAAAGTTCTCTGCAATCGTTGCTGAGATGTCAGCGAAGTGTCCAACTGGAATTAATCCATTGCCTTTAAAGGATGGACTGTATGCCAAAAGTGGAATATATTCACGAGTATGGTCAGTACCAGCATAGGTTGGGTCATTTCCGTGGTCAGCAGTAATCAAAAGAAGATCATCTTCTCTCATAGCTGCCATAATTTCTGGCAAGCGCTCATCAAACTCATGCAAACAATCACGATAGCCGTGTGGATCACGACGGTGTCCATATAAAGCATCAAAGTCTACCAAGTTGGTAAATGAGAATCCTTTTTCAAACTCAGGTAGTCCCATTGTTTTGACCAAGGTATCCATACCGTGGCTATTTGATTTGTTGTGGCCCATATCGTGGTTGATACCAGCACCGTTGAAGATATCGTTAATCTTACCAACTGCATATGTATCAATACCGGCTTCATTCAATTTGTCCAATACAGTTGGAGCAAATGGAGATACAGCCAAGTCACGACGGTTAGCCGTACGAGTGAAGTTTCCAGGCTCACCAACATAAGGACGGGCAATGATACGACCAAGAAGAGCTGGACGCTCTAAAGTAATCGAACGAGCGTATTCACAGATACGGTAGAGTTCATCCAAAGGAATGATGTCTTCGTGAGCTGCGATTTGAAGAACTGGGTCAGCTGATGTATAGATAATCAACTCGCCAGTTTCCATTTGACGTGGTCCGAAATCATCGATGACAGCTGTTCCTGAGTATGGTTTGTTGGCTTCACGAATAACCTTACGTCCTGAAAATTCTTCGATTTTTGTCAAGATTTCTTCTGGGAATCCATTCCAGAAAGTATCAAACGGTTCTGTAATATTAAGACCCATGATTTCCCAGTGACCTGTCATGGTATCTTTTCCAAGAGAGACTTCTTCTAACTTCGTAGCGTAACCAGTTGGATTGCTCTCAGCTGGAACAGTCTTCAAGGCTTGTTCACGAAGAATATTTCCAAGACCAAGTTTTGCCATATTTGGAACATTCAAACCTACTGATTTTGAAATGTGTCCAAGCGTGTCTGATGCACCGTCAGGAACACCAGCGTTGACAAAGTTATGAGCATCTGGTGCTGCACCAATTCCTACAGAATCGAGTACCATCAAGTGAATACGTTTAAATTTTGACATCATTTGCCTCCTTTATTTCCCTTTTGTTGAAGTTAAAACCTGAACGCCAGCTTGTCCTGCAACGATCACTTTATCAACCATTTGATTAAATAAACCGTGCTCAACAACACCAACCTGAAGATCCAATTGACGACCAAAAGCGATCGGATCTTCAATAACACCTAAATCAAGGTCAATGATGAAATTTTTCATATCCGTCACAAAGCGTTGGCCATCTTTTTCACGAAAACTTGGCTTATAACCAGCTTTTTCAAAACGACGGAAAACCTGTTCTGCTCCGTATTGGACAACTTCGACAGGTAGTTTGAAAGCGCCCAGTTTCTCAACCATCTTGCTCTCATCTACCACCCAGATATACTGTTTAGTTGGTGTCGCAACTACTTTTTCCATTAGAAGTGCGCCACCACCTCCTTTGATACCATTAAACTGACGATCCACCTCATCAGCTCCATCAACAGTCACATCAACTTCATCCACCTCATCAATAGACTTAAGCGGTATATTCAATCCTTGTGCCTGTTTTGTCGTTACGCTCGAGGTCGTTACGGCTGTAATTTGAAGTCCTTCCTCCTTGATTCTACGACCAATCTCCTCTACGAAATAATAGGCAGTCGAGCCTGTTCCAAGTCCTACAACCATTCCATCGGTTACGAACTCAGCAGCCTTGATGCCTGCTATTTTTTTCAGATTTTCCACTTAAACACCTCCAAACAAAAAGCTACTTCTATTATAACATGAATACGCTTTAAATTCATCCTTGCACTAGAAAAACCCGAACATTTTATTTCGGGTTTCTGATTCTTATTTAACCATGTCAGGATCGTAGTCATAAAATCCTGTGTCAAGGAAACGATTTTTGGGATGGAGTTTACGGACTTGCTCGTCCAACAAGAAGGCTTGGTCATGAGTAAAGCTTCCCTCTTGAATCAAGCTACGGGCTTGGATGAAGAGTTTTGCAATTTCTACAAAATTTTGACCTGGAGTGTAGAGACCTTCCAGTTTCCAGTGGGTAAATCCATGTTCTACTAGTTCTGTCAATTTGGTCATCAAATCAAGGTCATTGTTAGCAAAGATATGAGTTCCATGATTGTCTTCAAAAATTGAGTAGTGACTATCTGGATCACTAGGCTCTGCTAAGAAGAGGTTGCGTTGACGTGTTTTTTCATCATCAATCTGAGTAAAATTATAATAGTTTTGCAAGAGTGGACGCTTAGAGTGGTGGATGACACTAGCACCGTAAACCAAAACTTCAGCAGGAATTTCCAAAATTTCAGGCATTTTAAAGAGTTCAGCTGATGGAATTTCACGAGCCAATACTGCCTCAGAAGCGCCAGCCTTTTGTCCCCAGAAATTAATCTGACGGCTGCTTGTGACCATGGTTGAGGCATCATAGATGGTTTTAAAAGAATAACCCTCACGATTGACAACATAAAAGACACCCGCATCTCCAACAGTAATATAGTCCGTTTTGATTTCTTCTAAAAAGTCCAAGAAGGGCTTGATACGGTCCATCATGTCTTGGTGCATAAGAGCATTAACCGCAACGATTAATTCCTTACCTGCCTCATGAACAATTTTTGCGATTTCACGCAATTCTTCATGACTAAAGGTAGTTGGCAAACGAAGACCAAAATCTTTCTCACCGACATGAATGCGGTCGACACCAGCTTCAAGTAGCTGTTTTACTTGTTCAATACTTTCAGCAGTTGCTGTAATGATAATCTTTTCCATAAGGAAAATTATACCACATTTCTGCAAAATCAGCTATTCCCTAAAATGATAAATTTACTTATTATTTTTGTAACCTTACTGTAATAATTTTTTTCTTGAAAAATGGTAAAATGAAAGAGTACTGTTAAGGAGAGAATCATGCCCGTAAGAAAATATCAACCGTATGAGTTTGAAGAAGAGGAAACTCAAACAGCGCTCTATCAAGACTATGTTCCAGAAACCACTTCTGTCGCTAGTGTAAAGGAAGTTCTATTTTTTGTAAACATTGCTTGTTTTTGCGTCTTTTTAGCCTTGTTTAGCTTTATCTTTTTAGCCCTCAAGTTCAACACAGTTCTGGCTTTTAGTCTAGCCATTGCTTTGAGTTTGGTAGCTCTAAAGTTCCAACGTTCTATGATTAAGAAGAAATTTTATTAGAATCAAATAGGTCGGGATAAAAATCCCGACCTATTTTTTGTTTAACACGATGGCTATATGGCTGTGACTAGAGAAGCGATACTTGGTCTATCACATTCTAAGTCATAGCCTTTTCTTATTTACTTTTTCGTTTAGATGGTGTTTGAATTGAGATTTTTACTTCAAAAATAGTACCATGAGGTTTGTTATCTTTGACACTGATGGTCCCTTTAAGAGCATCGACAATCTGTTTGGCTAAGGATAAGCCTAACCCAAAGCCACCTTTTTGGCGAGTACGAGCCTTGTCAACTCGATAAAAGCGATCAAAAATTTTCTTTTTATCTACTGCAGAAATACCGATTCCATCATCAGCCACTGACAAATAGAGATTACGCTCTGTCGCAGCGATGACAAAATAAATAACTCCTTCTTCTTCAGTATACTTGACAGCATTGTCAAACAAGATAGTCATCAGTTGCTTAAGAAGAAGCTTGTCTGTTATGATGGTCCGATGAATACGATTTTCAAAATGAAAAACGCGGTTATTTTCAGATGCAATCATCTCATAGTTGGTAAAGGTTGTGTTAAAGAAGTCTGGCTGCACTTCTCCTAGTTCAGGATTGATACCATCATCACGACGGGCTAGATTAAGAAGATTGGTTGTTAAAAAGCGCATGTTCCGAACTTCTTCTAAACTAGAAGCAATACTCTCGCTTGATTCCAAAATGGTAGCCTCAGGCTTTCGAAAAAGAGTTTCCAAGCGGTTTTGAAGAACAGCAAGTGGAGTACGTAGCTCATGACTGGCATTTTCGACAAAACTCTGCTGCTTCTGCATACTTTCAAGCAAGGGTTTGACACTAACGCGAGCAAGATAAAGACTAGCTATGAGTGATAAAATCCAGAAGCTGGCCATGACTACTACGATTAACTGCTCATGATTTTGACTGATTTGTTCCAGCTGACTGGTATTAATCAAAACAGCTGCATACTTAATATTGGTCGAGACAGATTCAATATTCATCTCAGTCAGAATCACTCGATAAATCTCATCCTGCCCATAGCTATTCTGAACATGAAGCTGTCTAATGTGATTCAAATCCTTTTTATTAAATGTAACCCTATCAAGACCTAAAAAGCGATTTCCAGCTACTAGTTGATTTAAACTAGAGTCCAATAAAATTACTTCCGTATTAGAACTGACTGTAGGTTTGCTATTTGAAGGTGGCCCTACCGATTCACTATTCAAATCTTTTACATCTTCTGTCGCACGGTTGACAGCCAACTGGATAACATCCTGAGGATTAGCACTGAGTGACAATAGCTTCTCATCAACTGAGGTATAAAGACTCGAATGCATAACCTGCAAGATAATCAAGGTCATAGCGGAGAAAATCAGAGTAAATACTCCAAAGTTACGAATAAAGTAACTAAAATCCTCCTCATACCAATTCTTTTTAATTTTTTTAAACATGTTTTAAAATATACCCAACACTACGCAAGGTTTGGAGGTTTTCAGCAAAGACTGAGCCCTTTAATTTCTTACGAACTTTTGATACATAGACTTCTACCACGGAGATGGTTGTGTCACTGTCAAATCCCCACAAACGGTCAAAAATCTGTGTTTTGGGTAAGATAACATTTTGATTTTGGAGGAAATAAACCAAAAGATCAAATTCTTTACCCAATAATTCCACAACAGTATCATTGACTTTAACCTCATTGGTAGATAGATTGACAGTCAAATCACCATAAGAAAGAGTATTTTCGTTGAACTTACCAGAACGTTTGAGTAGCGCCTGAATACGCATCTTGAGTTCTTCTAGATAGAATGGTTTTGTTAGATAATCATCTGCCCCAAGCTCAAATCCATGACCTTTGTCATCGAGACTTTCCTTTGCTGTCATGATAAGAACTGGTGTCGAAACGCCTTTTTCACGTAATTCTTTTAAGACTTGGAAACCATTTTTTTCAGGCAACATCAAATCAAGCAGAATCAAATCATAAACGCCACTTTCAGCCTCATAGAGACCTTCTTCGCCATCAAAAACCTGCATGACATCCGCAAAATCATCCAGAAAGTCAAAGACTGAATTTGACAGGCCTAGGTCATCTTCCACTAATAGAATCTTGATCATCAAAAATTCCTCCTTATTACACCTATTATAGCAAAAATATCTTAAAAAAAACTCAACTTCCCTTGTTTTTTCAAGAGAAAGTTGAGTTTTTATAGCTTTTATAACCTTTGAATTTTAAGCATTTCCATATTGAGCAACAACTGCTTCAACTGCTGCTTTTTCACGCTTGATCAATTCAACGCGTGCTGCGATTTCCTTGATTCCCATACCGATGTTACGGCTAAGGGCAAGGTCAGAAAGTTGTGGCTCAAAGAAGGCCTTGTATTCTGTCAAGCGTTGCTCTGTCTTAAATACATGGGCAGGCAGAATAACAAAGCTATCAAAGCTCATATCTCCACCAAGAGCAGCCTTAATCCAATCCCAGTTTTCACGCGCCCAAGCCCAAACTGGTTCCTGAGTTTCCTTATGACCTAAGAACTGATAATACCATGCAGACAAATCTTGTGGTTTTACCACAAATTTGTCCTTCCAAGAAGCAATCAAGGTTTGGATATTATCCGTATCTGTACTGTAGGCAAGAGCAGCTGCCAATTGGCGTTTAAAGGCAGCATCTGTGGCATGAGTATAAAGATCGAGATAAGTTGCGACCAATTCCTTAGTCTCATGGTGTTTCATTTCATTGATGAGAATTTGTGAACGAATAGCTGCTGGAAGTCCTGAAAGATTATCCTTGTGGGCTTCGAAAATTTGGCTAGCAACTTGACTGGCTTCCTCGTCATTTGAACGAATCATCATGGAAATTGTCAATTGACGAACCAATTCATCTTCATCAGATTCACCCTCTTTAGCTTCAAAGCCAAGACGGTCATAGTTGTAACGAGCCAGTTTAGCAATAAGGGCTTTAAAGGCTTTTTCTGTCTCAGTTCCTTCATCGATAAAGCGATCAAGCGCTCCGATAACTTGTGAAACTGCTGAAACAACGAGATAAGATTCTTCTTTAGCCAATTGATCCACTACTGGAAGCAAGTCTGCGTACGAAATGTGCCCTGCTTCAGCAAGCAAACGACGTTCTTGGACGATTTGAAGTTTACTTGTGTTATCAAGTTCTACTAGGTCTGCAAGCACAGCATCAAGTAATTGACCTTGATAGTCTGTAATGTAGTGGGCTGTATTTTCAGTGTTGAAACGAAGTGCTCCTTCATTTTCAGCAAGAAGTGTTGCATAGCCAGGGATTTCGATACTTTCAGTTTCGAGAGTATCTGGTAGTCCTTTCCAGTTGCTGTTAAGTGGCACTACCCAAAGTCGGTTCTTGTCTTCATGCTCACCGATGAAGAATTGTTTTTGTGAGATCTTCAAAACATCATTTTCAACTGTGGCAGTAAGGACTGGATAACCAGGTTGCTCCAACCAAGAATCCATGAAGGCTGCTACATCACGACCAGATGCTTGTCCGAGAGCATTCCAAAGGTCACGACCAATGGTATTGCTGTATTGATGTTTTTCAAAGTAGGCATGCAAACCTTTGGCAAAATCGGCATCACCTAGCCAACGACGAAGCATGTGCATGAGACGACTTCCTTTGGCATAAACGATAGCTCCGTCAAATAGGGTATTGATTTCATCTGGGTGTTTAACTTCCACGTGAACAGACTGAACACCATCCGTCGCATCACGTTTCAAGGCAGACGGAACACCACCTGTTTGGAAATCTTCAAAGATATTCCAGCTTGGCTCAATGGCATCCACACAGACGTACTCCATCATGTTAGCGAAGCTTTCATTGAGCCAGAGGTCATCCCACCACTTCATAGTCACAAGGTTACCAAACCATTGGTGAGCCAATTCATGGGCCACAACAAGAGCAACTTGTTGACGACTGGCAAAAGTTGAGTTCTCATCCACAACCAAGTAAACTTCACGGTAGGTCACAAGACCCCAGTTTTCCATAGCTCCAGCTGAGAAGTCAGGAAGGGCGATGTGGAGAGATTGAGGAATCGGGTACTTAACTCCATAGTAATCTTCGTAAAACTCGATAGAGCGAACAGCGATATCCAGTGAGAAATCAAGGTTTGATAGTGGATGAGCTTTGGTTGAATAAACACCTACGAGGGTACCGTTTTTAGTTTTCGCTGTTACCCCTTGCAAATCACCTGCTACAAAGGCTAACAAGTAAGAAGACATGCGAGGTGTTGTCTCAAACTTCCAGATGCCTGTTTCCTTGCGGTTTTCCACATCAATCTCAGGCATGTTAGACAAGGCCAATTCACCTTCTGCTTGGTCAAAACGTAGAGAGAGGTCAAAAGTTGCTTTAGCTTCTGGCTCATCCACACATGGGAAGGCTTCGCGCGCAAAATGGCTCTCAAATTGAGTAGACAATACTTCCTTCTTCACTCCATCAACTGTGTAATAAGAAGGGTATATCCCTGTCATGTTGTCTGTAATTTTTCCTGAGAAAGCGATAGCCACTTCAACTTGACCAGCCTCAGCTAATTCGATATGAAGGGCTTCATTGTCATGATCAACTGTGAATGGGCGAGCTTCCCCTGAAACTTCTACAGAAGCGATTTCCAAGTCTTTTTGATGAAGGGAAATACGGTCACTCTGTGCTTGACCACTAATAGTCACCTTTCCTGAAAAAGTCTTAGTCTCACGACTCAAGTCTAAAAATAAATCATAATGTTCAGGAACAAATTGCTTAATAAAATGTTCAACTGCTTGCATAATTTTCTCCTATTCTAAGTTTAAGAGCTAGAGCTCTTCTTCAAACAAACTTATTATATCATGTTTTGCTTGAGAAAAAAGGATTGGACGGTGATTTCCAAAACTTTCTTCCGTCTAACAGCCTACAGTGGGTAGATCTTGCGAAATTCTTCTAAAACAACCTTACTGTCAGGTGTAAAAGTCAATCCTGCTTGACCCAAACAGTCTGTGAAAAAGTCCTCATGAACCTGGCGCCAATAGACTAGGGATTTGTCACCTTCACCTTCCTTAAAGGCATGTTGAGCAGAAACTTGATTGAAGGGCCGGACAGAAACCTTTGTAATTTCGACAATACAGACAGCCTGATTTTGACTATCTAAAATGATGTCAAAGGTACCTTCTTGCGGAAGGGGTTCGTCATCTAGTACGTAGAGGTCATAAGCCGACGCTGTTGCCGTCTTTTCACCTTTTAAAACCAAGTCTGCCAAGAAATCAGCTTCCATTCCAAAAGCCCAAGCGTCTATCTCATCACCGATAGAGGGGTTGATTTGCTTGTAGGCATTCCACATTTCTTGCGGTTTCATGGGTTGCTCCTTTGTATTTTTTTACTTTCTTCTTTTACACGTTTGAGATGGTCTGGATGGTCAATCTCTAAATTAAAAATCTCCGGAATAGAACTGTAGTGGATAATGCACTCAATCCCCATATGATTCATTTTTTGTATGAAAGAAGGATTCAGATAGCCTGCTACAGCGAAATCTATCTTTTTCATCCTTGCTTTATCCTGCATCTGTCTCAGCATTTCTAACATAATGGGACTTTCCATATCATGCCATTGACTGTTTCTTACAGTCGCAAAAATAAATGAAGTCAAATCATTCATTCCAACTACAATCTTTGAAATGCCCGTTTCCAGTATCCTGTCCAAGTCGAAATAAGCTGATGGTAATTCAATCATCGTGCCGACTTTCCCGGTAAAACCATACTGACGCAATACTCTAATAGCTTGTTTTAACTGTTCAGCATCATTCACAAAAGGAAAAATAAGAGACAGATTGGGATTGGTTTGATAAACTTCTGTAACGACATGTGCCTCAGCCTGAAATTCATCTGGACACGCCAATAAACGCCTAGTCCCTCTATATCCAAATAAGGGGTGGCGTTCGTCAAAATACTCTTTACTCCCGTCTAGACTATTTGCTTCTGCATTTGTTAACTCTGAAAAGCGATACCAGACTTCTTCATCTGAGTATAAATGGCAAATAGTGTCTAAATAATCTTTTACAAATTGCTGACAACTTGGTAACAGGATGTTTTGATTGAGCTCTCTCAACAAGTATTCGCCACGAATCATACCAACATGATGAAATAGTTGTGGGTAAATTTTTTCAACAATTCTTTCGCCACTAAGAGCCAGTTGATTTTGCATGTCCATTCACCTCGTCTTAAAAGATACAATATCAGATATCATTATATGACGCTTTCATCTAGTTCAAAAGCTTCATAAGGTTCAACTAACTCATATCCTAAAAATTCTGCTACTTTTTTGGAAGCCTCGTTATGAGCATCCCAAAGAGGAAACATATCTCTATTTAAACTCTCTAGAATCATTGCAACACCAAGCTTTTTAGCAAAGCCATTTCCTTGTTCGTTTGGTCTAGTTGCAACTTCCACTTCAACTGCTCCACGGTAAACTAACCCTGAGGAAATCCCAGCAATCAGTTCTTTATTTTTAAGAACCACAAAGCCAAATCCACCTTTTAAAGAAAAATCCTGATAGGACTCAAAATCTCCCTTTAAATCTTGTGACCATTCTTCCTCAGAAAGGCAGTTATAAATACGATTATCAATAGGTACAATATTGTAACCTTCCTCTATATGACTAACTAGATCATTTAGAAATTCAACTTGAAAATTTGCCTTATCCTTAAAAGAATAGCGAGTAAAAGAAATTAGCTCCACTTTCTGATGCAGAAAACCTTGCCAATTGGTATTTTCTGAAATAATAATCTTATAATCTAAACCATATTTCCTAACAAAATCTTCCCAAAATTTAGAATTTAGCTCCCCTGCTAGGTATAGAAAATTCCCAATATCATAAAAGCTCGTTGTCCTATCACTGTTTCGATAAACAGTCCCGATTTGAGATTTAAGACCATAGAGAACCATATATTTCTTCCATGTTTTAAATAGTTCCATTGTCCCTCTATTTTACTTTCCAATTCTTATAGCTTGTCATGTCCAATTCTGAAAATCCTCGTAACTCTGCCTTCACCTTCAATACTAAAGGCGAAGCATTGTCTGCAGTAATTTCTTCCAAATTCAACCAAATTGCCTTTGCTGAATCGTTACTTCCATCAATAACTTCTTGAGGAAGGGATTTATGAGGGCCTTCGAAATCAAGTTCTATATCATAAAATGCCATGATATGATGTACTGCGAAGTCTTGCCCCTCTTCTTGAACCATTACATCATAAATTCTAGAATTTGAATAACGGATAAGCGTATAGCCTGTCTCTTCCAAAACTTCTCTCTTGAGGGTTTCTGTCAAACCCTCACCGATTTCCTGACTACCACCAGGTAAATCAAAACGATGCTGATAAGGCCCTCTCGTTTTCTCAATACAAAGCAATTTACCGTCTTGAAAACAGACTCCGTATACACCAAAGTGATGTTTGATTTTCATTTTACACTCTTTCTAACAATCCAAGATTAAAAACTTACATCATCCCTTAAATGGAAAGAGGCTAAAGATTTCATGCTCCTTGATATACTTCTTTAGTATCTCCATATTCTCTTCGATTTTTGCTTGGATAGCTGTCTCTTCACAAGTTGACTCATCAATAAAAAGGTTAATCTTCAATAAATCTGTCAAGTATAGCAAACGGCGTTCCATTTCCGATTCAGGACTTGAAGCTTGCTCGATTTTTGCAAGCTTTTGCTCCAAGCTATCACCATTCAAAAATCTCTGATGAACTCTCCTTCTTATTTTTTGAGTTGATTTCTCCCCTTGTTCTAATGGAGATAAAAGGAGTTTTTTATAGACGAATACCTGATTTTCTTTTTCTCTTTCCAGATAGGCCAATAAACCCAGAGAGCTATCAACAAAGGTCCAAGTGTTATAATTCCCTTCAAATGGAACTTGTATGATACGATCTAATAATTCCTTAGCCATTTCCTCTTGACCATCCAGATAAAGTAAATAGGCCAGATGATTCAGTGATTCGAGATAACTAACTTGGGTCTTCTTATTCTTTTTTAATATTTTATCTAAATAGGGATGTAGGTCTGGATGATTTTCCACTAGCTCAACTACTTCTGATAGCTTCATCTGAAATCCTTTCTATTCTTTTTTAAAATAATTTAAAGAGATTTTAGTCAACTAATCCAACTCTGCTCTACTGAACAAGTCTTTCATAGATTCGATATCATCACAAAATTCTTTAAATCCTAAAGCGAATTTAGCCAAGGCGTCCACCTTGGAAGAATAGGCACAAAACATACTTCCTTCAGGATCAAAGTCTATTGCATCGCTTAATTCAGGCATTTTTTCCTCCAAAAATACCAAAGCTAGCGATGCCCAATCATAGCCATTTCCTTCAAATCCCTCCTCTTCTCGAGTGTCAAACACTTCCTGTCTGTATTCTCCATCTGGGTAATAAATAAACGACCCGCGAACATTTTGAGGATCCTCATCATATACAAGCAGGCTAAAAGGGACAATTTTTTCATTTATGTTTTCGTAATCTATCATTTCTTAACTCCTTTTTATATTGTCAATGGAACTGCAACATTCTAGCTTTGTAACTAGGGTTCAAAGGGCATAAAACTATCATGCTGATGGTAATATTTCAAAGCCTCAACAAAGTCTTTGTGACTTGCATCTGGCTTTTCCTCAAGTGCAACCGTGAGAACATCAAGCAACTGCTCTCCATAGTAGACTAGCTGGAGATTTTGCTCCACTACATCAGCAGGGTAAATATCACGGTCTTCCACGACATCCGGATAATTTGATACCCAATAGGACCTAGCTAGTGCTAGTTCTCCATCCTCCTTGCCATAGAGGCAAAAATCATCTGATACCAACTTGTCCACGCGCACCTGCTCGATGATCTGCTCTAGTGAAAGTTCTTGGTGTTTCCGCATCTCGTCTCCTTTTTAGTCTCACTCTTCAACAAAGGAATTCAAAAAATCCTCAAAAGATGGCCATTGACCATACACTTCAGCTGTTTCTTCTAGAACATAGAAATACACCTTGCCAAAGTCCTCTTCCCTTAGTGAAAGAGCATAATTGCCAGATCCAGGATCATAGGCAAAATGGAGAAGATCTGTTGCCTTAAATCCTGCAGGCACCGCCTCATCGTCAAACCAGGTAAGAGACTTCCTCATCTCATCAAGTGAATCAAAGGAATTGAAAGGAAAGATATGACGTTCATCGTGGACACCCCTTACCTGAGGCTGACCACCGTTGTACTTGAGGTAAAAATCCTTCATAGCTTCCGGTAATTTCTTCCCAAGAATCTCCTCAAATTGTAAAAAATCTTCTTTTGAAATCGGTGAATCTGCATCTAGCACTCTAAACATGATTTCTCCCTCCCAGTTTTACAACTCTTCCTCTAAACTCTTATCAATAAAGTCATAGACGTTTGCAGCAATTTTTTGCATTTCTAAGGAGCCTAAAGCACCCAAGTCATTTTCATAAATGCAATCATCAGCATTTTTCTTAATAAAGTAGGCCAAATCTCCTTCCTGTCCAATCATAAAGTAATCTGGCTCTACCTCATCAATCTGATAAGTCTCATTACGCTCCTCTAGATCCTCCTTGGCATACAAACAGATACTTGTATCTCCAATTTCATAGGGGTCAATCTCTTTCCAGTCCGTTAAAAACTGGTAGTAGAGATTGGGCAAGACAAATCCAAACTCATCTCTTTTCATAGCTTACCTCCACATATTCACTGAGTATCAACTATATTACTTCAAAGACCAACCACCATCAATAGTCAGGATTTGTCCCTGCATGGCACTCGCTTTTCCACTTGCTAAGAAAAGGCTAATCTCTGCTACTTCTTCTGGTTCTATCCAGCGTTTGATGGGTGTTTCACTTGCTACCCAGTCTGCTAGACCTCCTGGTTCAAAGTCAGCTGCGGTCATGCCCGTCTTAACTGCACCTGGTGCGATTCCAAAGACCTGGATACCTGCTTCTGCATAGTCTAGAGCCAACTGCTTGGTAAATCCAGCCAAGGCGTGTTTAGACGAGGTATAGGCGTGACCACCTCCGCCTGCTAGATTTGAAGCAATGGAGCACATATTGATGATAATCCCATGCTTATGTTCCAACATGTTCATCAAATAATAGCGGGTCAACTCCACTGGAGTTACGTAATTGATTTCAAAAATCTCTTGGATTTTCTGAGCAGATTGTTCTAGTAAAGGCTGGTAGCCATCTAAAACTCCAGCTGTATTGCAGAGAACATCCACCTGAGGGCACCAGTCAAAAATTGGTTCTAAGTCAAGTGTTAAATCACGTTGTAAAAAGTGGAAATCACCGTCTAAGACTGGATTTTCTCCTTGATCCGCACCATAAACCTGATAACCTTTTTCTAAAAAGAGTCGAGCTTGAGCCAGACCAATCCCTGAGCTAACCCCTGTAACAAGGACACATTTAGTCATGGACTTCCACCCAATCCGTCGCTAAGACATCACAAGGAGTTGGACTCCACATAGAAAAACCTTCTCCTTCACCAGATACGTTGATGAGGAAATAAGGTGTCACTTCAAGGGCGACGCCATTTTGCTCGATAGTATCAAAAAGTTGGACATAGTTTTCAGCTCCACCCCAGCCAGTTCGTACATATTTTTTCTTAGCCTTTAGTCCAGGCAAAATTTCTTCAAAAGTCATGATGTTCTCCTTTGTTATCTATGAATCTTAATTTAATTATAACAAAAAACCGTTTTTCAACGGCTTTTTGACTGTGATTTCTTAAAATGCATTTTTTCCTAAGGTAAATCATTCCCTGCTGCGAGGTAAATCTCATACCATTCTTTTCGAGTTAGGTTGACATTACTAGCTTGGCTTGCTTCTATCAAATGTTTAGGGTTAGTTGTTCCTACTACTGCCTGCATCTTAGCTGGATAGCGTAACACCCAAGCGATAGCAATAGCTGATGGGCTCACACCGTATTTTAAGGCTAATCGATTTAGGACTTGGTTTAGTTGTTGGAACTTCTCATTGCCGACAAAATTCCCTTTGAAATATCCGAACTGCAAGACTGACCAGGCCTGAATAACCATGTCGTTTAATTTGCAGTATTCAAAGACGCTACCATCACGCAAAGCTGCCTTGTCACCTTCCATATTGACATGGAAACCTGATTCAAATCCTGGCGTGAAAGCTGCGCTTAGTTGTAATTGATTGATAGATAAAGGTTGTTTGACCTCTTTCTTCAGTAATTCCATCATCATAGGATTTTGATTGGAGACACCGAAGTCTCGAACTTTACCTGATTTGTGTAGAATATCAAAGGCTTGAGCCACTTGATCAGCTTCCATCAAGGCATCTGGGCGATGGAGAAGCAAGCTATCTAGATAATCAACCTGCAATCTTTTTAGAATCCCGTCTACTGATTCTAAAATATAATCTTTTGAAAAATCAAAATAGGTAAATTCTTCAATGCGAATGCCACATTTGGACTGGATCCACATCTTTTCTCGCAGGTCAGGACGATTGTTTAACACTTGACCCAGTAATTCTTCGCAACGACCACCACCGTAGATATCTGCCAAGTCAAAGGCATTGATTCCTACAGTTAGGGCTGTTTCAACCAACTCCTCAACCTCTTTAACCGACTTGTCACTGATTCGCATCATGCCTAGGACAATTTCTGATAGTTCTCTTTTCTCTTGACCAAATGGAATGTATTTCATGGCAATTTCCTCCGTTTTTCTTCATTATAAAGCAGAATGTCACTTTTATCAACTGCTATCTCACAAAAGAAAAGAACCAGCTCAAACTGGCTCTTTAATCTTATCCAATCACACTTCCGTTTGGTACAGCTGGATCAACTGTGAGAAGGGTTAATTTGCCATCATGTTCAGCTGATAGAATCATCCCTTGGCTGACATATTTTTTCATCATCTTACGTGGTTTGAGGTTGGCAACGATTTGTACTTTCTTGCCGACCAATTCTTGTTCGTTTGGATAGTATTTCGCAATACCAGAAAGGATTTGACGATCTTCACCATCTCCAGCATCAAGGCGGAATTGAAGCAACTTATCAGAACCTTCCACTTTAGACACTTCTTTGACTTCTGCGACACGTATTTCGACCTTGTCAAAGTCTTCAAACTTGATTTCATCCTTGTTGAGTTTGAGTTCAACTTCATCTGGATTCCATTCTTTTTCGACGGCTGGTTTGTTGCCTTCCATTTGTTCCTTGATATAGGCGATTTCTTCTTCCATATCGAGGCGTGGGAAGATTGGTGTTCCTTTGGCAACAACAGTCACATCTGCTGGGAAGTCAGCCAAGCTCAAGTTTTCAAGGCTCGCTACTTCTTCCAAGCCAAGTTGAGTCAAGACTGCACGACTGGTTTCCATCATAAATGGCTCCATCAAGTGAGCAACGACACGAAGGCTAGCTGCCAAGTGGCTCATGACACTTGCCAATTGATCACGAAGTGCTTCATCCTTAGCCAAGACCCACGGAGCTGTCTCGTCGATGTATTTGTTAGTACGAGAGATAAGAGTCCATACTGCTTCTAGGGCACGTGGGTAGTCAACTGCTTCCATGTGTGTATGGTAGTCTGCGATTGATTGTTCTGCAACCTCAGCAAGAGCATGGTCAAACTCTGTTACACCTTCTACATAGGCAGGGACTTGCCCGCCAAAGTACTTGTTAATCATAGAAACCGTACGGTTGAGGAGGTTTCCAAGGTCATTGGCTAATTCATAATTGATACGGCCGACATAGTCTTCAGGAGTGAAGGTTCCGTCTGAACCAACCGGAAGGCTACGCATGAGGTAGTAACGAAGTGGATCTAGTCCATAACGCTCTACCAACATTTCAGGGTATACGACATTCCCTTTTGACTTAGACATTTTGCCATCTTTCATGACGAACCAACCGTGAGCAATCAATCGATTTGGCAATTTGATATCTAACATCATAAGAAGGATTGGCCAGTAGATTGAGTGAAAACGAAGGATATCTTTTCCAACCATGTGGAAGACTGTTCCATTCCAGAACTTGTCAAAGTTACCATGTTCATCTTGACCGTAGCCAAGAGCTGTCGCATAGTTGAGAAGGGCATCGATCCAAACATAGACAACGTGTTTAGGATTTGATGGGACAGGTACACCCCAGGTAAAGGTTGTACGAGAAACCGCTAAGTCTTCCAAACCTGGCTCAATGAAGTTACGTAACATTTCATTAAGACGACCATCTGGAGTGATGAAGTCAGGATGTGATTTGAAAAATTCGACCAAGCGGTCTTGGTATTTGCTGAGGCGAAGGAAGTAAGATTCTTCTGAAACCCATTCAACCTCGTGACCTGATGGTGCGATACCGCCAGTTACATTTCCAGCTTCGTCACGGAAAACTTCCGCAAGTTGACTTTCTGTAAAGAATTCCTCATCTGAAACTGAATACCAACCAGAGTATTCACCTAGGTAGATGTCATCTTGAGCAAGCAAGCGTTCAAAAACTTGAGCCACTACTTTTTCATGGTAGTCATCAGTTGTACGGATAAATTTATCGTATGAGATATCCAATAATTTCCAGAGTTCTTTAACTCCAACTGCCATGCCATCAACATAAGCTTGAGGTGTGATGCCAGCTTCTTCTGCTTTTTGTTGAATCTTTTGACCATGCTCATCCAGACCTGTCAAATAAAAGACATCGTAGCCCATAAGGCGTTTGTAGCGAGCTAAGACATCACAAGCGATGGTAGTGTAGGCAGAACCGATATGAAGTTTACCAGATGGATAGTAAATCGGCGTTGTAATATAAAAATTCTTTTCAGACATAATATTTCCTTTCCAGGCAAATGAAACCTGTTTTTCTAACACTTCATTATATCATATTTTGATGATTTTCGATAAGAAATCCATACAAAAACAAGACAGACTGATGTCCATCTTGTTTTTCCTGTTGATTATCTTATTCATAGCGAAGAGCTTCAATCGGATCTAGCTTAGAAGCTTTATTGGCTGGTAGAACTCCGAAAATCATACCTATGCCAGCTGAGACTGCTAAACTAAAGAGAGCGATTGGGATGGATACTCCAACTTCTATTCCTGCAATCAAGTTTTGAAGAAGAACGCCTGCAAGCATGGTCACTCCTGCAGCCAGCAGAAGACCGATGAATCCACCTAACATGGTCAAAATCATGGATTCAATCAAGAACTGAACCAGAATATTAGCTCGTGTTGCTCCTAGTGCTTTTCGAAGACCAATCTCACGGGTACGCTCTGTCACCGAAACAAGCATAATGTTCATAACACCGGTACCACCAACAAAGAGGGAAATCCCAGCAATAGCACTGATGACAGTTGTTACAAAGCCAAACATTTGTTGCACTTCTTGGAAGGCGGCAGAAGCATCTCCTACCTGATACTCCCCTTGTTGGAGACCTGCAATCTCTGTCATCCTTCTAGCCAATTCTGGTCCTAAAGTCTGAGTTAAGGTCGTATCGTTAACACGAAAAACGATATCAGAAATTTCGTCGGTGTTAAAATTGGCCGCAAGAGAAATATTGGTCGTGATTGGTAGTCCTCCAATCCCAAAGGTTTTTGCAGCCTTAGCTTCCTTACTAGCATAAACACCAATAACACGATAACTGATTTCATTTACTTCAACAAGCTGATTGAGTGCTTCCTGTGCAGAACCAAAAAGACTATTAGCAAGTTCTTCATCTAAAATGATAACACTAGCGAAATCCTTATAATCTTGTGCTCTAAGGCTACGACCTGCAACGATTTCATTTTCGACTGCATCCATATAGGTGATGTTTCCACCTGTCAAGCTGGCACGTTCGACCTTCTTATCCTTATAAGTCAAGGTCACATTGGTTGAGTTAGTCACATAGTAACTATCCACACCTTTGAGCTTAGCAGCTTCCTTAACCCAGGCTTCTTGTGGTTTAGGTAGTTCAACAAAAACATCTTCCTCTTTACCAGACAGGGTTAGAGCAGATTGCTTCTGGGTGAAGGATCCGTCCTTACTCTTGGTAGGCGAGAAAAAGACATGGATATCTTTCTGGGACTTGGTCATGTTTTTATTGACTTGGCGTGACAGAGAGTCTCCCAAGGCCATGATGACGACAACGGATGATACGCCGATAATGATACCAATCATGGTTAAGAAAGAACGCATCTTGTGAGCCATAATGGATGAAAAGGCAAATTTCAGATTCTGCATCTTAGTTTTCCTCCTTTTCTACGAGACCACTATCAGATGAAATGACGCCATCACGAATGACAATCTGACGTTTGGCATAAGCAGCAATTTCAGGTTCATGCGTAACCATAATGATGGTTTTTCCTTCTTTATTTAATTCAACTAAGAGTTGCATGATCTGATTTCCAGTTTTAGTATCCAAAGCTCCAGTAGGCTCATCTGCCAAGATGATTGAAGGATTGTTGACCAATGCACGCGCTATGGCAACTCTTTGCTTCTGACCACCTGACAACTCCGAAGGTAAGTGATGGCTCCGCTCTGTCAACTCAACCTTTTCCAGATACTCTTCTGCTAATTTGCGACGCTTTGAAGCACCAACTCCTGCATAAATCAGAGGAAGTTCGACATTTTGGAGGGCATTCATTTTAGACAAGAGAAAGAATTGTTGAAAGACAAATCCGATTTCTTGATTTCGAACCTTGGCTAATTGTTTTTCACCCAGACCAGCTACTTCTTTGCCATCTAGAAAATACTGACCACTTGTAGGAGTATCCAACATCCCAATGGTGTTCATGAGGGTTGACTTACCTGAACCGGATGGTCCCATGATAGCTACAAATTCTCCCTCTTGAACTTCTAGGTTAATGTTTTTAAGGACTTGAAGTTCTTGGTCACCATTTCGATAGCTACGGCAGATATTTTTGAGGCTAATTAGTTGCTTCATCAGTCTTCACCTCTTTCCCTTCTTCTAAGGAAGCTGTCGGATTACTGATGACTTTTGCTCCATCTGTCAAACCAGATGTGATTTCTTGGTTTTCTGCGTCCGCATTGCCCAATCCAACTTCAACTTTTTTGGCCTTTTGATTTTCATCAAGAATCCAAACATAGTTTTTGTCTTCTTCCATAACTACACTCGAAATTGGAACGATCAAGGCCTTGCTCTTATTCTTGACTTCAACACTAACAGTAAATCCTTGCTTCAAATCGCCAATTTCACTAGTTACATCGACCGTATATGGGTACTTAGATCCTGAGTTTGAACCAGCTAAGCTACTACTTGCTTCGCTACTGTTCTTTGGATAATTTGAAATATAGCTAATCTTACCATTCCAAGTTTTATCTGGGTAAACCTTTGAAGTAAAGGTAACTTCTTGGCCTACAGAAAGATTGGCAAGGTTGTACTCAGAAAGCTCGCCCTTGACCTGCAAATTGTCGTTACTAACGATATGCACCAAGACTTGGCTATTTCCTGTTGGAGATTTTGAAACATTGCGATTGACTTCAACAACTGTACCTTCTACAGTACTCAAAACTGTAGCAGCATCCAACTGAGCCTGGGCTTTTTCAAGTTGTGCCACTGCGTCTGCACGAACATCACGGGCATCACTGATTTGTGAATCAATAGAAGCTGTAGCTGATGTAGAAGATTGCGCTTGGGCTTGGTCCGTAGCGCCTTCAATCCCTGCCTGAGGGAGCACAGGTGTTGCTGCAGCAGTATTTCGAGCCTCATTCAATTCATTGATATGACGGTCAGCTTTAGCAACTGCACGACTGGCAGCATCATAGGCAGCCTGAGCTTCTGTGCTACTATACTTGACGAGAGCCTGTCCTTCGCTGACCTTGTCACCAACTGAAACTAGAACCTCATCCAAATCTCCCTTGCTACCATCAAAATAAACATATTGTTCTTTTTGAGCAGTTATACTACCCGATAGAAGAACCGATGAAGCAACCGTTCCCTCTTTTGCTACAGCGATTTTAGCAGATTCGTCAATTGCTGCACTTTGGTTTGGTTGTCTAAATAGGAGAATAGCTCCAGCACCAATTACGAGGGCTGTTGCAACCCCAATAGCAGTATATAAAGGCCATTTCTTGGCTGTTTTCTTTCTTTTCATAAGAACTCCTTCTTTACAAATATATATTAAGATTATAGCACAAGTCCCAAAAATGGACAATTTATTTCTAACAATCCAAATTTATTTGTAAGATCCTTTTATTGTTGTATTAGTTATACAATACACTTTCTTTTTTATTTTTGCAAGCATTTTCTTAAAATTTTTAAGCGTAGCAGATTTTTGCATTGACTCCCAAAAAAAGATAGAATATGACTAGAAAACAAGTAAAGGAGCTTTCTATGAGAGAATATGATATTATCGCCATTGGAGGAGGTAGCGGGGGAATTGCTACCATGAATCGTGCTGGTGAACACGGGGCAAAAGCTGCAGTCATTGAGGAAAAGAAATTAGGTGGAACTTGTGTAAATTTGGGCTGTGTTCCCAAGAAAATCATGTGGTACGGTGCTCAAATCGCAGAGAGTATCCACAAATATGGACCTGACTATGGTTTTACAAGTACTGGGAATCAATTTGATTACGCAACGCTTCGTAAGAATCGTGAAGCCTATATTGACCGTGCTCGTTCTTCTTATGGTGGAAGCTTTAAGCGTAACGGAGTTGATTTGATTGAAGGACGTGCCGAGTTTGTTGATGCTCATACAGTCAGTGTCAATGGTGAGTTGATCCGTGCTAAGCACATCGTGATTGCAACTGGGGCCCATCCTCATATCCCTGCCATTCCTGGTGCTGAACTAGGTGGTAGTTCTGATGATGTCTTTGCCTGGGAAGAATTGCCTGAATCTGTAGCCATTTTAGGTGCTGGTTACATTGCTGTCGAATTAGCTGGCGTGCTCCATACCCTTGGTGTACAGACTGATTTATTCGTCCGTCGTGAGCGTCCACTTCGTGGATTTGATAGCTATATTGTTGAGAGCTTGGTTCAAGAAATGGAAAATACTGGATTAAACCTCCACACCCATAAGGTTCCAGCAAAACTTGAAAAAACCGAAGAAGGTATTAGGATTCATTTTGAAGATGGTAGCAGCCACACTGCCAGTCAGGTTATCTGGGCAACTGGTCGCCGTCCAAACGTTGAAGGACTTCAACTTGAAAAAGCTGGTGTTACCCTCAATGAACGTGGCTTTATCCAGGTTGATGAATATCAAAACACTATCGTTGATGGTATCTACGCTCTTGGAGATGTCACAGGTGAGAAAGAACTTACTCCTGTCGCAATCAAGGCTGGTCGTACCCTATCCGAAAGACTTTTCAACGGTAAAACCAATGCTAAAATGGACTACACTACTATTCCAACTGTTGTCTTCTCTCACCCAGCAATCGGAACTGTCGGTCTAACTGAGGAAGAAGCTATCAAAGAGTATGGACAAGAAAACATTAAAGTTTATACTTCAAAATTTGCTTCTATGTATTCAGCAGTAACTAGCCACCGTCAAGAAGCTCGCTTCAAGCTAGTTACAGCTGGTGAGAACGAAAAGGTAGTTGGCCTTCATGGTATCGGCTACGGTGTTGATGAAATGATTCAAGGTTTTGCTGTAGCAATCAAGATGGGAGCTACTAAAGCTGACTTTGATGCAACGGTCGCTATCCATCCTACAGGTTCAGAAGAATTTGTGACCATGCGTTAATACAAAAAGAGACCATCTTGGTCACTCAGATTGAAGAAAAAGCCTATTTAGGACCATTTTCTTCAATCTTTTTCTTTTATTAGAGCAAATTATAAAACACTTAAAAATAGCATGCCATCAGGATTTCTAAGAATTTTCACTATATGGTAGCCAAGCTCCATAAGGCTACTCTTTTTATTACTGATAAGATTTATCAGTGTTTTAAAAAAATCCAAGCCGACTTTTTTGTCTAAATCGGCCGTTACAAATTTGTAACCTTTATTCACAAAATAGGTTGACAATCATCTTCCTTGCAGTATAATAGTTACTATAAATTAAAAAAGAGGTTAACTATTATGAAAAAAGCACATATTTACGCAATTCCTGCTATTGGAGCTGCTCTGATTGCAGTATTAGCCCAAATCAGTATCCCAATTGGACCTGTTCCATTTACTCTTCAAAATTTTGCTATCGGACTCATCGCTACTGTTTTTCGACCTAGGGAAGCCGTTCTTTCTGTTGGTCTCTATCTCTTGCTGGGTGCTATCGGTATTCCTGTCTTTGCCAGTGGGGGAGCTGGTTTTCATGTTTTGGTAGGTCCAAGCGCTGGCTATCTTTGGTTTGACCTTGTCTATGCTGGACTTACGTCCTATCTTATCCATAAGAAAAGTGGCTATATTCGTATCTTTCTTGCAAATCTCTTGGGAGATTCCCTTGTTTTTGTTGGTGGTATTCTCAGCCTCCACTTCCTTGCTGGTATGCCTTTTGATAAAGCACTAGCTGTCGGTGTCATTCCCTTTATCATTCCTGATCTTGCAAAAATCCTTGCCATCAGTTTTATCGGTCGACCACTCCTTCAACGTCTCCGTACTCAATCCTATTTTTCAAGCAAATAAAAAGAGGCCGGGTTTTCCCAGCTTCTTTTGGGTTATTCTTACATGATTGCTTATTGATTCTTAAAGGCATCGACCATCACTTGAAACTCCTCGTTTGACAGGGTGATTCCTTTCCCCATCTTAGTGTGGTCTGGACTCCAAGCACGAATGTCAAACTTTGCTGGTGCTCCATTAAAGCTGACACGATTGATTTCCTTGGTCCAACCTTTTTCATTCTCTGAGAGCGTAAGTAAGTGTTCTTCGATTTCAAATGTAAATTCTGCCATTGTATTCTCCTTTTAATTGTCTTCACTTGATTATTCGTAAAATCTTGTAGATTTTTTTAAAATTGTATATAATAATGGTAAAAAGAAGGGAGGCTCCGATGAAAGATTTATTTAAACATATTCAACAAAAATTCCAAGGATTTCTCAACGAACGAGAAGAACCAGATCATTCCAAAGCTGACTCCCTGACAAGTGCCATTAAAGAGGCAGTCCTGAAAAAAACTGCTGTCCACATTATTTTTTCAGATACAAGTTTTACAGGGGATATCATCAAATTTGATACAGACCGCCAGCAAATTATCGTTAAAAATTTTGCAAAAAATATGACCCGCATTATTCGAATCCCAGATATTCAAAAAATAAGTTTTGTTCCCTCAACTGTCCAAACTGCCCAAAAAAATCGATTTAAGAAAGAGTGAGATGAGTTTTCTTCATCTCACTCTTTTCTATTAACGGATTTGTTCAAAATGAAGGTGAACAGCAATGTGTTCTCCGTAACCACTTCTCTCTAAATCCCGTTGCAAACGGTAAGAGATATAGTGTTCAGCGATGGTGATGTAACCTGCACCAAGCAAGCGATGCTCAACCATTGATTGAATCATGCTGATTGTCGCACGCTCCACTTTTGCCTCTTCTAGATCCAAGACAACTTTCTTAGTTACCTGAGCTAGATTTTGACGTAAATCATCTGTCAAAACATAAACCGTTTGAGCAGCTTTGAGAATGGCTTGATAAATTTTATCTGGATCAAAGTCGGCAACTTGTCCATCACGTTTAATGACTTGCATAGGCTTCTCCTTTTAATTTGTATTTTCTTTAATGTCCGCTAACATTTTAGCTTCTTCTGCTGTTAATTCGTAATGTTCCAACAAATCTGGTCTACGCTCATAAGTTTTTTTGAGACTTTCATAGAGACGCCATTGACGAATCTTCTCATGATGCCCACTCATAAGCACTTCTGGAACCACCATGCCACGATAATCATAAGGACGTGTGTACTGAGGATATTCAAGGAGCCCAGATGAAAAACTATCATCTTGGTGGCTAGATTCCTTACCAATCACTTCTGGAATCAGGCGAACAGTCGCATCTATCATGGTCATGGCCGCCAATTCTCCTCCAGTCAAGACATAATCACCCAGAGAAATCTCATCTGTTACCAAGGTCTTAATGCGTTCATCATAGCCCTCGTAGTGACCACAGATAAAGATGAGTTCTTCTTCTTGGGCTAAATCTTCAGCATAGGCTTGATCAAACTGCTTACCAGCAGGATCCAAAAGAATCACGCGCGGATTCTTCTTTTCAATAGCATCAAAGGCATCAAAGATTGGCTGCGCACGTAGCAACATCCCTTGACCACCGCCGTAGGGTTCATCATCCACATGACGGGCCTTTTCAGCATATTCACGAAAATTATGATATTGGATATCTAAAAGACCTTTTTCTCTAGCCTTTCCAACGATAGAATGTTCTAGCGGAGAGAACATCTCTGGAAAGAGGGTTAAAATATCAATCTTCATCGTCTAACCCTTCTAAGAGTTCTACATCCACACGCTTATTTGGAATATCAACATTGAGGACAACCGGTGGGATATATGGTAAAAGCAGATCACGTTTCCCCTTACGCTTAACTACCCAAACATCATTGGCACCTGGTTGAAGAATTTCCTTAATGGTTCCAATCAAGTTGTCACCCTCGTAGACCTCTAGTCCAATAATCTCGTGATAGTAAAATTCACCCTCATCCAGGTCATTCAGGTTTTCTTCTGCAACCTTCAAACTGTAGCCCTTGTATTTTTCGATATCATTGATGTGATACATATCCTTAAATTTGATGATGTCAAAATTTTTATGCTTACGGTGACTTGCGACAGTCACTGTTCTAACAAATTGATCCTTCTCATCAAATAAGGCAAGTTCTGCACCTTTTTTAAAGCGTTCTTCCGAAAAATCCGTCACAGATAAGACTCTCATCTCACCTTGTAAACCTTGTGTATTGACGATTTTTCCAACGTTAAAATAGTTCATTTGATCTCCTGTGTATGTTTCTTCCTTTATTTTATCACGTTCCAGGGATTTTCACAAGTTGGAGAAAAATCAGCTATAATCCCAAAAGTGCTAGTAGTTTCCTCTTTAATGTTAATTTATATTTGAAAGAAGAAATATTTATATTCCCGTTATACATATTACTATAAAATGTATACTCCCCGATTTGACCCTGACTTGTCTTCCATTTCATCCTTAAACTAGGTATATTCTCAGGTAAATTTGTATGAATCAATAGACATGTATAATTCTTTAAATTTTTAACTGTATGCAGTTTATCGTTAACAACTAATCGATTACTTTTTGAATCATAGGCTAAAGAATAAAATTCTACAATTTCAATATCAACTTCCTTTGGATAAAAAATCAAATGGTGATAATGTTTATCATTTTCATCATGTTTAAACTCATAAATATGATGAAATCTTGTATGTAAGGAATCAAACTCGATTGGTTTAATTGCCTGAATTTCAATATTATTGATATAGGCTTTATTCTGGAAACTAATTTTTAAAATTACACCGATAAAAGTCGAAATCTGTACAATTCGCAATAACCAATCAATATACATTGCCCAATCTATTTTTAGAAAATAATCAGTGTCCATTATTTCTCAAATCTCCTTTCAAATATCCTTCCAAATCTCGTTCATGTTGATATTTGATAGCTGCCTTTTTGTCTTTTTCAAAAATGGTCTTGGTTAGATCAATGTCGTTGATGGCTGCAATTGCGACGGTGTAGTGAATGATATCAACCAGTTCTTTGGCAAGTTCCTCTTTAGAATCCTGAACTCCCTTTTTTCGTCCAGAACGTCCATTTAAAACCTCGGCTACTTCACCAACTTCTTCAACTAGTTTTATAAAGAGCCCTTCTTCTGTTCTAGATTGCTGGTAATGTTCTAGCAAATAGGCTTGTAGTTGTCTAACTGTTAAATCCTTCATATCCTTCTCCTAGCAAAAAAGCGAGACATCCGTCCCGCTTTTCTTATTTTTCGTCAATAACGATTCTTACTTTTTTGTCTTCAGTTGGGACAGAGTAGACAATCGTTCTTATCGCAGAGATAGTGCGACCCTTACGACCAATCACACGACCCACATCGCTTTGGTCAAGATCCAAATGATACTCCAAAAATTCTGGTGTATCTTCAATCTTGATAGTTAAGGCATCTGGTTGTGAAATCAAAGGTTTCACAATTGCAATAATGAGATTTTCAATCGTATCCATCTGTCAACCTACTTTAGAATTATTTAGAGAATTTAGAATCGTGGAATTTTTTCAATACGCCTTCTTTTGAAAGGATGTTGCGTACTGTATCTGAAGGTTGAGCTCCATCAGCCAACCATGCAAGAACGCGGTCTTCTTTCAAAGTTACTTGGTTTTCAGCAACAAGTGGGTTGTAAGTTCCAACTGTTTCGATGAAACGTCCATCACGTGGTGAACGTGAATCTGCTACGTTAATACGGTAGAAAGGTTTTTTCTTAGAACCCATACGAGTCAAACGGATTTTTACTGCCATTTTTAATATCTCTTTTCTTTTATTTTTTAGTTCGGTGAAATAGCTGAGCTATTTAGCACATGTTCTATTATAGCAGATTTCTAAGAGGTGTCAAGAAAAAAACTTGACAGACTATAAAATTTTTAAATTTTTTAGACTAATAGGGAAAAATAGAAGGAGAAACTTTATGAATACTACAATAGAGAACATTTACAAAGACCATCAAGTCAAACCTTACATCTCTCCAAATCGTGATGTCCAAGCTTGGCTACTAAATCCCAAGCCCGTTCCCAAATAACACATGGACTTATTAGCAGATGATTTACTAGCAGGAGATATCATTCTCCTATGGAGAATCCAGTTTGGCACTTTTACCACCGAAACCTGGTTTCCTAAATACTTCGAGTACACTTATGGCATTGATTAGAAACGCTTGTTGAGAAAGGCTATGCTCTTGTCGAAACTGCTTTTGACTCACTTGACCATCTAAATAGCACCTTGAAAAAGAATATCCTGAAGAAGAAGGGAGTTACTGGACTTTCTAAAATGAAGGCTGCCGACCTGAATCAAGCCCTTCATGACCATTTTTCAAAAGAAGAATTAACTGGTCACTTCTCGATTCGCGGTTATAGACTAACTCCAAAAGGAGAGAACAGGTACTCAAAGACCATCAAGCAATCATTGACCGCCATCCAAAGAAGAATCTTTAATCAACCAAGTCAGGTTGATTTTTTTGTAAATCATTTAAAACACTTATAAAACATTACAATTATTGACAATCACTTACAAAGGAGGTATATTAGTATTAAAAGAGGGAATTCATATGTACCAAGAACAACGATTAGAAGAAATCATTAAACTTTTAGAGGATAGAGGAAGTCTATCAGCAAAAGAAATGATTGACCATTTCCATGTTTCCAAAGATACCATCCGGAGAGATTTTGCTATTCTCGCAAAGGAAAAACGAGCAAAAAGAACTCATGGAGGTTTATTGCCAATCCAAAAGCAAAGGATTCTTGGTTATAAAGGTCGAGCAGAACAGTCTTCCAAAGAAAAAGAGAAAATTGCTCATTTAGCTACCCAACTTATTTCTGATTCACAATTAATTTTCTATGATGTTTCAACAACTGTATTTGAGTTAGCAAAAATAACAGATAAAAAAGTTACTATTTTCAGTCATTCATTGGATAATGCACTGGTCTTAGGAGAAAATGAAAATGTCGATTTTCACATTATCGGTGGACGATTTCATAAAAAGAATCGTTTCTATTACTCATTAGAAGAATCCGAATCTTTGAATAGAATTAAATTTGACTTAGCATTTTTTGGTGCAGCTAGTCTTTCAGACGGACAAGTTAGTTTTGAAGATCAAGAAGATGTTCTAATGAAAAAAAGAGCATTTAAAACCAGTAAAATTCGCGTCTTGTTAGCTGAAACCAGCAAGATAAACAAACACTCTCATTATATTCTTTCCGAACTTACTGATTTTGATTATTGGATTACAGACAAAGAACCCGACATAGAAATTCAACAATCTTTAGATGGTAAAACAACTATTCTATTTTAAAAAGGAGAAACATATGTCAGTAATAAAGTTAATCATAAGTGATATCGATGGCACCATTTTAGACCAAAAGCACCAATTAGACTCTCATTTACTAGAGCTTATGCCACTTTTAAAACAAAGTGAAATTCCTTTTGTTCTAGCTTCTGCTCGCTCTCCTCTTGGTATAGCTCCAATTTCGAAAGAACTTGGAATCACAGATTTTCCAATTGCAAGTTATAATGGTGCTCTCATTAGTACAGGAGATAAAATTCTGAGTCAGCATACTATTAATAAAAAGGAATTACTCTTACTACATGATTTTTTAACAAAAGAATTTCCGACAGTTTCAATTAATGTTTATTCTGGAAAAGATTGGTACGTAAATGCTTTAGATAAATGGGTAGAAATTGAAGCACAGATTACTGGAGAGAGCCCAAAAGTTACTTCACTAGCAGATTTTCTTCAGGAAGAAAAGAATCTTATTCATAAACTTTTACTAATAGATAACGCAGCTACTATCCAGAAACTTAGAGAGACATTAGCAACAATAGATTTCCCTCAAACTGACTTTTACCTTTCGAAGGATAACTATCTTGAAGTCACACATAATCAAGTCTCAAAAAAACAAGCTCTGTTAGAATTAGCCAACTACTATCAACTATCACTCACTGAAATTATGAGTATTGGAGATAATTATAACGATATACCAATGATTGATACCGCTGGACTTGGTGTTGCAATGGGAAATGCTCCTACAGATGTTAAAGTCTGTGCAAATAAAGTAACAGATTCTAATGATCAAAATGGGGTAAGTAAGGCCATAAAATTGTATGTACTATCGGAATGATCACAATTGAATATTTGAAATCCACTTTCAATTAGGGTACAATGGTAGAAATGATTTTTGAAAGGATTCCCATGAAAAAAATAGTAACACTTCTATTAATCTCAACTTTTGCCCTTGCTGGATGTAGCAGTATCCAACGTAGTCTGCGAGGGGATGACTATGTAGATTCTAGCTTGGCTGCTGAAGAAAGTTCCAAAGCAGCTGCCCAATCTGCCAAGGATCTCAAAGACGCCTTGACAAATGAAAATGCCAATTTCCCACAACTATCTAAAGAAGTTGCTGAAGACGAGGCTGAAGTCATTCTCCATACAAGTCAAGGAGATATCCGCATCAAACTCTTTCCAAAGCTAGCCCCTCTTGCGGTTGAAAATTTCCTAACTCACGCAAAAGAAGGCTACTATAATGGCGTTACCTTCCACCGAGTGATTGATGGCTTTATGGTTCAGACTGGTGATCCAAAAGGAGATGGTACAGGTGGCGAATCCATCTGGCACGATAAGGACAAAACAAAAGATCAAGGAACTGGTTTCAAGAGCGAAATCTCTCCATATCTCTATAACATCCGTGGTTCTCTCTCCATGGCTAATACTGGCCAACCAAATTCCAATGGTAGCCAGTTCTTCATCAACCAAAATACGACGGATTTTTCTGCCAAACTCCCTACAAGTAGCTATCCAAAGAAAATTATCGAAGCCTACAAAGAGGGTGGTAACCCTAGTCTAGACGGCAAACACCCTGTCTTTGGTCAGGTCATTGATGGCATGGATGTTGTTGACAAGATTGCCAAGGCTGAAAAAGACGAAAAAGACAAACCAACTACAGCTATCACTATTGATAGTATCGAAGTAGTGAAAGACTACGATTTTAAATCTTAATACTCTTCGAAAATCTCTTCAAACCACGTCAGCGTCGCCTTACCGTATATATATGTAACTGACTTCGTCAGTCTTATCTACAACCTCAAAGCAGTGCTTTGAGCTAACTTCGTCAGTTCTATCCACAACCTCAAAACTGTGTTTTGAGCAACCTGTGGCTAGCTTCCTAGTTTGCTCTTTGATTTTCATTGAGTATAAAAACAAAAAATACAGTATCCAATCTTGATACTGTATTTCTTTTATTCTCATTTTAAGTTAAGTTGTTAAAATCCCAGATTTGGTCCATCCAACCTTCATAGAAGTCTGGTTCGTGGCAGACCATAAGGATAGATCCCTTATATTCTTTCAGAGCTCGTTTGAGCTCATCCTTAGCATCCACATCCAAGTGGTTGGTCGGCTCGTCCAGCACTAAAACATTGTTTTCACGGTTCATCAAGAGACAGAAACGAACCTTGGCTTGTTCTCCACCTGACAAGACTTGGATTTGACTTTCGATGTGCTTAGTCGTCAAGCCACAGCGAGCAAGGGCTGCACGAACTTCTGCTTGGTTGAGAGCTGGAAAGGCATTCCAAACTGCTTCTAAAGGTGTCTGGCGATTGCCACCTTCCACCTCTTGTTCAAAGTAGCCAAGTTCCAGGTAATCTCCACGTTCAACTTCGCCAGCAATTGGTGGTATAATTCCTAAAAGACTCTTCAAGAGGGTTGTTTTACCGATACCATTGGCACCGATAATGGCAACCTTCTGATTGCGTTCAAAGGTAAGATTTAATGGTTTTGTAAGTGGGCGGTCGTAACCAATCTGCAAGTCCTTGGCTTGGAAGATAAAGCGTCCTGGTGTACGAGCTGGTTTAAAATCAAAGGACGGCTTTGGTTTCTCACTTTGAAGTTCGATAAGGTCCATCTTATCCAATTTCTTCTGGCGAGACATGGCCATATTACGAGTTGCGACACGCGCCTTATTACGGGCTACGAAATCCTTGAGATCAGCAATTTCTTTCTGTTGACGCTCATAGGCTGCTTCCAGTTGCGATTTCTTCATGGCATAGACTTCTTGGAACTGGTAGTAATCTCCAGAATAACGAGTCAACTGTTGATTTTCTACATGATAGACGATATTGATCACATCGTTGAGGAAAGGAATATCGTGAGAGATAAGAACAAAGGCATTTTCATAGTTCTGCAGATAGCGCTTAAGCCAGTCAATATGCTCAGCATCCAAGTAGTTGGTTGGCTCATCAAGCAACAAGATATCTGGCTTTTCAAGGAGGAGTTTAGCTAAAAGTACCTTGGTTCTTTGTCCACCTGACAAGGCTGTTACGTCTGTATCCATACCATAATCCATAACACCAAGAGCACGCGCGACTTCGTCAATCTTAGCATCCAAGGTATAGAAGTCACGACTTTCCAAACGGTCCTGAAGTTCGCCGACTTCTTCCATCAGTGCCTCGATATCAGCTCCTTCTTCTGCCATTTCCATGTAGAGTTCATTGATACGTGCTTCTGCCTTAAATAACTCATCAAAAGCAGTACGAAGGACATCACGCACGGTTTGACCTTCTTTGAGCACAGCGTGCTGGTCAAGGTAGCCTGCAGTCACATATTTAGACCATTCCACCTTACCTTCATCAGGTACCAACTTACCAGTCACGATGCTCATGAAGGTTGATTTCCCTTCACCATTAGCACCGACCAGACCGATATGTTCACCTTTGAGGAGACGGAAGGATACGTCTTCAAAAATCGCACGGTCACCAAAACCGTGACTCAAATTTTTAACTTCTAAGATACTCATTTTAATTCCTTATCTTGTTTTTATGTAGTAATTTATAGAGGAGCCAAGCCAGGTAGCCACCCAAGGTATTGGTCCACAAATCATCAATCTCAAAGACTCGATTAAAGTCCAAGAAAAAGTCTAAAACTAGTTGCGTGCATTCAATTCCCAAGCTCAATAAAAAGCTAAACAAAATCACTTTCTTAGTATTTCTTAGACCAGGCATGAGATAGAGAAGTTGGAAAATCAGTGGGAAGAGCAAAAGGATATTTAAGGCATTTTGTAAAAATATCCAGAATAGCTGCAGAAGGCTGGTTACTTCACCCAGTTTCCAAAAGGAGTTAAAAGGCGTCAAAAGAAAAACCAGGCGTCCAAAAGTTTGAATACCTGGAGTTTCCACTCCTGTAGGAAGTTGAGGTTGGGGAGTAAAGCAAAAACAGACGATACAAAGACTGTATAAAAGCACTCCCAAACTTAGTAATGTTTTTCGATTCATCTTATGGATTTACTTCAGCTACTGCTTTTTGACGATCACGCTTCATGGTATTTGAACGCAACTGTCCACAAGCCGCATCGATATCAGTACCATGTTCCTGACGAACGACACAGTTGACACCTTTTTTCTTGAGTGTATCATAGAAGGCCATGACACGCTCTTTAGGGCTTCGGCTATACTGGTCATGCTCACTAACTGGATTATAAGGAATCAAGTTGACATAGGACAATTTCTTAATGTTTTTAAGCAATTCTGCCAACTCGAGTGCCTGCTCCACTCCGTCGTTGACTTCATTTAGCATGATATACTCAAAAGTCACACGGCGGTTGGTTGTCTCTATGTAATACTCGATAGCTGCAAAGAGTTTTTCAATCGGAAAGGCACGGTTGATCTTCATAATGCTAGAACGAAGTTCATTGTTTGGAGCATGAAGAGAAACGGCAAGGTTAACCTGTACGCCTTCATTAGCAAAATCGCGAATCTTGTGAGCCAAACCTGAAGTTGATACTGTGATATGGCGAGCACCGATAGCCATTCCCTTATCGTCATTGATGGTACGGATGAAGTTCAAGACATTATTGTAGTTATCAAATGGTTCCCCAATTCCCATAACTACGATATGACTGACACGTTCGTCCTGTCCACGCTCATCAAAATATTTTTGAACCAGCATAATCTGAGCGACGATCTCCCCGTTATTAAGGTCACGTTGCTTCTTGATCAAGCCTGATGCACAGAAGGTACAACCGATATTGCATCCTACCTGAGTCGTTACACAGACTGACAAACCATAGTGTTGACGCATCAGTACAGTCTCAATCAACATACCATCTGGCAACTCAAAGAGGTACTTCACAGTACCATCGGCTGACTCTTGCACGATGCGTTGTTTCAATGGATTGACCACAAACTGGTCGTTGAGTTTGGCAATCAAATCCTTAGACAAGTTGGTCATTTCTTCAAATGACTGGACACGTTTACGGTAAAGCCACTCCCAGATTTGGTCGGCACGGAATTTCTTTTCTCCTTGCTCCAAGACCCACTCTTGCATCCCTTGACGTGTTAAACTATAAATCGACGGTTTCATCTTTTCTCCTTATTTTCTAGTCCTTCTTACGGATGACGAAATGACGCTGCCCCTTGTCTTCTTTCTGGGATTTTTGTTCTTTTGAACGTCGTCTATTTCTTTTATCTGTATGATTTCTTTTCTTGTTTTGAGAAGGTTTCTTTCCTTTTCGAGAATCTTTTTCTTCCTCTTTTTTGCGCATTTTTTGGTCAAAGGACGCCCGCTTAGGCACTTGGTTTTCTAAGACAAAATAGGCACAACCATAGCTACAGTACTCTAGTAGATAATCCTGCAAGCGACTGATTTTTTCTAAAGACTCTTCAGCGCGTTCATTCTTATAAAAGCCTCGCAAGCGCAACTGTTCATTACTCCAGTCTCCTACGATATAGTCGAACTTAGTCAAAACTTCTGAAAAACGTTGAGTAAAAGCCGTTACATCAAAAGCATCCTTGCTATTTTCAACCAAGGTAAAAGCAAAACCTTCAGCCTCGACCCTAGATCCAGTCACACGAAACTCTGGACCAGGGAATTTATTGTAATTGTATAATTCAGGTGCAATCTCTTTACGCATAATTTTCCTTTTTCAACGATTTCTTAACACTCTATTTTACCATATTTTCGGGATATTTTCACCTTTAGTCTTAAAATAAAAAAAGTCTGACGATTTAAGAATCCAATCTAAAAAATTCGTTTTTCCCGAAAAAAGAAAAAACTGGGAAAATCCCAGTTTATAAATATTATAGGTAAAGGAATTTGAAGATTGCTACCGCTGCAATCGCTGCAAGAATCGGTGCAACTACTGGTACCCATGCATACCACCATTTTGAATCACCCTTGTGTTGACCAAGGATTGATTTTGGAAGGAAGGCATGAAGGAGACGTGGTCCAAAGTCACGAGCTGGGTTCAAACCAGGTCCTGAAGGTCCTCCAAGTGAAGTAACCAAAGCCATTACCAAGAAACCAAGTGCCATGTGACCTACTGCAACACCTGCTGTTGTATGAGGTGCTGTTTGAGCTTTAATTGCCAAGTCGGAGAAGTCAACAGTTTGACCTGCTTGAGTTGCCATTTGTTTCATGTATTGGAGGACTTCAGCTCCAAAGAAGTTCTTTGTCAAACCAAGCGCTGCAAAGAAAAGAACGAATGATCCAACAAACTCATTGATAAATCCGTTCACAGTTGCTGCAAAACGAGATTCTTTTGTACCTTGGTCCAAACTTGAAATAGTTGAGAATGATCCCAAGATATTGTTTGCTTTTTCAGTTTGCAAGTAGTAAGGACGGTGAGTTGCAACAACCAAGGCTTGTCCGAAGATTGCTCCCAAGACTTGTGCAACGATGTATGGTACTACTTGTGCCCAAGGGAAAAGTCCGCTAACTGCTAGACCAAGAGTGAAGGCTGGGTTGATGTGGTTACCAGAAACATTACCAAACATCAAGGCAGGGATCATAACCCCCATACCGTAACCAACAGCGATAACGAGCCAGCCACTTTGATGACCTTTCGTACCTTTAAGTTCAACGTTGGCAACTGCACCATTTCCCAAGATGATCAAGATGGCTGTTCCCAAAAATTCAGTGGCATATTTGACTGCCCATGCGAAATCCATTGATAGATTCTCCTTAATATTTTTTAGACAATCCCTATTCTATCAATTTTTAAGCCTTTTAGCAACAGATTTTCTAAAAGAATACTACGGGAAAACGCTTTTATTTTAGTTCTTAAAAAAAGACCTAACAAACCTAGTTTGTTAAGTCAAAATTTTGATTATTCTTGACGCTGACCAAAGTCCTTAATCATCTGATCCATTTCCTCACGACTTGGTGTCGTTAGCATATAGAGAAAGTCTCCTTGCAATTCAGCAAAGGCTGCAGGCATGATTTTTTTGACCTTGAATTGCTGACCGTATTTGGCGAGCAAGTCTTCTTCTGAATAAACATAGTTGGCATTGGCGCGACGGGATGTTGCCAAGCAATACTGAGTTTCAAACGGAGACTCTGGGAATGTTTCACCTGCAACGATAGCTGCATAGCCCTTGTACAAATCAAAAGAATGCGCATAGTTATAGACATCAATAGTGAAGCCACCCGCTGGACGGTTATTGTACTCAATGGCAATATAATCATCACCCTCACGGAAGAACTCGATATGGAAGAAACGTTCTTTCATACCAAATTCCTTGACGATAGCCTCACCATACTTGCGAAGTTTCGGATCCATATCTTTAAGAACATAATAAGAATTGTCCATCTTGTAAATCATGAGATCAAGGGGTGTATGTGCATAGTCAAAGGTAGTTGAAAAGACAATATTCCCATCTCTATCCACCAAACCATCGAAGGTACAGATTTCACTAGAGGTAACAAATTTTTCAAAGAAATAAACTGTTGAATGGTCCCATTCAGCCTTAAAGTGGTTTACATCATCTTCTGTTTCAAGTTTGAAGGTTGCAGCTGCCCCAACTCCATTATCAGGTTTGGCAATCATGGGAAGACCGATTTCTTTCACAGCTTTGTCAACATCTGCTTCTGTTTCAATGACAGCACCTGGCACAACTGGAACTCCAGTTTTTTGGAAGAGTTTTTTCATTTCAGACTTGAACTTGGTCTTCTTGAGGTCTTCTGGTTTGGCACCAAAAACATTGAACTGTTCACGAAGAGCAGCATCCAACTCTAGCCAGTATTCATTATGAGATTCGATGCGGTCAATTGGACCATGCTTATAGAAAAGAAAGGCAACTGCTCGTTTAACCTCATCGATATTTTCAAGATTATCAACTCGGAAGTACTCCGTCAAGCTATTGCGTAATGGTTCATCTAGTTGTTCGTAGGGTTCTTGCCCAATCCCTAGAACGGTGATTCCTTTATTAGCTAGCTCAATACTAAACTGTTGGAAATTTTGTGGGTAATAGGGTGAAATTACAAGATAATTCATAAGCGACTCCTTTTATAGACTCATGTGACCGAGGAAATATGGCATTTGTTTGCGCCACCAATCCCAATCGTGGGCAACATCGTGTCCCCATTCAGCAAACCAGGCAGGAATTTGTTTTTGGTCAAAAGCTTCTTTTAACTTGTAGTAAGAAGGCAGGCCATCATGCTCCCAAGCACCTAAGCCAGTACAAATCACAATCTCAGCCTGACGGTAACGGTCAATAAACCAACCATCATTTTGATTCCAGATATAGTCTACTGGTGAATTTTGATAGATAGCATCATCATTGCAGTAGTCACCTACAAAGAAACGCGCATCATAGACACCACTGAGGGCGATTACCTTGGTAAAGACATCTGGATGCTGAAGGAAAAAGTTAAGTGCATGATAGGCTCCCATAGAGCAGCCTGTTGTCATCATGCCGTCGAACCAGCCTGTCTTGTGCTTGATAAAAGGAATGGCTTCTTCAATAACGTATCGCTCATAAGCACGGTGCATTTCAGCTTGGTCATGACCATTTTTCCATGTTGCTAGCCAACTCTCACTATCGACACTTGAAAGGGTAAAGAACTGAACACGACCTTCTTCGATGAAGGATGAACAAGCATCAATCATGCCAAAATCATAGTATTCATTGTGGCTACCACCTGAGGAAGCAAAGACAACAACTGGGATGCCTCCATGTCCGTATCGATTGACATACATTTCACGGTTAAGATGACCACTCCAGTGGCTAAGATGTTCAATATTCATATCCTGTCTCCTTTATACTAATTACCAATTTTCTGCAAAAAAGCGTAGGCAAGCTGGGAGATTTTCTGACCATGGCACTTCATGGTGAATGGCTCCAGCCTGAACCTTGAGAGAGAGATTTTCCAACTCAACTCCTCCTGCTATCAAATCATGATAATAGCGAAGGGAAGAGTCGATATAGGCCTGTTTGATATTGCCTGCCATGAGGGTCTTATCCGTATCATCAGCTTCTTCCGTCCCAACATAGATAAAGACACGTTGGTCAGGAAAGAGTTTTTTACGCTCCATATAGCGATCAAAGGCCTCTTGGTGAAGCCAGTTGGCTGATGAGAACACTCCCAAACACCCAATCTGATCCTGATACTCCAAGCCAATAAACTGGGTAATATTGCCACCTAGAGAAGACCCAACCATAGCAGTGTGCTTGCGGTCAGACTTTGTACGATAGTTTTCGTCAATAAAAGGCTTAACCACTTCCATGACAAACTCAGCGTACTCGACTCCCTTACCACCAAACTGTTGACCGGGAATATTAGACTCTTGGAATTTCCATGCCGCATACTCATTCATCCGTCCTAGGCCATCATTATCAATGGCCACTACAATCATACGGCTGATATCTGGATTTCGTTTGATGGCTGGGATAATCTTCCAGGAATGTCCAACGTAAGATTCCTTACTATAAAAGACGTTTTGTCCATCGTGAAAATACACAACTGGGTAGCTTCTATCCGTGTCTTTATCATAGTTTTTGGGGAGGAGAACACGTACCCGGCGCTCCTTACCTGTGTAGGGAACCACTAATTTATGCTCTCGCATTTTTAGATAAAAATAAGATTGATTCATTGTCAGAAAACTCTCTATATTCAAAATTTTATCTTATTATAGCACAAAAATAGAAAAAAAGTCAGTTTCCGTCTAATTTTAGAACAAAAAACTAACTTTTTCTACTTATTTTCTCTATTCTTCTGGATTTTCTAATTAGAGGAGATCGTCAATTAGCTCATCAACTGCATCCTTCTCAGCTTGAGGCGTAATTTCAGTAATCATGATTCCTGCTACTGCACGTTCAACCAAACCTTCGACATCCATTCGCCCTTCATACTGCTCCGCATTCTTAATCTTTGGATTTGTCTTCGGACGATCGGGTGCAAAAATAGTACAACAATCTTCAAACGGCTGGATAGAAATTTCAAAAGTATCAATTTCTTGCGCAATGTCAATGATTTCTAGCTTATCCATAGTCACAACTGGACGGATAATCGGTGTATTAGTCACCGCATTGATAGCCTGCATACTCTCCAGGGTTTGGCTTGCCACCTGACCAAGACTTTCACCATTGATGATGACCAAACCATTTCTCACTTCACGGATACGGTCTGTAATGCGCATCATAAAGCGGCGAGTCAGAGTCATGAGATAAGCTTCTGGAGCCTTAGCCTTAATCTCTTCTTGAATCTCCGTGAAAGGCACTTCGATAAACTGGATATTGCCACCAAATTTAGTCAATTTACGGGTCAAATCCTGAGCTTTCTTGAGGGCACCTGGACTGGTGTATGGAGGGCTAGCAAAGTGAACAGCCTCGATATCCACACCACGTTTCAAAGCAAGATAACCTGCTACTGGTGAGTCAATCCCACCTGACAACATGAGCATGCCTTTCCCTGAAGTTCCAACCGGTAAACCACCAGCTCCTCGAATGGTTTCATAAGAAAGATAGGCCGCCTCTTCACGAATCTCCACCTGAAGATTGATGTCAGGATTTTTCATTTGTGCTTGTACATTGGGAATGGCTTCAAATACTGCACCACCAAGAGTTTGGTTCAACTCACGACTGTCTAACTCAAAGTTGTGATCGCTTCGCTTGCTTGAGATTTTAAAGGTCATACCTTCCTTGTAGATGTCCTTCATAATCTCTTGGACAGCAGATTTCAGAACTTCTACAGATTTTTCAACCTTGTATACTGGCGAAAAGTTTTGAATTCCGAAAACTTGCTTGAGTGATTCGGCAACTGCTGTATAGTCGGCACCATTTAGATAAGCATGGGCACGATCGCGGTCTGCTGTCACTTTGACTTGAGGATAAATGGACAAAACGTCTGAGATATTATTACGTAGTTTATTGATGAAACGCATCCGGTTTTTACCCTTGGTTGAAAGCTCTCCGTAGCGAATCATAATTTCTGAATACTGCATGAATGCTCCTATCTTACTTTTTTAGTTTGATTGTAAATTAATTTTAGTTTAGTCAAAAATTGCTCAACTTGACTCATGTCATTTTCTAGGTCTAGACTGAGACGAACTGCTGACTGGGCTTTATCCTTTTCAATCCCCATGGCAATCAGAGTCCCAGCAGGTTTCCCAGCCTTGGACGAGCAAGCTGACGTTGTAGAAATGAAAATATCATAGTCTTCAAAAGCATGAACGATGACTTCCCCACGAACTCCCTTAATTCCGAAGGTCAGAATATGAGGCGCAAAGTCTTCCTCACCTGAGAAAACAAAAATATCTGGATAATCAAGAAGAGCCTGACGGATGACTTCCTTCATCTGACTCGTTTTGTTAGAAAACAATTCCAATCTTTCCATAGCTAGACGCAGTGCCTTGGCTGTTGCTGCAATTCCTGCTACATTCTCAGTTGTTGAACGATAGTCACGCTCTTGACCACCACCAGTTAAAAGCGGTGTAATTTTCTTGCCAGACTTGATATAGACAAATCCAACACCACGAACTCCATGGAATTTATGACTAGAGAAGGTCGCAAAATCCACTCGGTCAGTCAAATACTTTTCTGTTGGTATTTTAGCCAAGGCTTGAACCGCATCAACGTGGAAGGAAATCGTTGGCTTATCAGCTAATAGTTCTGATATAGCTTCAATAGGCTGGATTGAGCCGATTTCATTGTTGACTGCCATAACAGAGACTAGCGTTGTATCAGGACGAAGTAGGTTTTCTAAAGCAGTTACATCTACAAATCCTTTTTCATTTACAGGTGCAAAATCCACTTCAAAACCTTGAGTCTTGAGCCAGAGAGCCGACTCCTTGACTGCTGGGTGCTCAATAGCTGACACAATAATGTGTTTACCAAATTGCGCTTTTTCAAAAGCCACACCTTTGATAACCCAGTTATCCCCTTCAGTCCCACCAGAGGTAAAGAAGATTTCTTCGCTTTTCTTGCCAATTAAATCCGCAATCTGCTGACGAGAAGCTTCTAAAATTCTGCTAGATTGGTCTCCCAAACGATGGAGACTTGAAGGATTTCCTATAATCTTTGAAGCAACCTGCATATAAGTCTCTAAGGCTTCAGGGTATGGCTTGGTCGTTGCCGAATTATCAAAGTAAATCATGGTTTCTCACGCTTTCTAAAATCACTCCTTCTATTGTATCACGAAACAGTTCAGGCGACAAGAAAGGCAATTCAGGTTCATTTAAGTTTTTTTTAAAGATTTTCGGTATAATGATTTTTAGTAAAGGAGAGATATTATGTCTAATTATCGTAGAACATCAAAACCTAAAACGGAACACATCAAAAAAGGATTTACTGTTTTTCAAAAAACGATTGCTACTATCGGTAGTATTCTGGGACTGATTACTGCAAGCATCACCATCATGAATGCTATGAATAACAACAACAATAATAACTCTAAAAAAGAAACTACGACAACCCAGACAACTGTCATAAAAGAGATTCAAAAGGAATCCCCTCAAGAGAACACTACTCCCAACAAGGATAATACTTCTACAAAGGACAACACACAAGAAGAAACGACAAGTCAATCTAGTAGCAGTGAAGAAAGCAAGAAAGAAGAGTCGACAAGTAAAAAAGAGCAAACTGACACTCCTTCTAGTACACAAGCAACAGATACAGCTACTACAGCTACAAGTGGGGCTTCCTAAAAATAACCAAAAACCAGTGATTGTTGCAGCACTGGTTTTTTACATGATTCAATATCGAGCCTATAAAAAAGCGAACAAGACCAGATTCTGTTCATCAGAAAACTAGTTTTGTCCGCTTTTTTTGATTGAGGCTGGGACAAAAGTCCTATCCTCTCAATTGTCTTTGGATTGTCGAGCAAGACGCAGTGGTTGAGTGGGCTCTTCTACGCTGATTTCATCAGCTTTTACAGCCCTACTCAACTGTGCGGAGGTGGGACGACGAAATCGAATTCTAACGAATTACCGATTTCTGTCCCACTCTCTATGACTTGGATGCTTATTACATCATCTTATTGGTCTTCTTTTTTCTTTCCCATTGCAAACATACCAAGAAGTGCTCCTACTAGACCTACGGCTGCAAGGCCAGCATTTTCTTTAGTGCCTGTCTCTGGGAGTTTGTATTGATGACTTGCAGGTGCTTGGTAGGTCTTATCTTGTGACATAGTAAGAGCTACAAGAGACTGCTCATCTTTGTATTCTGGAACCTCATGGATAGCACCTTCTGCTCCATTGACACCACCTGTGAATTCTGGGCTTACTTCTTGAACAGCTGCTTCGACACCATTCACTCCACCAGTAAACTCTGGGACTTCATGAATAGCTGCTTCTGCTCCATTGACACTGCCTGTGAATTCTGGACTTACTTCCTGAACAGCTGCTTCGGCACCATTCACTCCGCCAGTAAACTCTGGAACTTCATGAATAGCGGCCTCTGCTCCATTAACACTGCCTGTGAATTCTGGGCTTACTTCCTGAATAGCTGCTTCTTCACCTGCTGTACCAATAGCTCCTGTATATTCTGAAACTTCATGAACAGCTGCTTCGACTGCGTTAACGCCACCCTTGAATTCTGGTACTTCTACTACTGGTGCTGCTTCTTCACCTGCTGTGCCAATTGCTCCTGTGTATTCTGGAATTTCCACTACTGGAGCTGCTTCATCGCCTGCTGTGCCAATAGCTTCAGTGTACTCTGGAACTTCATGAACAGCTGCTTCGACACCATTTACTCCACCGGTAAATTCTGGAACTTCTACTATTGGTGCTGCTTCATCACCCTTACTTGTAGTTGGAGCTGGTTTCTCTGGTTCTTCCGGAAGTTCTTGGTGGAATGTAGTCATTTCGTAGAACTCTGGTCTGCCACCTTCCCAAACAAGTTTGACATCCAATAATGGAGACTTATCTCTGACAACAAATGTTTGGAAGCTTGAGGTAATTTCACCTAGTTCTGACCAAGCATCTGCTTTATCTTCTTTCAGAGTACGAGCAAGCACACGAGCTTTCACTCCTTGAGGAAGACTTGAAACAAGTCGGATATGGTTAGCATCTGTCGGTTCTGACAAGTGGTAGACAAGCTCACCTTGTTCTTTCTCAGCCTTGTAGCTTGTCAAGACTTTACCATCAACAATATTAGTGTAAAGGTTGCCTTGGCTTTCACCGCTGTTTCCTTCTACAGTTGGGTCATTGATTGGTTTCACGAATTCACCATCATTGATAACCAACTCAGTGAAGCCTACAAAACGAGCATCATAGTCTGCTGTAAATAGAACACGGAGATAGTTGGCTTTAACTGGGCTTGAAAGTTCACCCTCGATATAGCGATTTCCAGGCATCTTAGAATCATGTGTCCAGCCATCGGTCAAGGAATCATCACGTGTTTCATTAGCAAGGCCGTCACCAACTGTCACAACATCTGTCCAAGTCTTGCCATCTTGACTGACTTGAATCTTACCATCACGAAGATAGTTTTGAGTGCCGTCTTGGATGTAAGCTCTAATCTTCTTGATGTCGCGTTCGCTACCAAGTTTCAAGGTGATATGACCATCTTTACGAGCATAGTCTGAAAACTCTACAAAGTTATTGTAAACACCATCAAACAATTGATCCAAGTTCTTGATCTTACGAACGTCATTTCGACCGTATGTTGGGTGGATTCCCATTGATGTAGAATCAAGTGTTGTTGGTTGAACTTCTTTTGTTTTAACAAGTAGAGATGTTGCTGTCACTGCTTGTTCTTGATCAGTCTTATTAACCAGACGAACATAACGTACCAAGGACTTATCAGTCACTTGATCAGCTGGATACCATTCTTGGGCATTTGGAGAGAATTCCAAGTTGAGGGATGGATTTTCAGTACCAAGTGCTTGAATGCTTTCAGCTTGGTGAAGACGATCAAGTTTCATACCCAAGTAGCTATTAGCTGGAAGCTTAGTTCCGCTTGGAATTTGCAGGTCATAACGGCCCAGGCTATCATAGACTGGAGTTGACTTCAAGCTTTCAACATTTGTATCAGTCAATTCGCTATTGCCTGCACGTGTTTCAACTGAGAAGTCAGCTATACGCCACCATAGGTTGATGTTCTTAGTATTGCGAACACGGACGTAGCGAGCTGAAATTGGAGTTTCAATTTCTTTGGTTTGTTCACCAGTCAAGCGATCCAATTCTTGCCATGAGCTACCATCTGCAGAATACTCAAGAACACCTTCTGCTAATTTATCTCCTGATCCTTGAACAAGACGAACCTTAGTCACAGGTTTGACTTCACCCAAGTCAAGTTGTACCCAACCATTGACTGGAGTTGTGTCTGTTCTATCAGCGTTTGCAAGCATGGCTTCAGTATTGTCACGTCCATCTGTAATTTGACCAACCGTTGTGTTGTACTTGTACATAAGATTTGGACTGATAGTCACAGTAGCTGACTGTTTAGTACGAGTAACTTCTACAGGGCGGTTAACAGCAATTTCTCTTACAGCAAACCAAGTATTTCCACGATCTGAAGTCGCAATCATTCGAACAGCTTTTGCATTGATATTAAGATTTTCAAATTTAAGAAGAGGTTCATTACCAGTGTAACTTGGTTCTGAAAGGGTTACCCACTCATCATTTTCATTGAGGTACTCAACTTTAGCATTGTTAAAGGTATCACGAGGATTTGCTTGAGTTCCCATTGCAAATGTCAAGTTTTGGATTGGAACAGCTTTGTTAAATTTCAAGCCAATGTAGTCACCAGTTTGAATACTGTTTGGTGATTTGATCAAGGCATGAGTTCCTAGATCTCCGTCAGTCACTTCAGCAAGTCCACCTTCTACACCTGTACGGTTAGTGATAAAGGTACTAATCACTTGATCTGGATGCAAGGCTTTTTGAACTTCTGTTGCAAGGATCTCACGAAGTCCAAGCAAGAATGGACGGATATGTTGAACACCTAACTCAGCTCTCTCATCATGGTCTACATAATGGAAGGTATAAGTTTGAGACTGTTCATATAGTTTCAATCCCTTATAGTAGCTATCCCATAGTTTTGCAGAATCATTGGTTTCGATAGCTTCTGTACCATCAAGAAGAGCACTTAAGGCATCCATTTGGTCAATGGTATTATCCAACCAATAGTGGATTTGAGCACGCATCTTCTCATCACCAGATGCTTTATAAAGTTGTGCTGCAGCTTTTAGTTTAGCAAATTCTGCACGCAATTCTTGACGCTCTGCACTGACATCTTGACCAGCTTTCAACTTAGACATGAAGCTTGCCAATTTCGGTGCAAGTTCAACAGACTCTTCCAATTTCACAACACGACCATCCATGTTTTGGTTGATCATATGTTTACCAAGCTCACGGAAGGCAAGAGATGTCTCACTATCTGTAAACTTACCGTTTTCAACAAAGTTGAAAGCGATGTCATTTACTTTCTTAGCTTCTTCTTCAGACTTCCATTGTTTCCATGCATACTGAGCTGCAGAGAAGAGGGCAATCTTCGATGGCTCAGATTGTTGCATTGGGTTCAACATGATACCTGATAGGAGACTAGGGTCCACATTTGGATGAAGGAATTTCTCACCACCACCCAAGATCAAGTGTTGTTTAGAGTTATCTGTAACAGGCCAGTTTACCCATAGAGAAACTGGTCGGTAGGTCTTACCTCCTGCAGTCAGGTTATTCTTAAGGTTAGAGAGGAAGCTTTCAGACACTTCACCCCAAATCTTACCACCAGTAAGGGTCATAGAAGTTGAAGTTGGAAGATTTTCATTTAGAGATTTCAACTCATCTTCACGACCATTACCCCAATACTGACCTGGGACAAAAATCATTTCCTTACGAAGGCCAACATAAGTTGCTTGTTTTTCAGTCAACCAATCTGTCATGTCCTTCATCAAGCGGTTGTAGCTATTGTAGCCACCAACTGGACTTGGAGCATCATCGGCCAAAATACCGAACTCACGAACACCGACATCCATCAATTGAGTGAACTTAGCCTTAATGGTTTCCAAATCTTGTTGGTAATCAGCATCGTTGCCAAAACGGATACGGTTGTTCATGAATGGGTGGATGGTCCAAACATAACGAGTCTTGTTTTGGTTTCCGACACGTGCCAATTCACGAATTTCAGCTAGTTTTTCTTCTGGATAAAGTTCACGCCATTTCTTGTTGTGGTATGGATCGTCTTTTGGTGCAAAGAAGTATTGAGTCAACTTCAAGTCACCACCATAGCGCATCAACTCAGCACGATCAGCATTGCTCCAAGGGTTACCATAGTATCCTTCGATAAAGCCACGATTCTTAATTTCAGCGAAGTCTTCAACTGTTACGTTACGCAAGACTGGAGCTTGACTTTCATTGAGCATGTGTTTCAAGGTTGTCAAACCATAGAAGACAGCATCTGTATCCTTACCGACGATAGAGATTGTATTGTTCTTGATTGACAAGGCATAGGCATCAATCTTGTCAAATAATCCTTGAGAAATTCCTGACACTTCTTTTTCAGCCTGTGAATTTTGTCCATGAACACCAAGGTAGATATTTGTTGCACCTGCTACAGGTGCTTGGCTGCTTGTGTATGAAATTTGATGATCTTGTAGAACACTCTTCAAGCGGTTACGAGTATAGATATCTAACTGATCGCCCATAACAAGATTTACTTGTTTATGGAGTTTCGTAACGCCTTCACCATAAGTTACTTTTTGTGGTGTTGGGAATACCTTATATTCTTTCTTGAGATAGTCTTGACTTTGTACTGCTGCAGCAACTACGTCATCACTAGCAGGTTTGCTAGCTACAAAGCTATCAGCAAGTTCAGTTGTACCATCGCTTACTTCTTCAACTTTAGGTTTTTCTGGAGTGACAGGTTTCTCAGGAGTGACAGGTTTTTCTGGACTAACTGACTCTTCTGGTTTGCTATCAGAAAGTGGCTTAAGAAGTTGAATCTCTGCTGCACTACCAAATCCACGCACACCTTCTAGAACTTTAAACTCTATCTTATCTGTTTCAATAGCCTCAAAGTTTACTGTTTTTTCTTTGGCATTATTTTCCCAAGTTCCTGAGGCAACTTTAACCATCTGACCATCTTTTTGAGCATAGATTTCATAAGATGTTACGACACCATTGCCACCACCTGGACGTGGAAGGTAGGTCAGACCATTTACTTTTTCTGCTGCTTTCAAGTTCATTGCAACAGTGAATGGAGCCTGATCTCCAAACCATTTTGAATGCCAGAAGGTATTTGGATCATTGTCGAAGGCTTTTTCTACTGGACCTTCAGTATTGGTTCCTGGTAATTCCTGACTTGTTGCAGAAACTGTAAATTTATCATTTGGAATCAAACGCGGATTTACGAATGGTTCATTTGACAACTCAGCACTATGCAAGATTCCTTTGAAGCCACCGATTGTTTCAAGAGGTAGAACCAAACTATTATGAGCAAAGCGAGGGTAAGCTGGATTTGCAATACGTTCAACTTTTTCGCCATCTACATAAACTTCAGTCACTTGAGGTTTGGTTACGACAGAAATTTGATAACGTTTGTTCTTTTCAAGTTTTTTGTTAAATTGGATATGGAATTGTTCAAACTTATAAGCGAGGTAGCCATCCTTATCCGCAAGATAAAGTTGGTTGTCTCCGCTAGTTGAGAAGGTTTGTTGACCATCACCAGTTACAGTGACATCCAATTTCAAGACATGACTCGGACCAACATCACCAACAAGACCTTCGATAGTGCTATCTTTTTCGAAGTTCAAACCTTCTTCAGTCTTCTGTACTTTCTTAGCAAGATAATCTTTGATGGTTTCTGGATTGATCTTGAACAAGTCACTTTCGAATACTGTCTTATCAGGATTAGATTGTGGTGCATAAACACTTGTTGGCAAGGTACGCTCTGCAAAAGTCTTGCCTGCACGATCAGATCCCCAAGTACGTTCTGCAGTAGTCTGCATACTCTTGAAGAAACGTTTAAAGATATCGTAAGAAGTAAGTCCAGTTTCATGAAGGTCAATATTGTCATTCCAAACTGCGTGACCACCACCGATAATGTTTGGATTAGATGCTTCTAATCGAGGTCCTCCACCTGTTGTAAAGTCATTTGGAGTCCAACTATTGTATTGGCGTTCATAACTTGCATAGTCTCCGTAACCACCTTGACTATTGCTTCCACTAGGAACACTATAGGTTGGAATATCTGTGATATTGATAATCTTAGCACCTTGAGCAATAGCATCAGCTGGACGTTGCCATCCGATACTCCAGATATCAACTTCTACATCTTTCCAATCAACTGGCGTTGTACCTGGTTTAGCACTAAGTGAACCCCAAATACGTGGTGTATAGCCTTTTCCTTTGATGTACTGGATCATATCATTTACAAAGCGACGATAACTTTCTGGATTTCCGTAGTACTCATCTGTACCGATATGAACAGTAGAAACACCATGAAGTGGTGCATCTTCACCATCAAGCAATTTATCATAGACTGATTTGACAAAAGCAAGAGTTTCATCGTACTTATTATCCAAATCCAACATAGCCACACGTTCTACATTGTGTTTTCTCTCACTAAGTCGCCCCTTATACATCAAGTCTGGACGAACTTTAACGAATGATAGAGCGTGACCTGGAGTGTCAATTTCAGGAACAAGGTTGATATGCAAAGCTTTTGCCCACTTGATAATATCTTGCATCTCTTCCTTGGTGTAGTGCTCTTTTGATGTTAATTTTTCACCATTGTCACCAACAACATCTGTTTCTACACGGAAGCCAGTCTTAGCATTTTTTAGGACATAATCCAGTTCCTCTTGAGGAGTAAGATTTTTCCCTGCTAAATGATCTTTTAAGAAGATATAATTGTCATTCAAGTGCAACTGCAAGTCGTTCATCTTGTAGTAGGCCATATTGAGCATAATATCTACAAGCGTATCATAAGGAATAAACTTACGACCTGTATCTAGCATAAAGCCACGGTGGCTGAAGCTTGGGAAATCACGGATTTCACCATTCTGTAAGTCTTTTTCTCCCATCTGAAGGAGAGTACGAGTTGCATAAAAGGCACCTGTATTTGTGGCTGCTTCTACTGTAATCACACCATTTTGGATAGTGATTCCGTAACCTTCCTTACCATAACCCTTATCTTCAACTTTTTTAAATTCGATCCGTTTCTCAGCTTCTTGACCACCAAGAGCAAGTTCTAGACCACGACTAGTAAGGTCTAACTGATACATAGATGCTGCTTGATCGAAACCTGAATCACCCAGAGAAATTACTGAATTTGCTGTAATTGAAGATTTTCCTTCAGTTCCATACCATTGTTGAACTGCTGGGGCAACTGCTGGTTTGGTTCCAACACCTTCGTCTGCATGTAAGCCTTTAATAAGGACTTCAAATTCTTTTGTGAAGGTATGAGTATCCTTGATTTGTTGAACCATTACCTTAACAGTTTGGTCTGTTAAGGGTTTGTAGATTTTATTATTAAGATCAACAACTCCCTGTTTGTTGCTACCAATCAAGCTAACTTTTCCTGGCAAGCTCGGTAAAACAAGTGACTTACCGTCTTCAGCAACTGTTAGTTCTGTAACTTGGCGAATGTCTGTCGGTTTGCTGGCATCAGGGATATTTGAATAAGCGCGAATCTCTTGGATACCAACATTTTTCCAGTTCATAGTACCAGCTTGATAGTCTGTGATTTCAAGTTTAAGGTACTTAGCATGGATAGCTTCTTTTAAGTCAACCTTTTCATCAAGAACAGGTGTTCCTGTTCTTTGATGAGCCAACTTCCATTCTTTGTTACCTGAACCATTTACATCATCTTGCCCAGCGTAGTAGAGATTCCAAGATTTGATATTTGGATCGTTTTGTTGACCACGAAGACGGCGATCCCAATCAATTTCCACATGCTTAATTACAGTTGTCTTTTCAAGTGTAAATTCGATTGTTGGTTTCTCAACGTTTTGGTCAGTAGCCCAACGAGTATCAGGTTTGCCGTCGATTGCCTTTTCTGCTGTAAATGGTGTGTTGGCTTCATGGTTTGAAGCTGTGGCAGTTGCCTTTTCTAGATGATTGACATCTGCTGTTTCAACTAAATCCTTAACAACTGGTTTTGTTTCAGCTTGAGGAGCAACTGTCGGAGTTCCTACTTCTTTCTTCGGAGTTTCTTCTACATTTGGCTGAGTTGCCACCTCAGTGGCTTTATTTTCGACGGCACCAGCATTTGCTTCAGCTTTATCAATAGCTGATGCTAAATCTGCTGGTAACTTTTCCAGTGGTTGGACCTGTGTTACTGCTCCCTCAGTTTCTACAGGAACTTCTTTTTCTGCCGCTTGAACCATTCCGGCACCAAAGATACTGGCACCAATCATGACAGAAGCTGCACCAATCGTAAATTTACGAATACTGTAATGACACCGTTTCTCAAATAAGTGTTTTCCCATTTTTCTCCTGTTTCCTTTCATACGCTTCAAGAGTAAGCGTTCTCATTCCCCTTTAGAAAAAGAGAGGACCTAGAGGTCCTCTCCGGGTTTTGTTTTTCTCCACTACAATAAGTAAGGAGTTCGAGCCATCGTTAGACGAAAACTCTCTTATATTTTAATCTTCTTTTCTTTTGACAGTTAAGAGTGCTGCTGAAACTGCCATGCTAACACTTGCGATGAAGAGAGCTGTTTCAGAGTTATGTTCACCCGTATTTGGAAGAGCATTTGAATTTACCTCTTTAGATGTATCTTTATTCTCTACTGAAAGTTTTGAATCTTCTCGATACTCTGGTTTTTCCACTACAGGCGCAGGTTGGTTACCTACTGTACCAATTTGGCCTTTGTATTCTGGAACTTCATGGATTGCGCCATCACTTCCATTCACACCACCGGTAAACTCTGGTACTTCATGAATTGTTGCTTCAGCTCCATTTACACCACCTGTAAATTCTGGTGCTTGGCTCACAGTTGCTTCTGCTGCGTTAACTCCACCCTTGAATTCTGGAACTTCGTTTACAGCTACTTCTTCTCCTGCCGTTCCAACTAGTCCTGTATACTCTGGAACTTCTACAACTGGTGCTGGCTCATCGCCTGCTGTACCTAGAACCCCTGTATATTCTGGAAGTTCTACAACCGGTGCTGGTTCATCACCTGCTGTACCTAGAACCCCTGTGTATTCTGGAACTTCATGAATAGTTGCTTCAGCACCATTTACACCACCTGTGAATTCCGGAACTTCAACGACTGGTGCTGCTTCGTCACCCTTACTTGATGTTGGAGTTTCTGGATCTGGTGTTGGTTCTGGGTCCGGAGTTGGTTCTGGGTCCGGAGTTGGCTCTGGATCTGGAGTTGGCTCTGGATCTGGAGTTGGTTTCGGATCTGGAGTTGGCTCTGGATCTGGAGTTGGAGTAGGTGTTTCATCTTTCAATTGATCAAGATAATCTGCAAAGTATTCAAGCATTCTATTAGTCAATAGATGATTATCAGTTGCGTATTTCATGCTAGCAACAACACTTGCCACTTCTTCTTGATTGCTCTTATTAGTCAATTTTTGAGCCTTAGCCAAGGCTGCTTCATATGCTGATGTATCGAGACCTGCTTCAGCAACTTGCGGACGAGCAAAGATCAATTCTGCAGCTGATTGATATTGGTTACCACCATCTCCGTAAGTTCTTGTTCCTGTTAGGACAATCTTCTTAGCTTTGATAGTCTTACCAAAGTCAATATCTTTTGGCTTGTTATTATCAGCCCAATTAGTTGCATTGAAGGTATGTTCCTTGCCTGTTTCATCAGTTACTACAAGAGTTACATCTCTCAAGTTACCATTTGAACCTGAACCACGTGGAACATAACGGAAGCCTGTGATTTCAGTTGGTTCCTTCAAGACCATGGTTGCTGGTTTACCAACATCTCCACCGCTCCATGATGTATGCCATAGGCTAGACAAGTTACCGTCAAAGGCATTTTCAAGACCTTCACCAGCTTGAGCAGGAGCTGAAAGACTTGCAAAGTCATCTGCCACAAGAGCTACTTTCTTCATGACCAAAGCGTCTTTCAAAGCATTGACTTTAGCGATTTCTGCTTTAGCCTCTTCTACACTGATGTCATCGTCTGCTTGACTGAGGTTGAAGACTGCTTCTTTCAAAGCATCCATAGATTCTTGGGTGTAATTAGTCATGGCTACAGTTGGAAGATAGTTCTTGACTGCATTTTCTGTCATCATCTTACCTGTCAAGACAATCTCTTCGATTTGAAGTCTATCCATCATGAAGTCATTGTAACCACGGAAGTTAGCATTACCACCAGAATCTCCACGAGTATTACTTGCGTTACCTGTTGAGTAGATACCGATCCAAGTATCGCCAGTTTCAGCACCTGTCACAAGGAAGGTTGCGCGTTTTGCTTTTGGAGAATCTGTCCATGAGTTTGGTAATTCATGCATTTCGAGATCGCTTGCTTGACTACCACGACGGCCAGATTGGAATTCTCCCTTACCTACAACAAATGCGTAAGTACTATCAGAACCTGCTTCGTAGTCAAATGTAATACGGTAGGTCTTACCTGCTTCAAAGCGGAAGTTTTGTGGAATTGTTTGGTAAACCAAGTTACGACGGCTAACGAGACCGTTTGTCTTGAGTGACCAATTTCCTTCGATAACATCATCAACTTTCTTGCCGTTCCAATCACGTTGTGTGTATGGAGCATGTTTTTCAGACAAGTGAGTACGGTTGTCTTCAACACCTTCGATTCCACCGATGACAAATGGGAAGATACCTTGTCCAACATTTTCAAAGTCTTGTTTGAAGACGCCTGTTGCAGTATCGTGACCATCACCATACATAGCAGAGTCATTTTCGAAGGTACGGATTTCGTCGAAGTAAGTTGCCTCTTCTCCTGCTTCACGACTCAAGGTCAAGGTTACATTTGATACATCTGAACCTGTTGTGAAGAAGGCATACATATTTTGGAAGTAACTTGTATCATTAACAGTTGCGTTGTCACGACGTGTGTTATGAGCGTATGCTTTAACATAGTTGAGAGCGAGTGACTTGTTAGTGTAGTTGGTCACTTCTTTCTCACCAGTATTAACAGTAATGCTTGCTTTAGCATCACTACGGTTGTCCACACCGACATAGACTGCATATTTAGTATTTGGTTTCAAGCCAGTCAATTTTTGAGTGAGACTAACTTTTTCTTTATTGCCTTGGATACGAAGCATTTGGTTGGCACCTTGAGACTTCACGATTTCAGCCTTAGATGCATCACCTGTGATCTTCCAATGATCCAAAGATTCGCTGTTAAATCCTTGGTCATAGATATGCATTCCTTCACTCCATGACATTTCAGGATTTGTTTGTTTAGAACGATAAAGAACATAAGGTTGGTTTGCTAGGAGATCAAGGGTAATCTTACCATCTTTGACAGCTACTTCTTGTTCTTCAGTCTTACCTTGGTCTGTTAACTTGTAAAGGTAAACTTTGCCATTTGCCCAGTCGCTAGGAAGCGTCCAAGTTGTTGCACCTTTTTCAGTATTGAAGTAGTACATCTTTTCCTTGTCACCAGTAAGCTTGTTACCATTTGCATCCCAGTTCCAAGGTGTCAAGTAGGCTGAACCATCTTGAATGACACGACCGTTGAGAGTAACTGTACGTTCACGATATTGTGGGCTATTAACATCGTTAGATTTACGAGTAACAACTACCTTGTTGTTTTCCTCATCGACCAATTCAACCTTCATTTCAGGCGTCCACTTGTATGTGCCACCATTGTCAGTCATGGTTACTGGTTTACCATTTTCCCATTTGCTAACAGTGAAGTGTTGGAAGTATTTGGTCATAACATCGTGGGCAAACAAGTTGGTTACATAACCATTATAGTCGCTACGGCCTTGCCAGCCTTCGAAGTCTTTCATGCTGTATCCGCCTAGAAGTGGGTAGTTTGCCGCACCTCCGTAGCTTCTGTAATCACCAACCCAGGCATCTTTTTGGTGGTTACGGATAAAGCGAGTGATGGCACTGTTGATACCTTTATTGGTATAGCCACCATAAGTCAAGTCAGCTGCCCAGTGATGGAAGGTAGAGTCATACTCACCACCATGGCCCCACTCAATTGCAAAACGCCAACCTTGTTTGTTGATTTCTTTCGCAAGAACGTGAGTTGCCCAAGCACCGTTGTCTCCTGATTGACCGTTACCCCAAACGTCGACATAGATGAAGTCTAAGCCTTCACCCAATTCTTTCTTCAATTCTTCCCAACGAGCCAAACGTCCATGAGCTAAGTCGTAAGCTGCATCGATATTGATACCTTGGTCAAGCCAGTTCCAACCGTAGCTATAGCTTCCATCAGCATTTTTACGAAGGATATTTTCATTGAAGTATTTTGATTCAGGATAGGTTTCTGAGGCGTTGACGTGAATACCGAGGTGGGCACCATATTTCTTAGCTTTTTCAATAAGAGCTTTAAAGTCCTCTGTACCACCGATACGTTTACCGATATCTGCGTAGTTTAGGTGACCTGAGTCATGCCCTTCACTACCGTAACCTTTAAGGAGGACACCCTGACCAAGACCATCGGTGTGGAGGTTGATCTTCTTGATACCATCCAAGGTCATGAGGAATGGGTTTTGCGCTTGTGAACCAAAGTTCATGGCGATACGATAGGCTGTAATATTTTTAACTTTTTCCCAACCTTGAGGGTTGTTCATAATGCTTCGATAAGCAATCGCACCATCTTGCCAGTCTACTTTATTATCAGCATTGGCATCTTCTGTGATGACAACTTTAGCACTTGGAAGTTCCTTAGTATACGCTGGGTAGACGATACCATTGTGAGCTTTTTCCCACTGCCATTCAGAGCTATGAATTTCAACGTAGTTAGCATTACCAATAGTGTTCTTGTAGGCTGTCAAACGTGTCCAGTCGTAAGAACCACCACCGTAGCTGTTTTGTGAGTTACTCCATACACCTGCTGCAAGCTTGTCTGTTGAAACGAACCCATACATGTAGCCTTTAGCCAGATCTTTCATTGGATTTGTTACTTCGATATGGTCGTCACCACTTACGTGAGTATTGTTTGACATGGTTGCACCATCAAACTTAGCTCCAGCCTGGTCACTTGATACAGACACCAAGGCATTGCCTAGGAAGCTGATTGAAGAAAGTAGTTTACGTTCATCATCAATCTTTTGTCCTGGTGTTACTTGGTTATGGTTGACAATCTTAGTCACATCAAAGTGAAGTTGATTGTCCACCACTTGCAAACGAACTGTCATATCTGCATTGATGAGGTTTTCCGCATCACGGAGTTTCATTTCATACTCGGCAGTTGTTGCATTAATCTTCTTATAAGTAACTTCAGGAGTTACTGCCTTTTTATTGATGAGGACTTTGTTTATTTGTTGAACTTGACCTGGAAGCTTGTTGCCGTTTAGTACGTATTCTTTAATACGTGGGAAAGCTTGGTCAATAACTGCTTTCAATACTGTAGATTCGATAGTGTCGTATATAACTTTGCTATCGTCTACTGTATCACCTTTTTCTTTTTCAGCAGCCTCTTGGTCTTTTTTCACGCCTTCTTGGTCATCAGTTTTAACATTTACAATGGTTCTCTCGCTACCATAGCTTCCAGCCTTAAGAACGATTTTCTTCTCATCTTTGAGCTTTTCATTTACTGCAGATGGTAAGGTAAGTGTGTCAAAGAGTTTGACATCATTGTTTGTTGCGTTAAGTTGTCCATCTGATTTGAGGCTGATAGTCAAGTGGTTGACAGAACCATTTACTGGTGCTGCAACACGACCACCTTGGTACCAAAGTCCACTACCATTTGTCTTGTATTCCCAGAACCATCCGCCTTGGTCATACCCTACAAAAACGTTGTTATCGGTATCTTTAAATTTCATAAAGACACCAAAGCGTGATTTACCTGTTTCAGAATCTTCTTTGAAGGTCAAATCAACTGTAGCATTTCCATTTTCATCAACAGTCAAACCTTCTTTTTCAAACAAGGCTGGTTTTTTACCATTGTCATTTTGAGCAGTTGACGCTAGTTGGTTGTAACGAACTCCATTTTCTTCACGAATCGTTACAGTTCCCTGTTGTTCTTTATTTTCAACAGTTTTCCATTCTGGTTTGACTTCTTTTCTTTCAGCTGGTTTGTTTTCAGCTGGTTTTTCTTCTTTCGGCTTATCTTCTTTTGGTTTTTCTTCCTTGTCTTCAACTTGTTTATCAAGTGCATCTAGACCTGCTGGTTTTGTTGTTTCAATGCCCTTGATATAGTTTTGAATCCATTCAAGTTGCGCTGGTGAGAAGAGAATCCCTCCACTACGGCTTCCAACAACACCATTTTGGTGGATACCGATCAATTTTCCATTTTCATCGAAAATTCCGCCACCACTTGCACCTGGTTCACTTCCTTGATAGCTGATGCCACGAACACCTTCGCCGTGATTATTGATATCTTCAACTGTCGTATTGAGGATTGGAGAAAGTTTTCCAGTTGGATAACCAAACACGTGTACCTTATCTCCAACCTTAGTAGTTGCAGGTTTGTCAGTCACTTCAACAGGAGCGTTAGCAAGAGGAGAACGAAGCTTAACGATGGCCAAGTCATTCTTATATCCTTTTAGGAAGCCTTCACGGTCCCAGTGCTTAACATCATTCTTACTGAATTTAACATCAGGTGCTCCTTCGTAAGAAACTGAATAAACATCGCCATCACTTTCAATATTATCAGCTACCTTGCGATTATTTCCGTCTGGAACATCTTTGATAAAGTTATGAGAAACAGATAAAACTAGATTTTCACCGATGACGATACCGCTACCAACACCAGCTGCACTTTGAATTTTTACTGTTGCACCATAGTTTAATTCACCATTTTTTGTTTTAGCGACATCTTCTGGAACAAGACTCTTGTCTTCTTTTGCTAATTCCTCTTTTGATACAGTACTGCCATTTTCTTCAGCCTTATCAAGTTTTCCACGTAAGTCTTCTGGAAGAGCATCTGAAGCTGCTGCTGCTTTTTCTTTCTCAAGTAATTCTTCTTCTGTTTTTGGTCCTTCAGTTATTTCAGGAGAACCTTGGTCTTCACCAGGTTTTGGCGCCTCAAAATCACGTCCATCATCTTCTTTTGCGTTAGCAAGAGCTGCAGCCAAATCTGCTGGCATATTTGCTGTTGAGCCTGTTTGCGGAGAATCTGCAAAAACAGTGCTAGTTCCAAAGAAAGCTGCACCAATCATGACAGAAGCAACCCCTAATGAAAATTTCCGAATACTATATTTGCAACGTTTTTCAAATAATCTTTTATCCATCGGTTTATTGTTCCTTTCAGTTTACAAAGTAAGCGTTTGCATTTTTGTTTAAAAAAATATCCTCCTCATTTTTTTAACGCCACTAGATAAACATATAATTTTTTCTATACCAATTTAATATATCAAAAACAGTTTAAAAAATCAATACTTTAACAGGTAAAACTAGTAAAAGTATAATCCATTTTCCTGACTATTCTGAATAGAATTTCAGAAGGCCTTATTTCTAGCCATTTCGACACAAAAAAAGAAACCTCATCAGAAAAGTTAAACTAACTTCGTCTAACGTTTCAATAAAGTTTCCATGCATTTTTATACTATTTTTACGTTTTTTATTGTTGTAAGACTTTTCGAGGTTTTGTTCCTTCTGCAGGTCCAATAACCCCAGCCATTTCTAATTCTTCCATCAAGCGAGTTGCTCGGTTAAAACCAACTGATAATCTACGTTGAATCATGGATGCGCTCGCTTTTTGAGTTTCAATGACCAGAGCCTTGGCTTCTTCAAATAGTGGATCTCCACCTTCATCTCCTGTGCCAGACTCAGCATCTGTCTCAGAAACTTCTCCTGGATCAAAACTATCATCATAATCAGCATCTGCTTGAGCCTTAATGAAGCCGACAATACGTTCCACATCATCATCCGAGATAAAGGAACCTTGCAAGCGAACAGGGTGGTTTTCATCGATTGGTTTGAAGAGCATATCCCCTCGACCAAGCAATTTCTCCGCACCATTTTCATCCAAAATCGTACGTGAATCCGTTCCAGAAGATACAGCAAAGGCTACACGAGATGGTACATTAGCCTTAATCAAACCAGAAATAACATCAACCGACGGACGCTGGGTCGCGAGGATCATATGAATACCAGCTGCACGCGCCTTCTGTCCAAGACGGATAATGGCATCTTCTACTTCCTTGCTGGCCACCATCATAAGGTCAGCTAACTCATCAACAATCACAACAATCAAAGGAAGAGGTACTTGTTTGTACTCAGATTGAGCGTTGAATTCCTCAACCTTGGCATTGAAACCAGCAATATTCCGAACTCCGACTTTAGCAAAAAGTTCATAGCGATTTTCCATCTCATCAACAACCTTTTGCAAAGCCTTACTAGCCTTACGAGGGTTAGTCACGACCGGAATCAAGAGGTGAGGAATATCATTATAGACTGACAACTCAACCATCTTCGGATCCACCATCATAAACTTGACTTGGTCTGGACGTGCCTTCATAAGAATACTTGCAATGATACCATTGACTGCAACAGATTTACCAGACCCTGTCGAACCAGCTACTAGCAAGTGAGGCATTTTAGCCAGGTCGAAACTGCGAGCTGTACCATTGACGGCTTTGCCAAGGGGGATTTCTAGCAGATTTTCAGGTTTAGTTTGTGATTGTTCCCAGAGCTCTCGAAAGGATACGGTCGCAATTTCAGAGTTAGGCACTTCAATCCCGACCAAGGATTTCCCTGGAATCGGTGCTTCAATACGGACATCTTTCGCAGCCAAGGCCAGAGCCAAGTCATCTGCTAGATTGGAAATGCGATTGACACGAACACCAACTGCTGGCTTGACTTCGTACTTGGTAACAGATGGACCGATTTCAGCACGTTCAACCGTTACCTTGATACCGAAACTCGCAAAGGTTTCTTCCAAAATTTTGATATTTTCTCGTACGATTTTCTTTTCTTTTGACTGATCTTTTGGTTTATCAGGTGCGAAGAGTTGCAAGCTGGGGAGTTTATACTCCAAGGCCTTTTTAGCAGAAAAATCTACTTCAACATCTTCATCTTCTGCATAGTCATCCTCCTGAGGAATGTCATCTACTTTAGGATAATCATAGTCCGCTTGCGGGAGAATAATCTCAGGTTCCACCCATTCTTCCTCTGGAAGTGGTGGTAAATCATCAAAGTGAACAGGAGGAGCTTCTAAAATCTCGCCAGTTTCCAAATCAACAGGAGGTATATCCAATAAGGCTTGCTCTGCTTGTTCTTTTTCTAGTCTTTCCTGTTCCTCTGCTTCCTTACGAGCTTTTTCTTCTTCTCGTTTGATGAAGCGTTCTTGTTTCCTCTGCTCACGTCGCTCCATCCAAAGTGCAAAACGTACTCCAAGAAAATCAGCGACATCATAGACAGACCAGGGACTAACTAGAAGAGCACCGATTAAGATTAAGATAGCTCCGATAAAATAAGTGCCAATATTTGAAAAGAGAAAGGCGACTGGAATATAAAGAGCAACACCTAGAAGTCCTCCTCCAGCAAAGCTAGTCACACGAAATCCTGTCAAATCTGTCAAAACTTGGGCTAAAGTTCCCTTAAAGACAGACTGCTCGATGCCATATTTCCATACAAGATAAGCTTCAAAAATCAGCAATAAGCCTGAAAAAATGCAAAGAAAACCTGAGATCAGACCTTCTTGCTTCCGAATCCATTTAAAGAGAAAAAGATAAACTAGAACGACAAAGATGACCAGATAGGCCAGACTTCCTACTAATAGACGAATGAGATTATAGAGGGTGAGTCCCACTGCTCCTAATTTCAGAGCAGCGAACATTAAGCAAAAAGCTATGACTAAGGAAATTAACATCCGTTGGATAGCTTGCTTTCTTTCTAATTCAGCTTTTGACGGTCTCCGTCTTGTTTTACTTGTTTTTTTGTTTGCCATATTTCTATTATAACACACTTCAGAAACTTTGTTTAAAGTGAAAAAAATGACCACATCTACTAGACACAATCATCTTTCGTTAATAATTCTGCAGTTTCTTTTCTGTATGATTTTTCAACAACTTTAGATCACTGCTTCTTTAAAAATCTGATTGCTGATTTTCTTGCTTTCTCAATCTTTTCGACTTCTAGATTCTCCACAGCAGATGTAGGTATCCATTTTTTCCCAAATAAAACTTGAACTGCTTCTATCATCAGAGCACAAGCCTGCAAATCCTTTTCTTCTGCAATTGCTTCACCAAACAAACCCTTTGTTTTCTCTATCAAGACTTCTTTTTCAACTTGATGAAAAGATAATTGCATCAAACTACTGGCAGACCAGGCACGACAAAGTGGATCTTTGTCAGTCAAGAGATGTTGGCCTAAGGTTTCTATCTCACTTATTGAACCAATCCACCCTAGGGCAATGATTAGCTTTCTACGATTCGAAGCTTCTGGACTAGGTAAAAGAGAGATCAGAACAGGAAGTACTTGCTTGCAAGAAGACGCATAAAAATCTCTATGTCTTACTTTGGAAAGGATTTTCGCTAGGAAATAAACAATCAAAATGCGTTGACTCTCATCTTCCTCTTGATCGAGAGTTTCCAAAAGATAGTCTATCCCCTCCTGCCCATGCTGGTCAAAACTTGCTTCAAAATTTAGGTCAGTCCCTTCCTCCCAATCTTTGCAAATGAGTTCAAAATGAAAGGCAATTTCTGGGCTCCTACCTAAATCAGCTATAAAATGAATTCGTTTAGAATCAGGAAAATCTTCCTCCACCAAGCTGGCATAAACCTTCTGCAACTCTTCTTTTGTAAGATTTTGGTGAGAGATCTTTGCTTTCTTTAGTTTGTCGATTCCTTCTTTTCTAGAATCACTCATGACACTTATCTCCTCTAAGATATTTGTAGAACTTCAGCATTCTATCATTTAAATTCTCTAATATTTATCTCTATTATATCACTTTAAAGACCTGTCTCCCTAACTTCATTATCAAAAAATGACTGCCCACTTTCGTGTTCAGTCATTTGAATGTATTTGTAATTATTTTTCTAAAGGTTTACGAAGGTAACCATAAACTACACCACTAACAAGTGCTCCAATCAAGACAAAGACAAGGTAAAGAAGGGCATTTGTTGTAAGGGCGATAACGAAGATTCCTCCGTGAGGTGCCATCAGTTTGATACCTGCAAGACCAACAAGTCCACCTGCCACTGATGAACCAAGGATAAAGCTTGGGATAGCACGAGCTGGGTCAGCCGCACCAAATGGAATCGCACCTTCAGTGATGAATGACAAGCCCATAACGATGTTTGTCAAACCTGAGTTGCGTTCTTCTTTTGTGAATTTATCTTTAAAGAGAAGTGTTGCAACGAAGATCGCAAGTGGTGGAACCATTCCTCCAGCCATAACTGCTGCCATAGCTACTGAACCACCTGTTGACACTGTTGCTGCAAGAGTACCAGTACCAAAGACATAAGCTGCTTTATTGACAGGTCCACCCATATCGACAGCCATCATTCCTCCAAGAACGATACCAAGAAGGACAGCTGAACCGCCTCCAAGACCCCCAAGGAAGTCGTTCATAGCAGTGTTGATTGCTGCCATTGGGATGTTAACAGCAAGCATGACAAATCCAGTCAAGATTGTTCCAAGAAGTGGCAAGAGAAGGATTGATTTAGCACCTTCAAGTGAACGAGGAACTTTAACGTATTTCTTGATAGCAAGCACCAAAGCACCTGCGATAAATCCACCCACAAGGGCGCCTAGGAAACCAGATGAGACACCAGCAAGAGTTGAAGTTGCTTCACCACCTGCGGCATAAGGGATTTTACCAAAGGCAAAACCTTCTTTGGCAATAGCACCAGCCACGAAACCAGCTACCAAACCTGGTTTTTCAGCGATAGAGTAGGCAACATATCCTGCAAAGACTGGGAGCATCAAGCCAAAGGCTGCACCACCAATTTTCATGAACATAGAAGCTAGCTCATGGTAAGAACCAAGATTGCCAAGGTTTTCATTTGGCACACCCAAAGCACCATCAATCAAGAAGGCAAGGGCAATCATGATACCACCACCGATAACGAATGGCAACATTTGAGATACACCACTCATCAAGTGTTTGTAGAAAGCACCACCTAGACTTTGTTTTTCATTAGATGCTGTTGAAGCTTGCGCTCCATTAGCAGCACGATATACTTCAGCATTACCAGAAAGAGCCAAGTTGATCAACTCTTCTGTCTTACGAATACCATCTGCAACTGGACGGTTCACCAATGGTTTACCATCAAAACGATCCATTTCAACAGCCTTATCTGCAGCAATAATAACAGCTTTAGCCTTACGGATATCTTCTGCTGTCAATTGGTTGCCAACACCACTAGCACCGTTGGTTTCAACCTTGATACCAACACCCATTTCAGCAGCCACTTTTTGAAGAGCTTCTTGAGCCATGTAAGTGTGGGCAATACCTGTTGTACACGCTGTAACTGCTACGATGAAGTCATCAGAGTCATTTGCAGAAACTTGTACTGGTTCTTGAGCTTTTTCTGAAGCTTGGTCAAAGAGGTCGATAACTTGATCAGCTGTTGTTACTTGACGAAGTTTGTCAGCAAAGCCGTCTTTCATCAAGTATTGAGACAATTCGGCTAAGGCAGCCAAGTGCGTATCATTAGCACCTTCTGGAGCCGCAATCATAAAGAAGAGGTCAGTTGGTTGCCCGTCCAAGCTTTCGTAGTCAACACCTTTGTTTGACTTAGCAAAGAGAACTGTCGCTTCTTTAACAGCAGCGTTTTGCTGTGAGGCATTGCGATACCGTCACCCAAACCTGTAGAAGTCAAAGCTTCACGCGCTAAAATTCCTTCTTTAAAGGTTTCAAAATCTGACACGTATCCGTGATCAACCAAGCTATGAATCATTTCTTCAATAACTGCTGTTTTTTCAGTTGCTTGCAAATCCAGCAACATCACATCTTTTCTCAATAAATCTTGAATTTTCATCTTTTTTCTACCTCAACTTTTTCATAAGTTTCTTTAATAAATGTTGCAGTTGCTAAATCATCTGAAAATGTAGTTGCTGTTCCACAAGCCACTCCCCATTTGAAGGCTTCTACTGCGTCTTTTGATTTGACAAACTCACCCGTAAATCCAGCAACCATCGAGTCACCAGCACCCACTGAGTTTTTCACGGTTCCCTTGATCGGTTTAGCAAAGTATGCTCCATCTGATGTTACCAGAAGGGCACCATCACCAGCCATAGAGATAATAACGTTTTGAGCACCTTTAGCCAGCAATTCTCGAGCGTATTTCTCTATTTCATCAAGGTTTTCAAGCTTGACTCCAAAGATAGCTCCAAGTTCATGATTGTTTGGTTTGACTAAAAGTGGTTGATAATCCAAACTATCGATCAAGGTCTGACCTTCAAAGTCACAAACCACTTGAGCACCTGTCTGACGCGTCAAAGCAATCAAATCCTTGTAGATGACATTGCCTAGGTTCTTAGCGCTTGAACCTGCAAAGACAACTGTATCTTCTGCTGTTAAACTTGAAAGAATAGCTTTCAACTCTTCAAGCTGTTCTGGTTCAACAGTAGGCCCAGTTCCGTTGATTTCTGTTTCTTGGTCGGCTTTAATCTTGACATTGATACGCGTATCTTCTGCCACTTGGACAAATCGTGTTTCAATTTGCTCTTCAGCCAAAGTGTCTGTGATAAATTTACCTGTAAAGCCACCGATGAAGCCTGTCGCAGTATTTGGAATATCTAAGCGTTTCAAGACACGGCTAACATTGATTCCCTTACCACCAGCAAACTTATCATCACTGTCCATACGATTGACACTACCAACTTCCACTTTATCCAGACGGACAATGTAGTCAATAGATGGATTAAGCGTGATTGTATAAATCATACTTCGATAACCTCCGTTTTCTCTTTGATAGCTGACAAGAGCTCGTGACCCTTGCTTGTAATCACAATAGCTCGTTTTATAGGGGCGACCTTAGCGAAACAAGACTGACCAACCTTAGACGAATCCGCCAAAACATAGGTTTGTTTGGCATTTTCTAGAATAGCTCGCTTAACCGCTCCCTCCTCCATATCTGGAGTTGTATAATAACCTTCATCTACACCGTTCATTCCGATAAAGGCACGATCAAAGTGCAGTTGGTTAATCTGGTTGAGAGCCACTCCGCCGATACTAGCATCCGTTGTCATCTTAACTCCACCACCAATAATAACAGTTGGAATTTGCTTATCCACTAATTGAACCGCATGGTGGATGGAGTTGGTTACTACGGTAATGTCTTTTCGCTCCAACTCCTTAATGAGAAAGGCTGTCGTACTTCCTGCATCCACAAAGATAACATCCTTTTCTTTGATGAGAGAAGCTGCCTTTTGAGCAATCAACTTTTTCTCTTGAAGGTTTTTGACAGATTTTTCTTGAATGGTTTCTTCTTCTTGCAAAGAGTGAGGCAACTCTGCTCCTCCATGCACTCGGCGAAGTTTATTTTCCGACTCCAATTCATCTAAATCTCGCCTAACTGTTGATTCTGAAGTATCTAGCAAGCCTACTAATTTCTCTAAAGTAACGACTTTATGTTTGCCTAGCTCCTCTAAAATCAACTTTTTTCTCTCAGTTTTTAGCACTTACTCACCTCCTGTTAACGATTACAATAATCATTCTATCACAAAAAATAGCAAAGTCAAGCACTTTTTGTCATTTTCTTTCATTTTCTATCATTTTGCCAATTGTTTGAATTTTATTTGCAAGATAATTCCCTTTATGTTAAACTATTTTAGTAAGGATTGGAAGATTACTCAAGAGGCTTAAGAGGCCGTGTTGGAAACGCGGTAGGCGTGTGAAAGCGTGCGTGGGTTCGAATCCCATGTCTTCCGTAGCTATAGTGTGGCTGCATCTTGATGCAGCTTTTTATAATGGATTTTCGTCTAAGATGAGGATTCTAAAAAATCACCCAAGATTTAACTCTCGGGTGATTTCTTTTTCGTCATTTTTAATAATCAAATGCTAGTCTTCTTCCACTTCATCTCAGATGCTCTTAAAAAATATCAAATAGCAATTTCACATTGAGGATGGTCAAGATAATGGAAACAATATAACCAAGGATGGTATTCCACTTGGCATTGGTAAATTCTCCCATCAGTGATTTCTTAGAAGTTAGATAAATCAAAGGAAAGATTGAAAATGGAAGAGCGATTGAAAGAAAGACCTGTGAATAAACCAATAACTGATCCAAGGTTTTTTCTTGATGACCAAACAGAACCGCTACTATCATAACAGGCAGTAAGGCAAAGAGACGAGTCGCCAAACGAATGAACCACTGAGGCAATCGCATATGCAAGAAACCTTCCATAACGATTTGTCCTGTCAAGGTACCTGTGATAGTCGAATTCTGACCACTGGCTAAAAGAGCCAAGGCAAACAAGGTTGATAAGGTTGAGCTAGCTATAGCTCCCGCAATGGTAGAATCCTGCAGGGCGTTATACATTTGAGAAAAGGCAGAAATTTCAGATGCATGTCCGAAAAAGAGAGACGCCCCTAAGATTAAAAGAAGGGAGTTAACGATAAAGGCCAAGGACAGTTGAAGATTCGAATCCCAGGTCATAAAGCGCACGGCTTTTCGAACATCATTCTTGTCTTTGTGATTGATTTTCCGAGTTTGAGACAAGGAAGAATGCAAATAGAGGTTGTGGGGCATCACTGTCGCACCCACGATCCCTAATGCCAAGGTTAATTGACTTTCATGCCCAGGCAGAGGACTCTCAAATAAGGTTGCATTTGGCAGATAACCTTCAACGATTCCTTGGAAGCTTGGATGTGACAAAGCTACTAGGTAAGTAAAGATTGCTAAGATCGTTAAAATTAGCGTGGTCACGATAGCTTCTATCTTCTTAAAGCCAAACTTCATCAGGAGCAATAAGAGAAAGACATCTAAAACTGTCAAGAGGATGGCTATCATAATCGGAATTTTAAAGAGAAGATTGAGGGCAATGGCTGAACCTAGAACTTCTGCCAAATCTGTCGCCATCAAGGCCAACTCCAAAATCACCCATAGACTATAACGAAGCCATTTAGGTGAATGATGAGCTGTTGCTTGAGCCAGGTCCATCTGAGTTACAATTCCAAGCTTTCCAGCCATCTGCTGAAGCTGCATGGCAATAAGCGATGAAATCAAGATGACAAACAAGAGACTGTACTTATAGGAAGCCCCACCGACGACACTGGTAATCCAGTTTCCAGGATCCATATAACCAACTGCCACAAGTGCTCCTGGCCCCAAGAAGGCCTTTAAATTTTGCCAGAAATGATTATTATTTGGAGTATCAATAGACTGATTAATCTCAGAGAGTGAAACTTTTTTATGAGAAGACATAGATACTTACCTCTTTCTAATCTTGTCTTTTCCTACTATTCTAATATTGAGAAGCCGAGATCACAAATTTATATCTAGAAGTTAAGAGATTTTTTGAAAGGACTTATGAAAATACTTGCTCATTTTCTCAATTTGCCCCTATTATATCATAAAATTCAACAAAATTTTATGGAAAGTCAGAATAAGTCTACTCATTAACGGTAATGATAAATCTATTGATAAACTTTGACATTTAATGGTGAACTGTAACTATTTTTTCTACTCGATTTCTCTATAAAAAAGTAAAAACCAGCGCTTTAGACGCTGGTTAATAATTTATTCTCAAATAAAGCAGAGGTTAAATCGCTTCTGTGACAAAACTTCTACTTTCAAGCACCTTAAGCATAGCATCTGCTGTATCCAAGGCTGTGAAGAGTGGCACGCCATGTTCAATGGCTGAACGACGAATTTGCTCACCGTCTTCGTCTGCTGTACGTTTTGTTCCAACGGTATTGACGATAGCTTGGATTTTCCCTTTGCGTACAAAGCTCGGAATATCCTTTTCATCATCACCAATTTTCCCTACCAATTGGGCCTTAAGACCATGATTTTCAAAGAAGGCTGCTGTTCCTTGAGTTGCCAAAATCCCGTATCCAATCTCTTGGAAACGACGAGCCAATCCCAAAGCTTCTTCCTTGGCATCATCAGCGATAGTAAAGACAACATTCCCAAAGGTTGGCAAGTGAAGATAAGAAGCTTCAAAGGCCTTGTAGAGTGCTTTTTCAAGAGTTGTATCAGAACCCATAACTTCCCCTGTTGACTTCATTTCAGGACCGAGCAAGCTGTCTACCTTAGCTAGCTTGGTAAAGGAGAAGACTGGTGCCTTGATATGAACGCGAGTGCTTTCTGGGTAAAGTCCATCTTGGTAACCAAGTTCTTCAAGACTTTGACCAAGAATTAACTTAGTCGCTACCTGAGCCATTGGGATATTGGTTACTTTAGAAAGGAATGGAACAGTCCGACTGGCACGAGGGTTAACTTCAATAACGTAGACTTTCTCATCCTTGATAACAAACTGAATATTCATCATCCCAAGACAGTTGAGGCCAATTGCAAGACGTTTGGTGTAGTCTGCAATTGTTTCTTGAACCTTTTGAGACAAGGTTTGTGGAGGATAAACCGCCATGGAGTCACCTGAGTGGACACCAGCGCGTTCGATATGTTCCATGATACCTGGGATGAGGACATTTTGTCCATCTGAAATGGCATCGACTTCACACTCTTGTCCGACGATATAAGAGTCAACAAGAACAGGATGGTCTGGACTTGCCTTAACCGCAGTACGCATGTAAGAACGAAGATCATCTTCATTCTCAACGATTTCCATGGCACGTCCACCCAAAACATATGAAGGGCGAACTAGAACTGGGAATCCGATCTTACGTGCAGCAAGTACTGCTTCTTCTTCATTGGTTGCTGTTTGTCCAGGAGGTTGTGGAATATCCAAGTCTTTGAGGGCTTGTTCGAAGAGGTCACGGTCTTCTGCACGGTCCAAGTCAGCAACTTGAGTACCAAGGATAGTCACCCCAGCTTTTGCTAATGGCTCAGCTAGGTTGATAGCTGTTTGACCACCGAACTGAACAATAACACCTTTTGGTTGCTCTAAGTCGATAACATTCATCACATCTTCGAACGTTAATGGTTCAAAGTAGAGTTTATCAGATACAGAGAAGTCTGTTGAAACTGTCTCTGGGTTTGAGTTCATAATGATGGCTTCGTAGCCAGCAGCTTGGATAGCCTTAACAGAGTGAACAGTCGCATAGTCAAACTCAACTCCTTGACCGATACGGATTGGACCAGAACCTAGGACCAGTACAGATTCCTTATCAGACTTGATAGACTCATTTTCCCAACCATAGGTTGAGTAGAAGTACGGAGTTTCTGATTCAAACTCTGCGGCACAAGTATCTACCATCTTGTAAACTGGGACAATCTTGTTTTCTAAACGAAGCTGGCGAACTTGGTCAGCTGTCGTTTTCCATAGTTCAGCAATCTTACGGTCTGAAAATCCATTCAATTTTGCTGTTTTCAAAACTTCAAGATCTTGTGGATGTGAGCCCAATTCTTGCTCAATTTCAAAGATATGCAAAAGTTTATCAAGATAGAAGATATCGATTTTTGTAAGCTCAGCAATTTCCTCAGGTGTATAACCACGACGAATAGCTTCTGATACGTAGAAGAGACGGTCATCTTGAGCCTTGACAACTTTTTCAATCAAGGCATCATCTGAAACATCTGCAAGTTCAGGCATTTCATTGTGATGCACCCCGATTTCAAGCGAACGACAAGCTTTAAGAAGTGACTCTTCAATATTACGACCAATGGCCATGACTTCTCCAGTCGCCTTCATCTGGGTACCAAGACGGCGTTCACCTTTTTCAAACTTGTCAAATGGGAAACGTGGAATCTTGGCAACCACGTAGTCAAGGGCTGGCTCAAACATGGCATAAGTTGAACCTGTAACTGGGTTGATGACCTCATCTAAGGTCAAACCGACTGCAATCTTAGCAGCCAATTTAGCGATTGGATAACCTGTCGCCTTGGAAGCAAGGGCTGAAGAACGAGATACACGAGGGTTTACTTCGATGACATAGTACTTAAAGCTGTGTGGATCGAGGGCCAACTGAACGTTACATCCACCTTCAATCTTGAGAGCGCGGATGATGCTCAAACTTGCATCACGAAGCATTTGGTTTTCATAGTCTGACATAGTCTGCGCTGGGGCAAATACGATCGAGTCTCCTGTGTGAATCCCAACGGGGTCAAAGTTTTCCATGTTACAAACAACAAGGGCATTGTCAGCTGAGTCACGCATAACTTCATATTCAATTTCCTTAAAGCCAGCGATTGAACGTTCAATCAAACACTGGGTAACAGGTGACAACTTCAAGCCATTCTCAGCGATCTCGCGCAATTCTTCTTCGTTGGCACACATACCACCACCAGTACCACCTAGAGTAAAGGCTGGGCGGACGATAACTGGGTAGCCAATAGTTGCTGCAAAGGCAACTGCTTCTTCAACCGTGTTTACAATTTCTGATTCTGGAATCGGTTGCTTGAGTTCTTCCATCAATTGTTTAAAGAGATCACGGTCTTCAGCTTGGTCGATGGCAGACAATTTAGTCCCGAGAAGTTCTACTCCCAATTCATCAAGAATACCATTTTTAGACAATTCCATGGCCATGTTAAGGCCTGTTTGACCTCCAAGTGTTGGAAGCAAGGCATCTGGACGCTCCTTACGAAGAATACGCGTTACAAACTCAAGTGTGATCGGCTCAATGTAAACCTTGTCCGCAATCTCCTTGTCCGTCATGATAGTCGCAGGGTTTGAGTTTACCAAGACAACCTCATACCCTTCCTCTTTCAAAGACAAGCAGGCCTGGGTTCCAGCATAGTCAAACTCAGCAGCCTGACCAATAATAATCGGACCAGAACCAATCACCATAATTTTTTGAATATCAGTACGTTTAGGCATAGTTTATGATACAAAGCCCGTCAAGAACAAAGTGAAAATAGGAAACTCGGTGCAGACGCCTTCAGCGTCAAGACGATGTTTATCTTTTTCACACAGTTCTTAGGGCGTGTTCACTTCCGCGAACATTGTACCCTTCTCCTTTCTATTCGGCAACTCTCTGGTTGCCATTAAATAAATTCTCCGACGATTTTTTAGCGAAACGATGCTTTACTATAAAAAATCTCATACGGGAAGTTGTTAGTTTTAACGATTGCTTGCTTTAAAAGCTTCCATCATTTCAATAAACTCGTCAAAAAGATAGCTTGCATCATGTGGGCCAGGTGCAGCGTCTGGGTGGAATTGTACGGAGAAGGCAGGTTGATATCTATGTCGTACTCCTTCTACGGATTTATCATTGATTTCCTCATGAGTAATCATCAAGTGCTCTGGAAAATCTTCTCGACTCACCGCATATCCGTGGTTCTGACTAGTAAAATCCACGCGCCCTGTTGCAATTTCACGGACTGCATGGTTAAAGCCACGGTGGCCAAACTTCATCTTATAGGTCTTGGCACCATTAGCCATTGAAAAGAGCTGATGCCCCATACAAATCCCAAAAATCGGAATTTTACCTTGAACTCCACGAATCATCTCTAGTGCCTCTGGTACATCCTCAGGATTTCCTGGACCATTTGACAGCATAACACCATCCGGATTCAAGTGAAGAATTTCCTCAGCAGTTGTTGTATAAGGAACCACCGTTACATTACAGTCTCTCTTAGACAATTCTCTCAAAATCGAATGCTTGAGCCCAAAGTCAACAAGCACCACGCTCAAACCTACCCCTGGAGCTGGATAAGCAGTTTTGGTAGAAACTTGCTTGATATTATCAATCGGTAGAACGGTCGCTTGAAGCTGATCTGTGATGTGATCGATACTATCTCCCACATGTGTCAGAGTCGCTCTCATAGTCCCATGTTTACGAATGATTTTTGTCAAAGCCCGTGTATCAATACCTGAAATACCAGGGATTTTCTTAGACTTCAAAAATTCATCCAGTGTCATCTGGTTGCGCCAGTTACTGGCTCTACGAGCTTCTTCAAACACCACTACACCTTTACAGGTTGGACTGATAGACTCGTAGTCATCACGGTTAATCCCATAATTACCCACCAAAGGATAGGTAAAGGTCAGGATTTGTCCATTATAAGACTGGTCTGTAATCGATTCTTGGTAACCAGTCATCCCAGTATTAAAGACGATCTCACCCGTGACGTCAATTTCAGCCCCAAAGGCTTTTCCTTCAAAAATTGTACCATCTTCTAATACTAGAAGTCGTTTTGTCATAAATTCACCTCTCGTGGATGCTCTCAGGCATCTTTTAACGTTTTGTGTCTTATTTTGCTTTTCTATATGCCAATACGGATTCCAAGATTGCCATTCTGACAAAGACACCATTAGTCATCTGTTGAACAATCCGTGATTTTGGAGCTTCAACCAAGTGATCAGCAATTTCAACATCGCGGTTGACTGGAGCAGGGTGCATCAGAATAGCCTTCTCTTTCAAGCGGTCATAGCGTTCTTGAGTTAAACCATGTTGAGTGTGATAGCCTTCTTTTGAAAAACCTGTTCCACTATCATGGCGTTCATGTTGAACACGAAGAAACATCATCACATCAACTTGGTCAATGATTTCATCAATATTTACAAACTTTCCATAGTCCGCAAATTCTTGACTTCTCCATTCTTCTGGACCAGCAAAGTAGAGTTCTGCTCCCAAACGTTTTAAGATTTGCATATTGGATTTAGCCACACGTGAATGGTCAAGGTCTCCAGCAATGGCCACTTTAAGTCCTTCAAAGTGTCCAAATTCTTCATAAATCGTCATTAAATCAAGCAAGCTTTGGCTTGGGTGTTGACCCGAACCATCCCCACCATTGATAATGGAAGTCGTAATAGTAGGACTTGCGATCAACTCTCTATAGTAGTCTACCTCTGGATGTCGGATGACACAGGCATCCACTCCCAAGGCTGACAAGGTCAAAATTGTATCATAGAGTGTTTCACCCTTATTGACTGAACTTGTTTTCACGTCAAAGTCCAATAGGTGAAGTCCTAGTTTAATCTCTGCTACTTCAAAAGATTTGTGGGTACGAGTCGAACTCTCAAAGAAGAGATTAGAGACAATGTGTTGGTCTTCGTAAGAAGCTTTTGCTCCATTTTTAAATTCGATCCCGCGTTTGATCAATTTCATGACTTGTTCTACAGTAAGGTCTTCCATAGAAACTACGTGTTGAATGGCTTGTTGATTTTCTGACATGGCTAACTCCTTTTTGCTATCTACGCTTCTTCAGTAATAAGAACACGATCTTGTCCATCAAGTTCAGTCATCTCTACGATGATCTCTTCTGAACGACTGGTTGGGATGTTTTTACCAACGTAGTCTGGACGAATTGGTAATTCTCTATGTCCTCGGTCTACTAGAACTGCTAAACTCACACGAGCAGGACGGCCATGGCTAACGATGTTGTCAATGGCTGCTCGGATGGTACGACCTGTATAGAGTACATCATCCACTAAAATCACTTCTCTATCCGTTACATCAACAGAAATGACAGAAGTATCTTCCCCACTTTTAACATCGTCACGGAATGGTTTTGTATCTAACTCAACGATCGGTACTGAGATTGACTCCAACTGTTCCAATCGTTCTTGAATGCGGCGGGCAATAAAGACACCTCGTGTTTTTATCCCTGCCAATACAATCTTGTTCAAGTCTTTGTTTCGCTCGATAATCTCGTAGGTGATTCGAGTAATCGCTCGCTTGACGGTCAATTCGTCAACTACTTCTTTTGTCTTCATGACAAACCTCCAAAAAGAAAAGTCTCCTTAAACAAGGAGACTTCAGAATATATAGTTAAGCTAGCCCTACCAAAAACAGTATAGACTCCACCCTTCTACTTAATCCAGCTCCTTGCCTGCCTCACGGGACAGGATTAAAGGAATATTTGATTGGTACTACTATAACACAAACTAGGAATCAATGCAAGAAAAAAACATGAAAATTCCATCTTATAACGAACTAAAATCGTATAATTGCGGATACTGATCGCATTCTGGATTTTTTGGATGACAAATAGCTCTACCAAAGTAAATCATAGCTTGATGGGCTGGCAACCACTTTTCTGGTGGCAGGATATCCATGACTCGTTTTTCGACTTCGAGGGGTGTAGCAGATTTTTTGACAATATCATGATGCTTACAGATGCGCTCCACATGAGTATCCACAGCGAAGGCAGGAATCCCAAAGCCAACACTCATCACAACATTAGCTGTCTTACGACCAACACCTGCCAGACTCTCCAATTCCTCACGTGTCTGAGGTACTTGACCATCAAAATCGTCTAGTAACTGTTGGGCACATTTTTTGAGGAACTTTGCCTTGTTTCGGTAAAGTCCTAAACGAGAAATATGTTTAGCTATGTCACTCTCACTTGCGTCTGCCATAGCTTGAGGTGTAGGAAAGGCTTCGAAAAGAGCCGGAGTTGCTTTATTTACTGCCGCATCTGTAGTCTGAGCAGACAACATAACTGCAACCAGAAGTTCAAAATGATTGCGAAAGTCTAGACTCGGTTTTGCATCTGGAAAAAGAGCGATGATTTCCTCAATGACATGACGGGCACGTTTCTTGGATAAAACCATCTATTCATCTCCATCAAACAGCCCTTGTAAACCTGCAAAAGGACTATTTTCTTCTTTTTTGACTGCCTGTTGAGCTTGATACTCTTCTTCAGACATAATTTGCCAGTCATTTCCAGAAACAAATCCCTGACCAGCTTCTTCCTCAGCTGTTAAGACCTTGATTGGAATATTGAGCAAGATATTGTCTGAAACGCTTTCAGCTAGGTCAATTTCTCCATTTTCGATAGGCAAGACTAAATCATCATCTAGAACTTCTTGGTCCAGTTGATTGACTGCACCTTCCATAAAGACTTCTGTCACTGGATAAGACTCTTTCAATTCTACCGGTTCCATGCTACGACTAGAAGCTAAAACGATTGTATAAGACAATTGATAGTCTAGGAAAAACATACGGTCTTCGTACTGAACCTTCCCTACCGTAACAATATCTTTTACATCTAAAATTTCTTGATTACGGGCACGCAAGTCAGCTGCTAAGTCTAAAGTCTGCTCAAAGTGCAAGCCTTCAGGCTGCTTACGGATTTCTTGAATATTTAATTTCATACTTCCTCCATAAAGATTTTCTATCTTGATTATACCATGAAATCACTTAATTTAATCGCTGCAGACCTTGTTTTAAATATTATTGAATTTTTGATATATTTACTATGACATATTTTGCTTTTAGTGCTATACTATAGACATCAATACATGAGCAAAGGAGGGCGCTCATATGGAAGACAAAGAACTAATCCTAGAAGCTTATCAACTCATTTCCGAGTTAAATAAAGCCTATCAGACCTGCAAACAAGGATTGCCTGATGATCTGCGCTTGCAGAAAATTATTGACCAGCTTCTCAATCAACTCAAAAAGGCTGAGAAAGTAGACAACGCCATCTTAATTGAACTGGAATCTTTTTACCAATGGACTAGTCTTTTGATTGGACTTGGTACACTTAAACTGAATGAAGAAGCTCGCACTGCTTGGCGAAACTATGACAAGTTCCACTACGATCAAGTTAAGCACGTTTTGACACTCTATGGACCTGTTTTTGGTTTTTAAAAATAGAGGATTTTCTGGCTTAATCTTGACAAAGTTTCTCAAAAAGAGTATGATGATTGCAACAATACTCGGAGGTAAGGGAGACATGAACAACTAAGTCTATCAAATAAAGAACCTTTATTTAGTAGATCTTGTTTCTGTCTCTTTTTGTATGCTCTTTTATGCTCTTTCTTCTGGCATTTTATACTCAATGAAAATCAAAGAGCAAACTAGGAAGCTAGCCGCAGGTTGTACTTGAGTACGGCAAGGCGACGCTGGCGTGGTTTGAATTTGATTTTCGAAGAGTATTAAAAGAGTTTTTTTGACATAGACGATTGGCTCTACTAGGTAAAGTAGAGCTTTTTGTTATGCAATGTGGACATTCTAGAAAGGGCAATAATATGATAAAAATCAATCATCTGACCATCACACAAAACAAAGATTTACGAGACCTTATTTCCGATTTAAATATGACTATCCAAGACGGAGAAAAGGTCGCTATTATTGGTGAAGAAGGAAATGGCAAATCAACCTTACTTCGAACTTTAATGGGAGAAAGATTAGCGGATTTTACTATTAAGGGAGAAATCCAGTCTGACCTTCAGGCCCTGGCCTACATTCCCCAACATCTCCCTGAAGAACTGAAGAAAAAATCTTTACAGGACTACTTCTTTTTAGATCCTGCTGAGTTGGACTACAGCATTCTCTATCGTTTGGCTGAGGAATTGCACTTTGACAGCAATCGTTTTGCTAGTGACCAAGAGATTGACACCCTCTCGGGGGGCGAAGCTTTGAAAATTCAGCTCATCCATGAGTTAGCAAAACCTTTTGAGATTCTATTTTTAGATGAACCTTCAAATGACCTAGACCTTGAGACGATTGATTGGCTAAAAAGTCAAATTCAGAAGATGAGGCAAACCGTTATTTTCATTTCCCATGATGAAGACTTTCTTTCTCAAACGGCAGACACCATTATCCACTTACGACTGGTCAAGCATCGAAAGGAAGCTGAAACCCTGGTCGAACATTTAGACTATGATCGCTATAGTGAACAGAGAAAGGCTAATTTTGCCAGACAAAGCCAGCAAGCTGCCAACGACCAACGTTCCTATGATAAAACCATGGAAAAGCATCGCCGAGTCAAGCAAAGCGTAGAAACTGCCTTGCGAAACACTAAAGATAGTACTGCCGGTCGCCTATTGGCTAAAAAGATGAAAAATGTTCTCTCTCAAGAAAGACGTTACGAAAAAGCAGCTCAGTCCATGACCCAAAAGCCACTCGAAGAGGAACAAATCCAACTTTTCTTTTCAGATATAGAGCCATTAGCCACTTCAAAAGTCTTAGTTCGACTGGAAAATGAAACTTTATCCATTGGTGAGCGTGTTTTAGCTCAAGGGCTACAATTAACTGTCCGTGGTCAAGAAAAAATCGGTATCATCGGGCCAAATGGTGTTGGCAAATCAACTCTTTTAGCCAAGCTGCAGCAACTTCTTAATAATAAGAGAGAAATCTCACTTGGATTTATGCCACAAGATTACCAAGAAACATTGAATTTTGATCTATCTCCAGTAGAATTTCTCAGCCAAACTGGACACAAAGAGGAATTACAGAAAATTCAATCTCACTTAGCCAGCCTTAATTTCAGCTATCCAGAGATGCACCACCAAATCCACTCCTTATCTGGAGGTCAACAAGGAAAACTTCTTCTTTTGAATTTAGTTCTACGTAAACCGAACTTTCTCCTTCTGGATGAACCCACACGAAACTTTTCTCCAACTTCTCAACCAGAAATCAGAAAACTCTTTGCCTCTTATCCCGGTGGTCTGGTTACTGTTTCGCATGATCGACGTTTCTTAAAAGAAGTCTGTACGAGTATCTATCGTCTGACAGAACATGGTTTGGAAGTCGTTGATTTACAGGATTTATAAATGTAGAAAATCTCAAAAGAGGCTGGGACAAAAGTCCTGGCCTCTCAATTCTCTTTGGATTGTCGAGCAAGACGCAGTGGTTGAGTGGGCTCTTCTACGCTGATTTCATCAGCTTTTACAGCCCTACTCAACTGTGCGGAGGTGGGACGACGAAATCGAATTCTAACGAATTACCGATTTCTGTCCCACTCTCGCTTTTTACATATGTTGCAAACGCTCAATCCGTTCTGAGATTGGCGGATGGGTATAGAAGAGTTTTTGCAAGCCACCTCATGACTGGCTATTAGTTCGGTTGTATAAGCTAAATAACTTTTTACCTCTGTTTAAAAATCGAAGCATTCTAATTTGGCCTTATCTAAAATACATAAAGCAAAATGCAACTAGATTATTGAGGACATGTAAAAGAATGGAATTCCAAAGATTGTCGGAAGTCTTATACCTTATACCAAATGCCACACCCATACCTAAATAGGTGATAAAACTAGGAATCGTATAGGGGCCATGTAGATAAGCAAAGAGAACCGATGTGGCAACCAAGCCAATATATGTATTCTTAAATACTGTCCCTTGTAACAGTCCTCGCATAAAAATTTCTTCCGTGACTGGTGCTAAAATACAGAGATCTAGAAAGAGCACAGGCAATGAAAGTGATAAACTTTGAATTGATTGAGTAGTGTCTGATTGGGTAGGACCTAAAAAATTGACCAAGATATAAAACAGGAAAAGCAAGGTGTAGGAGAGAAGCCACTTCAACATATCTTTTAGGCTGATTTTTCGAATGTGAAACAGGTCATACTTTCTTCCTACATAAAAAAACATTGAGAGTTCAACAAGTGTAAAAATGATTGAGAGAACTAATGAATTTGTCTGCATAACTTTGTCAGCTATACTCAAATGTATTGGTATGAAAATCAAAATCAAGAAAAAGGTCATCCAGCGCTTATACATGATTCACCTCACTAATATTTAATTACATATATTATACTACTTTTTTGTGATAGGACAAGTCACAAGTGAGGTGATAGATGCAAAAGAGAGTGGGACAGAAATCGGTAATTCGT
>NZ_KV817781.1:217675-266568 GCF_001814775.1 Streptococcus sp. HMSC067H01
ATCAAAAAGAGGCTAGGACTTTTGTCCCAGACTCGTTTTTACATATGTTTCAAACGCTCAATTCGTTCTGAGATTGGCGGATGGGTATAGAAGAGTTTTTGCAAACCACCTCGTTTTTGTGGATCATTGATATAGAGAGCACTGCTAGCATCATCCACATGACGGCTCATTGGCTGACTATTGTCCAGCTTACGAAGGGCATTGATCATCCCTTGAGGATTACGAGTCAACTCTACACTTGAAGCATCTGCTAAAAATTCTCGTTGACGAGAGATAGCTAGTTGTACCAAGGTTGCTGCTAGGGGGGCCAAAACAATTGCAAGGAGAGAAACGACTAGCATAATAATTTCAAGTCCACCACTATCACGGTCATCACTTCTACGACCACGGCCTGCACCTCCCCACCACATCATGCGTCCAGCCATACTTGATAAAAGTGTAATAGCACTGGCAAGGGCAACCGCGATCGTAGAAATACGAATATCATAGTTACGAATGTGACTGACTTCATGGCCTATAACCGCCTCTAACTCTTCACGATTCATAATCGATAGGAGTCCTGACGTTGCTGCTACCGCTGCATTTTGAGGATTTGAGCCTGTTGCAAAGGCATTTAAGCTGGCATCATCGATGATGAAGACACGTGGCATGGGGATTTGCGCCACCATAGCCATATCTTCAACAACATGATAAAGAGTTGGTGCGGTCTGCTCATTCACCTCACGCGCACCATTCATGCTCATGACTATCTCTGTTGATTGAAAAATCATGGATAAGGCATAGATAAAGCCGATAATCAAAGCGATAACTAAGCCACCAAGACCAGACCTCATAAAGAGGTAACCAACCGCATATCCAACCAAAGCCAAAAGTAAAAAGAATACTAGTAGTAAAATCCAAGTTCTTCGCTTATTACTCGCGATTTGATCATACAACATCCTAGTCACCTAAACCACTAAAATCGACTTTAGGTACTGCCTTTTCTTCTTCAGGAGTTTGAAGGAAATCAGCCACTTTAAAACCAAAGAGTCCAGCAACTAGGTTACTTGGGAAAGTTTCCAATTTGACATTATAATTGCTAACAACACTATTATAAAGTTGGCGAGAGTATGAGATTTTATTTTCAGTATTGGTCAGCTCTTCTTGCAATTGTGCAAAGTTGGCACTCGCTTTTAGGTCTGGATAATTTTCTGCAACAGCAAAAATTCCTGATACTTGGCGTGAAAGGGCATCACTAGCTCTCATAGCTTCTGCCGGTGATGTTGCAGCGGCTACTTGATTGCGAAGCTCTGCAACTCTTTCAAGTGTTGAACCTTCATACTTTGCATATCCCTTTACAGTCTCAATCAAGTTTGGCAAGAGATCGTTACGACGTTTCAACTGAACATCAATCTGACTCCATGCCTCTTTAGTTTGCATGCGATTTTTAACCAATCCATTATAGGTAAGAATCACAAAGATACCAATAAGAGCAAGAACTCCAAGAATAATCAAATTCATCTGATATCTCCTTTCTATTTTTAGATTAGTACCAGTATATCAAATTTCTATCTTTTTGTGGTAAAATAAGATGATACTAAAGAAGGAAACTACTATGAAACCAGAAACATTTTATAACTTGCTAGCTGAACACAAGATTCTTCTTTCTGACCAGCAAAAAGTTCAATTTGAGCGTTATTTTGAACTCTTGATTGAATGGAATGAAAAAATCAACCTGACTGCTATTACAGAAAAAGAAGAAGTCTATCTTAAACACTTCTATGATTCCATCGCTCCTATTTTACAGGGATTGATTGAAAACCAGCCCATTAAACTCTTAGACATCGGTGCTGGAGCAGGTTTTCCTAGCCTTCCGATGAAAATTCTCTATCCTCAGCTAGAGGTAACCATTATTGATTCTCTCAATAAACGTATCAACTTTTTGAATCTATTAGCCCAAGAACTAGGTTTAGAAAATGTTCACTTCTATCATGGACGTGCCGAAGACTTCGCCCAAGATAAGAACTTCCGTGCTCAGTTTGATATCGTTACAGCTCGTGCAGTTGCCCGTATGCAGGTCTTGTCCGAGTTGACTATCCCCTACCTGAAAGTCGGTGGAACATTGCTAGCTCTTAAGGCTAGCAATGCACCTGAGGAATTAACTGAAGCTAAAAATGCCCTCAATCTTCTCTTTAGTAAGGTTGAAGAAAACCTCAGTTACACTCTTCCTAACGGAGACCCTCGCTACATTACTATTGTTGAGAAGAAAAAAGAAACTCCAAATAAATACCCAAGAAAGGCAGGCATGCCCAACAAACGTCCACTTTAAAACATTTTTAAAAAAGTTGTTTACAAAAGAAACCTCACTTTTTTATTTCCAAGCTCGGGAAAAAATGATTTACAAAATCAAACCTCGCTTTTTTATTTTCAAGCTCGGGAAAAAATGATTTACAAAATTATTTTTTTCTGCTATACTATCCTAAGCAAAGGTTTTTAATGTCATCCCGTGAGGTGACGAAGACGCAGAAATATATGAAATTCTTTAAGAATGAGATAATCCTCTTTTTGAAGAAGTCTTACTCTGAGAGCCTATTGCTATAAAATAATGGGCTCTTTTTTGATGCCCAAAAGTGAGGTTAATATGAAACAGGAATCAACTGTTGATTTGTTACTTGACGTTGACCAACGTCCTTCAGCTGGCAAAGGAATTCTCCTTAGCTTCCAGCACGTATTCGCCATGTTTGGTGCAACCATCTTGGTACCTTTGATCTTGGGAATGCCTGTATCGGTTGCCCTTTTTGCATCAGGTGTCGGAACACTGATTTACATGGTATGTACTGGATTTAAAGTTCCAGTCTATCTCGGTTCTTCTTTTGCCTTCATCACTGCAATGTCTCTTGCTATGAAGGAAATGGGTGGCGATGTTTCTGCCGCTCAAACAGGGGTTATCTTAACTGGTTTAATCTACGTTCTTGTTTCAACTAGCATCCGCTTTGCTGGTACAAAATGGATTGATAAACTTTTACCACCAATCGTTATCGGACCTATGATTATCGTAATCGGTCTTGGACTTGCAGGTTCAGCTGTAACAAACGCTGGTCTTGTAGCTGATGGTGACTGGAAAAACGCTCTTGTAGCTGTTGTTACCTTCCTCATTGCTGCCTTTATCAATACAAAAGGAAAAGGATTCCTTCGTATCATTCCTTTCCTCTTTGCCATCATCGGTGGATACATCTTCGCAGTTGTTCTTGGTCTTGTAGATTTCACTCCTGTTCTTGAAGCTAACTGGTTCGAAGTTCCTGGCTTCTACCTACCATTTAACACAGGCGGTGCCTTCAAGCAATACAACCTTTACTTCGGTCCTGAAACAATTGCAATCCTACCAATCGCTATCGTAACAATTTCAGAACACATTGGAGACCATACGGTTTTGAGCCAAATCTGTGGTCGTCAATTCTTGAAAGAACCAGGTCTTCACCGTACCCTTCTTGGTGACGGTATTGCAACATCTGTATCTGCCTTCCTAGGTGGACCAGCTAATACTACCTACGGTGAAAACACAGGGGTTATCGGTATGACTCGTATCGCTTCTGTTTCAGTTATCCGTAACGCGGCACTTATCGCAATTTCACTAAGCTTCCTTGGAAAATTCACTGCCTTGATTTCAACAATTCCAAATGCCGTACTTGGTGGTATGTCAATCCTTCTTTACGGGGTTATCGCCAGCAACGGTTTGAAAGTCTTGATCAAAGAACGTGTTGACTTCGGACAAATGCGTAACCTTATCATCGCAAGTGCAATGTTGGTACTTGGACTTGGTGGAGCAATCCTTAAACTTGGTCCAGTTACCCTTTCAGGTACTGCCCTATCAGCTATGACAGGTATCCTCTTGAACTTGATCTTGCCATACGAAAATAAAGACTAAATTACATTCATAAAAAAATCCACTCGAGTGAGTGGATTTTTTGCTTAAGTTCCCCTAGCAATCAAGAGATAAAGTAAGGTAATCCCTAACATAATAAATTAAAAAGTAAAATTACTAGAATAGGCTACCCCATCACTTGCTACATTTGTTTTAGTTTCCGCAACGCTAGTAACAGTTGAAGGTGATAGACTCTCCATAAATTGTTGAGTAGAACTAATGACAAACTCTCCAAACATTAGAACAGTAACGATTAAAATATCAAACCATTTTAAGTATTATCAAGATTTAGCAGGTTGAATACTTTGTAGAAACTTCATATTCCCTCCTTATCTTTAATAATATGGATTGATTATAAAAAAATTATATGAACCAATTTGTTGGAAAATTAAAAAAACAGCCTTCCGAAAAACTGTTCTAGCAAATTAAACTGAGTGATGTTTCTTTTCTAGCATTAAATCTTTCAGTGAAGTAATGGTCACAGCCAATAAAATCATAGCCATTCCAACAAAGTCAATCGGATAGAAAATATCTCCCATAATCATGAAGGCAAAAAATACCGCAGAGATAGGTTCAATAGAGGCCAAGAGGCTAGACTTGACTGGTCCTATCATACTGGCTCCCTTGAGGAAGGCTGTATAGGCAAAGACCGTTCCAATCAGAATGATGCCTGCAAAAGCTAGAATGGTATCAAAAGCTAAGGGGACACTTGCACCGATAATTCCTGTAAAAGGCACTGCTAAAAAACCAGAGATGGTCATTCCAACACCAATAACCAATATGCTCCCCCATTTTTGAATCAATTTTATGGGTAAAATGATATAAAGAGCATAGGTTAGGGCTGAGAACAAGCCCCAGAATAGACCAGCTGGAGTCATCGAGAGTTGATCAAATTGTCCATGAGTGGCAATCAAGAAGGTTCCACCTATAGCCAAAATCATGGAAATGATTTCAGCAACCGTAGGAGCAACCTTATCCTTGATACAAGTATAAGCAAGAATTCCAACCGGACAGACATACTGAAGAACCGTTGCTGTACCAGCATTTGTCTCTTGAATGGCTGATAGATAAGCCAACTGATTTATAAAGAGACCAAATAAAGAAAATAGCAAGAGGGAAAGCAGACTTGAACGATCCTTTAAAAAGGCTAGAAATTTATCCTTTGATTTCGTATAGGCCAGAAGAACCAATAGCAAACCAGCAATTATCAAACGGATATTGGTCAGAACGAGGGCTGAAATCCCGTGAGCCATCAAGTACTGACCACTGGTGCCAGACAAGCCCCAGGCAATACCTGCAATGACTGTAAAAAGAGTTCCTTTAAAAGCTTTTGACATATTTCCTCCCTAGTCTATCTCTCTAATCAAGTCCATAACCTGATTACGATCCAATATCCACTGGGCACGCTCGTCTTTCTCATAAGTTCGATTGGATAGAAAAATAGCAGCCTCTTGTTTTTTACGATTCCACATGATAAAGGTCCCAGTATAACCTGTATGGTCCAGCCACTCACCTTCTAGGTTCCAAGCTAGCGATCGCTCTTTATCATCTAAATCTGAGAAATTCTGGCTCAAATCTGCAGCAAAATCATCCTGCAAATAATGCTCCAGAAAGATTTTTAAATCATGAACTGTCGAAAACAAACCTGCACTACCTGCATGCTTTCCAAGCACACGAGCCTTAGGATCATGTACCACTCCTGCTTTCTGTCCACGGACCGTTGGAACAGCACGGCTAACTGGACCAAACTGAGTTTCCTTCATGTTCCACGGATCCAAAACTTGCTCCTGTAAAATCTGGTCTAAATCTTTCTTGAAGTAACTTTCCAAGAGAAAACCCAGCAAGAGAAAGTGCACATCCGAGTAAAGAAAGGCTCTCTTCACACGTCGATTCAGATGAAACATAGCTTTTCTTAGTTGGTCAGCTGAAAGCTGATCCCTATTTGGGATAAAAGGATCCAAATCCGTCGCATGCGTTAGGAGTTGTCGAATAGTGATGTCTGGATAATCCGTTTCCGGAAGATAGACCTTTATCGATTGATCCAACTCTAACTTCCCTTCACTCCACAAAAAGCTAAGGACAGTCCCTACTCCAACGACTTTACTGACACTAGCCAAATCATAGACCAAGCCCTCGCGAGTCTTCTCACCAATTTCTGGATTTGCTTCGCCTAAATACCGATCAGACCAAGCACCATCCTGATAATATGCAAAAGAGGCACCAGGATAAATCCCTGCCTCAATTTGTTGCTCTATTTTTTGAATGATTTCTTGTTTCATACTTCTTCAAACCACAATTCGATGTTGTTGGTATCCTTAGTGAGGAAAAACTTCTCAGATTTTGGAATAAAGTAACCAGCTTCTTCGAAACGCTGACGCAATACAGCAAGTTCCAAGTTCTCTACTTGAAATTTTAGCATGGCCAAGTCCCAGGTAACATTATTTTCTACCAGTAAATCGCTCCCTTGAGCCTGATTAAAAGCTAGTCGGTTTTCGATTTCTTCTTTATCAAGTAGGCTTGATGTCTCATCTGGTAAGTTAATTTCCACGGAGACTTCAAATGCTGTCAAATATTGCAGTTTCTCATCTTTTGAAAAAGTGATTTCTTCATCAACCTGTCTTAAGTCCTTTATGTCATTTTCTGCATGGATAAGGACGAGATCTCCTTCTGGAGAAAGGACTTCAAAAGCATAACCATTCTTTCCTCTGTATAACTGAGGAAGAGTCTCCATTCTAGCTAATAGCGCCTCAATCTCAGATGGATTTGCTACTTTTACGATCAATCTAGCTAATTTTTTTATCCCTTCAACTTTCCGAGTTCTCATACTTGGTGATTCTTCTAAAACTAATTTCTCAACACCCGATTGATCGCCGAGTGATAGGAAAGCTGACTCTTCTAATAAGGGTTTCATACCTAAGGTCTGGATATAAAACAATTCATTTAATCTTCTATTATTTACCTTTAGCGTCGGGATCATACGCACAATTTGATTTACATTCATAAATTCCTCCAACACTTTTTATTTTATAGGATTTTATCGCATTTTACAAGTTATTCAACTAAAAACTTTGACTATATTAACCTTTTTAGCACATGAAACTCCCTTCTAAATTAGAAGGGAGCCTATTGTATTTAGCAAACTAGTTATATCAATTCTTCCAAGAAAGAACCGCTTGAAGACCATAGTGATCACTAACTTGTGGACTATTGTTGCCATCAAAAACTACATCTAAGTTCTCTACCTGTGCATCCTTTGTGGTAAAGATATAATCGATTCGAAGAGGTTCTGTATTTCCCTTCCAACCATCAATTTCAGGTGGAACAGTGTAGCTACCACTTCTTTCTTGAGCAACCTCAAATGCATCCTGTAAAGCTAATGGACTAGCTAAAATAGCCTGGTAACCTTCTTGACCTGCAGGATTGTTAAAATCTCCCGCTAGTAAAAGAGGCTTGTTTAATTCTCTTAAAACTGCTTCAAATCGTGCCCATTCTTCTTGGAAACCTTTATCCCACCATGAGAGATGGACACTTGCAACTGCAAGCTCCTTACCATCTACTACAGTTTCAGCCAGAGCAACGCGACGAGTATGATAATCTGTTGGATCATCTACATCTGATACCAAAATCTCCCGCGCCACAATTGGTGTTTTTGATAAGATGGCTACACCCTCATGGTATCGATCATAGCCAATATGATTGTAAGCCCAAGTCCAATAATAGTTTTGACCTTGCTCAGCCAACTTCTCCACCAAAAGTCGCACATAGTGGTCTTGATGAATCGGCTCAGCAGATGGTAAAGCTTGATAAAAATGATTGACGGTTGCCTCTGGAGAAGTAATTTCCTGATTGATTTCTTGGAAACAAATCAAATCATAGTCCTTTTCAAGTATATCCTGAAGCAAAAGTTGAAACTTTTGCTGGGGATCTTTTTCCATCCAACTATGGGTATTGAGTGTTAAAAACTTCATGCTTTTCTCCTATAAACAAGAGGTTGGAAAACAGCTTCCAACCTCTGATATATTATAATTCTACTTTTGCAACCGCTGTTTTAGCTGCAAGAGTTCCTGTTTGTTCTAATGTTACTGATTTAATTGCGTCACCATTTGTAAAGACAACTACAGTTGAAGTTTCACGACCTGCTGCACGGATAGCATCAAGGTCAGCTGTGACAAGAAGATCACCTGCCGCAACTTTTTGTCCTTCAGAAACATGAACTGTAAATGGTTTTCCTTCAAGGCTTACTGTGTCCAAACCAATGTGAACAAGTACTTCAAGGCCTGCTTCAGTCACAAGACCAAGAGCGTGTTTAGTTGGGAAGATACTTGATACAGTACCTGATACTGGAGATACAATGTTTCCATTTACAGGTTCAACTGCAAATCCATCACCCATCATTTTTTGAGCAAATACTGGATCTTTTACTTGTTCCAAAGCAACAACTTGACCGTCAGCTACTGAGTAAACTTCCTCAGTAAGACCTTTGAATTGAACAGTGTTTTGTTGAGCTTCTGTCATTTGACTTGGAAGAGTTTCAGGAATAATTTCACCTGAATCAAGGATATCTTGGATATCAGATTTCAATACGTCGGCTTTTGGACCATAGATAGCTTGAACCCCTTGTCCTTTCATGACAAGACCCATAGCTCCTTCTGCTTTCCATTGCTCTGCATTTCCTACTTTATCTGCATCTTTAACAGTTACACGAAGACGAGTCATACATGCGTCAACATCAACGATATTAGCACGGCCACCAAGAAGGTTAATAATATTAACTGCTTGAGATGAGGCAGCTACTTTTCCTTCACCTTCACCTTTAGCAGCGTCCTCGCTTGATCCTTCAGCAGTTTCGTAGTTTCCGTTACGTCCTGGAGTTGCATAGTTGAATTTTTGAATCATGAAGTTGGCGATAAAGTACATGATAACTGCAAATAGTGCTGTTACCCAGATAAAGTTAATGATATCCATACCAAGACCAGCATTGATAGCTAGTGGAGTACGAGTCAAGAATTCAATTGAACCGAATGAGTGCACACGAAGGTGAACAATATCAGCCATAGCAAAGGCAGCACCTTGAACAACAGCGTAGACAAGGTAAAGAGGTGTTGCAACGAACATGAACATATATTCGATTGGTTCAGTAACCCCTGTAAGGAATGTTGCAAGAGCTGTCGCAATCATCATACCTTTGTATTGGTGTTTCTTGTCTGCTTCAACATTACGGTAAATAGCAGCAGCCACACCCATCAAAATACCGAATGAACCAATCATTTGTCCAACTTTGAAACGAGCTGGATGAACTGTATCTAGCAATGTTTGGTATTGACTAGCATCAGTACCTTTAAGGTTTACAAGGTCTGTTACCCATGCAAGCCAAAGTGGATCTTGTCCAAATACTTGAGTACCTTTTGCTGCACCAGTTAAAATATCGTAAGTACCACCAAGAGCTGTATAGTTCATTGGGATAGTCAACATATGGTGAAGACCAAATGGCAAGAGCAAGCGTTCCAAAGTACCATACAAGAATGGTGCAAGAACTGGTGCTGTTTCTTGTGAATTAGCAATCCAGATACCGAAGTTGTTGATACCTGTTTGAACAACTGGCCAGAAAGCTGAAAGAAGAATTGCAGCGATTGCTGAGCGAAGAATAACTACAAATGGTACAAAACGTTTCCCGTTAAAGAATGAAAGGGCATCAGGAAGTTTACGGAAATTATAGTATTTGTTAAATGCAGTCGCTCCAACAAAACCTGAGATAATCCCTACAAATACCCCCATGTTAAGGGCTGGTGACTCAAGTACACTAATGAAGTAATCAGCAACCTTGATAGATCCACCAAAGATTGTTGAAACCATAGCGTTAGGATCTTTCAACATATCCCCTGATACACCGAAGATTGTACCAGTGATACGGTTAATAAGGATAAATGCAAGACCTGCCGCAAAAGCACCACCAGCACGTTCCTTAGCCCAGCTTCCTCCAATAGCAAGGGCAAACAAAATATGAAGGTTACCGATAACTCCCCAACCAATTTGCTCTAGTACGCCACCAGTAATAACTAGGGGAGCAAGGTTTGGGTCAATCATTGCAAGTGACTTACCGATTGAAATCATCAATCCAGCCGCTGGCATAACAGCAATAACCACCATTAGAGCCTTACCGAATTTTTGCCAAAATTCGAAAGACAAGACATTTTTGAATGTATCTTTCATCATCCAAATCTCCTTATTTTTTATTTACGCAAACGTTTTACGAAAACGTTTGCACTTGTTTATGATTCTATTATACCACTTTTTATTTTTTTGTAAAGGATTTATATAAAAAATTTGACTTTTTCTTTCGTTTCACTTTCTGGGCATGCTATCTCTTACTGACCATTTTTGAGTTTACTGCCATTTTTTGTTATAATATTAGCTATGAAATCCTATAATACCTTGAATGATTATTATCGAAATTTATTCGGAGAAAAAACCTTTAAAGTCCCTATTGATGCTGGATTTGACTGTCCAAACCGAGATGGGACTGTGGCACATGGAGGCTGTACTTTTTGCACAGTTTCTGGTTCTGGAGATGCAATCGTTGCACCTGATGCTCCTATTCGCGAGCAATTCTATAAAGAAATTGACTTTATGCACCGCAAATGGCCAGATGTAAAAAAATATCTAGTCTATTTCCAAAACTTTACTAATACTCATGAAAAGCTCGAAGTCATTCGCGAACGCTATGAACAAGCTATTAATGAACCTGGTGTGGTTGGAATCAATATCGGAACACGACCAGATTGCCTGCCTAATGAGACTATCGAATACTTGGCAGAATTGTCGGAACGCATGCATGTTACTGTAGAGTTAGGTTTACAAACAACCTATGAGGAAACTTCTGAATTGATTAACCGTGCCCACTCCTATGAACTCTACGTGGAAACGGTTAAGCGCTTGAGAAAATATCCAAAGATTGAGATTGTAGCCCATTTAATTAATGGTTTGCCAGGTGAAACTCATGACATGATGGTAGAAAATGTTCGTCGCTGTGTGACGGATAATGATATCCAAGGAATAAAACTTCACCTACTTCACCTCATGACCAATACCCGAATGCAGCGTGATTATCATGAAGGGCGTTTGCAGCTGATGAGTCAAGACGACTATGTGAAAGTTATCTGTGACCAACTAGAAATTATTCCCAAACATATGGTCATCCATCGGATTACGGGTGATGCGCCTAGAGATATGCTAATTGGTCCTATGTGGAGTCTCAATAAATGGGAAGTTCTAAATAGCATAGAAGCTGAAATGAAACGCCGAGGAAGTGTTCAAGGATGCAAGGCTGTAAAACAGGAGTTTAATAATGAAAAGACCACTTGAAATGGCGCATGATTTTCTTGCCCAAGTCATCACCAAAGAAGATATCGTCGTAGATGCGACCATGGGAAATGGCCATGATACCCTTTTTCTAGCTAAGTTAGCCAAACAAGTCTATTCTTTTGACATACAGAAACAAGCTCTAGAAAAGACTAGTCAACGCCTGCAAGAAGCTGCCTTGACCAATGTTGAATTACTTCTACAAGGTCATGAAACCGTAGATCAGTTTGTAACTGAGGTGAAAGCAGCCATCTTTAATCTAGGTTATCTTCCTTCTGCCGATAAGTCTATCATTACTAAACCTCACACAACTATTGAGGCACTTGAAAAACTCTGTCAGATGCTCGTTAAAGGTGGACGAATAGCCATCATGATTTATTACGGACATGATGGTGGTGATATAGAACGCGATGCCGTTCTAAATTATGTCAGCCAGTTACCGCAACAAGAATACACTGCTACTATCTATCGCACCCTCAACCAAATTAACAATCCACCATTTTTGGTCATGATTGAAAAATTAGAAAGGTATCGACATGGATAAACAGTACCTAAAAGATAAAATAGAAGCCATGCGTCACAACTTTGTTGAATCTACCCAACACGAACGAGCAGTCGGGATTCTAGACGAAGCTCGCATGAGCAAGAAAATGTTGAAAATCAAGAAAAAATTGATTACTCTTGAAATGGAGCGTTGTCAGAAAAAAATCGAGCATAAGGACTGCTCAAAGATTGATCAAAAAATCCAAGAACAAAAGGAACTTTTTGAAGTCTGTCGTAACCAAAAATAGGGAGGTGGAAAATGAATTTACTTTTTTATCTCTTGGTATTTTTACTAGTTCTCATCGTTTCTAGTACGACCAATAAGCTGCTTCCCTTTTTACCCATGCCCCTGATTCAAATTTTGTTAGGGATTGGAATTGGGCTTTGCTTACCCAACAATCAATATCATTTAGATACTGAGTTATTCCTAGCTTTAGTCATTGGCCCGCTACTATTCCGAGAGGCTCAAGAAGCAGACATTACTTCTATCCTAAAACACTGGCGGATCGTCCTCTACTTGATTTTTCCAGTTATCTTTATCTCAGCTCTGAGCATGGGGGGAGTCGCTCATGTCCTTTGGGCTAGCTTACCATTAGCTGCCTGCGTAGCAGTTGGTGCTGCCTTAGGCCCTACTGACCTAGTAGCCTTCGCATCCCTTTCTCAACGCTTTTCCTTCCCAAAGCGGGTCTCTAATATTCTAAAAGGGGAAGGTCTTCTGAATGATGCTTCTGGACTAGTAGCCTTTCGAATGGCTCTCATCGCCTGGACAACAGGAACATTCTCCCTTACCCAAGCCGGAACTTCATTAGCCATTTCCATCGTTGGAGGATTTGCAGTCGGCCTTATAACAGCCCTAATCAATCGCTTCCTCCATACCTTTTTACTTAGTGTCCGCGCAACAGATATCGCAAGTGAGCTCTTGCTGGAACTCAGTTTGCCCCTCTTGACATTTTTCATAGCTGAAGAGATTCATGTCTCAGGTATTATCGCCGTTGTTGTTGCTGGTATTTTAAAAGCGAGTCGTTTTAAAAAGATAAATCTTCTCGAAGCCCAGGTGGATACTGTGACTGAAACCGTCTGGCACACTGTAACCTTTATGCTCAATGGTTCTGTCTTCGTTCTCTTGGGAATGGAACTGGAGATAATTGCGGAGCCAATTCTGAAGAGTGATTTTTATAACAATGTGCTTCTTCTCGTCACAGTCTTTCTTTTAACCTTCCTACTCTTTGCCATCCGCTTTATGATGATTTACGGATTTTACGCGTTTCGAATAAAGAAACTTCAAAAAAGCCTCCACAAGTATGTCAAAGATATGCTCCTTCTGACTTTTTCAGGAGTGAAGGGAACTGTATCCATTGCCACTATCCTTTTGATACCGTCTAATCTGGAACAAGAATACCCTCTTCTTCTCTTCCTCGTAGCTGGTGTAACTCTTGTAAGTTTCCTTACGGGTTTGCTAGTCTTACCTCATCTCTCTGAGGAGCAAGAACCATCTAAGGATCAACTCATGCACATTGCCATCCTAAACGATGTCGCCATGGAGTTAGAGAAGGACTTGGACAAGACCAAAAATAAGGTGCCACTCTATGCCGCTATTGACAACTACCATGGTCGGATTGAAAATCTTATTCTGAGTCAAGAAAACAAAGAAATTCAGGAGGACTGGGAAGCTCTTAAATTGCTGATTCTTAGTATTGAGAGTGATAGTTTAGAGCAGGCTTACGAAGAAGGTAAGATTGGAGAAAGAGGCTACCGTGTCTACCAACGCTACTTGAAAAATATGGAGCAAGGCATCAACCGTAACTTTGCTTCCCGCCTAACTTACTACTTCCTCGTTTCCTTACGGACATTGCGTTTTCTACTACATGAGATCGTTACCTTTGGGAAAACCTTCCGTTCATGGAAAGACAAGGAAAAACAAAGACTTCAGGCTATTGACTATGACCAGATTGCAGAGCTCTACCTAGCAAATACCGAAATTATCATCGAAAGTTTGGAAAACCTCAAAGGGATTTATAAGAGCTCTCTGATTAGCTTTATGCAGGAATCTCGTCTCCGTGAAACTGGAAATATCACTAGTGGAGCCTTTGTTGAACGGGTTATCAATCGTATCAAGCCCAACAACATCGATGAAATGCTTAGAGGATACTACCTTGAGCGTAAATCTATCTTTGAATACGAAGCTCAAAAACTCATCTCAGCTCAATATGCAAAAAAACTTCGGCAAAATGTTAATAATTTAGAAACTTATTCCTTGAAAGAAGCGGCCAATACCCTACCTTACGATATGATGGAGCTGGTACGTAGAAAATAAGGTATAGTTAAACCAAAACTTGACTATGGAGGATTGTGAAATGAAAAAGTTGTGGAAACAGCTAACTGATAGCCCTTTATTAAAAGCTTTTTTGCACTACTATCAAGCCTCCGATAGTGAGTTAACCAGCGTTGCTGTTGCCTACTATTGGCTGATTTCTATCTTCCCCTTACTCATGATAGTGGTCAATATCTTGCCCTACTTTCAAATTCCTATCTCCAACTTTCTACTGACTATCAAGGATTTTCTCCCTGATACTATCTATGAAGTAGTCGCGAAGATTGCCAGAGAAGTTCTGACTCAGCCATCAACTGGTTTACTGAGTTTTGCTATCTTATCAGCCCTCTGGACCTTTTCAAAATCCATGGATTTTCTTCAAAAAGCCTTTAATAAGGCTTATGGCGTAGCAAAAAACAGAGGAATCATCTCTCATCAATTGATGAGCCTCTTGGTTAGCTTTGGCCTTCAAATTCTCTTTGCACTTGCCTTATTCCTAAGTATGTTTGGCCATATGTTATTGGACTTTCTTAAAAGCCACTGGCAAGTTGAAGGCTCAATATTGAGTTATCTTCAGGACTTTACGGGTCCACTCATCTATGCTCTCCTTTTTGCAATCTTGATCATGCTCTATTACTTCCTTCCCAATGTTAAAGTAACTCGTATTCGTTACATTCTACCAGGAAGTGCTTTTGTAGTCTTAACTATCGTCAGTTTATTAAATATCTTTTCAGTCTATTTCAATAATTATGTCAACTACTTAGTAGACGTCCGTTTTTTCAGTTCTATTATCGTAGTCGTCATGATGTTCTGGTTCATTCTGATTGCCAAGATATTGATTATCGGTGCAGTGATTAATGCTAGTGTGCAAAGTCTCAAAGACCCAAATTTTGGAATAGAATAAAGATTACGAGAAGGGACAAGTGATTCCGGACTCACTGTTTATTAGCAATCAAACTATGAAGCCGTAGATGATTGGATTTTTTGGTGAAAAATTTCATTTTTACTATCCATAACCATCAAGAATCAAATGACTTGTTGAAGCCTCGTGGGTCTGGACTAAGAAATCGAGACTTTGTCCATTGATTACTGTCCCACCTCCTTTCTTAGATCTTCAGAAATTCACCACAAATAACGGAATCAAATCTGTCTATAGATGACTATTATTTTATAAAACATAGTTAAACCAGGGAATTTACCTTCCATTTATCGATACTTTATGATACAATAATGACATGATTTTAATAAAATTAGCTTCGATTTTGCTTTTGGTATTAACCTTAGCTTTGGCGGTTATCATCAGCAAACTTTTTAAACTAAAGAAGAAGGGCATCAACTTTGCTGATTTAGCTTTCCCTTGTTTAATATTTGAATATTATTTGATTACGGCCAAGGTATTTACTCATAACTACCTCCCCGTATTGGGAACGGCATTATCACTACTTGCCATCATTTTAGTATTTTTCTTTCTTACAAAGAAACGTAGTTTTTACTATCCAAAGTTTATCAAATTCTTTTGGAGAGCAGGATTTCTACTAACCTTGCTTCTCTATATCATTATGATTGTTCAAATCTTTTTGATGAAATAAACTTTAATAGAAGAAACAAAATTAGCCAGCACCTCTTGAGTTTGGCAAGGAACCATGAACCTTTGAGGTGCTTTTTTAATGAAATTTTAAAAATAGGGATTATTATAAATAAATAGGAGAATAATCAAGTGAAAAAGACACTCATGGCTAGTGCCATCACACTTTCAATTTTAGGATTTACAACAAGTCCAAGCTACGCTGAAGAAAACAAAGTCAAGCCTGCCACTGCAGAAACCACTGCTAACCAAGGAAATAAAGACAAGGTCGAAGATAGTAGGCTTCCTAAAAAAGAGGAGATTACTGCTACTGAAGTTAGTCCAAGTTCAGCTCCAAAAGAGGAATCACCTGCCCCAAAAATCAAAAATGACGGATGGTCAGAAGAAGAAAACCAATGGCGCTTCTATGAAAATAATAAGCCTGTGGTCAATTGGAAACAAATCCAAGGCAAATGGTATTTCTTTGACCAAAACGGCAATCGTCTGAGTAATACGACCTTTGATGGCTATGTCTTTGATAAAGATGGAGTCATGGCTAGTGGTGGTTGGAGCAAACTAGAGGACAATTGGTACTATACAAATTCATCTGGTAAGATTTCCCAACAGAAATGGGAAAAAATCGGTGGTGTATGGTACTACTTTGACAAAGACGGGATTATGCTTAGTAACACCGTTTGGGATGGCTATCTCTTTTCTAAGAGCGGAGCTATGGTTAGCCAAGGTTGGTCCAAATTAGAAGATAAATGGTTCTATGCCAATGCCTCTGGAAAGATTTCTCAAGACAAATGGGAAAAGGTTGGCGGTTCTTGGTACTACTTCGACAAAGACGGGACTATGTTGAGCAACCGACTCTTCAATGGTTATCTCTTTTCAAGCAGTGGAGCTATGGTTGAAAGATCATGGGTTAAGTTAGATGAAAAATGGTACTTTGCTCAAGCATCTGGTCGTCCTTCACGAGATAAATGGGAAAAAGTTGGAAGTTCTTGGTACTATTTTAACAAAGATGCCACTATGGCAAGCAATCAATGGCAAGGTAGTTACTATCTTAAAGATAGTGGGGCTATGGCTTCGAAAGAATGGATTTTCGATAAAAATTATAATAGTTGGTTTTACTTAAAATCTGACGGGACTTATGCGGCGCGTGAATGGATTGGTTCCTACTACCTCAAGTCTGGTGGTTATATGGCTAAGAGCGAATGGATTGACGACAGCTACTACAAAGCTCGCTACTATGTAGATGAAAATGGAGTCTATGTTACAGGTACCTATAAAATCGATGGAAAAAACCAGCAATTTCAAAGTGATGGAAAATGGCTTGGTGAAGTACCTATAAGTCGTGGATTTGAAAAAGGAAAATATACGAAAACTGTTTTCTTAGATCCAGGACATGGTGGAAAAGATCCTGGTGCTGTTTATTATAACACTCAGGAAAAAGACCTAACCATGCAAATTTATCAAAAACTACGTAAGGAACTCCAGGGTCTTGGTTATACCGTTCTTTCTTCGAGAGATAGTGATGTCTATGTCGACTTTGTCACTGAACGTTCAAAAATGGTTAACAAAACGGACTCCGACATGTTCATCAGTATTCACTTCAATGCAAGCGGGAATCCTGCTTCAGGGAGATCTGGTATTCAAACTTACTCTTACGAAGAAGACAGTGGCTATCGTGCTAAGATCAATCCATACTGGCATAACCACCCTGACCGTATCAGTGAAAGCAATCGCCTTGCAGCAAATATCCATTCCTCTCTCCTAGCTGAGACAGGTGCTAAAAATGCTGGGCTTCTACAGAGAAGCTTTGCAGTCCTACGTGAAACTGATAAACCAGCAGTCTTACTCGAATTAGGTTATATGGATAATTTTGACGAAAACCAACAAATCCGTAATGAAGCCTATCAAGATAAATTGGTAGCAGGTATTGTTAAAGGTATCCAAAAATATTACGCTGGTCAATAAGCCAAAAAGAGGCTAGGACAAAAGTCCTAGCCTCTTTTTGATGTTGGATTGTAGAGCAAGACGCAGTGGTTGAGTGGGCTCTTCTACGCTGATTTCATCAGCTTTTACAGCCCTACTCAACTGTGCGGAGGTGGGACGACGAAATCGAATTCTAACGAATTACCGATTTCTGTCCCACTCTCTTTATCTTACCCTAGATCATGTTTTTGATCTGGAAATAGAAAGCTTAAGCCAATACAGGCAAGTACTCCTGAACCAATAACCAAGCCATTCGAAATAGGAAGTAGATCAAAAATTGAATTTGCAATGATAAAGGCAATAATCAAACACATCAGACTAGACTTATAATCTTTTTTCACTAGATTTTCAAGAGTGAAAAATAAAAATAAACCTACTGGAAAGAGGGGCCAGATATTGACATCCAAACTTGGCCATCCTACAAAACCAGAATACAAGACTGCTACTGCAACTACTAAAAAACTGATACCTAATACTTTTTTCATGATGCGACCTCATTTTCCGTTTTACTTGGGATTTCTTTCCCTTTACACCAACTACTATAGCAAAAATAAAAATAGTCAACAATAGTTTTTGCCTATGTGGTCACCTTCCTTGACTAAGTGGTCGGGAATTTTATAAAAGAAAAAGGAATTAAGCAACCAAACGCTACTTAATTCCTTGAAATTATCTCATCACCTCTATTAACCTTTAAATTTTGATAGACTCTATTTTCTAATCAATATTGTCAATACTAACCCTTTCAATCAATTCATTACTTACCTAAACTAAGTCCATTCATAAATCCAAAAAGGGTATCAATATCAAAGCAAACTAACTAATTGAGTTAAAAATGGCTATTTTCACAAAACTGTTTCATCATCACACTAGCTAATCTCAGTACATAAACCATTTTTTTATCTATAGCTTTTGTCTTAATCTTGATCTTTTTTCTTCAATCCAAGAAATGCACCTACGGTAAATATTATTCCGGCAACTAATAACGTGAAGACTTCTCTAACTGTTCCAGTTTTTGGCAACCTATCAGAATTGTTAGTAGTTGATTTACTATCGATATCGGTAGGTTTATTAGCTATGCTCTCTTGTTCATTAAGATAAACTTCCTTCTTATTTTCAAAGTTTTTATCAGGAACAATACTGCTTACATCATTAGTTGAATCAGATTGTGTTTTTTCTTTCTTTTTCGATACATCAAAAGTAGGTTTATTTTCTTCCTCCTTTTTCTCCTCTATTTTCTTGAATACAGGTTTTATAAGGGTATCTTTTGATAGATTAATAACATAGCCAGCGTCTTTTTTCCCTTCGACACCAGAAATTTCCCAACCATCAAATTGATAGCCTTCTTCTAATTCACCCTTATAGACAGGTAAAATGAAATCTTCTTCCGACACTATCTTAGAACTCATTTCTTTTCCATTTTGAATGGTCACAGTTACCATCTGAGGTTTTAGTTCGCTCACCTCTCCCGTATCTTTGTTTAAAATGAATTCTTTTACGGTTGTATTTCTTGCAAAATCTTTTACAACAATCTTAATGTTTAGTGTCTTATCTGTTAGTTGTTTAATATCATCAAATGATTTGTATTCTTTTCCATTTACATAAATATGTTTGTCTTGAATCTCACCATCGAATCCATTATTTCTTTTATCATTGATGTTAAAGACAACAGATTTTCCGTCAGCATATTCAATACTAGTATTTCCCTTAGGATCAATGTTTACTTCTGGTTTAACATTATCATATAAAAATTGATAGTGTACTCCAACCGCTTTCGCATTCAAATCGCTATAGCCAGTTTGAAGATAAACATTTCCATCCATATCTGTTACCTTATCTGGGAATCCGTTTGCTTTATAGTCTTTCATTCCCCAGTCCATGATGTCACCGTCTTTAACATTAAGCTTAATGTTAAAATCTCTAGTGTTATCAATGTGTAAATCTCCGTAGATTAAATAATTATCTACAACAGATTCATTAACTCTCAACTCCCAGTTAAAACCACCCTTATCAGAAATCTTACCTCTTAAATAAAATTCTGGATTTCGTACATAAATTTTATTAGATTTAGATGGATTAAAGTAGTTCTTGTCCATTGAAAGATTTACTGGTTTTGCATCAATAAATAACGTAGAGCCATCTTCTTTTATAGCTTCTACATTGGACTTATCCTCTCCAGTGTACTCTTTACCATCCTTACCAAATAATACCAGTTTAGAAGGATCTGTTACAAGATTTCCATCTTTATCGATTGCCTCCCCTTTATCGTTCATTTTAAAGGTAAACACTTGATATTTTACAATGTTAAAGCCGTCCAAAGCCGACATTAATACTGATTGAGTACTTCTTCCATCTTCAACATTTCTACTATCAGCATAAATTATTTTTTCTGAAAGGACTCTTAGATTAGGATTTGCCTTTTTTATTTTAGCTATATCTTCCTTGCTATAGACTCCATTTCCTTCTAACATATCCGTTTTTCCAGGATTATAGGTAGTCACTTTTAGTGCATAGCCTTTTCTCAGAATGATGTTATCCTTTAATAGATATTGTTGTTTTTCTGAATCAGAATAGATTTTACCAGATTCCATTTCAGTTAAATTGTTTGGTTTATTCTTTGAAAGATCTCCTTCTCCTAATTCTATTACATTCCCATAACTTGATGCATACGGATATTCTGTTTTAGTTTCCTTATTTTTTTCAGGCATTCTAATTTTAGTTTCAGCTTTTATCTGATCATCATCTTTAACAAAGAATCTCATATCTCCTGCAAAAGCTAATCCATCCACAATATCATTAATATTAGCGTATAAATCAAATGTCATCGTTTTTGAGTTGGAATCATACTTGGTCGTTTTGATTTCTATAGATTTATAGTTATTTCCATAGTATACCTTGGCATTTTTAGAAACATTACTTATCTTTCCAAGAATTTCAAAGTGTCCATCTTTAGACGGGCTTAGAACACCATAAATTTTTGATTTGATTTCGTCAAGTTTTTCAGTTTCATATTGTAAGGCACTACCATCGTCATAAGCAATGATATTTCCCTTATCATCGTATTTATAATCGTATTCCTCTGTTCTCTTACCAGTTTCACTTGTAAAGTCATCAACTTCTCTAAATTTCTTTTTAATAAGTTTCTTTAAGTCTTTGCTTTCAAAAGCTCTAATTGTTGAAATAGTTTTATGAATAGTCAAGCTAGATTTTTCTTCGATAGACTCTTCATTTTCTTGATGATGTTCTACTTCAGTTGTATCTTTTTTAAGACTATCCTCTTTTCTATTTTCTAAATTTTTAAATTTAGATTCGGAAATCTCGCCAAGCTTTTGGTATTTAGATGAATCTTGATCAGGATCTACTAGATAATAGGAAATCATCCCCTTTTCATCAGCATGATCAGCAAATTTAATTCTATGAATCTTTGTGAAATTGCTAGAGCCATCTAATGCAATGACTTCAATGATTTTTCCTCTTAAATCTCCTGCACCATTAATTTCATAAATGGTATTTCCGTCTTTGTCAAGTTTTCTATTTCTTCCTTGACCCTCACCTGCATAAGTTACTTCAAGATTTTTCTCAACCTCTCCATCTTCATTAACAAGAGCGGCGCCAGCATACCAAACTTCGTTGGCAATCTCGTCAAATTTTTCAGGATGTTCTTTCTGATCTCTCGCAAATAAAGTTTCATTCTTGTATTGATCTTTTACCTTGTGATAAGTATCCTTTGTGATCAGCTTAATTTTTTCAGGATTTGAAAAATCAATCGAAACAATCTTAGGGGCTGTGTTATCAATTTTTACAGGAATATAGGAAACCTGCCATGGATAATCTTTAGTTAATCTATATTTAAATTTATAGAAATATTGACCTTCTGCAATTGGTTCAAATTGACCTCTTATCTTAGTAGCAGGATCTTTGGTATCCTTGCTTTCTGGTGCATTTTCTTCTCTACCTCTAGGGTTATAGATGAGTCCATCCCATTTCAAATCGCCCCAAACTTTTAGTTTTGAAGATTTGATTCCCTTTGCATCATTTCTCTTAGAGTTTAAAATTCCTTTAATAAAGTGTTCTCTCGAAATGACTTTTAAGTCGATTTGATTTTCTCCCTCTTTATTTGTATTTACTATTGAAATCATTCCTTCTTCTGCACTTCTTAATACAAGTGGAGAAGGTGTTAACCCTCTTTCAAGTTGAGCATCTTGAGGATTTCCATTTGAATCTAAAGGATAAATTTTAGCAATATTAGAACCACTTGATGATGGTGCGTTGATCCCTTCGTTATTGAAAGCAAATAATTCTGGATTTTGATCTAGAGATGTTGTATTTTTATCTTTTCTATTTTGTATAACTCCTGCTGGATTAAATTTATCTATACCATGTTCTCCACCAATTCCCTTATTTAAGGTTCCTGGAATTTTTGGTTTACCATCATCATCATAACCTTCCATTGTTTTTGATTTTGAACCTTCTTCCCAGGCCCATTTATCAAGGATTGGTTCGTGGTTCCAATTCCCAGCAAATCCCATTAGAGGCATCGATAAAGAAGGTTGGAAATTTGTTTTCTTCCCGTTGGAGTTCAGAGCTTCCATTTCTTCCACTGACTCAAAATGAATAAATGATTCTACAAATTTATTTTTATTTTTAGCCTCTCCAACGTTTATAACCGCATTTAAATCAAAGCTAGAATTTGGGCCTATAGTGAAAGTGTCATGCTCAAATGTAATATTTGCATCTTTTACTTTCTCTGGGTGAATTTCTGGAACAATTTGCTTACCATCTGGAGATTTTTCATCTTTGTATGTTTCATCCAGTTTGAGTCTATCAGTTAGAGCATCTGTAGTTACCGCTGATGCTGAAACTTTAAAGGTTAAAGGTCTGTTTGATGTATTGTGAAGCTTAATTGTAAAGTATTTTTTATCTCCTTTTATTTCTTTAAGAGAAATAGAACCATAAGAGTTTACCAAACCTTTAGAATCTGTGTTTTTGAAAGTCGCTACAACTTCATTTCTCAAAGCATTGGCAACATTAATTAGCCCTGCTCCCTGTTGTCTAGGTGATGCAAAGTATTGACTTTTTTCTTTCCAAGAAGTCGCATCCATCATAGGCCGTGCAGTATTTTGTAGGGCAATTTTTGTAATACTTGTAAGGTCTATTTTGTCATCTCCCTTAAGATTTTTCAAGGCAGGTCTTTCAAGCATTTCCTTTAACTTTGGTCTAATCAAAACAGTAGAAGCTGCCACGATTGGAGTTGCCATACTAGTCCCTGACATATAACCATAAGTTGATTTCCCATTAATGACATTGAGAGTGGATTTAATATTTTTACCTGGTGCTGAGACATCAGGTTTTAAAAGTAAATCTGTTCTTGGCCCCCAAGATGTAGATCCTGCTGGAACTATGACATCTTCTTTATACAATTCTTTGTCTGTGTCAGGTGCAAACTTAAAGTCAATCTCTTTTTCGTCACCTACATTCGGTTTATTAGAATTATAGCTTTCCATATCAATTGGATAGTATTGCTCCAATTTATCTTTGAAATCTTCCTTACTATTTCTTTTAACCTCAGTTTTTTTATCAGGATTAATCATGTTCCATAGCTTTACACCATCATCTCCTGAAATTGAAAATACTTGACTTTTAGTCCCTTCATCCGCTTCATATCCCATAGCTGGAAGCTCTGTCCAATTATCTCTATTGTAGTAATTGACAGTATTTACAACCATAATGGCGCGTGCGCCCTTATCCGTTGCTCTTTTAAAAGCATCTTTTAAATCCTTGGTATAAATTCGATCCATTACTGCAATTTTGCCCTTAAGATCCAATCCTATCAAATCTTGGTCTTGACCTTTGCCTATATATACAAAGTTTAATTTACTAGGAGCTTTTGAACCGTCTTCATTTGTTGTGATTTTATTCTTATCGAAAAAGGCCCCTATATTTCTGTATTTAAAATTTTCTCCACCTATGTTGACTTTATCAAACTCAACTGTCTGATTTTTAGCAGAAGCGACTGCTATCGCATCTTCATGTGCTGCAGTTCGCGTTACATTTCCAGTATCTGTCATTTTCAGATTATTATTTGCCACTAAATCCCATGAAGAACTTGAAGCAGAAGTCGCATAGTTACCCGTAGCTACAACCATTGGAATGCCTGCTTTTCTTAACGCTCTAATAGCTTCCCAATATTTCTCACCTACAAGACCTGTTCCTGTAAAGCCAGATGATACCGAAACAACATCGACATTGTGTTTGATCGAATCTTCAATAGCATGAAACATTGTTTCATCTCCTGCGAAGCCAGATCCTGCGTCAGAGTACATTTTATAAGAGAAGATCTGTGCATTAGGAGCAATTCCATCTATTCCATTAAAGTTCTTGATGTCTTTTTCAGTATCATTTCCCGCAAGAATCCCTGCAATATGCATCCCATGTGGATCAAAATAATCGCTCCCATCATCAGCTTTTTCTACAGTTATTTTACCACCATTATAATAATTGAACGCATGAGGGATTTTATCACTCAACCAGAAATTTTTATCAGTACCTTTTAAGTCTTCTTTTTTGAATCTCATTGAGTCTTTAGCATCATCATCAATCCTCATGGCCTTATGCCTATAATCTATCCCGGTATCGATATTTGAAATGACCATACCTCTACCATCAAAGTTTTTCCCAAATGGTGCATTGATAGATTTTAGGTAATCAATAGCTTCCTCAACTCCAATTTCTTTTCTAGCATGATTCATCATAGGTTGGACTTTTTGTGACCTTTCAAGCGATGAAATACCTTCTATTAGTTTAATTTTGTCCAGATTATCTGGAGTTGTTTCTATTGAAACACCATTAAAAACCGTATCATAAGTATATAAAACTTTTGTATCCTTAAGATTGGATAATTTCTTGATTGCTTTTTCTCCAGATTCTTTATCTTTAAATTCAGCAATATAGACAAGTTTATCCTCTTTTTTGGGACTTTCTGGGTCTTTACTCGCAGTAGAGTCCGCTTTATCTTCTTGGGACTGATTGGAATCTTCTTTGATTGTTGCTTCTTCATTGCTAGTTTTATTATCTATCTCAGGATTTTTACTAACAACTTCTTTTTCCTCAATAACTGTTGTTTTCTTCTCTTCAGTATCCTTTGAAGTTTCTATAGCATTATGAATGTCTTCATGTTTTTCTTTGTTTTCTTTTTGTTTACCTACTACTTTTTCTTTATCAGAGATATTTAAAGCATCTTCAGAACTAGGTGTATCTGCTAGGATTACCTCATTAGGGACATATGCTGCTAAAATAACTGCAGCTGTGGTTAATGACAATACTGTACTTTTTTTCATTTTAATTCCTTACATATTTATTTAACTTCCAATAGATAGAAAACTTTAACTTTGCTAGCCTTTGTTATAAAAAGTTTTACTAAGTATTATCTAGGAAATAGAGTAGTACATTTATATATAATTGTTAGCTCTCCATAAAAATAGTATATCATTTAAAAAATTTAAGTCAAGAAAAATTAACGTCTATTAATTTTATTTTTAACACATGTTAACAAATGCTCTAATCAATAAATATTATAGTTAACTGGGTACAATATAGACTCATTTCTACCATCAAAAATATTATCAATCAACTGGAATAACTACCAAAATCGCAAAAAGGTGTATGGATAGAATTTATGTCTTAATAAACATGCAAAAACAACCGCAATAATTTTCAACGGTTGTTTGTAACATACTTAATTTTTAAATCTCATCCTGTCTTATCTCCTACGAACCTGCACTTTCGTAGGCATCCAATCCCCTGTCCCAAAGTTTGAGGGAAATAACAAAGAAAACAAGGGAAATCAGAATCAAACCACCAATATTAAAGAAGACATCCTTGTCCTGCAAGAAATAGCTGGCAGGATAGTAGGCCGTAAAGGCAAAAGGCACGATGAAGCTAATTAACCAACGAAGGAGCGAATTGTAAATAGAAATCGGGTACTTGGCAAAGTCATTAAACATATAGAAAATGTAAATCATGGCACCTGACTGCTTGGTCCAAAAAGCGATGCTGGCTGTCGCGATTTTCAAAGAAGTATAAATCAAGGTCGCAAAAGGAATGCAGACTAGGAAAAGCAGGAATTTAGGAAGAGTCCAGGCAATGCTAGCCACCGTTGTCGCTAGTAAAATTCCACCGACCAAGAGTTCGCCCAAGGCATCAATCTGAAAAGTTTCGACTAGAATGTGAAAGAGGGGATTGATGGGACGCGTCAGGTACTTGTCAAACTCCCCTTTTCGGACTAAGCGCTGTCCCAGAGCCCAAAGATTGTCAAAAAAGAGATGGTCAAAGCCCTTAGGAATCAAGGAAAATCCATAAATAAAGGCAATCTCTTGAAAGGTCCAACCTTCTAGCGAGGGGATGTGTTGAAAGAGTACATTGAGAAACAAGAGGTTTATGCCTTGAGTCAGAAAGACTCCCAACACACCAACCACAAAATCAACCTTGTATTCCATGATTTGCTTGATGTATTGTCTGATAAAAATCAGATGCATGCGTTGATATTTTTTCATACTAACCTCCTTGAATGGTAATAAAAGACTGGACTCGTTTCCAAATCAACTGAGACAAGCCCACCATCACCAAGAGCCAGAAGAACTGTAGCAAAAGTGCTTGAAGAATCTGACTGGCATCGTATTTCCCAACAATAATCATGACCGGAGTGTAAATTAAGGATGAAAATGGCAATAAGGAGAGAAAATCTGAAACCACCTTTGGAAAAAAAGTTAAGGGAATCAAACTGCCAGACATAAAGGCTACTATTGAAGTCTTGAGTAGATTGGAACCCCATAAATTTTTAAATACAAAGGCTGAAAACCCAAAACAGATATTAAAGAAAAAATTAATCAGATAAGCCAGAGTTAAGCTAAAGAGATAAAGGACAGTTAATCCTAGCACTTCTACAATACCTTGCCCAGATAAGATTTTCATCAACACAATGACACTTAAAAATGGCAATCCAACAGAGATAAAAATCAACCACTTGGAACCAAGCTCCGTAAAGAGGTAAGAAGCCGTAAAATGCACTGGTCGCAACAAGCGCATGATAATGGAACCATCCTTGACCTCCTCCCCAATCATAAAAGAGCTATCTGACTTGGTCAACAGATTGGTCACAAAACTCATGATGATGTAGAGGGTGATATCTGCCATACTGAAGCCCTGAATCAAAGACTCTTGCGAGGAGTCAAAGACTGCCTTCCAGAGATAAAAGGCCACAAAAGCCCCCATGACATCGCCTATCCGATAGAGAATAAAGTTGACTCGGTAGGTAATCAACTCCTGAACTCCTGCATTGATAAAGGGTTTATAACGTCTCCACAATTTGACCATCTTAGAGCTCCTTTCGGTAGAAGCGACGGATAATATCCTCAATATCCGTATCCACCATCTTCAAATCGCGGATCTCAAAATCAGACAGGGTTTGCTTGATAATGTCAGCTGACTGGTAGCGGGAACTATCAAATTCAATGTTGAGAGTATTTCCTTGTCTATCAATGGACATATCTGGCAGGCCTTCATAGTTAGAAAGGAGATGACTTTGACCTGGTAGCAGTTCAAAGGAAAGAGTCTTCATCTTTCCAAAGGTCTCCTTGAGCTGGCTCACCGTTCCATCAAAAATCTCCTGCCCCTTATCAATCATAAAAATCCGATCACAAAGTTGCTCAATGTCGCTCAGATCGTGAGTGGTCAAGAGAATGGTTGTTTCTTCCTCTTGATTGATCTGGGTGATGGCTCGACGAATGTTATCCTTGACCGAAACGTCCAAGCCAATGGTCGGCTCATCTAAAAAGAGAACCTTGGGATTGTGAAGCAAGGAAGCCGCAATATCCGCCCGCATCCGTTGACCCAGTGAAAGAGTCCGCACAGGATCCTTGATAAAATCCTTCAAATCCAAAACTTCATTCAAAAAGTCCATGCGTTTATGGAAGAGCGAGTCTGGCACATCATAAATCTCTTTTAAGACCGTGTAGGTCTCTTGCAGAGCCAAATCCCACCATAGCTGGGTGCGTTGTCCAAAGACTACGCCAATATCTTTGACATAATCTTGCCGATTGTCTTGGGGAATCTTGCCGTTAATCCGACAAAAACCAGATGTCGGCTTTAAAATTCCTGTCAGCATTTTGATGGTTGTCGACTTCCCAGCACCATTTGCCCCGATAAATCCTAAAATCTGCCCTTTTGGAACTTCAAAAGTTAAATCCTTGACTGCTTCAAAGGTCTGCTTTTCAGGATGAACAAAGGAGCGCAAAGCTCCCTTCAAGCCCGGCTCCTTAACTGTCTTCACAAAATTCTTCTGAAGATGTTCCACTTCTATCATTGCCATATCTATCTCCCTTTAGTAAGAAACAACATTGTATTTTTGACTACAAATATTCTAAATCCTTACTTTCTACACCTTCTCAATATTATTACAGAAGGATTTATACCAACCTATTATAGTCCAATAAAAAAAGGAATGCAAGCGTTTGCCTAAAATTTGTGAAATTAGAGATTTCTCTCTTAAAGTGGGATTTTTATTCAAAAATTCTAGTTTAATCGTTTCCTTAAACCACACAAAAATCTGCCTTCTTTTTCAACATAAGGAAAGAAAGCCCTAATAACACCCTATTGTAGTGCAAATATCTAAGGAAAACAAGTGTTTTCTGCGGAGTGGGGAGGAAGCATAGATTATCTAATTTGTCGAATCTCTTAAAAGCAAGTTTGTTCATACTCACACTGTTTTATCGATTTTTTTGACATCTCCAAAATGTGAAAAAACAATGGTATCCAATTGATCTCCTATTTCTTTAAAGGGAAGATTTAAGTCCAAAGTCCGAACACTGACTTGGTTGCCGTGCATTTGATAAACATTGTCCGGTTGAAGCACTTCATCAGTCTTTGCGTACAGCAACATGCCCGATACTTTGTTACCATTTTCTTGACTTTGATATTCTCTATTTTTGACATAGGTAAAAATCTGATACAGATTATTTGAGTGAAGAGAGTACTTTCTAAAATTCATCTGTGTTGTACTTTTATAATATTTCGCATCAATAATTAAGATGGCATTCTCTTTTTGAAGCTGAATATCACTTTGCATGACCGGAAGCATCTCACCGCTATCGTCGTCTAGCGCCCACGGTATCTGTGCTGCGTTCGCATTCAATTCTGGGTAATGTTTTTTATAATACTCAAGGATAAATTTTTCGTACAATCGGTTCATTCGTTGTTCATCTAAGAAACTCATCATCTTCATGTTACCATCTGATGTCGTTTGCAATAAACCTTTCACCACTAAATAGCAAATGGCAATCATCATTCTATAAGATTGATTGTTTTTATTGTATTGCAGATTCCAGTTAACAGTTTCCAAATCAATCGGTTCAACATCACGGAAAAAAACCATCAATTTCCGCAATTCTTTCTTCCTATCCTTGGAAATATCTGCTTTCAATAGAAGATTGACCGTTGATTTTATAGTACGGTTCATCCTATTATTTACTGAAAACTCTTCAAAAGTACAAAATATTTTCTTCCCAAGAGTACTTTGACTTTTGATTGATTCTGTAAGCTCAATTTTTTCCCTTAGTGTAGAGAGTTCTTCCATTTTGGAAAGGTATTCCTTTCCCAAGCCCCTCTTAAGTTGTATGCTAATTCCTTTAGCCAAGATGGCACTCATCAAATCAGCCGTATGACAGAATTCCTCTGTGGCAAGTTTCTGATACCCCTGCCCCCTAAGAACCTTAAATGCATAAGTCAGCATGAAATAAACATTCTTTATCGGTATCACTTAATCGCACTCCTTAGATTGCTAGTCCATTCCCTAACTAAGCTGGGCTCATCAAACCAATACTCCTTTAAAAGAGGTATCAGTTCATAATCTACAATACTCGAAAGAACTTGTTGGTCGATACTATTCGGTGTTAAATTACAAAAATAACTATGGCCTATGCAAAAACCCTCTCCTAAACTTTCATCAGAAGCGATGATTTCATTTAGATGCTTCACAGTATTTAGTAATGTATCAAATTGATCATTCTGCAAGTTTGATTGGTAGTCTTTAAAACCATCCGAATCAAATCCTGGTTTCAGCTCAAAAAAAGCAAATCTTCGTCTCAAGGCAAAATCTAGCATGGCTAAGCTACGATCGGCAGTATTCATCATACCAATAATGTATAAGTTCTCCGGAATTGAAAACTGTTCATCCGAATAGAGAAGCTGTAGATCTCTTCCTCGTTTATCCATTTCGATAAGCATGAACAATTCACCAAATATTTTGCTCAAATTTCCTCGATTAATTTCGTCAATGATAAAGAAATAATCATTGCTTTCATCGCCCTCAGCTTGTTTACAAAATTGATAGAAGGGACCTTTTCTTAGTTCAAAACCACTGGCAGAAGGTCTAAATCCCATAATAAAGTCTTCGTAAGAGTAACTTTGGTGAAACTGAACCATCTTTACCCTATCGACCGCTTTTTCACCCATCAGAGAGTAGGCTAATCGATCAGCAATAAAGGTTTTTCCGACACCCGGAGCCCCCTCCAATATGATGTTCTTCTTAAGGCGGAGAATCGTTGCCAATCGATGATAATCCTCTGCTGATACAAAAACTTCTTTTAGAAAATCTTCCCTTGTATAGCTAGTATCCACTTTTTCTGATTCTTTAGTGTCTTCAGATGATAGTTTATATCCAGGTGCTGAACTCTCACTAATTTCATTTTTCACTTGTTCTTCTTTTTCCACTGGCTTAGAATACTTCCAAGCTGCAAAAGACAATTCATTGAAGTTTTTCAATTCAGATTGTGGACTATCTAAATAGTTTTTAAGTGATTCTACAATAGAAAAATAGTTTGATGCAGAAATCTTTGAATGGATCCTTGGGAGTTTATGGACTAATTCTAGAGGTAATTTCCCGGATTTGTAAATATACTTCTTGTTTGGTCCATCTATATTCAAAAATGAATTGGAGGCAATCCAATATAAACCCATCGTAATTTTAGCATTGCCATTGTTTTTTCTATTGATGACTTTATTAAAATAGCCTGAAAAAATCTCCTTATTTTCAGATGATGGATCTTCGGAATAAGCTAATGCAGTTACAAAAAGCTCCCACAAATCATCAATATCGCTATCTCCTCTATCTGTATAAAAAAGATAATAGGTCGCATTCTGGTTAATGAGAACGGGAATACCGTCGAATGAAGTTGGAATGTCATGGGATAATTCGAATAATTCTGCAATAGCAGTCAAAATTTTAATCCGATTTTCATTTTTCAACCCTTTATTGAATAGACCAAAAATTGTAAAAGGGTCAATATCCATGATATTATTGTCCTTGTCCAAGGTTGGCATTGAAATACCCGTCATTTGATAAATTGCCTTAACCTTTTGGATGAGCTCTGCCCTTTTCTTTTTATAGCTCACAAGTTTAAACGCAAATTCCTTATAAAAATCTACCCAATCAAATTGTCCTGCTTGTTCCATTTTAAACCTCACATTCTACATCCCTTGTTATGTTTGATGCACTAACTTATATTATTAACTAATATTATAGCACGAAAACCTTTCCAATGCGATGCAACCTTGCTACAAATGTATGAATAAAGATTTCACTATCTTGAATAAACTTTTACAGCACACAGAAAGGCGACCTTTATCGCCTCAATTGATGCTTTCTTAGCAGTTGAGATTTAGTAATGAAACTATTTGATTCACTTTTTTCTTCATTATGAGTTCTCATTTCAATCTCCTTTGTAGAGATATCGTGAGAAAGAGGAAATATCTTCGTGTAGCCTTCATCACAAAAGGAACCTTCTCTTCAGGTAAAAACCATTTCCGAAACCAAAAGATGTAGGCGACATAAGCCTGCAACCGATTTTTTGAATCAAAGTAGGTTATAACAAAGACATCATTTTTTTCAAAGCACTTTCGACTGTGACCTCGGGACTTTAGTCTTCCCACGATAGACGATAGGCTTTTTCATGATTACTAGCTTCTCTTATAGTCACACCTGGATACCTATCTCTTAGCGAAGCACAGAATGCCTGTATATCAAATTCTGTATTTTCATAACCATCTAAAAAGATAAAATCTGCTGAACTCATAACCTTCTTCCCTTTCAAAGCATGATTTCTAACATGAGAATCACTCTTTCCCATCAATAGCACAGTTGAGACTTTAAAATCACAACATTTACTTTATTATATCATTTTTTACGCTAGATTGAGGATAGCAAAAAACCCACCTTCACAGGCGGGTTTCATTTTGTATTGTTCAGCTAGATTAAGCTTTACCTTCTGAACCGAATACGTCGATACGTTCTTCAACTGATGCTTGGATAGCTTTGACACCGTCAGCCAAGAATTTACGTGGGTCGAAGAGTTTCTTCTTGTCGTATTCTGCTTCGTTTGCTTCGTAGTCACGAGCAAATTTACGAGTTGCGTTAGCGAATGCGATTTGGCATTCAGTGTTAACGTTAACTTTAGCAACACCAAGTTTGATAGCTGCTTGGATTTGCTCATCAGGAATACCTGATCCACCGTGCAATACGATTGGGAAACCTGGAAGAGCTTCTGTCAATTTTTGCAAGTGGTCAAGGTCAAGACCTTCCCAGTTTGCAGGGTAAGGACCGTGGATGTTACCGATACCAGCTGCCAAGAAGTCAATACCAGTTGCAACCATTGCTTTAGCGTCTTCGATTGGAGCCAATTCACCTTTACCGATGATTCCGTCTTCTTCACCACCGATAGTACCAACTTCAGCTTCTACTGAGATACCTTTAGCGTGTGCTTTTTCAACAACGTCTTTAGCCAATTTAAGGTTTTCTTCAACTGGAAGGTGTGAACCGTCAAACATAATTGAAGTGTAACCAACTTCGATACACTCAAGTGCATCTTCGTAGTGACCGTGGTCAAGGTGGATAGCTACTGGTACAGTGATACCCATTGATTCAACAAGGTTAGCGATCAAGTTGCGAGCAACTTTGTAACCACCCATGTATTTAGCAGCACCCATTGAAGTTTGGATCAAAACTGGAGCTTTTTTAGCTTCTGCTGCACGCAAGATAGCTTGAGTCCACTCAAGGTTGTTTGTGTTAAATCCACCAACTGCATAACCGTTGTCACGAGCTGCTTGGACAAATTTTTCTGCTGAAACGATTGCCATTTTATCAGGCCTCCTGTATATTTTTATGGGACATCCCATTTACATTGTTCATTTTATCACTTTTTAGCAAAAAAAGCTAGTTTTTCCCGTGGTTTCGATTGAATTTCTTCTATTTTCAGATATGTAAACCTTTTCCTACTTGGCCTAATCCTTGTTCTAAGGCAGGTTCATGTAAAATACCAAGTGATCATCATGTCTTTCAAATCGATAGTCAATTTCTTCGTTTTCCAATAAACTTTTGACGACGAAGAGTCCCAAACCAGCTCCCTTGCTTTGTCGACTAGAGGACGTGAAGGATTGTTCAAATTTATCTTGCTCCTCAGGTGTACAGGCGTTCTCAATAAAGACCCAACCATCTTTTGCTCCAATTTTTAAATAACCACTTTGAACAGAGTGTTTCACAGCATTACTGATAAGATTGGAAAGAATCAGCTTTAGTACCGAAGGATTTAGATAAGTTTGTTGGTCAGTGAGTTGATTTTCTACAGTGATTTTTCTCTCTTTGGCTAACAAGTCATAGTCCTTCAATAGGAGATTGGTCATATCAAAAAGGTTGATTTCTTCCTTCTTATCTCGCAATTCTTGCACTGAAGAAAGCGATAGGATTTGCTGGACATGGTGAGTCAAATCATCCACAATACCCAAAGAAATTCCCAGATAATGGTCACGATCTTTATAGCGACCAATATTGGCTTGCATATTCTCCAGAAGAATCTTTAGACTAGCTAGAGGTGTTTTCAGTTCGTGGGAAGCACCTCGCAAAAACTCAACCTTCATCTTTTCCAGCTGGAGGATGGCCTCGTTCTTTTCATGCAAGTCTGCAATGACCGTCAAGAGATGCTGATAAAGGCTATTGATTTGTTCTTTGAGATCGCCAATTTCATCCTTAGAATCCACGCGCAACCTCACTTCTGCATCCAAATCCATCATCCGTCGAGTCACTCGTTTGATTTCCAAAATAGGAGCAACAATGGTTCTAGCATAGATAAAGGCGATGAGGAGCGAAATGATGAAAGACGCTAATAAAGTATAAGGCAGAAATTGAAGACTGATGTCTTCTGCTTCTTTCTGCAAATCCATAGATGCCAAGAATTGCAAGGTCATCGTCTGACCATCCTTAGTTTGAATTTCTCTTTCCTCAATAACCAAGGAGGCCGTTTGTCGTTGTTTATCAATGGGAAGATTATCATTGACTTCCAACTTATCCTGAGTCATCTCTCCCTTAACAGCTCCCTTAATATCACTGCTTTTAGAATAAAGTTCAAGGACTTCCTGAATAGCTTGACTATCTTTTCCTTGGAGGGACTGGGCAATTTCTGTAGCCTTTTGCCCGATGCTTTCCTGACGGTGAGTGAGATAGGTCGGAGGAAAGAGGAAATAGATAGCCAAATGCAAACAAATGACTAAGGTAGAAAATACCGAGAAGGTATAGATAAAAATCTTTTTAAATAAACCTGAATGTCTCATTTTCTCTCCAATTTATAACCAACATTGCGCACGGTAAGAATACAGTCTAAATCCAATTTTTTCCGTAGTTCCTTGATATAGACATCAATCACTCTGTCAAAAGGAACCTCATCTGTCATCTTCCATACAGCATCGATAATCTGCGACCGAGTTAATGCTTTACCTTCATTTTTGACCAGATAGTCTAAAATTTCCAGCTCTTTTGCATTCACTGCAACTTCTTGACCTGCTACTTTGGCGCTATAACTGTCAAAGTCTACCTCGGTATCTTTATAGGTAAAAATACGACCTGTATCATAATAACGCTTGAAAATAGCATCCACTCGTACCTTTAACAAAGATAGGGAAAAAGGCTTTTCCAAATAACCATCAGCTAATGCAGCAAAGGCACTCATCTTATATTCTTCGTCCTGAAAGGCTGTCAACATCAAGACCGGAACCTGGCTGTTTTTACGGATTTCTGACAAAACCTCTAAACCATTGAGTTTCGGCATTTGAATATCTAAGAGAACCAAGGCAACTTGGTGATTGGAAAATTGTTCTAAGGCCCCAAGGCCATCAGCTGCCTGAATGGTTTCATAGCCACAATCCGTCAAATAGTCACTAATTCCCTCGCGAATCATGTCTTCATCTTCTACAATTAGAATTTTCATATAAATCCTTTTCTATCAAAAATGCTACCTATATTATATCTCATTTGACTGAGAATAGGTAGCAGGTTTTTTATTCACTATCCAACAAGAGTTCTTTTGGTTGTTTAAAGAGGAGATTGCTTGAAGCAAGTGCCATAACTAGTACCACTAGAACCAAGCCAAGTACAAAGATAATGGCAAAGTCAGAAGGTTGAATGGATATATCTAAACTTGAAAGAGTCTTGCTAAAGCCGTCCACTTCTGCACCACCACCAAGATTAGAGGCTTGGGCTGCCTTACTAGCTTGCTTAGCCACATCTGATGTGACATTTGCAAGCACTGTATTTCCAATGGCACGAGCAGTATAGTTAGCTAAGAAGTAAGCTGAAACTAGTGCTGGGATTGCAATCATAACTGCTTCTGTGATAAATTGTCCTAGAATCCTTGCTTGTTTTAGACCAATTGAAAGGAGAATTCCAACCTCTTTACGACGAGCGTTAATCCATAGCGTGAGTAAGAGAGCAAGCAGGAGAACAGAGAAGCTCAAGCTACCCCAGAAGAGAAGATTAGCCATCTTGTACATGCCTGAGATAGATTGTTCAAGTGCAGGATAGTTAGATGAACTCTTAATCAAGCTATACATCTTCCAGTTGATGCCGTTGATAGACCCTAATTCTTGCATGACACTATCTAGATTCTTATCTCCAGCTACAAAGAAGGTAGCATCTCCATAAATAGCTGTATCTTCTGTATAACCATAGAGTTGGGCTGCTGTGTGAATATCTGTGATAGCTGTATTCTCATAAAGTTCTTGTGAGTAGGTTACAGCAGATTTGTTATGTCCATCAAAAAGTCCTTTGATCGTTACTTCTACTGTTTCCTTGGCTCCTTTTTCATTATCTGCATCGTAGATATTGGAGTTCAGTTTGACCTTGTCGCCAACTTTCCAGCCATGTTTAGCAGCCAAGTCTTTGTGCATGAGAATCTGGTATTTGTCATCGTTTGTTAAATGCTCACCTTCGACCAGTTTGTAAGAGCCTGACACAAACTTGTCTTCTTTAGAAGAGTCATTGACTCCTGTTATCATCAAGCTACTTCCAAAACGTTGAGCTCGATCTGGCGTTAGATTTTTCTTGGTTTCAGGTGTCTCAATCAATTCGTAGCCTGTCAAATCACCGATAGCATTAATCCGTTTGATGTAGGATTCAATAGCCTTATTCTCGGTAATTTTTTTGATATCTTCACCCTTGATATTCCCTGCACCACGTGGAGTTCCTTGGTTGACTCTACGATTGATTTGCATAGAAAAACTATTGGTGATATTTTTAAAGGTTTCCTGAGAAGCCTTAGCTGTCGCCCCCTTGATAGACAAGCCGACCAAACTCAAACTAGCCATCAAGAGAATGATAAGAAAGATCACAAGCGACTTGAAAAATTTTCTTGTGACATAGGCAAATGCGTTGTGTAACATAAGATTCCTTTCTAGATTTACTTCAGTTTTTAATATGTTTAAAAGTTTTAGTTACTATTTTTTCTTGTTTCAGTCAGTTTCTTATCCTTCAATTCAAGTGTAATATCTGACGCCTGTGCTACTTCCTTGCTGTGGGTCACAACGATCACACACTTGCCTGTTTTCTCAGCAAGAGATTTGAGCAGGTCAATAATATCCCCAGCAGTCTTAGGATCTAGGTTTCCTGTTGGTTCATCTGCTAAAATCACTGGCGCCTCAGATACAAGACTACGAGCAATGGCAACCCGTTGTTGCTGTCCACCTGATAATTGGAGAACATTCCGCTTGATCTGACTTTCATCTAAACCAAGTTCAAGAAGGGTATCTTTGCTAGCTTTTTTATTAACCAAGCGGATATTTTCCAATGGAGAAAGATAATCAATCAGGTTATAGTTTTGGAAAACTAGCGAAATATGGTGCATGCGATGATAAGAATAACCTTGTTCACGAATATCCTTGCCTTCGAATAGGATAGCACCTTCGACTGGACTATCAAGTCCTGCTAAGAGAGACAAGAGTGTTGACTTCCCAGCTCCTGATTCTCCGATAATACTATAAAACTTGCCTGGTTCAAAATCGTAATTGATTTTATATAAGACTGCTTCTGCAATGTTTTTATAACGATAAGTAAGATCTTGTAATTGTAGTAAAGTCATGATTTCTCCTTCATTAACTAATAGATGATAAAATTTCCTTAGGTGATTTTCTAAATAAAAATAGGAAACAAAGTGCAACTGACAAGCAGCTAATTATAAGTAGGAAAATATAAGATTCTCCAAATGATAGAATACTGGTTGAAAGATTAGTCGCTTTTGCTAGCGTATCTTGTAGTGCGGCTTGATCGCCACTTGCTAGTACAGTTTTTAAAAGATAGGAAGTAATGGCATTTCCAGCCACAAATGCAGGTAGGATAGCTACCAATGAAACCAGGATAACTTCCAGGCAGAATTGGCTAAAGATTTCTCTTTTTCCCTTACCTAGTGCCAATAAAATACCAACCTCGTAGACTCGCTCTCGTAACCAAAGGGACAAGACCAATACCAGCGCTCCTACCCCAGCAATCATAATGCCATAAAGGAAAATTTGGAGGAAGGTTTGGAAGGTCGAAACGGAATCCTTGATTTGTTCAAAGGCCTTGTTTTCCTTTTCAACTTGAAAGCCTTGTTTTTCCAGAGATAACTTTTCAACCTCTTGAATGATGCCATCCATATCTTTGGGATTTTCTAGATAGAAACGGGCTGCAGTGACTTGATCTTCCTTATTTCCAAGAAGAGTTTGGCTACTTTCGAAGTCTGTATAGACCGTGTTTTCACTAAAATCTGAGCTAAGACCAGTGAATTTTTCTTGCTTCTTACCTGAGAAAATACCTACGATTTCATAGTCTAGCCTTTGTCCACTATTTCCTTCTACTTGACCAGGATTTAAGCTAATCTTATCTCCTATCTTTAGATTGTTTTTATTTGCTAAATCTTCATGGATTAAGATTTTTTTGCTATCTCCTTTTTCTAAATGCCTTCCTTCTTTGAGGGTAAAGGCAGAACTTGTAAAAGAAACATCCTTGGAAGAATCTTTCAAAGCAATTAAACTGATGAGATTCTTTTCAGCTTCTGTCAAATCATCCCTTTGGATACTTTGTTCTCCAGTAACCACTTCTTTGTCAGTCAACTTAGCTATTGTTTCAAGCTCTGGAGAAATCTCCTCAAGTCCCTGTATTTTTTTAAGGTCATCTAGTTGAGACAGTTGAAAAGTCTGATCTGCTTCTATTCTTTTAATTGAAAAAGATGTATTCAGTGAGCGATAGAGATTATTTTCTACTGTTTTGTTGGACTTCATAAGCGTCAAACAAGCCGATATTCCAGCCAATAAGACAAATAGAATCAAGAATAATATGAGACTTCTCAGTCGTTTTCTGCTGACGTAAGCCCAAGCTCTTTGAGTGGGATTCATATAGCACCTCCATATTTGTAAGACTATTATAATATCCAAATATGAAATGTTTATGAAATAAGAAAAATTTTTGAAATAAAATAAGCCAGTATTTCTACTGACTTTATATTTATAAATCCTCCAGATTAAAACAGAGAAAATGCAGCAACTAAACCAGACAGGATGTTAGCTAGTGCATGTATGATCCAACTTGTTAAAATGGAGCCTCCAGCTTTCTTTTCATTAACAAAACCAAGATAAGCTGCTATTGCTCCAGTAAAAAATATAATGAAAAAAGTGACTTCTAAACTTACTACTGAAGCAAATAATACTCCATGAAGCAATGCAAAAGCGATAGCCTGTATCGTATTTGCAAAGACAAACGGCATGTAATTTGCCATTCGTTTCAGTAGAAATCCTCTAAATAGCAGTTCCTCTGGCAAAGATGTTTGCAAAATACTATAAATTAGAATACTTGGTAAAGCCTTATAGCCCATACCAGAAAAAGTCGAAGTAGCCGTTTCTATACTACGTGTTAGAGGAAAGACAAGCATATAAAAAATGGTAAACAAGAGAAAACCACCAATTATCCATGTAATTAGATAATAATCTTTATCCCTTTTAATAGATTTTAAACCAATCCATTCCATAAATGGGACTTGAACCCTCACAGTCAGAAACCACCAGATAGAAGGTAGTAAAATAATAAAGAGAATTTGAATAAAGGCGCTCATTATTCGTTGAAGTTCATTAACCATCGTAATCCCCCTTTACATTTTTGAAATACTTATTTTAAATCAGGAAATACAAGTCTTTAACTATGAAAGCTTTCCGATAAGAACCCTTATAAACTAGGATAGATTAAACTTTTCTACACTACTACCTCTCTAATTTTTTCAAAACTGAACTTTTGCCATCTTTTCTATCTCTATTATAGCACTTTTTGAATTGAAAGAAAAAAACTACAAGAAAAAGGTATTCTTCTCCTGTAGGTTTACTGCTATGCATTCCAACAAAAAAAGAGCTAGCAATTGCCAGCTCTTATCCTATGCGGAGAGAGGGACTTGAACCCTCACGACCTAAAGCGGTCACAGGATCCTTAGTCCTGCGCGTCTGCCAATTCCGCCATCCCCGCGTCGATTACTTTACTAGTATATCAACTTTCACAAACTTTGTCAACACTTTTTTCAGATTTTTTTCAGTTTTTTTGAATACATTATTCTTTGATTTCAACTAGGTTTTCATCAAGGAGTTTCGCTCCTAATGTATTCTTAAAATGTCCAAGTGCAAACTGGTGGTTTTCAGGCCAAATGGATGCGACTGCTGGTTTGACAACTTCTATCTGATACCCAAGATTATAGGCATCGATAGCCGTATGCAAGACACAAATATCTGTAAGAACACCTGTTAAGATGACTGTATCCACGCGACGCTCTCTCAGGCGGATATCCAAATCTGTGCCAGAAAAAGCCGAATAGTGACGTTTGTCCATCCAGAAAACACGACTATCCTGGGCCTGTTCCTGATAAAATTCAGCTAACTTACCATATAGATTACGCCCGCTAGTCCCAATCAGATTATGAGGGGGAAATAGTTTACTTTCTGGATGAAAGACATCATTTTCCTCATGAGCATCAATGGTAAAGAAAATATAATCTCCACGGTCAAATGCTAATCTAGTTACCTGATTGATTGCTTCTGATATTGCTTGAGCAGGAGCTCCTGCTGTCAATTTTCCATGATCCGCTACAAAATCTTCTGTATAGTCAATCGAAATTAAAGCCTTAGCCATTAATAGTCCCTCTTTTTCACTTCTTCAAAAATATCTGGGATTAAAACTTTTAGATAAGTTCCCTTCATACCTAATGAACGACTTTCAATAATCCCTGCTGATTCGAGCTTCCGAAGAGCATTGACAATCACTGAACGAGTAATACCAATGCGATCTGCGATAACTGAAGCTGTCAATTGTCCTTCTTTGCCATTTAGTTCTGCTAAAATCGCAGAGACTGCACGCAATTCAGAATATGATAGTGTATTGACCGCCATAGTCACTGCTGTGCGACGGCGGATATTTTTCTCATCTTCTTCACGTTGGAAGTTCAAAAGCTGAATACCAACCACCGTGCTGGCAATCTCAACAAGGATCAAATCCTCATCTTCGAATTTCTTGTCATTTCGCCAAATAATCAAAGAACCCAATCGAATCCCAGAAACGTGGATTGGAGCGATGGTTGTTAAACCATCTGGGAAGTCTGAACGACTTTCAGTTGGGAAAATAGTCAAATCATGTTCCACAGGGAGGTTGGCCTCCGTATCGTAGATCATATTTGCCCCTTGGATATAGTCCTCAGGGAAAATCTTTGTTTGGAAGAACTGCTCTACACGATCGGTGTTTGTTTTATAGCGCATAAAGTAGCCCAACAAACGCCCCTTGCTATTGACGATACAAGCATTGCAGTCGATGATATCGGCTAATTGACGTGTAATGGCATTATAGGGAAGTTCATCCTGTAGTTGCTCCTCCGAACGCTTTAAGATAGATGTGATTTTTCTCGTTTTTTCTAATAAATGTGCCATTTTTCACCTCGTATTTAATCGCTTCCATTATATCACAAAACTGTCTTTATTTCAATAATTATCTGAAAATTGCTTATTGCATTGCAATTCTCTTACATTTGCAATTTTTTATATTTTTTTTCAATTTTCTTGTTGACAGGTCTCTCGGTTTTTGATAATATAATATTACAAGATAACAAATATATAGATATGACTTCTAGTATTGATTTTTCGTAACTCTCGGTCTCCTTATATATAAAAGCGATCCACCTCAGTGAACCGCTTTTTTTATTATTTATCGCCCTTGTTACGAATAACGAAGCCTGTTTTCTTTTCGCTAGATGTTGTGCGAGGTTTTTTATTGTCCTTACGGTAACGTTTTTCCTTATCAAAGCGGTCGTTTTTGCGACTGCCTTTTTTGAAATCATCCCGACGTTCACCACGACGATTGTCACGACGGCGTTCACGATCGCGACGGTCATCTCCACGACGACCTCCCTTACCTTTCCCACCGAATCCATTACCTGAAGGTTTAAACGGCAGTGGTTTTTCACGTGCAATCTCAACTTCTGGAAGACTATCTGGATCCTGAACTGTTAAGCTAAGAATGTACATAGCCAATTCTTCAGGACTGAATTCAGCTGCTAATTTACGGGCATCTTTGCTAAATTTCTCGAAGTTTCCACGAATAGCTTCATCAGCAAAATCACGTTCAATTTTCTTAAGAGCTACTTGCTTCTTAGCTTGAAAGGCTTCTTCTGCACTTGCAGGTTTGAGACCTTTCATACGTTTCTTAGTCAAGTTCTCAATGATTTGGAGGTAACCCATTTCATTAGGTGAAACGAAGGTAATAGATTGACCTGACTTACCTGCACGACCTGTACGACCAATACGGTGAACATAACTCTCAGGGTCTTGTGGGATATCGTAGTTGTAAACATGAGTTACACCTGAGATATCCAATCCACGTGCTGCAACGTCTGTTGCAACTAAGACATCAAGGTTACCATTTTTAAAATCACGAAGGACACGAAGACGTTTGTTTTGGTCCAAATCTCCATGGATACCTTCTGCACGGAAACCACGGATTTTAAGCCCACGAGTTAGCTCGTCTACACGACGTTTGGTACGACCAAAAACGATTGATAACTCAGGTTGATCAACATCCATAAGACGAGTCATGGTGTCGAATTTTTCTTGTTCTTTTACACGGATATAGTACTGGTCTACTAATTCTGTTGTTAATTCTTTAGCAGCAATCTTCACATGCTCAGGTTCATTCATGAACTGAACACCAATACGTTTGATAGCATCTGGCATAGTCGCTGAAAAGAGCAAGGTTTGACGATTTTCCGGTACACGAGAGATGATTGCTTCGATGTCTTCAAGGAATCCCATGTTGAGCATCTCATCTGCTTCGTCAAGGATGAGAGTTTCAATGTCCTGCAATTTCAAGGCCTTTCGTTTAATCAAGTCTAGGAGACGACCAGGCGTTCCTACTACGATATGAGCCCCTGATTTAAGAGCCTTGATTTGTTTTTCAATACTTGAACCACCATAGACTGAACGAACTTTGACTCCCTTGCTTCGACCAAAGCGGAAAAGCTCCTCTTGGCTTTGAACTGCAAGTTCACGAGTTGGTGCAATGACCAAGGCTTGGATAGTTGCTTCTTCTGTACGAATTTTTTCAAGGGTTGGCAAGCCAAAGGCCGCTGTTTTCCCTGTACCAGTCTGTGCTTGACCGATAACATCTTTTCCCTCAAGAGCCAAAGGAATAGTTTGCTCTTGGATAGGACTTGCTTCCACAAATCCTGCTTTATCAACTTCTGCTAAAAGGTCAGCAGACAAGTTAAATTCATTAAATTTCACGTTTTTCTTCTTTCTAAAGGTGGTGCGAAGCCACCCTATAGCACTTAGTTTATACTTTTCTTTTCATGACGTATTTTCATATCTTCTATGAAAGATCGTGTTGCTTCTTTTCCACAAAAGAAAAGTACTGCTTTCTTTGCAACTTATCTAGTATAACACAAGAAATGGTTAAAAGATAGTCAGACCCTCTGATTAAATCATGTAAACGATTTTTCTATTTTTTGAACTTGATTCTCAAAAGCTTTCGTAAGACTAATTTAGTCCAATATTTTTTTCCGTAGCAGATTTGTGAAATTATTTTTTTCTTGTGCTAGAATGAAATCAAACAGGAGGATTTAAAAATGTTAACATACGATTTAATTGTTATTGGATTTGGTAAGGCAGGTAAAACTCTTGCTGGGAAACTAGCTTCAGCTGGTAAAAAAGTTGCCCTTATCGAGCGCAACAAGGCTATGTACGGTGGAACTTGTATCAACATTGGTTGTATTCCAACTAAAACCTTGTTAGTTGCTGCAGAAAAGGACTTGTCATTTGACGAGGTTATGGCAACAAAAAATACGATTACCAGTCGTCTCAATGGTAAAAACTATGCTACGATCGCTGGTACTGGAGTTGATATCATTGATGCCGAAGCCCACTTTGTTTCAAACAAGGTCATCGAAATTCAAGCAGGTGACGAAAAACAAGAACTAACAGCTGAAACAATTGTTATCAACACTGGTGCTGTTTCAAACGTTTTATCAATTCCAGGTCTTGCGACCAGCAAGAATGTCTTTGACTCAACAGGTATCCAAAACTTGGAACAATTACCAGAAAAACTCGGAATTCTTGGTGGTGGAAACATTGGTCTTGAGTTTGCTGGTCTTTACAACAAACTCGGAAGCAAGGTAACAGTCTTAGATGCAATGGACACTTTCTTGCCTCGCGCAGAACCTTCTATTGCTGCTCTTGCTAAACAATACATGGAAGAAGACGGCATTGAACTGCTTCAAAACATCCATACTACTGAAATCAAAAACGATGGTGACCAAGTTCTTGTTGTGACTGAAAATGAAACCTACCGTTTTGACGCCCTTCTCTACGCAACTGGACGTAAACCAAATGTAGAACCACTTCAACTTGAAAATACAGATATCCAACTAACTGAACGTGGTGCTATCAAGGTGGACAAACATTGTCAAACAAACGTTCCTGGTGTCTTTGCAGTCGGAGATGTCAACGGTGGACTTCAATTTACCTACATTTCACTAGATGACTTTCGTGTTGTTTACAGCTACCTTGCTGGTGATGGCAGTTACACACTTGAAGACCGTCTTAATGTTCCAAACACCATGTTTATCACACCAGCACTTTCACAAGTTGGTTTGACTGAAAGCCAAGCAGCTGATTTGAAACTTCCATACGCTGTTAAGGAAATCCCTGTTGCTGCTATGCCTCGTGGTCATGTAAATGGTGACCTTCGTGGAGCCTTCAAAGCTGTTGTCAACACTGAAACTAAAGAGATTCTCGGAGCAAGCATCTTTTCAGAAGGATCACAAGAAATCATCAACATTATTACTGTTGCTATGGACAACAAAATCCCATACACTTACTTCACAAAACAAATCTTCACTCACCCAACCTTGGCTGAGAATTTGAATGACTTGTTTGCGATTTAGTTAATCAAGCAGCCCTCCTTGGGCTGTTTTTCTTTTTCTAAAATCTCAAATCTGTCTTTTTCAGCTTTTATGATATAATAGAAACATGAAACTAGAAACTACTTTTGGGCTCCTTGCTGGACGTTCTTCTCACTTTATTTTGAGTCGTCTCGGACGTGGAAGTACGCTCCCTGGGAAACTTGCCCTTCAATTTGATAAAGATATTTTACAACATTTAGCAAAGAACTACGAGATTGTCGTAGTTACTGGTACCAATGGAAAAACCTTGACAACCGCCCTCACTGTCGGTATTTTAAACGAAGTCTATGGCCAAGTTTTGACCAATCCAAGTGGTGCCAACATGATTACAGGGATTACCACCACCTTCTTGACAGCAAAATCCTCTAAAACAGGCAAGAACATAGCTGTCCTTGAAATCGATGAAGCTAGTCTCTCTCGTATCTGTGACTACATCCAGCCAAGTCTCTTCGTCATCACCAATATCTTCCGCGACCAGATGGATCGTTTCGGTGAAATTTATACAACCTATAACATGATTTTGGATGCCATTCGGAAAGTACCAACTGCTACTGTCCTACTCAATGGTGATAGTCCACTTTTCTACAAGCGCTCTTTCCCAAATCCTGTTCAGTATTTTGGCTTTGATTTGGAAAAAGGACCAGCACAACTGGCTCACTACAATACCGAAGGTATCCTCTGCCCTGAATGTCATAGCATTCTTAAGTATGAGCTTAATACCTATGCCAACTTGGGGGCCTATATCTGTGAAAATTGTGGATGTAAACGCCCTGACTTGGATTACCGTCTGACAGAATTTGTTGAGTTAACCAACAATCGCTCTCGTTTTGTTATCGACGGCCAAGAATACGGTATTCAAATCGGTGGTCTCTACAACATCTACAATGCTCTGGCTGCTGTCGCTATTGCCCGCTTCCTCGGAGCTGAGCCACAACTAATCAAGCAAGGATTTGACAAGAGTCGTGCAGTTTTTGGACGCCAAGAAACCTTCCAGATTGGTGACAAGGAATGCACACTGGTTCTTATTAAAAATCCTGTTGGTGCTACCCAGGCCATCGAAATGATCAAACTAGCTCCTTACCCATTTAGTCTATCTGTTCTCCTCAATGCTAACTATGCAGACGGGATTGATACCAGCTGGATTTGGGATGCTGACTTTGAGCAAATTACTGATATGGACATTCCTGAAATCAATGCGGGTGGAGTTCGTCATTCTGAAATTGCTCGTCGTCTACGTGTTACTGGCTATCCAGCTGACAAGATCACTGAAACAAGTAGCCTGGAACAAGTTCTTAAAACGATCGAAGCTCAAGACTGCAAGCATGCCTATATCCTTGCGACTTATACGGCTATGCTAGAATTCAGAGAACTACTGGCCAATCGTCAGCTTGTTAGAAAGGAGATGAACTAATGGTTTATACTTCACTTTCCTCAAAAGACGGCATTTATCCTTATCAACTAAATATCGCCCACCTCTACGGCAACCTCATGAACACCTACGGAGATAATGGGAATATCCTCATGCTCAAGTACGTAGCTGAAAAGCTTGGGGCCCATGTGACAGTTGACATCGTTTCACTTCATGATGTTTTCGATGAAAATCACTACGACATCGCCTTTTTCGGTGGTGGCCAGGACTTTGAACAGAGCATCATTGCTGGTGATTTGCCAGATAAAAAAGAGAGCATTGACAACTTTATCCAAAATGATGGGATTGTTCTTGCTATCTGTGGTGGCTTCCAGCTATTAGGCCAATACTATATTGAAGCTTCTGGAAGACGCATCGAAGGTCTAGGTGTCATGGGACATTACACCCTTAACCAAACCAACAACCGCTTTATCGGTGACATTAAAATTCATAATGAAGAATTCGATGAAACCTACTACGGTTTTGAAAATCATCAAGGCCGTACCTTCCTCTCAGATGACCAAAAACCGCTCGGTCAGGTTGTTTACGGAAATGGAAACAATGAAGAAAAGGTCGGTGAAGGTGTTCACTATAAAAATGTCTTTGGTTCCTACTTCCACGGACCTATCCTCTCCCGAAATGCCAATCTCGCTTATCGCCTAGTAACTCTTGCCCTCAAAAAGAAATACGGTCAGGATCTTGTCCTTCCAGCTTACGAAGACATTCTCAGCCAAGAAATTGCTGAAGAATATGGCGATGTTAAAAGCAAAGCAGATTTTAACTAATATTTAGATTCCAACTTGCTTCGGCTGTTGGAATTTTTTTACCTTCATTTCCCCTTCTCCCTTGCATTTTCTACTAATTTTTGCAAAAATAGAGGGGTAGAAAGAAGGTAGCATATGTCTAAATTACAACAAATCTTAACTTATCTTGAATCAGAAAAGCTAGACGTCGCTGTCGTGTCTGACCCCGTCACAATTAATTACCTCACTGGCTTTTACAGTGATCCACACGAACGCCAGATGTTCCTCTTTGTCCTTGCAGATCAGGAACCGCTTCTCTTCGTTCCAGCACTTGAGGTTGAACGTGCGACTAGCACTGTCTCTTTCCCAGTAGTTGGCTACGTGGACTCTGAAAACCCTTGGAAGAAAATCCAAAACGCCTTGCCACAGCTTGATTTCAAACGTGTAGCAGTTGAGTTTGACAATCTCATCTTGACTAAATATCACGGTTTGAAAACTGTCTTTGAAACTGCTGAATTTGAGAACTTGACTCCATTGATCCAACGCATGCGCTTGATCAAATCAGCAGACGAAGTGCAAAAGATGATGGTTGCAGGTGTTTACGCCGACAAGTCTGTTAAAGTTGGTTTTGACAATATCTCTCTTGATAATACGGAAACTGATATCATTGCGCAAATCGATTTCGCTATGAAACGTGAAGGCTATGAAATGAGCTTTGATACCATGGTCTTGACTGGTGATAATGCTGCGAATCCACATGGTATTCCTGGAGCTAACAAGGTTGAAAACAATGCCCTTCTCCTCTTTGACCTCGGTGTGATGGTGAATGGTTATGCATCAGATATGACTCGTACAGTCGCTGTTGGTAAACCTGACCAATTCAAGAAAGATATTTACAACTTGACTCTAGAAGCTCAACAAGCTGCCCTTGACTTTATCAAACCTGGTGTAACTGCCCATGAGGTTGACCGTGCGGCTCGTGAAGTGATCGAAAAAGCTGGCTACGGTGAGTACTTCAATCACCGTCTCGGTCATGGCATCGGTATGGATGTCCACGAATTCCCATCTATCATGGAAGGAAACGACATGGTTATCGAAGAAGGCATGTGCTTCTCTGTTGAACCTGGTATCTATATTCCTAGTAAAGTCGGTGTCCGTATCGAAGACTGCGGTGTTGTTACGAAGGATGGCTTCGACCTCTTTACAAGTACCAGCAAAGATTTGCTTTATTTTGATTAAAAAGTATATTACAAAAAATAAGATGGAAAAGCTTAACTTTCCATCTTATTTTTTGATTTGATAATAAATTTTATCAGCGATATAACCTTTTCGTTCAACTGCATTTGGAATCGTCTTCCAAAAAGTCATACCAGCCTTTTCCATCACACGACCAGATGCTGGGTTTAAACTTGCATAGCAGGCATTAACCTCTTTAAATTCAATCTCATCCAGACAGTATGATAAAACTGCTTTCAAGGCTTCTGTCATGCGTCCTCGTCCCCAGTAGTCCATTCCTAAGATATATCCGATCTCACAGCTAGAGTTTTCTTCATCCACACTGACCAGACTAATATCTCCAATGACATAGTCTGGATTTTCTTTGAGACTAATGGCCCATTTGTAGTAATTTGGATTGTCATAGGATTTTACCCAATTGCCAATAGAATTTCGAGTCTGTTCGACATTCAGGTGTGGATTCCAAGTCACATAAGTTAGATTTTCTGAGCGTGAAGCCCAATTATCAAACATGGCTCGAGCATCACCTTCCACAAATCTCCTCAAAATCAATCGTTCAGTTTCTATAATTTGTGTACCTAGTGCTTTCATAATCGTAACTCGCTTTCTATTTGAATGTTCAAGCTAAAAAGGTCCACTGGACCTTCTTAGTTTTCTTATTTCTAGGATCAGGGTAAAAACACTTTACTCATAAACATTGAGAAAACAACAGTTTCCTCTAATTTTATGACGCAGTAGCTGTCTGGCTTGCGGGGGTGTGACTACGAAATCGAACTCTTCGAGTTACCGACCTGCCTCGCTTTCTCGTTTCTAAGCTCAAGGTAAAAACTATACTCACAAACATTGAGATAATAACAGTTCCCTCTAATTCATGACGCAGTAGCTGTCTGGCTTGAAATACGTTTTCCCAAACTTTTTCAAACCTAGTCAGCCTTGCGGGGGTGAGTCAACGAAATCGAACTCTTCAAGTTACAGACCTGCCTCGCTTTCTCGTTTCTAAGCTCAAGG
>NZ_KV817781.1:266668-334073 GCF_001814775.1 Streptococcus sp. HMSC067H01
ATAATAACAGTTCCCTCTAATTCATGACGCAGTATCTGTCTGGCTTGAAATACGCTTTATCAAGCCTAGTCAGCCTTGCGGGGGTGAGACTACGAAATCGAACTCTTCGAGTTACCGACCTGCCTCGTTTCCCTATTTCTAGACTCGGGGTTCAAGGTCCCCCGGACTTTCCTCGCTTTTCTATTTTCAGGCTCGGGGTAAAAACCTCCCCCAGAGGTTTTTACTCCCAAAACGTATCAAATACGGTGATTGGTAGATGGCGTTTGTGTTGGCCTTTGTACCACCATTTTTCAATGGTTGCTTGAGCTTCTGGGCTGACTTGCTTACCTTCGAGGTAATCATCAATTTCATTGTAAGTAACTCCTAAGGCTACTTCGTCTGCAATACCTGGTTTTTCTTCCTCCAAATCTGCTGTTGGGATTTTTTCATAGAGGGCTGGATCAGCTCCAAGCTCCTTCAAAAGTTGTTTTCCTTGGCGTTTATTGAGGCGATAAAGTGGGAGAATATCTGCACCACCGTCACCAAATTTGGTAAAGAAACCTGTGATATTTTCCGCAGCATGGTCAGTCCCGATAACTGCTCCACTATGAGCTCCTGCGAGTGCATATTGGGCAATCATACGACTACGAGCCTTGATATTTCCCTTGTTAAAATCTGAAACAGGACTGCCTGTTGCTTCCACTGCTGTTGTCATAGCATCAGCAGATTCCTTGATATTAACGACCAAGCTCACATCTGGTCGGATAAAAGCTAGGGCTTTTTGGGCATCATCCTCATCTGCTTGAATTCCATAAGGCAGGCGAACTGCTATAAATTTATAAGAATCATCACCGGTTTCAGCTCGCATTTCTTCCATGGCTAGTTGAGCCAAGCGTCCCGCTAAAGTCGAGTCCTGTCCTCCAGAGATTCCTAACACAAAAGTTTTCAGGAAAGGATGTTTCTTTAAATATCGTTTTAGAAAGTCAATGGAACGACGGATTTCTTCCTGGGCATCAATCACTGGTTTTACGCCCAATTGTTGGATAATGGTCTCTTGCAAACTCATTCTTCTTCTCCTTCACCTAGAGCTTCCTTACGCATCTTAGCAATCAAGTCCATCTTATCTTGCCATACATCACGAGCCAAGTCTACAGGGTAATGTTGTGGGTTCAGAACACGTTTGTATTCGTCCCAGAGCTTGTCAAATTCCTTACGAGCATAAGCTTGGATTTCAGGCAGACTTGGTAAATCATAGACCAGCTTACCGTCCTTGAAAATGTCTACCAAGAGAGGAACAGCATCAAAATTGCGGACAGTTTTCTTGATGTAAGTATAGGTCGGATGGAACATCTTAATCTCCGTCATACTAGTAACATCTACACCATCGTAAGTAATGTAGTCACCTTCAGACTTGCCTTTTTCACGACTGGTGATTCGCCAAACTTGCTTCTTACCTGGTGTTGAAACCTTCTCTGCATTGTTTGAAAGTTTGATAGTATTGCGCATCTGACCATTTTCATCTTCAATGGCAACAACCTTATAAACTGCTCCTAGAGCTGGTTGGTCATAGGCTGTAATGAGCTTAGTCCCGACACCCCAGACATCAATCTTAGCTTTTTGCATTTTGAGGTTAAGGATGGTATTTTCATCAAGGTCATTTGATGCATAAATCTTAGCATCTGTAAATCCAGCCTCATCCAGTTGTTGACGAACTTTTTTAGAAATATAGGCGATATCACCAGAGTCAATACGAACACCCTTAAAGTTAATCTTGTCACCTAATTCTCTTGCAACCTGAATGGCAGCAGGAACACCGATACGAAGAGTATCATAAGTATCTACAAGAAAGACACAATCACGGTGAGTTGAGGCATAAGCCTTGAAAGCTTGGTAATCATTGCCATAAACTTGAACTAAAGCATGAGCATGAGTCCCTAAAACCGGAATTCCAAAGAGCTTACCAGCACGGACATTACTGGTTCCATTTGCACCACCGATTACAGCAGCACGCGTTCCCCAAATCGCTGCATCCATTTCTTGTGCACGACGTGTTCCAAATTCCATCAAAGGCTCATCTTCAATGACAGAACGAATACGAGCAGACTTGGTCGCTATCAAAGTTTGAAAGTTGACGATGTTCAAGAGAGCTGTTTCCACCAATTGACATTGAGCCAGTGGACCTTCCACCTGAACGATTGGCTCATTAGCAAAGACCAAGTCCCCTTCTTTGGCAGAACGTACTGTCAACTCCAATTTGAGATTACGGAGATAGTCTAAAAACTCTCCATGATAACCAAGTGATTCTAGATAATCAATATCACTATCTGAGAAGCGTAAGTTCTCTAGGTATTTTACTATCCTCTCTAAACCTGCAAAAACAGCATAGCCGTTATTAAAGGGTTGTTGGCGGAAATAAACTTCAAAAACTGCTTTCTTGTTATGAATGCCTTGGTCGAAGTAAACTTGCATCATGTTAATTTGATACAAATCTGTGTGCAAAGTTAAACTGTCATCTGGGTACATATACTGTCCTTCTTCCCTATTTGTAAAAAGATGAAAATGTTTCTTCTTTTCTCATAAATTAGTAATATTATAACACATTTTATTAAGATGGATAAAAAACTAACAAGCTATTCCATACTCTCTAGCTCATCCATATCCTGCTCAAACTTTTTCTGAGCCCATTGCCCATAACTTTTTAACCCCAGATTTCCGATAAATACCCAAGGAAGATAAAAGACATAGGTAAAACACCAAGCAGAAAGGTATTTGAAGTTCAATGGATTATGCTGATAACTATCTATATTGAACTGGTAGTTTTGCAGCATTAAAATAGTTGTGATTAGCAGTGTCACTAATAGGCATCCCTGAATCTTAAAATGAAACCGACTATAGTAGGTCACACCGAGATTGCGAGCTCGGTTGAAAAAGTAAAAAGTCCCAATAATGATAATGATGAGCATCATACTCGGATTAAAAAGACTTGGCGCTAATACTGCAATTAAGTAAGTTAGGAATAATAATCCTATAGAGATATGAAAAGTTTCTGCACCTGCTTTGTTCATCAGTTGTTCTTCTCTTTCATCCAGTAATTGATAATAAAATAATCTATTTTTCATCTTCTTCCTCCCAAAATAATTGATCTAGACTTTTCCCTAAGCATCTACAAATGGATTGGCAAAGTGAAAGCGAAGGATTGTACTTTCCTGCTTCTATCAAGCCGATAGTCTGCCTAGTGACACCCACAGCTTCTGCCAAATCACCTTGTGTCATATCAAGCTCCACTCGAGCTAACTTTAATTTTAAATTCTTAGCCACTTGTTACCTCCTCCTTAATTTTAAAAGTCGCGCTTCTTTTTCAACTTTATTATATCATATATTTTACATTATGCAATATATACATTACATTTTGTGCGATTTTTTTAACAAAAACCTCTCTACCACTTACATGATAGAGAGTTCTATGTTTATTCAAATTTTTTCAAAATATCTACAACGTCACTTCTCTGTTTGACTTGGTAGGCTTTGATGCCTAAACTTTCTGCCATCTTGGTATTATCTTTTACATCATCCAGAAAAATACAATTTACTGGATCCAACTGATATTTATGGAGGATTTCTTCAAACATTTTTGGATCTGGTTTGATGGCCTTGATATCACAAGAAAGGACGAAACCATCTAAGATTTCATTTAAAGGAGAGAGTTGTTCCTCTAATAATTCATAAAAAACTGGTGATGTATTTGACAAAACAAAAATACGATGGCCTTTTTCCTTTAAACGTACAAGAAGAGGAAAGACTTCCGTGTAAATTTCAATGTAAGAAGGCCAATTCCAGACTACTTCTTGAACCTTTTCTTGATATATGCTTCCAATCATGGAAATAACTTTCAAGACCAACTCTTCTCTGGTCAGGGTTCCGAGATCTAATCTTTCCCAAAGACCTGATTGAAAGATCGCCTTGTCCAATATCATATAATCCTTCTCTGTTTTTACCACACCTCGTAAAATCTTATCCTTATTCCATTCTAATAAAACATTTCCCATGTCTAGTATAATATCCATTATCAACCTCTATTGTTAATCGAATAGCAATCTTTGCTTCAATCTCTATTTTTATGTTATAAATCTTTTTGATAATAGTGCCTTTGTCCTGAGTAGGGATAGTCTTTTAAAGTAAAGACTTCCTTGTAGCCCTGCTTTTGATAAAAGGCTGGCGCTTGAAACTGATAGGTATTCACAAAAGCAAAGCGACAGTTTCTCTTTTTAGCTTCACTTTCTGCTTGCTGTAATAGTTGGGAGCCGATTCCTTGTCCTCGCAAGTCCTCCTTCACAAATAAATACTCAATTTCTAACCAATTCCCGAAAGTCTCTGCTACTAAACCAGCCATGATTTCACCATGTTCATCTTCGACATAAAGGTTAAGTGGCTCGCTTTCAGCTTTTTCTCTTTTTGATCGATTATAAGAACGAATCAAATCGCCTATTTCTTGCGCTTTCTGAGACTCTGTATTTTCCAATCTTAACTGCATCCAAACCTCCTCGAAGATACTTATAGCTTGATTATAGTCTTATTACCAAGAGCTGTCAAACTAGAAAACTCATCAACCTGAGTTGATGAGCTTATAACTTATTTTCTAAATCTCCACTGACTATAGATTCCAAAGACGACAATCCAGATAGCTGAGCCAACTGCTCCCATAAAGGTTGATTCTTGTAAAAAGAGAGTTCCAAATACAAAGACAAAAAAGAGGATCGTTATGGGATTCAGCAAGCGATACTGGGGCATGAGGTAACCATCTGCCATAAAGTCTTTGGACTTGCGGTATTTGAGATGGGCTAGCATGATCAAGATATAGATTGCAATATAAACACCTGATGAAGATGCTGTAATCAGGGCAAAGGCATCTGATACACCTGGTAAGACATTGATGAAGGCTGCTAGACCAATCAAGACAGCCGAGGCTATAATAGCATTCTGAGGAACATTGTGACGAGACAGAGTATCAGCCTTAATGGCTTTCAAAAAGCTATTTGGAGAGTCATGAGCAATTTGGTACAAGTGTCGACCTGTAGAGTAAAGAGTTGAATTTAAGGCTGAAGCTGCCGAAGTCAAGACAACAAAATTAATCAAGGCGGCGGCCCACTTAAGACCAGCAAGTTCAAAAACAGTTACAAAGGGTGAATCCGCAGAAGATAGCTCACCCCAAGGAATGATAGACATGATGGCTAAAAGGGCTCCTCCATAGAAAAAGATAATTCGCAAGGGGATTTCCTTAACTGCCTTGGGCAATACTTTTCTTGGATTCTTGGTTTCAGAGGTTGTTACCCCGATAAATTCAATCATAAGATAGGCGAAGAAAACCATCTGGAAGGCCATAACAAAGTTCATTCCCCCATTTGGAAAGAGAGAAAACTGGTGACTGATATTTGAAAGGCTTGCTGATCCGTATGGTGTTTCAAATCCTGTCAAGACCATAAAAATTCCAGTTGCAATCATAGCGAGAATAGCAACAATTTTAATCATGGCAAACCAAAATTCGACTTCACCAAAAATTTTAACCGCGATCAGATTAACTAGACCAAGGATTGTTAAAAAAACGAGCTGAATAGACCAAGAAGGCCAAGATGGAAACCAAAATTGAACATAATGGGCAACAGCTGTTATCTCAGCCATCCCGATAAAAACTACTGATAACCAGTAAGACCAAACTGAGAAATAACCCCAGCCCTGACCTAGGTAACGCGTAATAAAGTTGATAAAGGTATGTTGTTCTGGATCTTGATATAACATTTCACCGATAGCCCTCATCATGAGATACATAAAACCACCAGTAATCATATAAACTAAAACGATTGAAGGACCAGTTAAGCTAATAGATCGCCCTGCTCCTAGAAAAAGTCCTGTCCCAATGGTTCCCGCAATGGCCATGACTTGAACATGGCGATTGGTCAAACCACGCTCCATTTTATTTTTCTTTTTGTGCTTGTTTTCTGAATTCATATAGTCTCCTCTTGTTTTTAAAATTAAAAAAAAGAGTGATAGGAAGCGCTTTCCTTATATCTACTCCTTTTCATATCCTATTAAACTGTTTTTTCAACTTTTAAGATTTTAACATCGTAGCTACCAACAGGTGTTTCAATTGTAGCTGTATCGCCTGTTTTCTTACCAATCAAGGCTTGCCCGATTGGACTTTCATTTGATACTTTTCCTGCAAAGGCATCTGCACCCGCTGAACCCACGATGATATATACTTCTTCTTCGTCCTCGCCAATTTCTTGGATAGTGACAGTTCGACCGATTGCAACTTCATCTTGAGCAACTGCATCACTGTTAACAATCTCAGCATAACGGATTTTTGTTTCCAAGCTTGAGATTTGTCCTTCAACAAAAGCCTGCTCGTCTTTCGCTGCTTCGTATTCACTGTTTTCTGACAAGTCACCATATGAACGAGCAATCTTGATGCGTTCAACAACTTCTGGACGACGAACTAGTTTCAACTCCTCTAATTCTTTTTCGAGTTTTTCCTTCTCCTCAAGGGTCATAGGGTATGTTTTTTCTGCCATTTTTCTCAACTTTCTTTTAATTAAATTTATATTTTTATAGGTAGTAAAGCAAAATTATGTGGTAAACCACATAATTTTCTTTTTATGACTTTTCGTAAGTCATGATGGTTTCTAGTGATTTCTTAAAAAATCACTAGGTAGACATTGAGCACTGAAACTTTCATTTCTGAACTCAATCTAAAATAGTTTCTAAAACTATGTCACTCTCAAACTTTCCGAACGCCTGAAATTTAAAAATTTCAGGCGCTTTTATCAGGTCGGAAAGGCTTAGTTTGAACTGCTTGATTGTGTCAGTTTACTGTTTACATGCTCTTCAACGTTTCGATCATGTTCTTCTCGTGTTGTCGCATAGTAAACCTTGCCATCTTGTACATTGGCAACAAAGTATAGGTTTTCACTCTTAGTTTGATTGATACTTGCTTCAATTGCATCCAAACTTGGACTATCCACTGGACCAGGCATTAGCCCTAGGTTCAGATAAACGTTATATGGTGAATTGATTGAGGTATCAATTGCCGCATCGTCTGCCAAACTAATATTTTTTCCTAGTTTCCCTTCTGCATAGAGAATAGCAATGTTACTCTGAAGTGGCATACCGATGTTGAGACGGTTATAGAAAACTCCAGCAATCTGTTTGCGGTCTTCTGTTTTTGAACCTTCTTTTTCAACAAGTGATGCAATAGTTAAGAGTTCATTCACTGTCAAGTTCTTTTCTTTGATTGCAGCATAGTGTGTTGATAAGTTTTTATCCATAGCTGCTACCATTTCATCAATCAAGCTTTCAACAGTTGTGCTTTCTTTGATGGCATAAGTTGCTGGGAAAAGGTATCCTTCTAGACGGTAACGAACACCACTTTCCTTAGTTGGTAAACTTTCAAGAAGTGTTGGATACTTAGCAACTAGTTGTGAGATAAAAGTTTCATCCTGAACCTTGGCCAAGAATGCTTCCGCAGTCAATGCTTCTTTAAACTCTCCTTGAAGTTGACCAACTGTTTCTGCGATTTGATCAATTGTATAACCTTCAGGGATTGTTAAGCTTGCAAGTGAAACTTCTTGACGTTCTGGTGTTCCACCCTTTTGCAACTCTTTGATGAGATCATCTGTACTCATGCTCTTTTGCAAATTATAGTAACCAGATTTTAAATCAGAGTAGTTTTTATACTTTGCATAGAGGCTAAAGACCAAACCATGTTTTACCAAACCAGATTTTTCTAAAGTTTCACCAATTTCCTGAGTATTAGCACCTTCGGGGATTTGAACGGTGATATACTCTTTAGAACTTGCATCAACAGGTTGAAGTGCAGATTCAACATATTGGTAACCAAAGAAACCACCTACACCTAGTAGAACCAATAACACAAAGAGTGTTACGAAAAATCCTTTCAAGCGTGATTTTTTCTTTTTCTTAGTTGGCTTAACTGACTCTGTACGACTTCTTCTAGGTAGATCATTTCTTGTATCAACTGGAGCTACCGGCTCTTGAGCAGGTGTCTCCTTAGCAAAATCTGTTAGTTTTGGTTGTGGCTTAATAGCCTTTCTAGCCGGACTTGGTTTGGCTTGATTGGTACGATAAGAAACTGGAATCCTAGTCGAATTAGGAATAAACTCCTTCTCCTCTTGAACTGGCTGAGGAGGAGCAAGAGGCTCAACTGGAGGTTCAACTGAATCTACAGTAGGTGCTACTGGTTCTGTAGCTACTATTGGTTCAGTAGGGGCAACTTCTTCTGGAACTGCAACTGGTTCAACAGGTTCATCTGGTCCCAAAGATGGACGTGGGGGAACTGTTGGAGCCTTAGCAAGCAGTTCATCCACAAGTGAAACTGAGTCTACCATCAAGTCTTCTACAGATGGCTCTTTCACTGGTTCTTCTGTCTTTGAAAGATTACTGAAATCAGGGAAAAGATCATCCTTGCTACTCTCACTAGTGTCAAGCCCTTCTTCCCTTTTCAATCTTTCTAAGTCTCGTAAAATTTGTTCCTTAAAACTTAATTTTTCTTCATCTCTTGAATTTTCGCTCAAAGGTATTACCTCCTTGTTGATAATCCATAATATTATATCTTAAAAACCAAAGAAAAGCAACCATAGATGCCCTTCTAGAGCCTAATTCTTGTTTTCCCAGACCATATCATACCATTCCTCACCCGCAAACGTTGACTTGGATTTTCCTTCATTTATAAATCCATGTTTTTCATAATAGGCAATGAGGTAGTTGTGACAAGTTAGATTGATCCCTTCTCGTTCATGTTCAAGAGCAACTTCTTTCAATGCTGCCAAGAGTTTGCGACCGATTCCCAAGGCCTGAGCTTTCTTTGCAATGGATAGACAAGTCACAGAAATATAGCCACCTTTTTGATGACTATAATCTTTAACTTCTTCTGTAAAGGACTGGTCTTGTAAATATCGGTGAGGCATTACCGGTCCTTCAACGTAACCAAGGATTCGTCCCTCCTTTTCAGCCACTAAGAAACTGGTCTTAATTTCCTTCAGATGAGCTTCAAAGACAGATCGAGGAATAGCCTCCTCAGCAGAGAAATTTTCCAACTCAATCTCTAGGATACGATCAAGGTCTGTAAGCCTTGCTTGTCTAATAATCATCTTTCCTCCTGAAAATAGGGATTTGCCCAAAACATATGAAAATAAGTTTCACTACTAGTTGGCACATCAGCTAAACCTCGGTCAAGAAATCCATTCATCTCAAAGTAAGCCAGCAATTCATCCCTAGACAGCAAATAGAGGCCTGGTCTATTTTTCTGAAATGCATACTCCTTCATAGCTCCTAACAACAAGGTCCCAAATCCTTGTCCTTGATAATCAGGATGGACGGCAAGATCTAAAATAGTGATAAAGTCACTCGTGTCAGGAATTGCTGCTTCAAGCTGCTTCCTAGAATCACTTTGAGTGAACTTCGTGAGTTCGTCACCAATGATATAACCAATGATTTCTTCATTAAGGCTGGCTAGCAGAAACGTACCCGCATGGTTGCGGATACGCTCTTTTATCATTTCTATACTAATTTCATCTTGGGAGTCAGAGTTGCTTTCTCCTATCAGCCAGATTGACTCTAAATCTGATGGCTGAACCTCCCGAATAGTGATTGAAAATTCCATGATATTCCTTATTGAACATTGCTAGTCAAGTTTGACAAGAGACGCTCAAATGAGTATTCATAAGTTTGGATGTCACCAGCTCCCATAAAGACATAGACAGCATTGTCATGGTCTAGGAGTGGAGAAACATTTTCAACTGTGATTACTTGATTTTTCTTATTAATCTTACTTGCAAGATCTTCAACCTTGACATCACCATTGTCTACTTCGCGAGCTGAACCGTAGATTTGCGCTAGATAAACGGCATCAGCCTGATTCAAGGCTTGAGCAAAGTCATCCAACAAGGCAATTGTACGAGTAAAGGTATGTGGTTGGAAAATTGCCACGATTTCCTTGCTAGGGTATTTCTGACGTGCAGCATCTAGCGTTGCAATGATTTCTGTTGGATGGTGGGCAAAGTCATCGATAATCACTGTATCATTGACAATCTTTTCTGTAAAACGACGTTTCACTCCTCCAAAAGTCTTCAAGTGTTCACGAACCAAATCCAAGTCAAATCCTGCTATGTAAAGCAAACCAATTACTGCAGTGGCATTCATGATATTGTGACGGCCAAAGGTTGGAATATGGAATTGGCCCAACTCTTGACCACGGAAGTGAACGGTAAAGGTTGAACCTGTTGTAGAACGAAGCAAATCGCTAGCTACAAAGTCATTGTTGTCTGCTTCAAAACCGTAATAATAGATTGGGGCATTTGCTGTAATCTTACGCAACTCAGCATCTTCACCGTAGACAAATAAACCTTTGGTAATTTGTTTGGCATAATCATTGAAGGCGTTGAAGACGTCTTCCAAGCTTGTGAAATAGTCAGGGTGGTCAAAATCGATGTTAGTAATGATAGAGTATTCTGGGTGATATGGCATGAAATGGCGCTCATACTCGTCTGATTCAAAGACAAAATACTTGGCATTTTCAGAACCACGACCTGTACCATCTCCGATCAAGTAGCTTGTATCAGTGATGTGTGACAAGACGTGAGAAAGCATACCAGTTGTTGACGTCTTACCGTGTGCACCAGCAACTCCCATACTGATAAAGTCACGCATAAAGCTACCAAGAAACTCATGATAACGTTTATAGCTGATACCATTTTGGTCCGCGTATGCAATTTCAACGTTGTTATCTGGACGGAAGGCATTACCCGCGATAATTTCTAAATCTCCTTGAAGATTTTTTTCATCAAAAGGTAAAATTGTAATTCCTGCTTGCTCTAGTCCACGTTGTGTAAAGTAGTACTTTTCAACGTCAGAACCTTGAACTTTATGCCCCATTTGGTGCAACATCAAAGCCAAGGCACTCATACCTGATCCTTTGATTCCGATAAAATGATAGGTTTTTGCCATTTTCTTCCCCTCTATTCACTCATTCTAGTCAAGTTGAGCTCTTGAGCTACTTGACGCTCTTGTTCTTTTTGTTTACTTTTTTTGTTATAAATTTGACTTTTCTTTAAAAAGTCATAGTTGTTTTTCTTAGGATGAGACTTTTCGCTAGTTGGCGAAGGACTATCCACTTGAGAAACTGTTTCTGCCAGAATATAGTGAGATTGGCTCAAGTTTTGACTGTATTTAGCAAATTCTCCCGGATTTTCCTTTTGGAAAGGTGCGGTTGGTTGATTTGCCTGTCTCACAATACTTGTCTTGGTATGACGTCTTGTATGACTCACGTCCTGGGTCAAATACTTAGCTGAACGTTTCTTTTTCAAATCCGCACGCGCTTCTTCACGTGCCAGTTCAGCATAAGATTTTTCTTTTTTCTCAGTCTTCTCTACAAGGGGCTGGGCTTCCTCTTGTTTTTTCTCTTTAACAATAGGAGACCAGTCCAAGTAGTTTTTATCCTGGTAATCCCCCTTGATATTACTGATGAAATCCGACTCATCGTAAAGATTCATAACTGGCATTTCTGTCAACATGACTTCATCATCTGCCACTATTGGAAATCGTTTTTGCTTCATTTTTATTCCCTTTCAATACTCCATTATAGCGTAATGTCTTGATTTTTCAAGTCTAGGCTTATGAAATCCCTAAAATTTCTCGAATTTCAGCCAGACTCAAACTGCCTCGGGACTCTGTTCCATCCAAAACTTCTGAAACCAGATTTTTCTTTTTTTCTTGTAATTCTTGAATTTTTTCTTCTATTGTACCTCGGGTCACCAAGCGATAAACTTCTACAGCTTGCTCTTGCCCCATACGATGGGCGCGGCCGATAGCCTGTGATTCAACCGCAGGATTCCACCACAAATCTACCAGGATAACTGTATCGGCACCAGTAAGATTGAGACCAACCCCACCGGCCTTTAGAGAAATTAAGAATACATCGCGCTCACCTTGATTAAAGGCTTTGGTCATCTCTTGACGATCTTGTGAAGGCGTTGAACCAGTAATTTTAAAGGATGTCAAGCCTAATTCAGGCAATTCTTGCTCAATCCGATCCAACATACCTCTAAATTGTGAAAAGATGAGTACACGATGACCTCCTTCAGCAATCTGAGTCAGCAAGTCTCGTAGACTATCCAGTTTCCCACTTTCTCCTTGGTAATCCTCCATAAAGAGTGCTGGAGTATCACAAATCTGACGAAGACGCATGAGACCCGTTAAAATTTCGACACGATTTCGTTGAAATTCCGAATCGCTTACCTGTCCTAAGTGTTCCTGCATTTGTTGCAGTTGAGCTAGATAAATAGCCTTTTGCTGATCATCAAGTTCATTTTTGTAGACTACTTCAATCAAATCAGGTAACTCAGTCAACACATCTTCTTTCTTCCGTCGCATGACAAAAGGCTTGATAAATTGAGCGACTCTCTCAGCGGGTAGTTTCATAAAGTCTTTTTTAGTTGGCAAGAGGCCTGGTAAGACAATCTGAAAAATCGACCAAAGCTCTCCTAAGTGGTTTTCAATTGGAGTTCCTGAGAGTGCAAAGACAGATGGAACTACAAACTGTCGCAAACTTTGCGCTATCTTGGTCTGAGCATTTTTCATGACCTGAGCTTCGTCTAAAAAGAGAAAATCAAAAGATAGGTTTCGATAAATCTCACTGTCCTGACGGAAAGTAGCATAGCTTGTAACATAAATCTGATGATTTTCTGCCAAAATTGACTCTCGATGAGATTTTAAGCCATGCACGACCGCAACATCCAAATCTGGAGCAAACTTTTGAAATTCATCAGCCCAGTTATAGATTAAGCCAGATGGAGCAAGGATTAGGACACTAGTATCTGCTTGAACCTGACTACTTAAAAAGGCAATAGTTTGCAAGGTCTTCCCAAGCCCCATATCATCTGCTAAAATACCGCCAAAGCCATAATGATGGAGCATTTGAAGCCACTGAATTCCCCTTTTCTGATAATCCCTTAATTCTGCTTGAATATTCAATTTCTGCATCGGGAATTCTTCTGGATGTGTCAAATCATGGGCCAAATGACGGAATTCTTCCGTAAAAGAAATCTGCTCTTGATCCTTAAATAAATGAGATAAGGTATAAGCTAGGGACTTACGAGCTCGAAATGCCCCATCTTTCAAGTCTTCTATTCCCAGTTCTTTCAAATTCTGACGAATCTGCTTGGTTTGGTCATCGAAGAAGTAGACCTGATCAGATGAGCTGATATAAAAGTCTTGATTGGCAACTAGGGCTTTCATCGCAAGATCAATCTCTTCTTTGGCAATATCTTTAAAATCAAATTGAATCTCTAATAAATGGCCTTTAGATGAAATCTCTATCTGGGGACTTTGAACTTGATAGAGATCTTGGAGACTCTCCGAAATCCTAAGTTTTCCAAGCGCTTCAAAAGCTGGCAACGTCTCGTGAAAGAAAGCATAGACTGCTTCAGCCTTGAAGCTTTGACGCCAAGAACGAAAATCAGCTTCAAATCCAGCTGATAGAGCTAGTTGAAAAATACGTTTCTCCAGTTGAATATCGCTGGCAAAGGGAAGATTTTCCAGTTCCCTACGATTACTTACCAAGCAGGTATCGTATTGAAACTGCATCTCCAAACGAATCGAACCATCTTCTTCTCTATCCATGTAAAAAGAGGGACGGAAAGTTTTAATCTGAAGTCCTTGTGGAGCCTGAACTTCTCCAATATTCCTAAATTGAGACAAGGAAGAAGCTAATCTATCGCGATCACTAGTATCAAACTGGAGAACTTTTCTTCCCTTACTATCTAGAGGTAGTTTTCTTAATTTCTCCAGCAATCCTGCCTGCTCTCTCGACAAGAGATAAAACATGCCTTTGGTAAATAAAACCCGCCCTTTATAGAAAAGATTGACTCGTTCCCGCTCAAAGATTTCCATTTCATAGTAGTCAGGATTTTCTTTGATATCAAAGGTAAATAATCCTGCTTGGCCATCCAAGTCTTGAAAGAGAAGATGATGATAGCTCGAAATTTGATGGTCAAATTGAAATTCATCTAAATCCATCAAAAGAGTGACACCTTGTTCAAAAAAGGATAGAGGAAAATAGAGGTGACGACCTTGATTCTGGAAAAAGAGGACATTTTCAGCCTCATCTTCTACAATTCCCTGAAGAAAATTTAAGACAAACTGGCTAGTCTCATCAAACTGACTAAGCTTCAAGGAAGCTTCATATAGCTTACCAATCATATAAGGTTTACTATTTTCTAGAACCTTCAGAAAGAGAGGGATATCTCGAATTACATAAAACTTCTGGGTCTGGATAAGACCAACCCTCAAAGTCCAAATAATACGATTGGTTCCAGCTTCAACTTGCCCCTGAGCGGCTAACTGATAGATTTTAGGCGAGTTAGTAGCTTGTATACTCTCTAGGAAACGTCCCCCAAAGGTCACTTGGGTTTCGACTTCCTCCTTCTTTTCCTGCCCATTTTCTAGTTTCTGTAAAAGTTCTTGACCCAAATGATCATTTTTCAGGTAATGTTCTAGCGCTGCCAAATGGACACAGAACCCTCTTTTTTGAAAAAAGTCACAAGCACAAAAAACCAGTTGATCATCTAGACTATAGCGAATTTCAGCCTCCCCTACACGAGCATATAGGCGATGATTTTCCTCTTTGATGATTTGGATCTTACCAGTTTCGTAGAGTTGAGCCCCCTCCATTCGAAGCTTTCCTGGAATCAATTTAGCCATATTTTCCCCTTTACTTTATCTCTTAATTATACCATATTTCTTCCCATGAAAATAGCCTTCTAGGAGTACTTTTCTCCTAAAAGGCTAGCTTCTTAAAGTTTAGCGAAAGTGATAATGATTCGTTGGCAAACTTCTTCCAAGACGGATGTAGGCATGGCTACATTTAAGCGAGCGTGGAGGGCTCCTTCTTCACCAAAGTCCAAGCCTCTATTCAGGATAACCTTGGCTTCATTTTTCAATAGTCCCTGTAAATCCTCTTCGGACAAACCATAGGCAGAAAAATCAAGCCAAATGAGATAGGTCCCTTGAGGTTTCATGACCTTGATTTTAGTTTCTTTGCCAAATACATCCACTACATAGTTGATGTGTTCTTCGATGACTTCTTTGAGTTCTGTCAACCAAGCTTCACCATAGCGATAGGCAGTTTCTGTTGCTAAATATCCCAAACCTGAAATCTCATGTTGATTATTAGCAAGTTGGCGTTTTTGGAAAGCAAGTCTTAACTTAGGATTCTCGATGATAGCGTAAGAATTCTTGGTTCCTGCAATATTGAAAGTTTTGGTAGCACTGCTTAAAATTAGTGAAAATTCTTTGAAGGCTTCATTTACCGTATTGAATGACTGGTGCTTGTTTCCAAACAAGGCTAAATCTTGGTGAATCTCATCTGAAACTAGCAAGACTCCATGTTTTTGACACAGTTGTCCAATCTTATCTAAGACTTCCTTCTCCCAGACACGTCCTCCTGGATTGTGGGGATTACAAAGAATATAAAGTTTAACCTCATTTTCAACTAAGTCTTTTTCTAGTTGGACAAAGTCAATTTCAAAAAGTCCATCTTTTTCTACTAGAGAGTTGGTGATTAGTCTACGATTATTGAGCTTAATGCTGCGAGCAAAAGGAGGATAAACCGGTGTGTTAATGAGCACTGCTTGGCCTTCCTTGGTGAAGGCTTGAATAGCTGTTGAAATGGCAGGTACTACTCCTTCGATAAAGACTAGAGCATCCTTATCAAAGCGATAACCATGCTGCTTTTCCTCCCAGTTTTGAACAGCTTCAATTAAGCCATCACTAGCATAGGTATAACCATAAACTAATTGCTCTGCATAGTCATGGACTATCTGACGAATCTCAGGCAACACTTCAAAGTCCATATCAGCAATCCAGGCTGGCAATACTTCTCGGTCAGTTTCTGCTTCTTTCCATTTGTAGGTATGGTGTCCAAAACGATTGGGCAAAGTCGTAAAATCATATTTTCCCATAGTTTTATCCTTCCAAGGCTTGACGCAAATCTTCAATCAAATCTCTAGCATCCTCAATACCAATAGACAAGCGCAAGAGGTCATCTGTCAAACCATAAGAATGGCGCACTTCTGCTGGAATATCAGCGTGAGTTTGTGTCGTTGGATAAGTAATAAGACTTTCTACCCCACCCAAACTTTCCGCAAAAGAGAAGACCTTGAGGCTGTTCAAAATATGAGGAATGCGTGTTTCATCGGCTACTTTAAAGGAAATCATGCCCCCACGACCAGTGTAGAGAACTTCCTTAACTGCTGGAGAATCCTTCAAAAAGGCAACCACTTCTTGGGCGTTAGCTGTTGAGCGCTCCATACGAAGAGACAAGGTCTTGAGACCACGAATCAATTGATAACTGTCAAATGGAGACAAGACTGCCCCTGTCGTATTGAGATTGTAAAAGAGCTTCTCGTATAGTTCTAAACTATTGGTCACAACCACTCCAGCCAAGACATCATTGTGTCCTGCTAGATACTTGGTTGCTGAATGAAGAACGATATCTGCTCCATCTTCAATCGGACGTTGGTAGATAGGGCTGTAGAAGGTATTGTCCACCACCACTTTGGCACCCTTAGCATGAGCCAATTTTGCTAGTTTTTCGATATCAAATTCCAACATCAAAGGGTTGGTTGGTGTTTCGATATAGAGAACATCCACGTCCTTTTCTAACTCAGCAATCAACTCTTCTTCTGTATTGGCATAGGTAAAATGGAAACGGCCTTCCTGCTCCACTTGGTTGAACCAGCGGAAAGAACCACCATAAAGATCACGGACAGCCAAAACCTTGCTTCCTACTGAAAAAACGCTAAAGGCTAAGACAATCGCAGACATCCCTGAACTAGTCGCCAAAGCATACTTGGCAGATTCAATAGCTGCTAAAACTTCCTCTGCCTTGCTACGAGTTGGGTTTTTGGTGCGGGTATAGTCAAATCCAGTTGATTGACCAAATTCTGGATGCTGATAAGTCGTTGAAAAGTGAATAGGTGTAACCAAAGCACCTGTTGCCTCATCAGACTTGATCCCTGCTTGTGCTAAAATTGTGTTGATGTGAAATGATTTACTCATACAATACCTCCAAATCTATAGTAACTATTGTACCACTTATTTTGTATCCTTCGTTTTCTTGTTTTCAAGAGCTAGTTATAGTTTCAAACTATATAAAAACGATAGCTTCTTAAGAAACTATCGTTTTTCCTGTTGAATAGACTGATTATTTAATGTGTTTAGCTAATTCTTCTTGGGCTTTTTTATTAGATTCTTCTTTTTCTTTCAGCCATTTTTGTCTAGCTTTTTCATACTCATCAGCCGTTACAGTCTTATCTTGCAACTTGAGGTACTTGTATGATTCCACCCCCTTATTTCCAGCTTGTGAGAATGGTGATGAGAATGGAACTGTCTTTCTCAAGGTCGGTGTTCCACCAAGGGAAACGTTTGGAATTGCAAGGGCGCTATCAACGAGCCAAGCTTGAACTTCAGCATATTTTTCATAACGTTTCGCTGGTTCTTGCTCCTTGTTCGCTTCTTCTAACATTTGAGTGTAAGTATCGAGTCCAACTGCCTTAGCCTTGTCATTGACCTCACCTGGTTCTAGACCAATGTTTTGCAACATACCACCGTTATTGACATTTAAGATATCAAGATAACTTGATGGATCCAAGTAGTCAGCACTCCAACCACTATTATAGATGTCAAAGTCTTTTTGAGCTGCGGTTTGAGCGAGGTAGCTAGAGTTATCAAAGTCGTCTGTTGATAATTGTTGGATATCGATAACCACATTCTCAGCCCCTAAGACAGATTCGATGGATTGTTTCAAAGAACTTGCTTCAAGTACACCTTTTTTAGATGATTGGTCAACTGATACATCCAAGTGGATTGGGAACTGCACACCCTTAGCTTCCAATTCTTTCTTAGCTTCTGCAAACTTAGCCTTAGCCTTGTCAGGATTGTAGTATGGGTCTTGCGCATCTGCAAAGTTGATTCCTTGCCATTCTTGGCCATAGTTGACCATCTTTTCTGAAACAACATCGCCAAAGTCTTTTCCGTTGATACTTACAAATGTAGGAGGTACAACCAGGTTACGAATAATCTTCGTTGCTCCATCTTCCCCTTGAGATTGAGCTCCATAGGCTGTGCGGTTATAAGCATAGTTGAAGGCTTGACGGAAGTTTTTATTCAAAACTGCTTCTTGGGTTGATTTCTTTTCGATATCTGAGGATTTAGACGTGAAGTTGTAAGATTTTCTGTCCAAGTTGAAGTTCAAGTAATAAGAAGTTGCAGTTTGCATACTATAGATGATGTTATCCTTGTTCTTCTCTTTAATTCCTTCAAAGCTTGAGCTATTTGGATAGAGACGTGCGTAGCTGTAGACTCCTTCTACAAAGTTACGAGCTAGTGCATCTTGGTCACTACCATCATAATAGGCCAATTTCACATCATCCACAAAGACATTTTTTTCATCCCAGTAGTTCGGATTTTTCTTGAATTCGATGACAGATTTTGAAACAAAGGATTTCATCAAGAAAGGTCCATTGTACAAAATACTAGAAGGATCCACCTTACCAAAATCATCCCCTTTTGATTTCAGGAAGTCTGCATTGACAGGGAAGAGAATGGTTGATGTTGTTTTAGAATTCCAATAAGATTCTGGTCGTGTCAAAGTGTACTGAACTGTTTGGTCGTCAATCGCCTTAACACCGACAGTTGAAAAGTCAGTTGTTTTCCCGTTGATATAGTCATCCAAACCTGCTACAGAATCTTGAACCAGGTACAAAGCTTCGGATTTCTTATCAGCAGCATATTTCAAACCAGTTACAAAATCTTGGGCAGTTACTGGAGCATATTCTTCACCTTCAGAGGTATACCACTTAGCATCTTTACGAAGTTTATAAGTGTATGTCAAACCGTCCTGAGAAACACTCCAATCCTCTGCTAAGGATGGAACGTAGTTACCGTATTGGTCATTTTCCATCAACCCATCTACCAAATTGGTAACGATGTCATTGGTTGTTGCACGGTTTTCTGCAAGATAGTTCAAACTAGACGGATCGCTAGAATAGACATAGTTGTATGTTTTAGTTGAACTAGCTGAGTTGCTACAAGCTGCCAATAGTAGACCGGCACTTAGGGCAAGGCCTGCCAGCGTCAGATATTTTGCCTTAGACTTTTTCATTTCCAGAACCTCCAAATTTAAATATTTGTATCATTATACAGCTATTGTTTTTTTTAGTCAAGCGATTATAGACATAAATTAATCTTTTTTCTACAATTTTTATTTTTTTCTCTCTTTTTTAAATAAAAAATGAACAATTTAAACTTTTTTAGAGTTGAAAGTTCAAATTGTTCATTTTATTTATAAACTATTATGATATTTTCAAGCGTTCTCGCAACTGGTCCGCTTTTGCCTGTCCAATAACCTTATCCAAGAGACGAGTATAGAGACACATGACTCCGTAGAGACCACCACCGATTGTTCCGATTAGGGCGACATAGATGAAGCTCCAGAAACGTCCAGTTGGATGGAAAACAAATCCAAGAATCCATTGTATGAGGCCTACCAGAATAAACATGACTAAAGTCAAAATAGTAACTAAGATTGTTCTCTTCAGGATAATTTTTCGACGCGCACCAGTAACCTGACAGATATCACGGTACATCAAGACATTCGGGATGATAAGACCGATAGTCGTTGAAATGAGAGGACCATAACTATGGAAAATCGCTATTGATGGTAATTGTAGAACGATTTTGGCAATAGATCCATAGACAAAGTAAAGAACAGCCTTGCGATTTCTAAACATGGCTTGAAGCATAGGGGACAAGACCATGTACAAACCAAGAATGGTTGACTGTAAAACTGCAAAGACAAACAAGCCCATAGCCAAACTATCTGGCTTACCGTAAAAGACTGTATAGAGAGGTTCACCAACCATGACTACTCCAACAGTTGCTGGAAGTAAGAATAAGAAGAGCATGGTGATACTATCTTGCACCAAACGAGCAGCTGCCTGCAAATCCCCCTTGACATAGTTCTCAGTTAAAAGTGGTAATCCTACACTACCAATGGAAACTCCAACTGATATGAGAATCATGGTGATTTTATTTGGATTGGCAGAAAAATAAGAAAACATGACAACCAAGTCTTCATTACTGTAGTTGCTAAACCACTTCATACTATTGATAAAGGTCATCTGGTCCAAGATTTGGAAAAGCTGAATAGCCGAACCAGTCAAGATAAAAGGAATAGCTTCCTTAATGGTATCAATCAAGAGACCTTTACTATCAATCTTATCTCGAGTTTCAAAAACTTTTTGAAGCAATCCTTCTTTATATAGGAAATAAAGCAAGACTGCAAAACTAGCTACCATTCCCACAAAAGCAGCAAAAGTAGATTGAGTTACTGCTGATAGATAATCTTTTGAACCCAGCTTCATGATGATAAAGGTTGCTAAGAGCATCCAGATAACACGAATGACCTGTTCAGCGATTTGGCTCATGGCATAAGGCTTAAGATTATTCATCCCTTGGAAAAATCCACGAATCACACTCATGGATGGGAAAATCAAGACCGCCCAAGCTAGACTTTGCATAATGGGGATGAGCTCCTTACCAACACCCGAAAGGTCTGCTAACCAAGGGGCAAAGAGATACAAGATTAAAGCAAAGATCACACCAAGTCCTGTCATAAAGCCTAGGAAACTCCGAATCAGGGCAAAACTATGTTCTTCCTCATGCATGGTATTATACTTAGCAACTTGCTTTGCGACTGCAACAGGAATACCTGCTGTCGAAATCAACAAGAACCAAGCGTAGATATTGTAACCCATAGTGAAGAGTCCATTGGCCTTAGCAGCATAAGTCCCCATCCAGATATACCAGGGAATGATGTAAATAGCTCCGAGCAGGCGACTGATAAAGTTACTAGCTGTAAGCCATGCAGTCCCGCGTAACATCTGAGCCTGCTGATGATTATTTTCGTTAGACATAACTTCCTCATTCATTTTTAATCACTAGGAAAAGTTCCTTATCTTCCATTATAAACTTTTCCTTGTTACTTGTAAAATTCAGACTTTAGGTTTACAATAGAAAGTATGATAAAGATTGAAACTATATTAGATATTTTAAAGAAAGATGGTCTCTTCCGTGAGATCATCGACCAAGGACATTACCACTACAACTACAGTGATGTCGTTTTTGATAGCATCTGCTACGATAGCCGAAAAGCACAAAAAAATAGCCTCTTTTTTGTCAAAGGAGCAGCCTTCAAAAAAGAATTTCTCCTTTCGGCAATTGAACAAGGACTTGGTTGGTATGTAGCAGAACAAGACTATGAAGTAGATATTCCCGTTATCGTTGTTAGCAATATTAAGAAGGCTATGAGTTTGATTGCCATGGAGTTTTATGGCAACCCTCAGAAGAAATTAAAATTACTTGCTTTCACTGGTACTAAAGGAAAAACAACCGCAGCTTACTTCGCCTACAACATCTTAAGTCAACAACATCGTCCAGCTATGTTATCAACCATGAACACGACTTTGGACGGTAAGACTTTCTTTAAATCTGCTCTAACAACTCCTGAAAGCATTGATCTCTTTGATATGATGGCTCAAGCAGTTGATAATGGAAGAACCCACCTTATCATGGAAGTATCCAGCCAAGCCTACTTGGTTAAACGAGTCTACGGACTGACCTTTGATGTCGGTGTCTTCCTCAACATTAGTCCTGACCATATTGGTCCTATTGAGCATCCAACCTTTGAAGACTACTTCTACCACAAGCGTCTCTTGATGAAAAATAGCCGAGCAGTTGTCATTAATAGCGATATGGACCACTTCTCTGTCTTAAAAGAGCAAGTTGAGAACCAAGAGCATGACTTTTACGGTAGCCAGTCAAGTAACCAAATCGAGAACTCCAAAGCCTTTAGCTTCTCAGCTACTGGTAAATTAGCAGGAGATTATGACATCCAACTAATTGGACATTTCAACCAAGAGAATGCTGTCGCTGCTGGACTTGCTTGTCTTCGTCTAGGTGCTAGTCTTGAAGACATCAAAAAAGGGATTGCGACTACTCGCGTTCCTGGACGCATGGAGGTTCTCACTCAGAAAAATGGTGCTAAAGTTTTCATCGACTACGCCCACAATGGTGACAGTCTAAAAAAACTAATCTCTGTCGTTGAAACTCATCAAACTGGAAAGATTGCTTTAGTACTTGGTTCAACTGGAAACAAGGGAGAAAGCCGTCGTAAGGACTTTGGACTTCTCCTCGATCAACATCCTGAAATTCAAGTCTTTCTAACAGCTGATGATCCAAACTATGAAGATCCGATGGCCATTGCAGATGAAATCAGTAGCTATATCCATCATCCTGTTGAAAAGATTGTCGATCGCGAGCAAGCTATCAAGGCTGCTATGTCTGTTACAAGTCAAGAACTGGACGCTGTTATTATCGCTGGTAAAGGAGCTGACTGCTATCAAATTATCCAAGGTAAGAAGGAAGACTATCCAGGAGATGCAGCCATCGCTGAACGTTATCTATAGTATATTTAAAGAAGAGGCTGGGACAAAAGTCCTAGCCTCTCAATTGTCTTTGGATTGCCGAGCAAGACGCAGTGGTTGAGTGGGCTCTTCTACGCTGATTTCATCAGCTTTTACAGCCCTACTCAACTGTGCGGAGGTGGGACGACGAAATCGAATTCTAACGAATTACCGATTTCTGTCCCACTCTCTCTTCTATTTTTTTCTGAAGATGAATCTTTCTTTATCAAATTCTACAGCCAACTCATATTTCCCATCTTCATTTTGAACGATGTAACCTAATAAGACTAGGCTATCAACGAAAATATCTCTGCGTTTCTGCATGAGTTGATCTTTTTTGAGAAATTTTAGCAAAAAGGTTGTCATATACTTGAGGGCATACTCAGGATTTACGTCCCCTAAAAATTCATACAGTCTCTGCTGTTCTTGCGTCAGTGGATACTGGAACTTGACCTTGTAAAAGTAATTAGACAAGGTCATCTTTTCTCTTGCAAAATCTGTATGCTCTTCTAAGATAGCTGCATTGGTTTGATTGCGCAATTCGGTCTGAAAATGCTTCTCTAGGATTTCTTGATAGATTTGACTATCATCTCTCACAAAGATTTCTTGGTCTAGTTCAAGAGATTCTGTAGATTCTAGAAAGGGAAGATTAAGATAATAGCGTTTGTTTTCTCTCAAGATCAAGCCCGCTTTAATGTATTCCTCCAAATACTTGTCAACTGGTACCTCTGGAAACTGAGCCTTGATTTCACGTAGGATAACATCATCATGCTGATCAAGATAGTCTACCAAATCTCTAAAGAATGATTGTCGCGTCAAGCGAGATGGATTAAAAATCTGAATCATGAAGATTCCTTTCTTTACAAACTAAAAGTGGTGATGTTGCTAATTGACTAGGGTTAGTGCCAGGCTGATTCAGAGGTACACTTAATCCTAGTTCTTTATAATACCCTCTCCAGAAATCACTGATTTCCTGCTCCCCATCACCAAATTTCATAGGAATGGTTTCAAAAATCGGTAGAATGTCTGCGATATATTGGGAACAATAGAAAGCATCACTATCTGGGTAAAAAGAAAAATTATAAGGAGCTCCTAGGTGTTGGTCTGCTCTTTTCTTTACCTTTTGAATATCTATCTTTGGATAGCTATAGATATCGTAAAGACATTCAGATTCAAGAAATTCTGTTAGTTTTTGACAAACAACACCAGCTTTCCCACTAGCATGATAGATCTGTCCGTCCAAAAAGATGGCCACATGGCTATAGTGACCAGTAGATTCCTGGATTGCCTGTCCTATATCCGAATCATCTTTCACAAAAATCAAATCGCCATTTTCTAACATCTTTCTCTCCTAGAAAAAAAGGAGTTGAAACTCCTTTTTAACAATGGGCTTTCCCATCTATGATTATGCATTAAAGCTTTCAGTCAATTGTGGTACCACTTGTTTCTTACGTGAAACAGCACCTGGAAGGAAAGCGTGGTTGTTTTCAAGTTTGAAGTTGAAAGCTGCTTCTACCTTGTCCATATTAGCACCAAGAGCCAAAATTTCTGAGTTTGAGTTGACGATGTCTGTAATCATCAAGACAAAGTCAGAGTAGTCGTTAGCTTCATTTGCGGCTTGGATAGCTGCTTCGATTTCAGCTTGACGTTCCAAAACTTCAGCAATATCAACTGTATTCACTTGGGCAACTCGTACGTTGTTGCCGTTCAATTCAAAAGTCTTTGCATCGATGTCGATCAATTCATCTGCTGACTTGCTTGCCAAGTTTGTACCAGCCTTGAGCATTGCAAGACCGTATTCTTCCAAGTTCACACCAGCCAATTCAGCCAATTCAGGAGCAATGACTTTATCTGATGGGTGTGTTGTTGGAGATTTCAAAAGAAGGGTATCTGAAATCAAACCTGAAAGCATCAAACCTGCAATTTCTTTTGGAACAGCTACGCCATGCTCTTTGAACATGCGGTAAACGATAGAAGATGCTGATCCAACAGGCTCCAAACGCATGTATAGTGGGCTTGCAGTTTCAAAATTAGCCACACGGTGGTGGTCTACAACACCATAAACTTCTACTTCAGCGATATCTGATACAGATTGTTGGAATTCATTGTGGTCTGTTAAGATGACTTGTTCTGCGCCTTCTGCTTTAGCTGATGCGATAACACGCGGTGCTTCCAAACCAAAATAGTTCAATACGAAAGCTGTTTCTTCATTTGGAGTTCCGAGAGCCACCGCTTCTGTATCCAATCCATAAGCCTCTTTTGCAAGATAGGCAAAGGCTACAGATGAACCAATAGCATCTGAATCTGGATTTTGGTGACCAAATACTAGAATCTTAGACATGATAATACCTCGTTTCTTTATTCTCTTTATTGTAGCATTTTTTTCAATTTTTGACAAAAGTAAGAGGAGTCAAAGAACTCCCCTCTACTCTTCAAAATGACTGATTAAATTTTTTTCTTGGTTTTCAGATAAAAATCTTTCCTTCTGTGGCCTCTTCTTACGCTTTAGAAGCGCTTCGGCTGACATGGCTTCTTCTTTACTATCGAAACCTTCTACATAAATAAGTTTTACTGGCAACCGAGCTCGTGTGTACTTGGCTCCCTTACCACTATTGTGAACGGCGATTCTTTTTTTGACATCCGTTGTATAGCCAGTATAGTAGGAACTATCCCGACACTCAACCACGTACATATAGGCCTTATGAACCATAATAGATCTCTTGAATTTCTGGTGTATAAGTGCCATCACTATTATGAACAATAAGTGGTGGTAAAACCTTAAAACCACTAGTGGAGCCGTCCTTGATAGCCTCAATCAAAAGCATATTGGCTTCCTTCTCCCGTTTAGGGTAAACAAATTGCAGACGCTTTGGAGCTAGATTATGCTGTTGAAGCGTATCTAAGATATCTAATAATCGATCTGGACGATGAACCATGGCTAAACGCCCATTGGATTTGAGAATACTCTGAGCACTACGACAGATTTCCTTAAGATTGGTCGTAATTTCGTGCCGAGCCAACAAATAGTGCTCACTCTCGTTCAGATTAGAATTGGGGTCCACCTTAAAATAGGGAGGGTTGCATAAAATCAAATCAACCTTACTTCCCTGAATGTAAGCAGGCATATTTTTCAAATCATCACAAATGACCTGCATCTGTTCTTCTAAGCCATTTAATCGGACTGACCGGTCTGCCATATCCGCCAATCGTTCCTGGATTTCAACAGACAGAATTTTCGCCTTAGTACGACTACTGGCAAAAAGTCCAACAGCTCCATTACCCGCACAAAAATCCACTATCAAGCCATTTTTAGGAAAGCGAGGAAAGCGTGACAAAAGTACACTATCCACCGAATAGCTGAAAACCTCTCTATTTTGAATAATCTTGATATCTGTAGAAAAGAGCTGGTTGATTCTCTCTCCTGATTTTAATAATTCTTCTACCATACTTCAATTATAACAAACTATATTAACATTGCAAGAAGTAAGAAATCATTCACGAATTCTTCTTATCTAGATTCGAGATGGCTTCCTTTGTCCAGATAGGCATCATGCGAGCCAAAGGAGCAAATCCGTATTTGACACGGTCACTTGAAAAACGTCTCCGTCTCGGTAATTGATGTTTCTCTTCTTCCAAAGTCCGAATAGAAAGACTTGCTTTCCCTGTATATTCGTCTAAATCGACAACCTGGACTTGGACTTCTTCACCAATTTTCAGTACATCATAGATATTCTCAATAAATCCAGTACGAATCTCAGAAATATGAATCAAGCCTGTCATACCAGACTCTAGCTCCACAAAGGCTCCATAAGACTGAATCCCTGTAATTCGCCCAGTTAGCTTATCACCTATTTTCATCTTAGTCCTCGATTTCAATCGTTTCGATAACGACATCTTCAACTGGCTTGTCCATTGCACCTGTTTCTACACCTGCAATTGCATCCAGAACTTCATAAGAAGCTTCATCTGCAAGCTGTCCAAAAACTGTGTGACGACGATCAAGGTGAGGAGTTCCACCTTGTTCTGCATAAATCTCCGCAATTGGCTCTGGCCAACCACCACGAGCAATTTCTTTCTTAGAGTATGGCAAGTGTTGATTTTGCACGATAAAGAACTGGCTACCGTTGGTATTTGGTCCAGCATTGGCCATAGAAAGGGCTCCACGGATATTGTAAAGTTCTTCTGAAAATTCGTCTTCAAATGACTCACCATAGATAGATTCGCCACCCATACCAGTACCAGTTGGATCTCCACCTTGAATCATAAAGTCTTTAATAATGCGGTGGAAAATCACACCATCATAGTAACCGTCTTTTGAAAGAGCAACAAAGTTGGCTACTGTTTTGGGAGCCTGTTCAGGGAAAAGCTTGATACGCAAGTCTCCATGATTTGTCTTAATAGTCGCAATCGGACCTTCTACTGTTTCAATGTCTACTTGTGGCAAATGTAATTCTTTTTCTACCATACCAAATCTTTCTAAGGCATCAAAAATGCCATCTTCTTCTAATGTTTTTGTAATATAATCTGCTTTTTCTTTGATTTTTTCATGAGATACTTCCATGGCAATGCTGATACCTGCATAATCAAAAAGCTCCAAATCGTTCAGTCCATCCCCAAAGACCATGACATTCTCAGGTTTAAGACCTAAATGTTCTACAACTTTTGCTACACCAGCTGCTTTTGAACCTGAAATTGGTACCACATCTGACGAATGTTCATGCCAACGTACCATACGTAAAGTCGATGCCAAAGTATCAGGCAAGATCAAATCATCTCCCCGCTCCTCAAAAGTCCACATCTGATAGATGTCTTCTTTTTCATAAAAATCAGGATCAACATCCAAGTCAGGATAGATTGGATCAATGGCCTCACTAATCAACTCAGTTCTAGTGGAGAGTTTAGCAGTATGACTACCAACTAAACCATAGTCAATCCCCACTTCCTTAGTCCAAGCAATATAGCTTTCAACCTTATCCTTAGAAATTTTGTTACTATCAATCACATTACCTTTTTTATCCTCAATATAGGCACCATTCAGAGTAACAAAAAAGTCAGGTTTAAGTTCGCAAATCTCTGGCACGACACCGAAAATCCCACGACCAGTCGCAATCCCAGTCAAAATACCTTTTTCACGTAATTGTTGAAATACTGTTGGAATTGAGGTTGGGATAAAACCAGTCTTTGAGTTTCGCAAAGTATCATCAATATCAAAAAAAACAATCTTTATCTTTTTTGACTTATATCTTAATTTCGCATCCATCTCATTGCCTCCTTCAATTCACTCTTTCCATTATACCATAAAGTAGAGAAATCCCACATCCCCAATAAAATCCTTGTCTCTTATCCGAATTCCTTTACTAGATACAAAACCAAATCATCATTATTTTGGCTAGTTGCATTCATTTCCAAGGGTTGATTTCGATACCAGACACCTGTCCCATCTGGAATGTAGCCCCGTCTGATATACAATCTCTGGGCAGGGCCATAGCCTAAGTGCAAACCTACACCAAGAGTGACCTTACTCGAAACAAACTTGACTCGTTTTTCTGCTTCTTCTAGTAGTTGATTCCCAATCCCTTGATTTCGAAAAGACTTAAACACATTAAAATCTGATAATTCTGGATAGACTTCTGCAAAAGGACCATGTTTAGCAGAGGGCAAAATGGTAACGTAGCCCGCTACAGCACCATCAATCTCTGCAACTAAGACTTCTCTCTCCCCACTTTCCTGTTCCAGAAAATATCTAGCCAAAATTTCCTCTCTACCAGGCCAACCTTGATTCATAAATCCATGAGATAAGGATTCAATATCAGACTTAATCATATTTCTAATCGTACAATTCATCTTTGACTTACCCACCTTTACTCTTTCTATTACCATTATAGCATGCCAAGGTCAGACTATCTCGTGAAAAAAGACCCAACCGGGTCTTAATTCGCTTTCTTGTTTTCAAGCTCATGAAAAAGAGGTCCACTGGACCCCTTTTTTTAATCTTCGTTTACGAAAGGCATCAAAGCCATTACGCGAGCGCGTTTGATAGCTGTTGTTACTTTACGTTGGTTCTTCGCTGAAGTTCCTGTTACACGACGAGGAAGGATTTTCCCACGTTCTGAAACGAAACGGCTAAGAAGCTCAGTATCTTTGTAATCAACATATTCAATTTTGTTTGCTGCGATGTAATCAACTTTTTTACGGCGTTTGAATCCGCCACGACGTTGTTGAGCCATGTTTTTTCTCCTTTATAGTATTAATTGTCCATTAGAATGGTAAATCATCATCTGAAATATCCAAAGGATTAGTTGCTCCGAATGGATTTTCATCACGTGAAAAGTCAGGTACTGATTGTGTAGGTGCTGTGTAGTTTGAACTTGGTGCAGAATAAGCTCCACCTGTATGCCCTTCACGCACACTACGGCTTTCCAACATTTGGAAATTCTCAGCCACGACTTCTGTTACGTAGACACGTTGTCCTTGCTGGTTATCGTAACTACGAGTCTGGATACGACCTGTCACCCCGATAAGCGAGCCTTTTTTAGCCCAGTTAGCGAGATTTTCAGCCTGTTGGCGCCACATAACGACATTGATAAAATCAGCCTCGCGTTCGCCATTTTGACTCTTAAATGTACGGTTTACTGCAAGAGTAAAAGTCGCAACTGCTACATTTGATGGGGTATAACGCAACTCAGCGTCACGAGTCATACGCCCTACAAGTACAACATTGTTAATCATAATCTACCTTCTTACGCGTCAAGTTTGACGATCATGTGACGAAGAATGTCAGCGTTGATTTTTGAAAGACGGTCAAACTCTTTAAGAGCTGCGTCGTCGTTTGCTTCAACGTTAACGATGTGGTAAAGTCCTTCACGGAAATCTTTGATTTCGTATGCAAGACGACGTTTTTCCCATGTTTTTGATTCAACAACAGTTGCACCGTTGTCAGTCAAGATAGAGTCAAAACGTGCTACCAAAGCGTTTTTCGCTTCTTCTTCAATGTTTGGACGAATGATATAAAGAATTTCGTATTTAGCCATTGATATGTTCCTCCTTTTGGTCTAATGACCCCAAGACATTGCAAGGGGTAAGTGAGGTTTGCTCACAATAAATTATTATACTAGAAAAAATTTTTTTTCGCAAGTGAAAAACTGCTTCTATTTTATTTTTTACAGTTTTTTAGTTGAAGTATGGGTAATTTCCTCTACTTGGATATTTTCTGCTTCAAATTTTTCTTTCAATGTTGAGAGATCAATCATTCCATCGATTTGTACTTCAATAATAATCTTCCCATCTTTACGTGGGATATTAATGGTATGTGAAATATTCAGATTTTCTGCTGCGATGAGGGAAACAATTTTCCCGAGTACCCCAACTTCATTTTCTGTGATAAAACGAACACGGATTCCCTCTTCGCCATAACCAGAAATTTCAAGAAATGCTCTGAATACATCACGGTCAGTAATGACACCATAGACTTGTTCATTATCAATAACTGGCAAGATTCCAATCTTATTTTTCAGCATAAGATAGGTTGCATCTTCCAAACTTGCATAACCGGAGACAGTTACAACATTACGAATCATGACGTCTTTTACTTTTGTTTTATTGAGCAAGTAATTCATCTCAAAGATTGAAAGACTCGTTGCTTTTGATGGACTGGCTTCAGCAATTGTTCCTTCTGTTACTAGACCAACTAATTTATCATTTTCAATAACAGGAAGACGATGCAAACCTTGTTCGCGCATCAAGTCTGCTGCATGTGCTACAGTCGTATCTGGGCTAATATATACGACCTTTCGTGTCATAAAATCTTTAACTGCCATAGGAACTCTCCTTTATGTTTATAGCTTTATTATACACTTTTTAAGAAAATCAATCAAACGCTTTCATCTCTTTTTCAAGATTCTGAAAACTCTGAAATACTATAAAAAGAGCCCTATATTAGGGCCCTCAATCTTATGATTATGTAATTTGTTTGGCAATCTTTCCCGCAGACCAAAACAATCCACTGGATTGGATGATTGTCAAACAATCTCTATCCGCCGACTAAAAAGGGCCCACGGACTAATGTGGATTGCTTGCTCAATCTTTATCTGCCGACTAAAACAATCCACTGGATTGGATGATTACTTACGTAATCCTTATCTACCGACTAAAAAGGTCCCCCGGACTAGATGTTAATTGCTGCCGCAATTTTTTATCCGCCGACTAAAAAGGTCCCCCGAACCTTTTTAGCCACCTAGATATGCTTTTCTGACTTCGTCTGATGCTGCGAGTTCTTTTCCTGTTCCTGATAGGACAATCTTTCCTGTTTCAAGAACATAGCCTCGATCTGAGATGGCAAGTGCCTTATTAGCATTTTGCTCGATCAAAAGAACGGTCGTACCTTGTTTTTGAATATCTTGGATGATATCAAAAATTTCTTGGATAAAAATTGGAGCAAGCCCCATTGATGGTTCATCTAAGAGAAGAAGTTTAGGCGTTGACATAAGCGCACGTCCCATAGCAAGCATCTGCTGTTCACCACCTGATAGGGTAGCTGCATCTTGGTTTTTACGTTCTTCTAAACGCGGGAAACGTGAAAATACTTTTTTCAGATTTGCTTGATTTTCTTCACGATTTTTCTTAAGGAAGGCTCCCATTTCCAAGTTTTCCATAACTGTCAAACCAGGGAAGACGTGACGTCCTTCTGGTACTTGAGAAAGTCCTGATGCCACAATTTTTTGTGCGGGCATCTTTTGGATTTCTTGTCCTAAAAATTCAATCCGACCAGAACTTGGACGAACAAGGCCTGATAAGGTACGAAGGATGGTTGTTTTACCAGCACCATTTGCACCGATAAGGGAAACAACTTCTCCTTCATTTACTTCAAAGCTCACATCACGTACAGCTTGAATCATACCATAGTGTACTGAGAGGTTTTCAACTTTTAACATAGACATTAGGCTTCACCTCCAAGATAAGCTTCGATAACACGTTTATTACTCTTGATTTCATCTGGTGTCCCGTGAGCAATCAAACGACCGTACTCAAGAACATAGATACGCTCCGTAACCTCCATAACCAAGTTCATATCATGTTCAATCAGCATGATGGTGATTTTGAATTCATCCTTAATACGACGAATCAACTCAGTCAATTCTGCAGTTTCTTGTGGATTCATACCCGCTGCAGGCTCATCCAAGAAGAGGATTTTAGGTTCTGTAGCAAGAGCACGAACAATCTCTAAGCGACGTTGTTGACCATAGGCTAAATTTTTAGCTAGAGTTTCAGCATCTCCATCCAAATCAAAGATTTTTAGTAATTCTAAGGCTTTAGCTTTCAATTCTTTTTCATTCTTATAAAAAGCTGGTAAGCGCAAGAAACTTGCAAAAACATGTTGTTTATGATGATTGCTAAATGCAATCAGAACGTTATCCAAAACTGTTAAGTCTTTAAAGAGACGAATGTTTTGGAAAGTACGTCCTAAACCAAGAGATGCAATTTTATAAGGTTGCTTGCCATTTAACAAGTGACCATCTAATGTGATTGTTCCTTCACTTGGTTCATAAACACCTGTCAACAAGTTGAAGAGGGTTGTTTTCCCAGCACCATTCGGTCCAATCAAACCAACAAGTTCACCTTCGTTCAATTCGAGAGTGACGTCCCCAACGGCTGTCAGACCACCAAAATGTTTGGTTAAATTTTTTACTTCAAGCAATGCCATTAGTTTTGTCCCTCCTTCTTACCTTTTTTAAAGAGACGTGATAGGCTCAATTCCCAAGTCCCAAGAAGACCACCTGGTCTGAAGATCATAACGAGTACTAAGGCCAAAGCATAGATAATCATACGAACGCTGGCCACGTCTTGAAGGAGCATGTTCAAGATTCCAAGCACGATTGCAGCAACAATTGCCCCTGTAATGGAACCCAAACCACCAAATACAACAATAATCAAGACGTTGATAGAATTGATAAAGCTATAATCCTTTGGAACTACTGATCCAATAAATCCTGCCTGAAGCGAACCTGCGATACTTGCAGTCATAGCTCCAAAGACGAAAGCGATAATTTTAATTTTTGTTGTATTAACTCCAACTGACTCTGCTGCAATTTCATCTTCTCGTACTGATAATGTGGAACGACCAATTGGACTACGAAGGAAATTAAGTGTTGCAATTGTTGTAATCACAGCAAAGAAATATACCATTTGCCAGGTTGTAAAGTTTGGAATACCAAGGATACCAGCAGCTCCATTAGTTAGTTCACCACCATTAACAATAAAGATTCGAATGATCTCAGCAACACCTAGTGTCGCAACAGCAAGATAGTCCCCTTTCAAACGAAGAGTTGGAATCCCAACGACTAAAGCCACTAATCCTGAGATAAGTGCTCCAAGAAGCATGGCTCCAAAGAAGGCTCCATAGGTTGGAGATTTAGAACCAATTATTGCAGCTGCATAGGCACCGATAGCCATAAAACCAGCATGTCCTAGTGAAAACTGACCAGAGAAACCTACGATAAGGTTAAGACCAACTGCAAGTATGATGTTAATCCCAATTTGCTCTAAAATTTGAATATAGAAAAGATTCAGTACTCCAGCCGAAACAAGTACACTGATCAAGCCATAGCCTGCTAATAAAAGGAGTAACCATAGAATATTAACTTTTAAATTTTCTTTCATTGTTTACACCTTCTCTTTCACATTCTTACCGAGGATACCAGCTGGGCGAACAATCAAGATTAAGAGTAAGATTCCATAAACGATTGCATCACGGAAATCTGACATTCCGAAGGCGGTAGCAAATGTCTCCAAAAGACCAATAACAAAGCCACCCAGAGCTGCACCAGGGATAATTCCGATACCACCAAGAACGGCAGCCACGAATGATTTTATACCTGGAGTCATTCCCATTAATGGTTCCAATGAATTATAATAAAGTGCGATAAGGACACCAGCAGCACCAGCCAAAGCTGAACCCAAGGCAAAAGTAAAGCTGATCGTACGGTTAACATTGATTCCCATCAACTGAGCCGCATCACTATCTACAGAAACGGCACGCATAGCTTTCCCCATCTTCGTTTTTTGTACAATGAGTTGTAGAAGAACCATCAAAACAAGTGAGACAGACAAAATCAACAATTGAATATTGGTCAAACTGATTGGGCCCAAGTCATAACGCACTGTTTGGATTGCTTGAGGAAAGGCACGTGTGTTAGCTCCAACTAGATAGACCATCCCATACTCAAGTAAGAAGGATACCCCGATGGCTGTAATCAATACAGAGATACGAGTTGAATGACGTAATGGACGATAAGCTAGGAACTCAATGATAACACCGAGAATTGCTGTACCGATCATCGATAAGATCAAGGCAACAAAGAAATTTAATTGCAAGGAATTAATCAAGAAATAACCCATGAAAGCACCTATCATATAGATATCACCGTGGGCAAAGTTAATAAGCTTGATAATTCCATAAACCATAGTATAACCCAGGGCTAGCAGTGCATAGACACTACCCAAGATTAAACCATTTACAAGTTGTTGAAGCATATGGTTCACTCTTTCTAATTTATATTTTTAGAATTTTATAAAAAAATAATCCTTTCATAAACACCGAAACAGGGAGTGAGTAGAAGCTCATTCCCCATTTACGATATCTACTAGATTAAGGTTTAACCGACTCAACTGACTCAACTTTACCATCTTTTAAGCCAATCATAAGTGCAGATTTAACCGGATTATGGTCTTTGTCAATAGACATTGTACCAGTAACACCTTCCAAGTCTTTCAACTTCGCAAGGTTGTCTTTCAATTCGACAGAGTTCTTAGCACCTTTAGATGCTTCCGAAATCATGTAAACTGAATCATATGCCAAGGCTGCAAACATTGAAGGTTCTTCGTTGTATTTCGCTTTATAAGCTTCTACGAATTTCTTGGCTTTATCAGTCATTTCACCTTCAGTAGAGAATCCAGCTACGTAGTAGATGTCTGTAGCTGCAGCAGGTGTTGCTTGTTCAACGAATTTAGCATCACTAAATCCATCACCACCGATGATTGGTTGTTTGATTCCCATACCACGTGCTTGGTTTACAATTTTACCAGTTTCAGTGTAGTACCCTGGAAGGACAATGGCATCGAAGTCTTTATCTTTGATTTTTGTAAGTGCGGCTTGGAAATCTGTATCCTTAGATTGGAACGTTTCTGTCGCTACAATTTCACCTTTATAAGATTTCTTGAAGGCTTCAGCAATCCCTTTAGCATAGTCAGATGAGTTATCGTAGTATAGAACGACTTTCTTCGCTTTCAAGTTATCAGTTGTGTATTTAGCAATGATTTGTCCTTGGAAGCTATCGATGAAGGTTGCACGGAAAAGGTAATCTTGACCTTTTGTCAAATCATCTTGAGTTGCTGATGGGGTTACCAATGGTACACCTGCTTTCCCAGCATTGGCAACCGCTGCGGCAGTGGCACCTGAAGTTGCAGGCCCTACAAGAGCGTTCACTTTTGATTGGGTAACAAGGTTTGTTGTAACGGTAGCTGCTTCAGCTGTCTCAGATTTGTTATCTTTGTCTACAACTTCGATTTGTTTTCCATCGATACCACCTGCTGCGTTGATTTCATCAACGGCCAATTGAGCACCTTTTTGTTCAGCGCTACCGTAGGCTGCTACTTCACCAGTTTTTTCAAAGTTGAAACCAATTTTTACAACTTTCTCATCAATTGGGTTCCCAGTTGTATTTGAAGCTCCTGACTTAACTTCTCCGCAAGCTGCCAATACAGCTACACTTGCAAGAGCTACAAGTGATAAGGCAAATTTTTTCTTCATCTTTTTGTCTCCTTATTTCTTAAATAAATTGCATGTTAAGAATATACCGAATTATCAGAAAATTGTCAACACATTTATCTAAAATTTTACATGATAACGTTTTCGTTATTTCTGTAGAGACTACCAACAAAGGGAGTTTCCAATTCTTGGATATGACATTGTCTCACTTTTTTAACAAATTTCTCTTTTCCTAAACGGCTAACCAGTTCTTCCACTTCTTCTGTTGGGACATAAAGTTGCAGATAACGGTGTTTTTTAGAGTGGTAACAAATATCACCATAATTATCGAGTTTTTTTGCATCACGATTATAGTATAGATAGATAATCAGACCAGACCGATTCTCTTTTTGAAACATATTACAACTTCCTTCTAACAATCTTCTTACTATTATATCAAAAAAAGCAAACTCAGTCGAGTTTGCTTCAAAAGATTAATTCAAAGAATTATTAGCCATGATTTCATCAATGAAACCATATTCAAGTGTTTCTTGAGCGCTCATCCAGTAATCACGTTCAGCATCAGCGTGAATTTGCTCAACTGACTTACCTGAATTATCTGCAAGAATTTGCTCCAAAGTCTTACGAGTTTTAAGCAAGTGCTCAGCCGCAATAGCCATATCTGTCTGTTGCGTACCACCACCAGTACCACCCATCGGTTGGTGAATCATGTACTCTGCATTTGGAAGCATGAAGCGTTTACCCTTTGCTCCACTTGATGCTATAATGGTTCCCATTGAGGCAGCCATCCCCATAACAATCGTTTGTACGTCTGCTTTGATAAAATTCATAGTATCTACAATTGCCAAACCAGCTGAAACTGATCCACCTGGAGTATTTACATAAAGGTAAATATCTTTTGTACTATCTTGAGCATCCAAGAAAAGCAATTGGGCGATAACTGAATTGGCCATATTGTCTTCGACGGGTCCAGTCAACATGATGATACGATCTTTTAGAAGACGTGAGTAAATGTCATATGAACGTTCTCCACGACTTGTTTGTTCAATTACTACAGGAATCATTCAATTCTCCTTCTGATTTCTAATTTCTTTGTTAATAGGATTATTATATATCCTTGGTCAAAAAAGGTCAAATTTTTGCTCTATCCTAAAAACAGACACAAAAATTCAACCTCCTTTCTAGACTAAAACTAATGAACAGTTTTAGGGTAAGCTTAGAATCTTACTTAGTTCCGAACAAGCGATCTCCTGCGTCACCAAGACCTGGAACGATGTATCCATTTTCGTTCAAGCGTTCATCCAAAGCTGCTGTGAAAATTTCAACATCAGGATGTGCTGCATTAAGAGCTTCAACTCCTTCTGGTGCTGCAACTAGGCAGACAAATTTAATGTTTGAAGCGCCACGTTTTTTGAGGGAATCAACAGCAAGGATAGCTGAACCACCTGTCGCAAGCATTGGGTCAACAACAAAGATTTGACGTTGGTCGATATCTTCAGGTAATTTAACCAAGTATTCTACTGGTTGAAGAGTTTCTTCGTCACGGTACATACCAATATGTCCAACTTTGGCTGCTGGAACCAAGCTCAATAGCCCATCGACCATCCCGATGCCTGCACGCAAGATTGGAACAATTGCCAATTTTTTACCAGCCAATTGTTTTTGAACTGTTTTTGTGATAGGTGTTTCGATTTCAACGTCTTCAAGCGGAAGATCACGAAGTACTTCATATCCCATCAACATAGCAATTTCATCTACTAACTCACGAAAAGCTTTTGTAGAAGTGTCTGTACGACGCAAGATTGACAATTTGTGTTGAATGAGTGGATGATTAATGACTTCAAGTTTTCCCATTTTCTGAATTCCTTCTTTCAATTTATTCTTCTTATTATATCAAAAAATGGTCTAAAAATCCTTCTAAACCATCTTTTTTTTTAATTTTTAAATCAAGTTAGCTTCTTGAAGAGCTGCTTGTACTGTCTCAAGTGGTAAATGGGTCAACTCGGTCCCTTTTTCATGATAGAGATACTGGGCGTAGTCGTCCATACGGTACTGGTTAATATAAACGACACGCTCACATCCTACCTGAAGTAATTGCTTGGTGCAGTTGAGACAAGGAAAATGAGTAACGTAAGCTGTAAATCCTTTTGGAACGCCACGTTCGGCTCCTTGTAAAATAGCATTAACCTCAGCATGAAGGGTACGGACACAGTGACCTTCAATCACCAAACAGTCATGGTCAATACAATGCTCTGTTCCTGATACAGAGCCATTATAACCTGTTGAAATCACCTTATTATCCTTGACTAAAACAGCTCCTACCTTAGCGCGTTTACAGGTTGAACGATTGGCAATCAATAGAGCTTGAGCAGCAAAATACTCATCCCAAGCCAGTCTTTTTTCAGTCATCTCTTTTCTCCTTTTTCTCTATTTTTTAAAAAATGGTAGGCGTAAATCTGCAATTTTTTCAGCAGGAACCTTCATTCCATCCTTAATCCATTTAAGCAAAACTGATACGATGGCAGAACTCCAAAAAGAATGCAGGTAAGAGCTGACTCCTTTTGATTTTCCATAGTATTTTTCTAAAAATTCTTGCATGGCTTGCACAAATATTTTTTCCAAGTGGTAGTCCAAGGCAAGCTGAATGACCTTAGCCTCTTTCTTGGCTTCTCTAAAGAGGCGAACCCAAACCAGATAGAGGTCCGTTTTAACATCGTAATGGCTCAATTGCTCCATAATGTTATGGACGCTTCGTTTAAAGACACTTTCTAAAATCTCTTCTTTGGAGTCATAGTTTCGATAAAAGGCTGCACGGGAAACACCAGCACGTTTGACCAACTCAGAAATGCTAATCTTTGTCAATTCCTTTTTCTCCAAAAGTTGCAAGAGAGCTGTTTCGATAGCTTCTCTGGTCAGTAAATTGGATTCTTGATTGGATTTTCTGAGATTTTCAAGTGAATTTTCGGAAATTCTTCGTTCGGCCATAACACTTCCTTTCTACTTGTGACAACAGAGTGACGAAACTTTTGTTTTAAGCATTTTCATGATATAATTGTAGAAAAAGACAGAACCTTTGTCAATGTATAAGTGACAAAGATGGAGAATTTCTATGACTTGGAAGATTGTGGCAGATTCTGGTTGTGATTATCGTCAATTACCTACTCCTGCGATTGACACTGAATTTGTAAGTGTTCCTTTAACCATTCAAGTGGCTGATCAAGTCTTTATTGACGATGCTAGTCTTGATATTGACAAAATGATGGAAACCATGTATGCAACTTCTGAAGCTTCAAAATCAGCTTGTCCTAGCCCTGATGATTACTTGCGAGCATTTGAAGGGGCAAAACATATTTTTGTAGTGACCATTACCGGAACTCTTTCTGGTAGTCAAAACAGCGCTCAATTAGCTAAGAATCTCTATCTCGAAGAACATCCTGATACTCAGATTCATGTTATTGACAGCTTGTCTGCTGGTGGGGAAGTTGATCTAATCGTTGAGAAAATCAATGATTTGATTGACCAAGGACTTTCTTTTGAAGAAGTGGTTAATGCTATTACTGCTTACCAAGAAAAAACTAAGTTATTGTTCGTTCTCGCTAAGGTTGATAATCTGGTTAAGAATGGTCGCTTGAGTAAACTGATCGGTACAGTTGTTGGGCTCCTCAATATTCGTATGGTTGGGGAAGCAAGTGAAACTGGAACCTTGGAACTCCTCCAAAAGGCTCGTGGTGCTAAAAAATCTCTTCAAGCTACCTATGAAGAATTAATTAAAGCTGGCTATGCTGGTGGACGTATCGTCATGGCTCACCGCAGTAATGATAAATTCTGCCAACAGCTCTCTGAACGTGTGCGTGAAACATTCCCACAAGCTGATATTAAGGTTCTCCCAACTTCTGGCCTCTGCAGTTTTTATGCAGAAGAGGGTGGACTCCTCATGGGATATGAAATTGACTAATTTATATAAGACAGAGGTCGGGATTCAATGTCCCGACCTCAATTTTTATCAGCAATTATCTTTTCTACTGTAGCTGAGTAGACTTTTGTGGCTCTTTTCGGATCCACAAAACTATTTTACTGACAATTTTATCTTGTCAATTCATAAGATTCAACAAACCACTGACTTATTAAAAATTCGTGGGACTAGGTAAGTAAAACTTGATCTACCGATTTCTGTCCCTCCGTCTTTTTTATGGTACAATACTTTTATGAAATATTTTGACACTATTGTAATCGGGGGAGGCCCGGCTGGTATGATGGCTACGATTTCAAGTAGCTTTTATGGCCAGAAAACCCTTCTCATCGAAAAAAATCGAAAACTCGGAAAAAAATTAGCTGGTACTGGTGGTGGGCGCTGCAACGTAACCAACAATGGAACTCTAGATGACCTATTAGCTGGCATCCCTGGAAATGGCCGCTTTCTATACAGTGTCTTTTCCCAGTTTGATAACCATGATATCATCAACTTTTTTACGGAGAATGGAGTCAAACTCAAGGTCGAAGACCATGGCCGCGTCTTTCCAGCCAGTGACAAATCTCGGACCATTATCGAAGCACTGGAAAAGAAAATCATGGAGCTAGGTGGGCAAGTTGCCACTCAAACGGAGATTGTTTCGGTTAAAAAGATTGACGACCAGTTTGTCCTGAAATCACCAGACCAGACCTTTACTTGTGATAAACTCATCGTCACAACTGGTGGAAAATCCTATCCTTCTACTGGCTCTACTGGTTTTGGTCATGAGATTGCTCGCCATTTCAAACACACCATTACCGAGCTTGAAGCTGCTGAAAGTCCATTGTTGACTGATTTCCCGCATAAGGCCTTGCAGGGAATTTCCCTAGACGATGTGACCCTAAGCTATGGCAAGCATGTCATCACTCATGACCTGCTCTTTACCCACTTTGGTTTATCAGGTCCCGCTGCTCTTCGTATGTCTAGTTTTGTCAAGGGTGGTGAGGTACTTTCCTTAGACACTTTGCCTCAGCTTTCTGAGAGAGAATTAGTTGACTTTTTAGAAGAAAACCGGGAAAAATCCTTGAAAAATGCCTTGAAGACTTTGCTCCCTGAACGCTTGGCAGAATTCTTTGTTCAATGCTATCCTGAAAAAGTTAAACAGCTAACTGAAAAGGAACGCGACCAACTTGTCCAGTCTATCAAAGCTCTTAAAATTCCAGTAACTGGCAAAATGTCCCTTGCTAAATCCTTTGTTACCAAAGGTGGCGTTAGTCTCAAGGAAATCAATCCTAAAACGCTGGAAAGCAAACTGGTTCCTGGCCTTCACTTTGCAGGAGAGGTCCTAGATATCAATGCCCACACAGGTGGATTTAACATCACTTCTGCCCTCTGTACTGGCTGGGTGGCAGGCTCAAACTTAATCTATAAATGATTTAGTATCTAAGGATGTTAGATAAGAAAGGAACTACTTTGGAACATATTATCTTACTAAGGGGAGTTACTCCTAATGGAAAAAATGCTATCCCTAAAATGTCTTATCTAGTAGATATCTTGATAGAGGCTGATTTTCAACACGTTCGAACCTATATTCAAAGTGGGAATATCATTCTTGAAAGTGACTTATCTCTGGAAGAAATACGAGAACAGGTTCACACTCTAATAAAGGAAAAAATTGGTGCTGATTTAAAAATGGTAATCAAGAACAAAAATGATTTTGCAAAAATTGTCCAAGAAAACCCATTTGGAAAACACTATCTTTTTGACCGAATACATGTGATCCTTTTTCAAAATGATATCCAAAGTCTACCATTAGAAAAATTGGATAGTGACTATGGTGAAGAAGAAATTTGTATCGGCAACCATTGTCTTTACCTCTATCTCCCTAGAACTGCAAAACGAAAAAAACTTAATACCAACTATCTTGAAAAGCTGTTCAGCGTTGATCTGACCATGCGAAAGTTAAACGTGGTAGAAAAATTACTAACAAAATAGGAAAAATAATATGAGCAGAAGAGAATCAGTCGAATTTGTCAACATGTGCTTGATTAAAAATGGGGACAAGGTCCTCGTTCAAGACCGAGTTAGTCCTAACTGGCCTGGCATTACTTTTCCTGGTGGTCATGTTGAACGTGGCGAATCCTTTGTCGATGCTGTCATTCGAGAAGTGAAAGAAGAAACTGGCCTGACCATTTCTAAACCCCAACTCCGTGGTATCAAAGACTGGTATGATGACGAGGACTATCGTTATGTTGTCCTCTTTTACAAAACAGAACACTTTACTGGTGAGCTCCAATCTTCAGACGAAGGAAAAGTCTGGTGGGAGGACTTTGAAAATCTATCTCATCTCAAACTAGCTACTGAGGATATGTCTGATATGCTTCGTGTTTTTTTGGAAGATGATCTCAGTGAATTCTTTTACTATAAGGATGGAGAAGACTGGTCTTACCAACTCAAATAACAGTAAATCGGCAGAGGTCACTCCGCCGATTTTATCTTATCTAATCTTCAAGCTAGGTCTGTGTCCTCCTACTAATACTAAATGAAAATCAAAGAGCAAACTAGAAAGCTAGCCGCAGTCTGCTCAAAGTACAGCTTTGAGGTTGCAGATAGAACTGACGAAGTCAGCTCAAAATACTATTTTGAGGTTGCAGATGGAAGCTGACGTGGTTTGAAGAGATTTTCGAAGAGTATAAAATTCTGTCACCAGCTTTGTCAACCTTAGCTTAGTCTTTGAGTTTTATCGAGTTTGTGTGCTTACATAGTGGGCAATGACATCTGATGTGTACTGGGCTGTTCCCTGTCCAAACTTATCAAGGTTTTCCTTAAACTCTGGATTATAGACATAGCCTTTTCCGATATAACCAAAGACCTCGATAGAACAGTCAAATCCATAAGTACGGATGGCTTGCAATAGCTTAGCTACCTCTTCTTGGTTTTCAGATGCTGTTACAGGTAGACTATCTCGAAGATTTTGTGCCATGGCTTGAAAGACTTGGTTGAAGGCAGCCGTAGCTTCGTCTTCGTGACCTTTTTGGCGCTCGAGCGCTTGATCCATGATTTCTTGGCCATACTTGTCTACAGCCTCTTGGTGGTATTTTTGATTGTCTTGATAGCTAAATCCAGTGAATTTTTCCTCAATAGTCATTTTTCTTTCTCCTTTTTGTTCTTGAATGGTTTTTTGCAAGGTTGAAATCAAGGTATCCAGATGTTCCCTTTCTCGAGTCAAATAGTCCAACTGCCTGGTCAAATGAGGCAATAAATTTTTCCTTTCTTCCTTTAATAGCTCTGCTATCTTTTCTAAAGAAAAGCCTAGATATTTGTAATAAAGAATAACCTGAAGGCGTTCCAAATCCTCCTGACTGTAGGTTCGATAGCCATTTTCCGACTTTAAAGGAACCAAGAGTCCTATCTTATCATAATGGTAGAGGGTCTTGACGGAGACACCTGAAAGTTGCGCAGCTTCTTTGATATGGTACATGATTTCCTCCTCACATAAATAGTATATACCCTCCCCTTTGAGGAGAGTCAAGTATTTTATCATATTTTTTATAAAAACATGAAAATCGCTTTCTTGACAGACTTGAAAAATCATGATAGGATAATCAAGTCTATCAATCAAAGAATAAGCTCAAAAGAGCAATTGAGAGAAGGCTATTTGACAACTCAAGTAGCCTTTCATTATTTAGAAATAGATTGGAGTTTAACAATGTCTGAAAAATCGCAATGGGGCTCAAAACTAGGCTTTATCCTTGCATCTGCAGGTTCTGCTATTGGTCTTGGGGCCGTTTGGAAGTTCCCTTACATGACTGCTGCCAATGGTGGGGGAGGTTTTTTACTGGTCTTTCTCATCTCGACACTATTGATTGGATTTCCACTTCTCTTGGCTGAGTTTGCCCTCGGTCGGTGCGCTGGCGTGTCAGCAATCAAAACCTTTGGAAAACTTGGCAACAATAGCAAATACAATTTTATCGGTTGGATCGGTGCCTTTGCCCTTTTCATCCTCTTATCCTTTTACAGTGTTATCGGGGGATGGGTTTTAGTTTATCTAGGTATCGCTATTGCTAAAGCCTTCCAAGTTGGGATTAGCAGTGATTATGCCCAACTCTTTACAGACATCATTTCAAATCCTTGGATTGCCCTTGGGTCTCAAACTCTTTTTATCTTCCTCAACATCTTTATCGTATCTAAGGGAGTCCAAAAAGGAATTGAAAGAGCATCTAAGGTCATGATGCCCCTGCTATTTATCATCTTTGTCATTATTATCGGGCGCTCTCTTAGCTTGCCAAATGCCATGGAAGGTGTGGTTTACTTCCTCAAACCTGACTTTTCAAAACTGACAAGTGCTGGTTTCCTCTATGCTCTAGGACAGTCATTCTTTGCTTTGTCCCTCGGGGTTACGGCCATGTTGACCTATGCTTCTTACCTAGATAAGAAAACCAATCTGGTCCAATCAGGTATGTCTATCGTTGCCATGAACATTTCTGTATCGATCATGGCAGGACTAGCTATTTTCCCAGCTATGTCAGCCTTCAATATCCAGTCTGAAGGTGGTCCGAGTCTCCTCTTTATCGTCTTGCCCCAACTCTTTGACAAGATGCCTTTTGGTACGATTTTCTACATCCTCTTTCTCTTGCTCTTCCTCTTTGCGACGGTCACTTCTTCTGTCGTTATGCTGGAAATTAATGTTGGAAATATCACTGACCAAGATAACGAAAAACGTAATAAATGGAGTCTTATTTTAGGTATCTTGACCTTTATCTTTGGTATCCCTTCGGCCCTATCCTACGGTGTCATGGCGGATGTTCAAATCTTTGGGAAAACCTTCTTTGATGCTATGGATTTCTTGGTTTCCAACCTCTTCATGCCATTCGGCGCCCTCTGCTTGTCTCTCTTTACAGGCTATATTTTCAAAAAGGCACTGGCAATGGAGGAACTCCATCTTGATGAAACACCTTGGAAACAAGGACTTTTCCAAGTCTGGCTCTTCCTTCTTCGTTTCATCATTCCAATTATCATCATTGTGGTCTTTATCGCCCAATTTATGTAAATACAAAAAAGGACTTGAGTAATGAACTCAGGCCCTTTCTTTTTATGGATGACTAACAATCAATTCTAGACCTTGACCTTCCAAAGTCCATGCTTCAACATCGCTTGGTAGGATAAAGTGACTACCTTTTTGGATTGGATAGTTCTTTCCATCAACAGTTAGTTGACCTTGGCCAGCTAAGACACTAAACAAGCTATAATCAGCTGTCTTCTCAAAATCAACTTTTCCAGTAATTTCCCACTTGTAAACTGCGAAGAATTCATTGGATACAAGGAGAGTTGAACGCAAATCATCTGCTTTGACTGTTACAGGACGGCTATTTGCAGGCTCACCGATATTTAAAACATCGATGGATTTTTCAAGATGAAGCTCGCGCAAGTTGCCATTATCATCCCTACGGTCAAAGTCATAAACACGGTAGGTTGTATCACTAGACTGTTGCGTTTCAAGAATTAAGATACCTGCACCGATAGCATGCATAGTTCCACTTGGAACATAGAAGAAATCCCCAGCCTTAACAGGAACCTTTGTCAGCAAGGCATCCCAGTTCTTGTCTTCGATTTGCTGACGGAGTTCTTCTTTTGATTTGGCATTGTGGCCATAGATAATCTCAGAACCTTCATCTGCGGCGATGATGTACCAGCACTCTGTTTTTCCGAGTTCGCCTTCATGCTCTAGTCCGTAGGCATCGTCTGGATGAACTTGAACACTGAGCCAGTCATTAGCATCAAGGATTTTGGTCAAAAGTGGAAATACTGGCTCTGGACGGTTGCCAAACAATTCACGGTGTTCCGCATACAAAGTAGCGAGGTCGATTCCCTCAAAGCGACCATTGGCTACCTTGGAAACACCATTTGGGTGAGCTGAGATTGCCCAATATTCACCAATCTTTTCGCTCGGGATGTCATAGCCAAACTCATCACGTAGTTTAGTCCCACCCCAGATTTTTTCTTGCATAACGGAATTTAAAAATAATGGTTCTGACATGTCGATCTCCTGTCTGATTTTTCTCCCCTCATTATAGCAAAAAGCTAGGTCTAATTGAACTCTTTTTCACATCTTATAAAGTAGGGAGAAGATTTTGTAAAAATAGTGAATAAATGTGTTCTACTCAATGCTTGCACCATTGCTGGCAATGACGTCCTTGTACCAGTAGAAGGATTTCTTTTTACTACGTTTGAGAGTCCCATTTCCTGCATTGCCTCGATCAACATAGATAAAGCCATAGCGCTTGTTCATTTCGCCTGTTCCAGCCGAAACCATCCGGAAAAGTCAGTTTTTCGGTCATAAGTCTACTCAACTTTCTTATTTGCTTGTTCATTTACTTATATTATAGCTCATTCTGAAACCTTTTCTTATAAAATACTGTGACATACTGATACTATTCTACTATTTAAGTTGATCAGATTGTTTTTTAAAAAATTATCCTCTCGAAAAAGCAAATAGCCTCCCCGGAAACAAAAAAAGAAGACTGAAAACTAGTCTCCTCTGTTCCTTTTAAATCAAAGCTGTGATAGCGGTTACTAGGCCAAAAATAATACCTGGTGCATTCGCTGCTGCAAGGGGGATATCTCTTTCTTTTTTGAAAAGACCGTAGTAGACCCATAGACTACAGTTGATCGCTGCAACCAAGGGCTCAATGAAATTTCCTTTTTGACCAGCCAGATTGTCCATGATTTGTGGGAAGTAAGACATATACATCATAACAGACATAAAGGTCGCTACCCAACCTAACATTTTCATTTGTTTTTCAGTTATTTTCAAAACCTATTTCATTTTTACTGAATCTTATTTTATAATCTTCTTTCAAAACAATCAAGACTTTGAAGCTTTTGTTATAAAGATGTAAACTATCACAATCTTGTGAGAAGAAAGTGGGAACAGAAAAAAGACTGGATTGCTCCGATCTGTTTAGTCAATCAAATATTAGAAAATGAATACTCCTTTTCAATGAATCGATTGATGGTAAATAAGCTGTTAGAAATTATTGACAGTATCGAAATTTTCTAGTAAAATGAATTTTGTTAATACCTAAATGGTGTGTAATTTTCTATCAACATAGTCAGGAGAAAAGGAACTTATGCTAAAAAAATTTAATGAATTGTCACTGAAAGATAAGGCTTATCTAATTGGCGGTTTGATCTTATTAGTCATTGTGATCTGCTTTGGTCTGCTCAATCGTCAAACAGTAACTGTCAGTCTTGTCTTTACACAACTATCTGCTTCCTTGATTTTGGTGATTTTTACTTGTCTAGTAATCGGGATCATTGTTGGTAGTGCTATTGGTTTTAGCTATCACCATGGCAAGACTCAAGAGCTGAAAAGCCGCATTGCTGAAGCAGAAACGACTATCCATAAAAAAGACAAGGAGCTTCTCCAGTACAAGGAACAGGTGCAACAATTAAAACAGGAAGCCAAACAATAAGTGTAGAAATCATAACCACCCGTCAGCGGGTGGTTTTTTGTCTCGCACCTAATGGAACGAGACGGACTGAAAATCGCATAACAGAAAAAAAACCGGATTGCTCCGATCTTTCAATAGTTCATATTCTCACATTCTGTTTTAAGAATAGTTAAGGTTATCTTCAAATGACTAAGCCCCTTATTTCATACGATAAAAATCAAGCACTAGACCAGCAGGACCTTTAACTAATAAGGACTCTGTTCCCCAATCCGTTTCACAAGGACCGTGTAAAATCTCGACACCTCTCTCTTTTAAACGTTGGTAATTCTGCTCTAGATCCTCAATCTCAATGTGAAGAATGATACCTGACTGAAAATCTTCCAAAGGAATCAAATGATTTTGGGACAACATTAGACAATGACTGCCAATCGTGAACTGAGCAAAGCCTTGATCAACATAATCTGCCTGTTTATCCAAAATACGCTCCAAGTCAGCACAGACTTGAGGAATACTTGAAACGATGATATCTAATTGATTTAAATTCATTTACTATTCTCCATAAAAAGACCGGATTGCTCCGATCTTTTTAAGTTTCACTCTATGAAAATCAAAGAATAAATTCTACAAATTTAAAATTTGATTTTCGACGAGAGAAATTATTTAATTGCGCGTGATTGCAATCCTTCTTCTTCCAAGAAGAGACGGAATGGTACGAGTTCTTCTGCTTCGTATTTTTCCTTGAAGGCCTTGATTGCTTCTTCTGAGTGTTGTTTTGGATCCAACTCAAGAACTTCTACTGGAAGTGGACGGTGTTGTGTGATGCGCGCATCGATGACAACTGTCTTACCTTCTTTGTTCAATTTAACAGCTTCTGCAACAACTGCATCGATATCTTCGATACGGTTTACTGTAAATCCAACAGCTCCTTGTGCTTCAGCGATTTTAGCGTAGTCAGCGTTTGTGAAGTCTACACCAAACAAGTGTTTGTTTGTATCTTCGTATTTGTTCTTGATGAAGGCATACTCATCGTTTGTAAAGACAACGTTGATAACTGGAAGGTTGTATTGAACGTTAGTAATAACATCTGGATAAACCATGTTGAAAGCTCCGTCACCCATGATGTTCCATACTTGGCGATCTGGGTTGTCCTTCTTAGCAGCGATACCACCAGGGATAGCGATACCCATTGTTGCAAAGAGTGGAGATGTACGCCACATATTCTTAGGAGTCATGTGAAGGTGACGAGTTGATGTTTGAGTAGAGTTACCGACGTCGATTGAGTAGATAGCGTCTTGATCAGCATGTTTGTTGATTGCATTGTAAACTTGATACAATTGCAATTCACCCTCAGTTTTACCTTCGAGTTTGTTCATGTAATCACGCCAGTTTCGGTTGTTCTTCACGTTTGCACGCCACCATGGAGTAGATTCAACTGGGTTCACTTTGTCAAGGATAGCTTTAGCTGCTTGACCTGCGTCACCAAGGATTGAAGCGTCTAGGGCGTGACGTTTACCAAGTTTGTAAGGGTCAATATCAACTTGGATGAATTTTTCAGTGTTTTTGAATGCTTCGTATACTTCAGCAAATGGGAAGTTTGATCCAAGGAAAAGAACTGTATCTGCTTCAAAGACCACTTCGTTGGCTGGTTTCCAACCAACACGGTAAGCAGAACCTGTCAAACCTTCATAGTTCCATTCGAAAGCTTCAAAGTTTTTACCAGTTGTGATGATTGGTGCTTTGATTTTACGTGACAATTCAGTGATCACTTCACCAGCTTTAACACCACCGTAACCAGCATAGATCACTGGACGTTCAGCATTGTTCAAGATTTCAACAGCTTTGTCGATTTCAACTTCGTTCAAAGCAGGAGCGATGAATGAACGCTCGTATGAACCTGATCCATAGTATGAGTTTTCGTCGATTTCTTGGAAACCGAAGTTTACTGGAATTTCAACGACAGCTGGACCTTTTTTAGAAACGGCAGCACGGCAAGCTTCGTCAATCACTTTTGGTAATTGCTCTGCGTAAGCTACACGTTTGTTGTAAACAGCGATACCGTTGTACATTGGGTTTTGGTTCAATTCTTGGAAGGCATCCATGTTCAATTCGTTAACTGGACGTGATCCAAGGATCGCTAGGAATGGAGTGTTATCCATTGCTGCATCGTAAACACCATTAATCAAGTGAGTCGCACCAGGTCCACCTGAACCAACTGCAACACCGATTGAGCCGCCAAATTTCGCTTGCATAACAGCGGCAAGAGCACCTGTTTCTTCGTGGCGAACTTGCAAGAAACGGATATCTTTGTCTTCAGCCAAAGCGTCCATAAGTGAGCTAAGTGTTCCTGATGGGATACCGTAGATAGTATCTACGCCCCATGTTTTCAATACGTTAAGCATTGCTGCAGATGCAGTAATTTTCCCTTGAGTCATAATGATAACTCTCCTTAAAAGTTAATTTGATGAATAATAAAAGCGCTTTTATATGTTTTTTGAAAACGATTCAGTAAATTTACACTCCTAATTTATCACATTTACTTATAGTTTCATAAGAATGTGCTCAGAAACTTTCATTCTCTATTACAGTACAGATTGAAAACGTTTTGAAAATCTGTTTTAGAATAGCAAAAAAGCGGTTAAGACCGCCTTTTTAATCGACTTTAGTAAAATTAAGCATGAGAGAGCTGATTAAAACAGATACTGAACTAAAGGCCATGGCCAATCCTGCAAGTTCTGGATTGAGTACCAAACCAAGACCAGAAAACACTCCTGCTGCAATCGGAATACCAATGAGGTTATAGATAGAAGCCCAGAAAAGATTGAGTAGAATACGATTAAAGGTCTTCTTACTCATATCAAAAGCACGTGCCAATCCTAGTAAATTGTTGGTTGTAAGGACAAGATCTGCTGATTCAATGGCAATATCTGTCCCAGAGCCCATGGCAATTCCGACATCCGCTACACTGAGGGCCGGCGCATCATTGATGCCATCTCCAACAAAGGCCAATTTGCCATTCTTTTGAAGCTTGTGAATTTCATGTGCCTTTTCCTCTGGCAAGACATTTGCGATCACTTCTTCGATTCCAATTTGGCTTGCAATGGCATGGGCTACTCCAGCATTATCTCCTGTAAGCATAACCGTTCTAAGACCGCGTTTTTTCAATTTAGCAATAGCTTCTTTGGCATTTTCCTTAGGGACATCCTGTAAGGCAATTAAGCCTTTTAACTCACCATCCACGGATAGGAAGACAACTGTTTTTGCTTCTTTCTCAAGCAAATCAAATCGTTCTTGATAATCATGTGGAATTGCAAGATCATCTAAGAGTTTGGCATTCCCCAGCAAGACTTGTTTACTATTAATAATCCCAGTCACACCTTTTCCATGCAAGGCTTGGAAGTTTTCCACTGGGTAAAGGCTAATTCCTAGTTCAGATGCACGATTAACAACAGCTTGAGCTAGCGGGTGTTGAGATACATCTTCCAGTGAAGCAGCCAAGCTGAGCACTTCTCTTTCATCACCAATAACATCTGTCACTACTGGCTTCCCTTCGGTCAAGGTTCCTGTCTTATCAAAAACAACCGTTTGGACTTTTTGAATTTCCTGTAAAACTGTACCATTTTTGAGAAGAATTCCCATCTTGGCACTTCGTCCTGTTCCAACCATGAGTGCTGTCGGTGTCGCAAGTCCAAGAGCACAAGGGCAGGCAATAATCAAGACTGCTACTCCATAAAGAAGGGAAGTCACAAAGCTTTCACCAAGCAAAACAAACCAGACCCAAAAAGTAAGAAGTCCTAAAATGACAACTGCTGGTACAAAAATCCCAGAAATCTTGTCTGTCAAATCTTGAATAGGAGCACGACTTGTTTGAGCTTTCTTCACAAAGTCTACAATCTGAGCCAACATTGTTTCAGAACCTACTTTTTCAGCTCTAAAAATGATCGTACCACTATTATTGATGGTTGATCCAATAACAGCATCTCCAACTGATTTATCGACTGGAATACTTTCCCCAGTTACCATTGATTCATCAATACTCGTTTCACCTTCTAACACAGTCCCATCAACGGCAATTTTTTCACCTGGTCGAACGCGAATGAGATCCCCAACTTTGACTTGTTCTAGAGGGATTTGAACATAAACATCATCACGCAAAACCTCTGCTGTTTTGGCTTGTAGGTCTAATAATTTTTCGACTGCCTGCGAAGTATTTTTTCGCATTTTTTCCTCAAAAACTGCTCCCAAAAGAATGAAGAAGAGGATAAATGCAGCACTTTCAAAGTAAACGGGCAGACCAGTGAAGAGGGCAACTAAGCTATAGAAATAGGCCACTAGGGTTCCCAGAGCAACCAAGGTATCCATGTTGGAATTGTGCTTTTTAAAACTAGCCCAGGCGCTTCTGATATATGGAACTCCAGCTACCAGCATAATGGGTGTTGTGGCTAAAAAGGTGCCCCAACGCATGACTTGGTGATTAATTCCTCCTGTAGACATCCCAATCATGAGAATCACAAGAGGCATAGTAAAGATACTAGTAATCCAAAAACGTTGTAAAAGGCTTAGAGATTTTTGAGTCTTCTCAACTACAGTATAACTCCCCTTCTGCATCTTCATGCCGCATGAAAATTCATGCTCACCCAACTCTTGAGGAGTAAAACGAATGACTTTTTCCTCATCTTGAGCGATTGGTTCTAGGATTCCTTCTTCTTCGAAGAGAATCTCCTTATAGCAGTTTGATGGTGTCACACGGTGAAAGGTAATCTCAGCAGGAACTCCTTTTTGTAGTTGAATATGGGCTGGATGATAGCCTTTTTCTGCTGTAATACGAATTTTTTGCACACCATTTTCAAGGCTTGCTTTTACAATTTCAGTCATATCATTCTCCTATTCTACAATCATCTTACCGTGCATCATATTCATGCCACAAGAGAAACCATATTCTCCTGCTTCTTCAGGAGTAATTTCAACCACATATTGGTCTCCCATAGGCAGATCAGCATGCACACCAAAGTCTGGGAAAACGATTTGGTCCAAGCAAGGTGAAGGATCTTTTCGATCGAAAATAATGCGAGCTGGTTGCGATTTTTTGAGGATAATAGTTCCTGGAGTGTAGCCCCCCATGACTTCCACACGAATCTCCTGATAGCCATTTTTTTGCTGGGCTCTCTTAGCATCTTCTTGCGGTTTTTTGAAAAACCAAAAGAGGATAAAAGCAATCATTCCTAAAACAACAATAGATACAAATAGATTTAACATAGCGTCTCCTTTACATACAATTACATCTTACTTCTGTTACAGCACTTGTTTTTTTCTTTGAAATCACTTCTTCCAAGCTTTCCAAGTCAGCTAGGGTAAAGTCACATTCTTCAATCAAATCAGCAAGTAACTGTTTCATTCTGCGAGAACAAAGCTTGTCTTTGATATCCTGGACAAGTAACTTCCTACTATCTTCCTGCGTCAAAAGAGCTGAATAAATAAAGGACTTGCCCTGTTTTTCTCGAGTCAAACATTCTTTCTCCACCAAACGAGCCAAGAGTGTCTGGATCGTGGATTTGGACCAACTGAACCTTTTCTCTAATACTTTTATGAGATCAGTACTAGTCTGCTCTCCCTGCATCCAGATAATCTTCATGACCTGCCATTCTGCATCCGAAATCTGCATTGTTATCCCTCCTAAATCTACATTTGTCAATTATAAACTAAGTATACTCTCAAAATCTACATTTGTCAATTAAATTTCCTTAAAATTTTAAAATTTCTCTTTCCAATAGATTTTATCTATCATTGTGATAGAAAATACATATTATCCAAAGCAGATTTTTAATGCTACAATGTTTTTATCATTTCTAGATGGGAGGTTCTATTTTTGGATTGGTCCATTGTTGAACAATATCTACCACTATATCAAAAGGCATTCTTTCTAACCTTGCATATTGCAGTTTGGGGAATTCTAGGTTCTTTTTTGGTTGGTCTACTTGTCAGCGTCATCCGGCATTACCGCCTTCCTGTTTTCTCCCAGTTGGCAACAGCCTATATCGAACTTTCACGAAATACACCCCTTTTGATACAACTTTTCTTTCTCTACTTCGGCCTACCTAGAATAGGGATTGTTCTTTCTTCAGAAGTCTGTGCAACAGTCGGGCTCATCTTTTTAGGTGGTTCCTATATGGCAGAATCCTTCCGAAGCGGGCTAGAAGCAGTCAGTCAAACCCAGCATGAAATTGGTTTAGCCATTGGGCTTACTCCATTCCAGGTCTTTCGCTACGTGGTTCTGCCACAAGCGACAGCGGTTGCTCTACCATCCTTTAGCGCCAATGTTATTTTCCTCATCAAGGAAACTTCTGTCTTCTCAGCGGTTGCCCTTGCTGATCTTATGTACGTTGCTAAGGATTTGATAGGACTCTACTATGAAACAGATATCGCACTAGCCATGTTGGTGGTTGCTTACCTTATCATGCTTCTACCTATTTCACTAGTCTTTAGTTGGATAGAAAGGAGGCTCCGTCATGCAGGATTCGGGAATGCAAGTACTCTTTCAGGGAAATAATCTCCTGAGAATCTTACAGGGATTGGGCGTCACGATTGGGATTTCTATCCTGTCTGTCTTCTTATCCATGATTTTCGGAACAGTTATGGGAATTATCATGACTTCTCATTCTAGAGTGATTCGCTTCTTGACACGCTTATATCTAGAATTTATCCGTATCATGCCCCAGCTAGTGCTTCTCTTCATCGTTTACTTTGGTTTGGCTCGAAACTTTAATATCAATATCTCTGGTGAGACTTCTGCCATTATCGTTTTTACCCTCTGGGGAACAGCTGAGATGGGAGACTTGGTCCGTGGAGCAATCACTTCTCTTCCTAAGCATCAGTTTGAGAGCGGACAAGCGCTTGGCTTAACTAAAGTGCAACTCTACTACCATATCATTATCCCTCAAGTTTTGAGAAGGCTTCTACCGCAAGCCATCAACCTTGTCACTCGGATGATTAAAACAACTTCCTTGGTTGTTTTGATTGGGGTTGTTGAGGTTACCAAGGTTGGACAACAAATCATCGATAGCAATCGCTTAACCATCCCAACCGCTTCCTTTTGGATATATGGAACCATCCTAGTCTTGTATTTCGCAGTTTGCTTCCCTATTTCCAAACTATCTACTCATCTAGAAAAACATTGGAGGAACTAAATGTCTGAAACTATTTTAGAAATCAAGGAACTAAAAAAATCCTTCGGAGACAATCCTATCCTCCAAGGACTTTCTCTAGATATCAAAAAGGGTGAAGTTGTCGTCATCCTAGGACCATCTGGTTGTGGGAAAAGTACCCTCCTTCGTTGCCTCAATGGTTTAGAAAGTATTCAAGGAGGAGATATCCTGCTGGATGGCCAGTCCATCGTTGAAAATAAAAAAGATTTTCACCTGGTTCGCCAAAAGATCGGTATGGTCTTTCAAAGTTATGAACTCTTTCCTCACTTGGATGTCCTTCAAAACCTCATCCTAGGCCCTATCAAGGCTCAAGGGAGAGACAAGAAAGAAGTAACGGAAGAAGCTCTGCAACTACTGGAACGTGTCGGACTTCTAGACAAAAAACATAGCTTCGCTCGCCAGTTATCTGGTGGACAAAAGCAACGGGTAGCCATCGTTCGTGCCCTTCTCATGCATCCAGAAATTATCCTCTTTGACGAAGTAACTGCTTCACTGGATCCAGAAATGGTGCGTGAGGTCCTAGAACTTATCAATGACTTGGCACAAGAAGGGCGTACCATGATACTGGTAACCCATGAAATGCAGTTTGCCCAAGCAATTGCGGATCGCATTATCTTTCTAGACCAGGGAAAAATTGCTGAAGAAGGAACTGCTCAAGAATTCTTCACAAATCCACAAACGAAACGAGCACAAGAATTTTTAAATGTCTTTGACTTTAGCCAGTTTGGCTCATATCTATAATCAATAAAGGAGATTATTATGAAACTACTTAAACCACTTTTAACTGTTTTAGCACTCGCCTTTGCCCTTATCTTTATCACAGCTTGTAGCTCAGGTGGAAACGCTGGTTCATCGTCTGGTAAAACCACTGCCAAGGCTCGCACAATCGATGAAATCAAAAAAAGCGGTGAACTGCGAATCGCCGTATTTGGAGACAAGAAACCATTTGGTTACGTTGACAATGATGGTTCTTACCAAGGTTATGATATCGAACTAGGTAACCAATTAGCACAAGACCTTGGTGTAAAGGTCAAATACGTTTCTGTCGATGCTGCCAACCGTGCTGAATACTTGATTTCAAACAAGGTTGATATCACCCTTGCCAACTTCACAGTTACTGACGAACGTAAGAAACAAGTTGACTTTGCCCTTCCTTACATGAAAGTTTCTCTCGGTGTTGTGTCACCTAAGACTGGTCTCATTACAGATGTTAAGCAACTTGAAGGCAAAACCTTGATCGTTACAAAAGGAACTACTGCTGAAACTTACTTTGAGAAAAATCACCCAGAAGTAAAACTACAAAAATACGATCAATATAGCGATGCCTACCAAGCCCTTCTTGACGGACGTGGAGATGCCTTTTCTACTGACAATACTGAAGTCCTAGCTTGGGCGCTTGAAAACAAAGGATTTGAAGTAGGAATTACCTCTCTAGGTAACCCAGATACCATCGCACCAGCAGTTCAAAAAGGTAAGCAAGAATTACTTGACTACATCAACCAAGAAATCGAAAAATTAGGTAAGGAAAACTTCTTCCACAAAGCCTATGAAAAAACACTCCACCCAACTTACGGTGACGCTGCTAAAGCAGATGACCTTGTTGTTGAAGGCGGAAAAGTTGACTAATACTTTCCGAGAATAAAAAGAAATCAGGTAATCCTAGTGACTACCTGATTTTTCTATGTTCTAAACATTTTGCCAATTTTCCTGGTCTTCTTTAAATCGTTTTAAAAGGTCAAGTCCTTCTGGTGTGATATAACCTTCTTCTTGGGCTAGGTGGATGAGTTCGCTATAGTTTGAAAGTGTCACCAGTTTGACACCAGCATTCGCAAAGTTCTTATCTGCTTTTGCTAGTTGATAGCTGAAAATAGCTACAACACCCAGAACATCTGCTCCTTCACGCTTGGCAGCAGCCACGGCCTCAAGAACTGAGCCACCAGTTGAAATCAAATCTTCAACAACGACCATTTTTTGCCCTTGGGCTACACGGCCTTCGATTTGGTTGCCTGCTCCGTGGTCTTTTGGTTTGCTACGGATATAGGCAAATGGCAGATTCATCTTATCAGCGATGATGGCTCCGTGTGGAATCCCTGCTGTCGCAGTTCCTGCAATCACTTCTACTTCAGGAAAGGCTTCTTTGATAGCTTCTACAAATCCATTCTCAATCAAGGTACGTGTCTCTGGGTAGGCAAGTGTTACACGGTTGTCTGTGTAAATCGGTGACTTAATGCCTGATGCCCATGTAAAGGGCTCTTCTGGTTTGAGGTAAACGGCTTGAATTTTCAATAGATGGCTAGCAATATCTTTAGCAAGTGTCATGATGTGCTCCTTTTTATAGCGTTAAATGAATCTTCTTTTTAAATCCAATCTTGTGTCCATTCTTCTTTGATGGCATGATAGGCTGCGACTGGATCAGCTGCTTGCGTAATCGGACGACCAACTACGATGTAGTCACTGCCAATCTGGTATGCTTCTCCTGGGGTTACTACCCGTTTCTGATCTCCTGCTTCTGTCCCTCTTGGGCGAATCCCTGGTGTCAGACAGATAAAGTCTTCATGAGTTGCTTGTTTGATGAGCTTGGCTTCTTGAGCCGAGCAAACGACTCCATCTAGACCAGCTTCAGCTGTTTTCTGGGCATAGTGGATAACCGACTCTTGGAGGCTGGTTTGGATATTTTGACACTCCTGCATTTGTTCTTCCGAGGTTGAGGTTAATTGGGTCACCGCTATGAGAATCCCCTTGTCTCCCAATCCTTCACGCGCTGCTTGCATCATTTCAACCCCACCTGCTGCCTGCACATTGGTCATGTCAACTCCCAGGTTCGATAAAATTTTCATGGTTGATTTGACTGTATTGGGAATATCATGCAGTTTGAGATCCAAAAAGACACTATGTCCTAATGACTTCAAATAACGGACAACTTCAGGCCCTACAGCATAGTAGATTTCCATTCCTACTTTGACATAGAGCTTTTCCTCTGCTGGAAATAGGGCTAAGAACTTCTTGGCTTCTTCAAAACTTGGAAAATCCAGAGCTATGACTGGGCGACTTTCACGCATGCGTTTCTCCTCTTATCTTTCTTATCAGCCCAGCTTCCGTCAAAGAGACTACAAAAAAGGAACCTGCCAACAGCAAGGTTCCACGAAAAATGGGTAGAATCCACCCTTTCACCGTCTAACCTTAGCTGCCTCTCTGGACTGCTTTAAAGGTTTTTTACTATTCTATTATTTAAAGCGAGACTTGTCAAGTAAAAACTAGTATCCGAAGGACTTTAAAGCCAAGACTCACAATCAAGCCGATAGAACACTCTCAAGCTTAGCGACTCTGTGATTGTTGAGTTGTTTGGTTTTGATTACCCTGTTCCTCTTGTTTTTTCTTCTCTTCTTCCAGCTTTTTCTTTTCCTCTTCTTTTGCCTTGATTCTCTCCTCCTCAAGTGCCTTATCCGTCAAGCTATAACTATAGATCCCAACTTCCATATCAATACCACTTGGTACTGTTAATTGTGGTTTTATCTTACTATAATAAGGCAATTTTTTACCTAGTTCTGATAGAGGAACTAAAACTTCATCCGTATCATACATGGTAATCTTGAGCAGATCACTGGTTACACTAGTTGGAGCCAATTCAATCGTTTTGATAGCCTGCTTAATCTCTGGGCTAACATCAGCCAGTTGAGCAATCAAGGTCTTGACTTGCTGCTCATCGTTAAAGAGTACAGATAGATAGGTTTCTGGTAAACTAAGGAGACTGACTGGACTAGTTTCCACCGTCCCACTAGAAAGAATCGGATAATGATCCTCTCCAGAAACATAATAGGCTACAATCCCGTATTCCTTGACCTGGATGGTGAAATTGGTCGGGAATTGATAGTGAATGCTAGCAGATTCAATCCAGTGATTGGACTTAATCATCTCAGCATGTTTGTCTTTATTGAGAAGTAGACTAAAGGTATAGTCACTATCACGAATCCCTGAAGCCTCTTTGATTTGATCTGCATTGGTCTCTACTGTCCCAGTGACTTCTATGTTTTTCAGAGTTGAGAAGGGCGTCAAGAGATAGATCGAAAAGACCAAGAAAAGCAAACTCGGGATTAGAATCGTAACAGCACGCCATATATGAACTCTAGGAATAGAAGGCTTGGTAGGCTTTTTCTTGGTTTTAACCTTCTTTTCTTCTACCTTTTCTACTTTTGCTGCTTCTGATTCTTCGGTCTGGTCTTCCACTTGTTCTGCTTCAGCTGCTTCCTCTTCAAGTTCAGACGAGGACTCATCTGCTATAAGCTCCTTCTGCTCTTCGATATTAGGATCTACTTCCGTTGCTTCCTCTGTATTTTCGGATATATCTGACTTTTGCTCTTCTTTGGTTTCTTCAGCCTTTTTACGCAGATACTCTCGGTTTTTCTTCTGCCACTCTGATAAGCTAGTTTCTGCATCAGAAGTTATTGAAACTTCCTTTTTGCCTGAATCTCCCTTGGCTTCTTCTTTAGCTAAGTTGGCCTCTTCTTCAGCCTTTTTTCGAAGATATTCTTGATTTCGTTTTTGCCACTCTGACAATTCCTTGCCTTGCGTTAGCTCTTGTTTCTTATCCTTTGACATCGATTTTCCTTATGATAGATCTTTTTTTAGTAGCGCATAAAAATCCGCCACAGATTTTAGTTCATGAGAATTCTTCATCGTGTTCTGGTAGTCTTCTTTGTGGGTCAAAAGCTTACTTACTTTTTCTTCTAAAGTAGACAAGGTCAAATCGCCCTCTTGCAACTCCTCAGCATAGCCTTTTTTCACAAAGTAAGCCGCATTTTCAATCTGATCTCCACGGCTAGCTTCACGCCCAAGAGGGACAATGACATGCAATTTAGCCATGGCAAGAAGTTCAAAAATCGTATTGGCACCACCACGAGTGATGACCACATCAGCCATATTCATGAGTGGTTGATAGAGTTCCGTCGCATAGTCAACACGGTAGATGTTTGAACTTAGTTCATTTAAACTAGCATCACCTGTCAGGTTAATGATATTATAGCGACTAGTCAGCTCTTCCTTGTGGTCTATTACTAGTTGGTTAAAGACACGCGCCCCAGCAGAACCTCCGACGAAAAGAAGAGTTGGTAACTTGTCGTTGAAAGAAGTTCGGATATCCACCATTTCTTCAGGTTCTTCCATAACTGGACCAGAAACCTTGGTCACAGCTCCTACATGTTCTACCTTAGTGAGACTAGACGCTTGCTCGAAAGTAGAGTACATCTTAGTCGCAAACTTATAGGCAATCTTATTAGCCAAACCCATAGAGAGGTCAGACTCGTGGATAAAGACTGGTACTCTGCATACTCGCGCTGCAATAACAGGCGGAACAGATACAAATCCACCCTTAGAAAAGAGGGCTTGTGGACGAACTCGAAGCATGATAAAGAGCGATTGAAGAATTCCAAAAGCAACCTTAAAGACGTCAACCATGTTTTGCCATGAGAAATAACGACGCAATTTCCCTGTTGCAATCGAATGGAAGGTAACATCTAAACCTGACTTGAGAATTTCATGATGCTCAATCCCATTTTTATCACCAATATAGTGGACTTCCCAGCCATCTTCGATGAACTTAGGCATTAACAAAAGGTTGAGGGTAACGTGTCCAACCGTTCCCCCACCTGTAAATACTATTTTTTTCATATTATCCCTTTAACTCCGCTACAGTGTCGATGAAAAGATCTCCACGTACCTCAAAGTTGGCATACATATCCCAGCTAGCATTAGCAGGACTGAGGAGAACCACATCTCCTTCTTCCGCAATTTCATAAGCCTTACGAGTTGCATCAGCAATATCTGTTGCATCCACATAAGCCACACCAGCCTTGTCCGCTGCACGTTTGACACGCTCTGCAGACTGACCGAGGATGACCATTTTCTTAAGACCAGTGATGTCTGGAACCAACTCATCAAACTCATTTCCACGGTCCAACCCACCCGCAATCAAGACAACCTTGCTATTATCAAATCCTGACAAGGCTTTTTGAGTTGCCAAGATATTAGTTGACTTACTATCGTTGTAGAATTTCACCCCATTGATTTCATCTACGAATTGGAGACGGTGCTTCACACCACCAAAGGCTGACAAGGTTTCCTTGATGATTTCATTGTCCACACCACGAAGTTTAGCTACAGCAATGGTTGCAAGAGCATTTTCCACATTGTGGCTACCAGGAACTCCGATTTCATCAGCTGCCATGACTTTTTCACCACGGAAGTAAAGAAGACCATCTTCAAGATAAGCACCGTCAACCTTTTCAAGGGTTGAGAATGGTACTACAGTCGCGTTTGTCTTTGTAGCAAGCTCTTGAGCTAATTCCTGGTTGAAGTTCAATACTAAGTAATCAGCCACTGTCATATTGCTTTGAATATTCCACTTAGCTTCGACATAGGCTTCAAAAGAACCGTGATAGTCAATATGCGTTGGCATCAGGTTGGTAATAACAGCAATTTCAGGATGAAATTCTTGGATTCCCATTAGTTGGAAAGATGATAGCTCCATGACAAGGGTATCCTTATCTGTTGCTGTCTGAGCTACCTGGCTTGCAGGATAACCGATGTTACCTGATAAGAGTCCATTTTGCCCCGCAGCAGTCAGAACTTCTCCAATCATGGTTGTGGTCGTTGTCTTACCATTTGAACCAGTAATTCCAACAATGGGTGCATCAGAAATCAAGTAGGCCAACTCAACCTCTGTCAAAACTGGAATGCCTTTTTCTAGAGCTTTTTCAATCATAGGATTGCTATAAGGAATTCCTGGATTTTTTACCATGAGGGCAAAATCTTCATCCAATAATTCCAAAGGATGTCCACCAGTGACAACCTTGATGCCCTCTTCCAAAAGACTTTGCGCAGCTGGATTTTCCTCAAAAGGCTTGCCATCATTCACCGTTACGATGGCTCCTAGCTTGTCCAAGAGACGAGCTGCAGATTCACCAGATTTAGCCAAACCTAGGACTAATACTTTCTTATTTTCAAATTGATCAATTCGTTTCATATCTAGAACTCCATTTCTACTCTTACTATTTTACCATTTTTATGAAAATAAAAAAGCCACAAAGGGCTTTCTTATTTGTTTTTATCCTCTACCAATTATTCTACAGACTTGAGGGCTTCTAACATATCCACCTTTCGGAGATAATGATTGACAAAAATTCCTAGGATGGTCAAAATGACACTGACGGCTAGAACTGGGATGAGATAAACTTCCCAGCCGACCTTTGGTTGAAAACGGAAGGTACCGGGTGCGATCATCTGAATGAGAAATTGATGGAGATAAAAGCCTGATACCAATCCTACAATCATTCCAATTAGTGACAATAGGATGGTTTCCCGATAGATGTAAAGGGTCACTTCTTTGTTATGAAAACCAAGAACCTTGATGGTTGAGAGTTCCCGAATCCGTTCAGCAACATTGATATTGGTCAAATTATAGAGAATCACAATAGCTAGTAGCACCGATACCAGCACCAAAATCGCCATGGTATGATTCAGAGAATTAGCAAAACTTTCAAAGAGTTGAATGGTGGAGGCATTTTGAACGAGACCACTGACAGCCGCCTGGTCCATAAATTCTCCTGCGACTCTTTCAGTATTCCCTTCACTTTTATCCTTAAGTTGGACCAGATAGGTGTTCATCTTGGGAGCTTGACCATATATCTCCTCATAGGTCGCCTGATTCATATAAACAAAATGGCCTACGTAGTGTTCGGTAATGGCTCCAACCTTAAAGGTTTTTCCATCTATTGTAAAGTTGTCACCAACGGAAACTCCTGCTAACTGGGCTAATTTTTCAGTCAGAACAAGTCCGTTAGATAAGCTCAGTTTTTCCCCATTTTTTTCTAGAACGACAAAGGGAGCCAGGTCATCTTGATCCGTTACCATGATGGTCACGGTTTGAACACCTGCCTTGCCTGCATACTTTTCCTCAACCTGTTTGGAAGAAATTAAACGATAGTTTTCAACTTCATCACTCTGCAATTTTTCTTCTAGCTTTGCCTTATCAGAATCTGAAGCTCTAGAATTGACAGAGAGAACCATCTGGTATTGTTGCAGATCCTTAAACTGCCTGTCGGCCACGCCAACCACAGAGGATTGAATACCAAGCCCTGCAAAGAGGAGGGCTACTGAACCTGCAACTCCAAAAATGGTCATCAGCATGCGTTGTTTGTAACGGAAAATGTTGCGGGCAGTTACCTTTTGGGTAAAGCTCAAATGAGACCAGATAAAGGTGATCCGCTCCAAGAGAATCTTTGAGCCCTTGACTGGTGGCTTGGGTAGTAATAATTGTGCTGCTTCTTCATGTAACTCTCTGCGAGATACAAGGTAGGCAGGTAGGACACTAGCCACTAAGCTTAGGCCCAGAGCTAAACAACTATAGGTCCAATAGAAATACTGCTGACTCTCACCAACGATCATTCGTTCAGTGATGATATGAGAGATTGTGGGTGCTAAGACATAATGACCAATCAGAATTCCTAGAAGGGTGCCAAGAGTACCAGCAACCAGACCATAAATCACAAACTTAGCAATGATATCCTTGCTATGGTAGCCTAGAGCTTTGAAAATCCCTGCATTGGTCCTTTCCTCGTCTACAAATCGTGTCATGGTGGTAAAGGTAACCATGGCTGCTACGGCATAGAGAACAACTGGGAAGATATTCCCTACGGCACGAATACTCATAGCCGAGTTGCTATACATGAGATAACCTTGGCTAGTAGGAGAACTCTTGCGATTGTAGACATGATAGGTTGGCTCTGTCAGAGCATTGACTTCATCCTGACTGGTCTGCCATTTAGCCTTTTCCTTAGTAAGATCTGTTTCGGCTTGGCTCAGCTTTTCCTGTTCCTGCTTTAGTTGTTCTTTTGCTTCTTCTAACTGACTAGATGCTTGACTTTTTTGTGGTTCTGGTAGTTGGCTCACTTGATTTTCTTGAGCTTGTAGACGCGTTTCGATTTCTTGCAGGCGTTTCTTGCCAGCTGTCAAGTTGGTCTCTGCCTCGTCTAGTTGTTTCTTGCCCTCATCAAGGGACTCTTGGGCATCCTTCTTCATTTTCTCTAGCCGCGCTTGTCCATTATCAGCAACTAGTTCCTTTAAAGTCTCCTCTTCTTCCTCTAGCTTCTTTTCGTAATCACTAGAGAAAGGATTGACATCTGTTAGGCTAGCAAAACGCAAGCGGGCAATCGTGTATACAGAGCTCTTAAAATTTTCTTCAGTTACGACAGCGTAAGCTGCTAGATTTCCATTACCACTGACTGAACTCCCCATATCTGATTTTGAAAAAATATCTGGAGAGTGGACGAAGCCTGTAATGGTATAGCTATCCCGCTTTAATTGAGAATTACTGCCATTCTTTTGACTCAAATGAATGACTTGACCAATCTGATAGCGATCTTTCCAAAAATCCGCCAAGGCTAGTTCATCTTCTTTTTCAGGCAAACGACCTTCCGTTACTTGAAATTTTGAAATCTTATCAGTATTTGAAAAGATTCGTATGGCATCTTCACTATTTGCCAGAGTCAAATCTGTCATATAACCAAACTCGACATCTGCTCCCGTATGGTTTTGCAATTCTTCCTGGTCTGCCTGATCTAGACCATAATCTGCTATGACAGTAATATCAGTCAGATTGGCTTTTTGAATATAATCCCATGCTGTTCGCTCCATATTGGGACTGGCTACTTTGAGACCAACCACGGCTAAAGAACCTAACATCATTAGAGTTAGGATGGATAAAAACCGTCCCTTTGAACCTGTGAAAGACTGGAGCAGGTCTTTCCAATATGTCTTTCTTTTCATCTTAGTACTCCAAATCATCAATATCCTGTGGTTGAGGATTGAGGACAACACTCTTGACACTGGCATCATGCATCTGAATCACCCGATCAGCTATTGGAGCTAGGGAGGCATTATGGGTCACGATGATAACGGTGGCCCCCTTCTTACGTGACATATCTTGAAGAATCTTTAGAACCTGCTTACCCGTCTGGTAATCCAAAGCTCCCGTTGGTTCATCACAAAGGAGAATTTTAGGATTTTTAGCCACGGCTCGAGCAATGGATACCCGTTGTTGCTCACCGCCTGACAGCTGAGCTGGAAAGTTATTGAGACGGTGCCCTAATCCTACATCCTTGAGAACCTGCTCAGGATCCAAGGCATCGGCAACAATTTCTGAAGCTAGCTCAACATTTTCCTTAGCAGTCAAGTTAGAAACCAAGTTGTAAAACTGAAAGACAAAGCCAACGTCATCTCTACGATAGTTAGTTCTCTGATGAGAAGTGAAATTCGAGATATTGGTCCCATCAATCCAGACTTGCCCTTCATCGTTTGTATCCATACCACCAAGAATATTTAAAACTGTTGACTTCCCTGCACCAGATGACCCAAGGATAATGACTAGTTCTCCCTTTTCAATCTCGAAGTTGACATCCCGATTGGCTACAATTTCTGTATCACCAGTATGATACCTCTTATAGCTGTTTTTCATTTCAATATAAGCCATCCTATCTCCTCCTCTTCTCCTATTTTCATCTTTATTATAACTCTTTTGATAGCAAAAAAGCCATCTAATGATGACTTTTTTTTAGCTCATATTTTGAGAGTCTCCTGAGATTCGTTTCCCCTCATTTTTCATAGCTAACAATGATTCGGATGTTCTTTCATATTCTTGATTGCATGAAGTAGTTATCAAGTGGAAATAGGAAAACTAACACCTATTTAACATACTCTTTTTTCGTGAATTTCCCAAACTTTCGATAAATAGAATTCCCACTAACAAAAGGATAATCAGGCAAGGCAGTAAGACCACCCCCATGCCCCAATTTAGATTGACATTATCAATCTGCTTAGGTAATCTTCCAGACAAAATCTCCACTGAACGCAAGTAAGTAAAGGGAATCAGATGTGCAATCCTTTGAAGAGGCTGAATGTTTTGGATACCAAACAATAAGCCAACTATCCCAATTAAGGAAATAAAGAGGACAGGCATTTTTTGCTTGAAATAGTATGCAATCAAGTAGACGACTTCCACAACAACGATAAAAGCTAAGAAAGCTAATAACAAGCCAGGAAATAACACATCTTGTATCTTTCCAATAGTTACCTCTTGATTCACTAAGCTATAAATCGGGTAGGGATAATCTAACTGTCCAAAACCACTTATCAGACTTCCCACTAGAAAAGAAAATCCGCTGATTCCGATAAACAGCACAGTTACATAACCCACTCCAACTCCAAGAGAGGATATTGCAAATGTCACTTTTGAAAAAGGATATAACTGAGCTGTATCCAGATGATTTTGATATCTTTCTGCGAACAGTTGCGTTAGCATAAAAATAATAGCAACCACAAACAAGCTTGGGATGATAAGCTCTAAAATCCAGACAATCTGATCAATCCCGTGGGTCGGATAAACTAAATTGTGGGCTTTTATGTTCAAGGGATATAGGGCTTGGTAAGTCTTTCGTTCGCGGTCAACCGCCATTTTAAAGTCAGAGCTAGCAGTCGGTTGCTTCGATACAATTTCATAACTCTTTTCCTCAGCTTGCCACTGCAAATAGTAGGCTTCTTTCCAGCGTCCTTCTTTTAACAAAGCCAGAATTTCTTTCTTTTGAGTCAAAAGATTTTTTTGCGATTCTAAATTAATTTTAGCACTCTGGTATTCCTCCGAGTTGGTATCAGATATTTGGGAGAGTTTCTCTTCATATTCATTGATGACTCTCTCATTTTTTACAAGACGGGTTTCCAACTCGTTCTCCAAGCTGACGGAGTTTGCAGTCTGACTATTAAAATAAAAGGTAACACCGAGTCCAGATACAAATAAAGCTAAGATAATCCAGTTTAAGCGACTTTTGAAAACTTTTTTTAATAAAAATAGACTAACATCTTTCATAAACTAAACCTCTTCTATCTGCCCCTGATGAATGGTTACTACTCTATCGCAGACATCAAGCAACTCTTCCTTATAGTGGGAACTTAAAAGAACCAGCTGTTCTTGTCTATCGATTCGTGCCAGCCTATCAAAAAACTTCTGTCGATAATACTCATCTAAGCCATTTGTAATCTCATCCATGAGCCAACATTTCGCTTGACTAAGGAAATACATGGCAATCACCAAGCGTTGCTTCATACCTAAGGAATACTTGCGGATGGGAAGGCTGATATAGTCAGACATTTCCCAGTAATCAATTTCATCCCCCAAGTTCAGCCCTGACTTCCAGATGTTTTTGATAAGACGAAGGTAGTCCATCCCACTTAAGTTTCCATCCAGCCATTCAATACTCTCATAATAAAATAAAGAAGGAGGGGCTGCGATATTTCCACTACTTATAGGAATTAAATTGCTAATGGCACGGAACAGGGTCGTCTTTCCAGAGCCATTGATAGCAAGAACTCCATAAATCCTACCTTTCTCAAAGGTAAAATCTACATCTTGTAAAATGATTTGTCGCGTTTTTAAGGTAACATGAGTAAGCCTTAACATATCAACCCCTCCTTTTTCTCACTCTTTAACGACTAAAAGTCTCGGCTGTAGTAGTTTATAACCTCATAATGATAGAAATTCCAGCCAGAACCAACTTTATACTCAGAATAGCTGTCATAACGAGACCATGACGAGATGTTAAAAGATTAATGGTCGTGATAGTTGGTACTATATTCCCAAACCGTATTCCAATCATACCGATAACTTTTAGTGACTGTCACATCAGATACACTGGACTAAAAAGACCAATTGATAACAAACTAGCTAGTATCACGACTTTGACTGACTTTTCATTGCATTTATATCATTACTATTGAAAACGCTTTTATTATATCATTTTCCCCGTTTTTATACAACAGTTCCCTTTTGTTTTAATAATATATAACACTTAGAAGTTAGCTAATCATACTTTCTAAAAATAAGATTGTTTAACTAGCATCGAGAAAATATGCGATGTGATTTCATTTGATAAAATGGCTTAGGCTAAGACTAGCCTTGGTTTAGCAGACTAAATATCTTCAAGGGAACCTGCTATCAAATGAAAGGTAATTTATGAATAAGAAGCCAGCTCTGTCTTATACTCAATGAAAATCAAAGAGCAAACTAGGAAACTAGCCGCAGGCTGCTCAAAGCACTGCTTTGAGGTTGTAGATAAGACTGATGAAGTCAGTCACATATATAATCCAAGGCGACGTTGACGCGGTTTGAATTTAATTTTCGAAGAGTATTATACTTTCTTGTTGTTCACTACAGTTGACAATGAGCCAAAAAAGCGAACAAGACCAGATTCTATTTATCAGAAAACTAGTTTTGTCCGCTTTTTATTGTCGAGATCTGTTTCTTGCCAATCTCTATGACTTTGATGCTTTTACATCATCCTATTCGTCTTCTTTTTTCTTTCCCATAGCAAACATACCAAGAAGTGCTCCTACAAGACCTACGGCTGCAAGGCCAGCATTTTCTTTAG
>NZ_KV817781.1:334173-341317 GCF_001814775.1 Streptococcus sp. HMSC067H01
GCTTCGACACCATTCACTCCACCAGTAAACTCTGAAACTTCATGAATAGATGCTTCTGCTCCATTGACACTGCCTGTGTATTCTGGGCTTACTTCCTGAACAGCTGCTGCGTCACCTGCTGTACCAATTACACCTGTGTACTCTGGAACTTCATGAATAGCTGCTTCAACATCATTAACGCCACCCTTGAATTCTGGGACTTCTACTACTGGGGCTGGCTCATCGCCTGCTGTTCCAATTGCTCCTGTGTACTCTGGAACTTCTACTACCGGAGCTGGCTCGTCACCTGCTGTTCCAATTGCTCCTGTGTACTCTGGCACTTCATGGACTGAGCCTTCTGCTCCATTCACACCACCAGTGAATTCTGGAACTTCGTGTACAGCTGGTTCTGTCTTAGCAGTTTCGACCTCATCTTTAGTCAATTGGATACGGTATTCCTTAACGTGTTTACCACTTTCTGAAACAAGACGTACCAAGACTGGAAGTTTGTCATCCCCACTATCAACAACTGTCGCCGCTACGTTTTCACCAGCTTCCACTGTCACTTTAGGACGGTTTCCACTATAAGTTACTTGGTAGTCAGAACGATCTTCTGAGAAGTCAGCAAGCTCTCTACCATCCACAAGAAGTTTAGAAGCTGTATTGTCCTTAGGTGCTTCACTTGGTGCGATAAAGGCCATTTCAGTGATAGCCACACCCTTCTTGTCTGCTTTTCTGTCCATGCGCCATCTCATAGCTTTAGCTTTGACTGGTGCAAAGGTTACATGGATGTCAGTTCCTGCTTGAATCTCTTGATCCGCACGATATTCAACTTTCTCCCAGTTAGAAGGAGTGTTGAATGGGTGATCAGGATCGTATGGTTGGTAGTTAGAGTAATATTCTGGTGAATCAAATTCTGGTCCAACATAGCGTTCTAATACGAGTTTAGAAGGTGCATCTGTTCCACCATCAGCAAAGAAGCGAATTTTTCCTTCTGCAACTGAACGCTCAACAATCTGACCATTTTCTCTGAATATAACCCCTACTGAAACTTCTGGATTAGAAGATGGAGTTGCAGACCAGTTAGTCCAACGGCGACTTTCATCATCAGAACCATCATTGACATAGTCCACACGGTCACGAGAGTTTGGATCGATATCGTTAGTCGCTGAGGCAAATGAACGGTTGCTGTCATCATCGAAGTCTGGGTTGTCTGATAGATTTTCACCGAGTTTATCAGTCACACGTACAGCCACTTCAGCAGATAGATCAGTACCCAAAACTCGACCATGAACTGTAAATTCACCAGCTTTTGTTAGATTTTCTGCTGGTACTTCTTCCCAGTCAACAGCCAAGTCCTTAACTTCATAGCCATCTTTTCCTGTAAAGTAAACAGGAACTTTGGCTGGTAATTCTAAGACTTGTCCTTTAGCAACCAAGCGAGAAGCTTTAGTCGCTGTTACTGGCTTACTTGTTAGCAAATCTTTGTCAGTTGTGAAGTGGAGACGGTATTCACCTAGGATATCTCCATTTTCTGCCTTAACAACAACACGGACTGGATCTCCTTCACGTACGCTTGGTACAACTGTTGCAATACCATTTTCAGTTACACTTGCTGTAACAGCTGGTAGGTTACCCTCCTTAGCTTCAAGGTAGTAGTCAGTCAAGCCTGGGTTAAAGTTTGGCAAATCTTTTCCATCTACTTGGATTTGCGCTTGAGCTTTCTTAGCTGCAGCTACTTGTTTAGAGAAGATTTGCAATTCTGTAATTGAAGTACCCCATTTACCATCTGGTCTAACCATGCGGATACGAACTGCGTAAGTGTTGACTTTATCAAAGCTAAAGTGGGTCATTTCTCCAGCTCTTACTTGATCTGGAGCCTTGAGATTTGTCACTTGTTTCCAGTTTTTATCGTCATTAAAGACATGGTCTTCACTAGCTACAAAGCTTGGATTCTTAGGAACTGTTGGAGTTGCTGAACCGACATAGTATTCGATGACATAGGATTTAGGTGCACCAACACCGTGGTCTTCGTGGAAGGCGACATTGAGGTTATCAACCGAACGTTTAGACATGATACCAGAGTCACCAAAGAGAATTCCTACTGAAGCTTCACTTGTACGGTTCCAGTTTGTCCAACGGTTTGCTGGTTGGTTGTTATAAGAAATCAATTTGTCATTGACATTGGCTACTGAATCACTTGGATTTGAGTCTGATGCAAAGGCAAGTGGCAATTCTGAACCAGTCCACTGGTCAGAAATATTAGCACCAGTTTCTGTCTGTGAAGATACACGAACATGAAGTTTGGTTGGTAGTTGAGTACCTTCAACATGTCCTGTCACAGTAAACTTGCCTTCTTGTGCGTATTGGCTTGGTTCAATTGCGTCCCAAGTTACTTTAGCTGAAGATACTTGGCCATTTGAATGATAAGTACGAACGCTTTCTGGTAAGTGAGGAGCTTCTGCAACTGGAGTTGTTGTGCTCACTTCTTCGACAGCAATGATACCTTCTACAGATACTTTTGCATGAGCCTTTTTTTCGAGCCCTTCTACTTTACCAAGAACATCAAAGCTATGATACTTGGCAAGGTCTTCTTTAGCAACTTCTTGCCAAGTTACCTTGTGAACCTTTGGAAATCCTTTATCATACTCTACAGTTACTGTAGTTGGGAGACTCGGGTCTTGATTCAAGCCTGTCACTACGCTGACTGGACGGATGGCTTGGACGACTTTGTTTTCAGTATTTGCTTGAATGTTCAAGTCAATCTGACCTTCTGCTCCCTCAAATTGAGCTTTCAGAGTTACTTGACCTGGTTTATGCAATTCAAGCATACCTTTACGAACGGCTACATCTCCCTCACCTGTAGTTGAGAAAGTAACCTTGTCAGCCTTCAAGACTGCCTGAGTACCGTCTTGGTAGTGAGCCAAGACCTTGATACCGACCGTTTGGTCCTCTTTCAAAGCAGCTGCATTTTCAACTTCTAGGCTCAAACGTTCAATTTGTGGAGCCTCTTGTAGGAATTGGATAGCATAGGTTTGTAGTGGGCCACCATCGTTTGGTTGAACATGGATGCTTGCACGCATACCATTTGCTTCATTAGCTTGAATAACTGTCACTTCCGCATTTTCAGCTGTAGCTTTAACCTCTGGCAAAACTGCGCCATAAGCAAGCTTGTGGTATTTTACTGGTTGCTCAGTTGAAAGACCTTCAACCGCTTGATCTGCTACGGTTACACTTGGAACTACTGGATTAGCAGCTTCCCCTTCTGCAACTACCAAGGTCGCAGCGATTTCTTCATCTTCTAAAATACCTTTTGCTGGGATGCGAGAACCTGGGATCGCTAGTTTAGCTTGATCTTCAGCTGCAATTTCCCACTTATCAACATCATAGCTTGCTACAGTACCATCTGACAATACGTAAGAAACAGATTTGTCAACTGAACTTAGGTCTGTATTTGGAGCGATTCTTTTAACGACAGGCAATTCTGCTTCGAGAGCCAAGACTTCAACACGCGCTTCTACTTCACGTCCTTCTGCCACACCTTTAACAGTCACAATTCCTGGTTCGTTGACATCAACTGCTGACCACTCTACTGGAAGTTTTGCACGACTGCCATCACTGTAGATAAATGCCACTTTCTTAGGCATTTTCGGTGCTTGACCGATAACTGTACGTACTTTAGGTACTTCTGTACCTAAGACAGTTTTTTCTTCTTGATCTTTCTTACCTGTGAAGATAGTGGTTTGAGCAGATTTCAAGAGATCAGAATGTGCAGTCAAAGTAAATTTACCAGCTTGCTCAGTTGATTTGACAATGACAACACCCTTACCATTGAAGGCTTTACGGATCCATGAACCATCTGCTTGCTCTTTGTAACGCTCACGGCTAGCTTGTTCACCATTATCCACACCGACAATCTGACCTTGACCGTGCAACTGGAAGCGAACAAGATTATTAGCTGTAGGAACTACATTGCCAGCCTGGTCAACGATTTCATAGTAAATATAAGTGAGGTCTTTTCCGTCTGCTGCAATAGCATGTTCTTCTTTGACTAAGCGAACACCTGCAGGCTCTCCAGCAGTCGTAATCTTATCACGAGCAATTTCATTACCTGCTTCATCACGAGCTACTGCTTCCAAAGTTCCAGCTTCGAAAGCAACCTTCCACTCAAGGTAAAGTTCCTTGGCATTGGCACCTTCTTGGTAAGTACGTCCATCACTTGTTTGTTTTTTGTTAAATGTCTTCTTGCCTAGAGATTCACCGTTCAAGAATAACTCAACACTTGCAGCGTTAGAGTAGGCACGGACTGGAATCTTACCATCTGCATCCGCTACGTTAGCTTTCAGAGTAGGATCTTCCCAGTTCCAGTGAGGAAGCAGGTGAACCATTGGTTTCTTCTGAGCAGAAACCCATTGGCTTTGATACAAGTAGTAGTCATTCTTTGGAATGCCGGCTGTATCTACGATACCAAAGTAAGAACTTTTAACTGGTGTTTGGTTTTGGTTGTGCCATGGAGTAGGTTCACCGATATAGTCGGTACCTGTCCAGATGAACTGACCTGCATAGCCTGCATTGTCACGGTCAAAAGTCCAAGATGCTGTAGCTGTTTTACCCCAACCAACACGGTCATTACCATAGTCTGATTGCTCATAATGACGGTAAGCTTGGTTACTGTGAACTAGTTCACTTTCTGGACGGAAATAGCTTCCACGTGTACGAGTTGCAGAAGAAGTTTCTGATCCGTAAATCAACCAGTTTGGATGTTTAGCACGTAGTTTCTTGTAGTTGTCTTCTGAATAGTTAAATCCAACCGCATCCAGTTCGTCAGCGATTTTTTCATGACCACCACTACCATCACCGAAACGGAATTTATCTGCTCCCATAGTGACATAGCGAGTCTTGTCAACGTCCTTGATGACCTTGACCAAACGCTTAACAGTCGCTAGAGAATGTGGGTCTCCTGAAGCTTCACCGATTTCATTACCGATAGACCACATGAAGATAGCTGGGTTGTTCTTGCCTCTTTCGACCATGGTACGCAAGTCAAAATCAGACCATTTTTCACCTTTTTTAGCTTCTGGGTGAGTGGCATCTTTTTCAAAGAAACGGCCGTAGTCGTACTGTTTCTTACCACCATACCAAGTATCAAAAGCTTCTTCTTGCACCAACAAACCAAGCTCTGCAGCAATTTGTAGAGTCTGCTCACTAGCTGGGTTGTGAGTTGTACGGATAGAGTTAACTCCCATCTCCTTCATTTGTTTGAGGCGACGGTATTCTGCTTTGTAGTTCTCTTCTGCTCCTAGAGCCCCATGGTCATGGTGAAGAGAAACACCATGGAATTTCATTTTTTCACCGTTAAGAGAGAAGCCTTCGTTTGGTGTCCAGTTGTAGTAACGGTAACCAAACATATCTTTCTTCGCATCAACTAACTGACCATCACGATACACACGCGTTACCAATTCGTAGAGAGCTGGTTGGTCGCTGAGAACTGTCCAAAGTTTTGGTTTCTCAACTTGCAAGATAGCATTCAGGCTAGTTGACTGATGAGCTTTCAAGACTTGGCTAGCTGTACGAACTAGGTCACTTACTGCTTGTCCTCCACGTTCGATGATTTGATACTCAGCTACGATTTCGTGGTCTTTATCATCAGTATTGACGATCTTACTTGATACGTGAGTGTCAACCTTACCATTTTGTTGTTTTTCAAGCTCTGGAGTTAAGATGGTTGTACCGTTTTTGGCAACATGCAATTTGTCTGTCACTTGAAGAGTAACATCACGGTAGATACCACTTCCTGAGTACCAACGGCTACTTGGTTGTTTATTGATTGCATGAACTGCAATGACGTTTTCACGACCGTCTTTGTTGAGATAGTCAGTGATGTCATAAGAGAATTGGTTGTAACCATTTGGATAGTGACCGACTAGCTGACCGTTTACATAGACTTGCGAATCCATATAAACTCCGTCAAAGACCAAACGAACATTCTTGTTAAGGTCTTTTTCGTCTAGTTTAAAGGTCTTGCGATACCAAGCATCCCCACCATTGAGTTGTCCACCTTCGTTTTGGGCAGGAGACTGATGGTCGAAGTCGTTATAGATACTCCAGTCATGAGGTAGATCTAGTTTCTTCCAGCTTGATACATCAGCATCTGGCTTGATAGCATCTTTGGCATTAGCATTGAGTTTAAAATGCCAGTTTTGGTTAAATTCTACTTTACGGTCCTCAACCAATTGATTTACCTCCTCGCTGGTAGCCGGTTTTAGGTCCGGTTTTTCCGTTTGAGAAGATTGGTCTTGAGTAATTACTTGAGGTTTCTTATCTAGCATGGAATCCTCTTTTTTGTCAGAGTTTGATTGTAGAGTTTGATCGTCCTGTGACTTTTCAACTGCATGAGCTGGTGTAGCAACTTCACTTGCAGCTGATTCAGTTGATGCTGGCTGTTCTGGACTTCTTGTTTCACTAAGTTCCTCTTTATGAGAATCATCCTCTACTTTTTCTGCAGCAACTGCAATTGGAGTTTCATCAGCTGAAACTTGGTTTGCACCAGCTACACTTGCTCCAAATAAGACTGAGCAAGTGCCGATAACTACAGAGCAAGTTCCAACGGTAAATTTTCGGATACTGTACACTCTTTTTCGATTCCAATGATCTTTTCCCATAAGATCCTCCTTATATTCGTAACCGCTTCCAATTTTATGTAAGCGCTCTACTTTTCCAGTAGTATTTTGCTTCTATTTTATAAAATAATATAAGAAACTTCAATACTGGCAGCATAAAAATCATACTTTTGATTCTTTTTTCTATAATTTGTAGAAAAGTTTAAAAATCTGAATGTACATTTAGTGAATGATTTTACTAAAAAAAGCGGTGGGACAGAAATCGATAGACAAAGTCTCGATTTCGTAGTCCCAGCCCCGCGAGGATGATTAGGAGCTTTTTGGAGTCTAATACTCAATGAAAATCAAAGAGCAAACTAGGAAGCTAGCCGCAGGTTGTTCAAAGCACTGCTTTGAGGTTGTAGATAGAACTGACGAAGTCAGTAAGTAACATATATACGGCAAGGTGACGCTGACGTGGTTTGAATTTGATTTTCGAAGAATATAAAAGACGAACAAAAAGTTCAATCAACTACCGCGTCAAAGTTTGATTGCTAATAAAAAGT
>NZ_KV817781.1:341417-363183 GCF_001814775.1 Streptococcus sp. HMSC067H01
AGTGAGGTCGGGATCTTTTGTCCCAACCTCTTTTACGGACTATCAAACTAACATTTCCTATTAGATTATTGACTAGATTTTCCCTTTTCCAAAAGCTTGACCATCTCATTTTTACGTTCTTCAAGCTCGGCAATTTGCTGAAGCAAAAGCTCTGAAAAATCACATTCAAGCTCTTCAGTTTCGCCACTATTAAACCAATCTAGAGCTACTATATGATTGTCCTTATCAAAGCAGAAAATCACATCTCCATCCCCGACGATAGACAGAAATGGGATATAATCCACAAAGCCCAGAGCGTGTAATTCCTTTGTTTGAAGACGAATGTCTAAGAAGTCTGGGATCCCATTTGCAATTCCAAAAACCTTAATACCTCGGCAGAAGGTCCAAAAAGGGGCTACATCGTAAGCCTTGGCTCTTGGCCATAGCTCTTCCCTGACTTCCATAAAGAGACCTCCCAGAGATGACATGGTGAATTCCCTGAAATCTTCTGGCAGACGAATGCCGTATTGATTTTCAAAATCCTGAACATCTTCTTCCGATGGTTCATTGCCCATGCAGGCGACAACCTGATATGTTTCCTTATCATAGTGACGAAAATAATCATAAACTTCATTGAGTGCCATCATCCAACTCCTTATCCTACATAGATATACTCAATAACCACATCACATAGTTGATGATCCTTGTCATAGCCAAAGTAAACAGGATAATTTCCATCTCCAAAACCAGATTGTATCATTGGAATAGTCAGGTCTGTATGTGGTATTTTAAAGTTAATCCAATCACCGCCTTCTCGTTGACATAGGGGATGTTCTATGGCATTTTGAGCAAAAATTTCCTCAAAGAAATCATCATAGATGTTTTTTTCAGGATTTTCTTGATACCATTTTTCTTCAAAATCACAGTAGGCATTTTTTGTCTCAACATCCACAATAGTTGCCAAGCCTGCATCGACTGAAAATCCAAAATAAGAATCTTCTTCAACAGAATCCAGGTTTTCAGTACCAGTTAAAGCTTCATAGTAAACAACTGGAAGTTTATCTGTAAATTGAACTCTTGTTGCAACATACCTATAATGATCTTCTTCGATTTTAACTACCAAGGTTTTGAGAGGAAATGTTCCTTTTGGAACGGTCTCTAAATAGGGTTTTTCATTCCTACGGAGCCAGACCAAGGGATCCCTAACTAAAATTTCTCCACTTGGGAAGGTCACTTCCCCCATATCTAAGACAAAGACTTCCTTGCCGTCTATTTCTTTCATCTCAAAACACTTTGCGTAATTGACAGACGAGGTCAAAATATGTTTGATTTCTTGGTATTTTTGCAACCATTCTTCAGAAACTTGAAGTTTTTCCATCGGTCTTTCCTTTCTGGTTTAAAACAAGCATGTGTTGGAGTTAAAAACCGGTTTAAATCGAATCTAAATAAACTACAAATCCATCTGGTAAGATGACTTGATGTCCATCTTCAAGCTGGCAATGACTCGCTAAATCAACAGAGTCTCTTTCTAAAACAAAATTCTCAGGAGACTGGTTAAAGATAGCCTGAACTTCTTTCCCTTCGTAGTTCCACGTTAATGCTAGAACATCTGGCTTCACTTCTTGCAAGCTATAGGAACCATGCTGGATCATGCTTGTCACTTCCTTACGGACCTGAATCAATTGCTTCATGAAATTCAGCATATCATTGTCCTCAGAGGCACGGTCCCAAGGCATGACGCGACGGCAGTCAGGGTCTGGTCCACCTTTTAGTGCCAGCTCTGTCCCGTAATAGATACAAGGGGTACCTTTTTGAAGATAGAGGAAGGTTAAAGCAGACTTGACATGTTGGATATTTCCATTGGCAGTCGTGAGGATTCGCTCTGTATCGTGAGAATCTAAAAGGTTAAACATGACCTCTGAGATTTGTTGCTTATAGTACATAGACTGGCTATTGATTTCTGAAATAAACTGCTCTGTCTTTTTATGCTGACGCAAAAAATAATCCTTGATACTTTCAGAGAGCGGGTAATTCATGACAGCATGGAACTCGTCCCCTTGTAGCCAAGACTGAGACGTATGCCAGATTTCACCTAAAATATACAAATCAGGCTTTTTAGCGAGAACTGCCTTTCTAAAATCTTTCCAGAACTGATGGTCAATTTCATTGGCAACGTCCAAACGCCAAGCATCGATATCAAAATTTTCAATCCAGTAGGTCGCAACACTTAAAAGAAATTTTTTAACTTCAGGATTTGCCGTATTTAACTTAGGCATATAGCTAGCAAAGGCAAAAGTATGATAAGGGAGTTGTCTTGGATTCTGAAGTTTATCCTCAGTAACTGGGAATTCTTGGATATGGAACCAATCTTTATAAACTGAGTTTTCTCCATTTTTTAGAACATCCTGCCATTGGACTGACTGGTTGCCAATATGATTAAATACTGCATCTAGCATAATCTTGATACCACGTTTGTGGGCTTCCTCGACTAGATTACGAAAGACTTCCTTGTCTCCAAAGTGACGGTCAATCTCAAAATAATCCGTCGTATCGTACTTGTGATTGGTCGTAGCTTCAAAAATCGGACAGAGATAGAGCCCAGTGATTCCTAGATCTTTGAGATAGTCCAGATGGTCGATAATCCCTTGCAAGTCTCCACCAAAAAAGTCATCCCTGTTAGGCGCAACAGCAGCATTCCACGCTCGAGCTCCATCAGGAGTCAAATTAGGATTTCCATTAGCGAAGCGTTCAGGAAAAATCTGGTACCAAACGGTATTTGAAACCCAGCTAGGAACTTGGCAACCATCGATTTCGTGAATGTAAGGAAGTTTAAAGCCATTTCCTTCAGCATCCAAGTTTTCTTGAGTATGTTCGACACAACCCTTATCACCATAGTAGACACCCTGGCCTTCTGTATCAAGAAGTTCAAAGAGATACTGAATCCGTGCAAAATCAACAGAAACCGTAACCTGCCAATAATCAAATAAGGCATCTGAAGTTACTTTGGTCATTTCTTTCTTAGATTCATACTTATCCTCAATGAAAATAAAGGGATCTCCATAGTGCAAGATGACCTGCTGAATGTCATTTTTCTTGGTTCTGATTCGGATATGTAGCTGATCTTCTTTATACAGATAAGCATACTCTGATTCTGGTCTATGATAAATGGCTGTTAATTCCATGTCTTGTCTCCTAAATAATCACTATCAAAAACGCAAACGTTTTCATAATTGCTAGTTCTAGTATACTATTTTAACTGTTTATTTGCAATTTTTATACCAGTTTTACGATAGATATATAGATGGACAAGGGTAAAATTGAGTAGACTATTTTTGAGCTTTAAAAAGAGAGTTTCCATGAACCGGAAAACTCTCCATCATTACGAATCAGATGATTAGAATAAATGCTATCTGATATCTTTAATCTTCTAAAATGAAAATTTCTTCAACATGTAGTTGTAGCAACCTTGCAATTTTCATTGCTAGTTCAAGTGTAGGATTGTACTTGTCATTCTCGATAGCAATAATGGTTTGTCGACTAACGCCTAATATTTTTGCCATATCTTCCTGACGTAGTCCTTCAGACTTTCTTAGCTGTTTGATATTATTTTTCATACAGCATTAGTCTTTCTGAAAACAATAAATGCCAATTGCCAAAACTACGATAAGGATAACAACCATCAAAATTACTCCTTGAACAAGTTTATTAGGTTCTTTAAAATCTTCATCACCATCAACCATTTTCTGTTTTATGGCAATTTGTGTAAATCCTTGAACAGAAATAGATAAACATAAAATCAGACATGGTAACATTTCAAGTTCAATGCCTTTTGTAATAGATTGATAAATATTAAATACTGTCCATCCACATAAGCCAAATAGAGCCGTTTTATAACCCCATTCCTCAGAACGTAGCTGAATCGCTCTGTCCATTTCATCCATTTTTCTCATAGTCCTGTTCCTCCAATCTGTCAAAACAATGTCAAGAGCTCTTTACATTTTTTATTATACTCTAAATCGATGAAATGTCAAGATGTTTTAACATTTTTAATTTTTTTATTTTCTTCATCTATTCTAAGAATATTCCTAACTCCAATTTACAGCCTAGTCAATCTGACAAAGAGCAAGTTCTTTTAATCCTCTGTCGTAAAGGAAGGTTAAACAAAAGTTGTTTGTCATATTTTGAAGCTTGTGTTTACTCATTCCTCTAGGCAAGGCTATAGCGCACCATTCTCTCGTTGCCAGAGAAAATAGCTTTTGCCTGCCCTTCCAATCATCATTCTTAAATAGGGGGCTCAGGATCAGATAAGGCGAATCCGTAAAAATTCCATTGACACCAGCTTTTTTGCCTAAAGCCTTTAAATGTTCAGATTCTAATAACTTTTCGATAATACGACCATCACTAGAGATTTTAACAAGAGCATAATAGTCCATGCCCCATTTATTGACAGAGGTTTGACTTTCTCCAGAGCTAAAGGCATAGAGCTCTTGCTTCCAAGATTTCATACTATCGATTTTAGGACAAACACTTGAGTTCGTGTCGTGGTGATTTAAACCTTTTTTATCAATATGCGAATAAGTGGTCCACTTCGCCTGCTTTTTCTCTCGATCAAATTCTAAAAGGGCAAAGTTTCTTGCTTGATTTGTATAAACTTGATCTTCAAAACACACGGGTATCTGGTCGCTATCTGATACGATTTGAAAATATCTCTCTTGTGCCTTTTTAGGAAGTATACTTTGCGGATTCTTTATGGCAATGATTTCTGGATTAGAAAAATCACCAGTATAATAGACTATTTCCTTGCCAGCCTTGATGATGCCAATATTTTGTCCATCTGTAAAGAGTAGAGGCTCTTCCTCCCAAACATGGTCACAATCCCAAGCATCTATCTCCTTCACACCCAAAGGTGATACTTCAAGCAGACAGTAGAGATTGGAAGCTTCCTTCTCACTGGTTAAGACAAAGGCTCTACCACCCTGTAACATGACTGAGCTTAGGACAATACTGTAGTCCTTGTCTAGTTCCCATTTATTCAATAGACTTAACTTTAACTTCCCCATTTTCTCTCTCCTAATCCATCACCACTCGTTGATGGCATATAGAATAGCTAATCGAATATTTCTTAGCAATTGATCTGAAAGTTCATCGTATACTTGACCCAGTCCCTTATCTTGTGCCAGCCATCCAGGTTCATCATTCCAGGAGCCCATTCCTCCAAAAACATCCGCTGCACTTGCAGTTCTAAATATGCTTAGATGTTGCGGTGGAATTTGAGGTTCTGCCAGTCCTTTACCAGATTCTGGGGCTAGCAAAAAGTTTCTAGCAGAGTGAAAGACTTTGGCAAAGTTGTCACATTCAATTTTCCTTGCTAGATTTTCTATACGAGTCAATATGTCTTTAAATTCTTCGATATTATTTTCATAGTGGGGAAGGTCTTGAGAAGACCTTTCCCATTCATACTCGGTGTAGGTAACATCCCAGCCCCTACCTGCGGAAGCAGCCTCCCAATTTGGTAGGAAATAACTTGCCTTCCCATCTTTATAAAAACAGAGAATTGAACTCTGTGTCGTATTGGAGAAACCTAAAATACCTCTGTCTTCAACTGAAATAGGACAAAATAATTTTAAGTCCTTCAAACCTTTTTCCTTGAGGTTTTCAAACCAGTCAGATACAGATAGTTCTATAACTTCCCCTTTTTCTGACGGCAAAATTTGAAAGCTCAACTTATTTGTATATTTTTCAGGCTTATAGCAGATTTCTTTACCACTTTTTAAAGCCTTCCTAGCTGCTGCCACGATACAGGCTATTTGGTACATTTGTCCGTTCATACTATCTCATCCATTATCCCTTCAATCAGATTTGTAAGGCTTTTAGCCGCATAAATCACCTGGTCAGGATCATGGATGTAGCAAATAACCTGCCCTTTCTGCCCCTCCTGGTCTGGATCAAAATCCAGCATAAGATAACAAGAGTCACAATACTGAGCAAAAGGAAGCCATTTTTTATTAAAAAGATAAGGCTTAATTCTACTATCATGCATGTTTTCTAGGTCTTGACTAGAAAAATAGTCGGGAAATTCGGTTAACAGAGCATCTCTATTTTGAAAGTACTTTTTACAAGTCTCAATTTCCTGCAGACTCATGAGAGAAAAAGTCAAATCTCTCTGGTCAATTACACAAGGTAAAATAGAGAGGTATTTACTCCCATTTTTGTAGCTATAAAGCTCTTTGAAGTCACTAGGTAGACGAATGCTAAATATTTCCTCAAAGGCTTGAAGCTCTTCCTCAGAAGCACCAGAAACTCTATGATAATCTTCCAGATATCCTTCCTCTACAGGATCATCCAAATCCCAGTCTTCAAAATACTCACAAATATAAGTTTCTATTTTTTTAACTTGGTCAATTAGTTGCATCATTTCACCATGATTTCTTTATTTTATCTGTCTTCCAATGCTTTTTACCGCTTATAACTTGTCTTTTCTAGGAGCAGGGGTTCAGGATTTTGCTTAATCCAAGCAATAGCTAGCTGACACAGGCGGTCTAGGCGAGGCTCGTCATCAAAATCTTTCCCATGAACTTGAGCAATAAGCTCTTTAGTCTCTGCTAATTCTTGTTCTGTAAGAGAGATTCCTAGAGACAAGTATTGAGGGAGAGCCTGAAGCATTTTTCTATAGTCCCTGTCCCAGTTGACCCCACCATTGCGATCCAGTTCATCTCGAACTCGACCTGGTATACGGATAACTTCTCCCTGAACAGTTTTGGCTGCTCCACTTGAAGGAATCAAGAAAGACCATAGTTCCTCATACCGTTCCTCCCAGCTACCTTCTTTTACGAAAATCGGAGAAACTCCATCGTGGGTTATTCGTTTGGCTACCGGCTTGACATCAAAGAGCTCATAGAGCTTCGCTAAGCCTTTATCTGCTCCCTCGATGTAGTCTGGGTGGATACTTTCTCGATGAAATTCAAAATCCTTACCGATTTGTTCAACTTTTTCCTTCATCTGAGACGTTTTCTTAGCACCAGCATCCAGCAGCATAGAGGCAATTTCAGCTGTTTGGGCAATATAGATTCCCCGACAAACCATCAAGACTGAAGCTAGTGGGGTTCTTCCCATATCATTTTTAGCATTGACAACTGCTCCTTTATCAATCAAAAGTTTGACAGTCTTAGGATGGAAAAACTCAGCTGCTACATGTAGGGGGGTCTCACCATAGGTATTAGGTTTTCCAATATCTGCCCCCAATTCAAGCAAGAGTTTTACTGTATCTCTCCCCAAGATTGCTTGACGATACAAAGGAGTCGCTCCATAATAATCAGGGATATTGATATCCAAGCCCTGTTCGACAAGCCAGATAACCAATTCATCCGAGACTCCTCCCATATGCAGAGGTGTACATAAGCTAAATCTTCCATCATGAGCGGTTAATTCACAACGATCATAGACTGCTTTAAGGGCTTCAATATTTCCTTCGTCCATTAAATCCTTAAATTCTTTTGGTAATGTAACTCTTTTCTTTGCCATTTTTAGTTCCTTTCTTCTGATTCAGCATCTAGAGCAAGCCATTGAAGATTGTCAACCGTTTTCAAAGTACGGACTTGTCCATCATAATCATTTTTCAACTCAAGACCGTTTTGCTCAATAGATATATGATTATACCAGTGGTCTAGGCTGGCGTATTCCCCCGTATGAATGTTGATGAGCATACTGGTTATCGGATTCCAAGTTCCTTTCTTAACAGTTTCAGCTAAAAGGTAGTAAGCGTCTAAGAATATGAGATTTCTCCCATAGATCCAAAAGGGCAGATCAAGCCCCAACAAAGGTAGCTTGGCAGAAAAAATCTCATCACCGTGTGGTGGTACGGTTTCATAATGAAATTCTATCTCGCTGCCATAATAGGCAATCAGGGCTCCCTGACATCCGATATTTTGAGGAATTCCCTCCTCAGCTACTATAAATTCCATGACCTGCACCTTCTATTTTCAATCATAAAATCCGACCAGACTCTGCCAGAATATCAAACTGGACGCATGACCTATTCTAGTCATCAAGTGGATGAAGTCACTTTCACAACTCTTCCAAACTGCAGATTGAGCCGTTCCCATGGCTCTAATAAATGCTAGAAAATCTGGTGCCAGCCATATTTTTTCATCATAGTTCATCTCTGCATCAAGAGCATAGACCGCCCCAGATTGGCAATCCAGCAAAATAGTGTAGGGATCTCCATTTGCAATGATGATCAAGCCTCTTTCTTGTAGAGTCGAGTAATCGTGGTATTCCAGATTGCGATTGATTAGCCAAGTAAGACTAGTGTCGTCCCCATATCCAAACTGGTAACTTAAAAAACCGACCTGCCCCCAGTTATAGGCCAAAATATATTTCCTAAAAATCGGATCCAAATCTTGTATTTGCAGTTGTTTTTTCAAACGATCCAGTTCAGACACAGGCAGTTCCGTTTGGTTCAGGACAATCCCTTCTCTTATCTCAGGGTCAAGCCCTTGTATTGCTTCCTCAATAATGGAAATGATTTGGTCAATTGTCAATAATTCCATTGTCAACCTCCGACTATAAATAGTCCATTTTCTAGAGCAAATTAGCTAGTTTAGGTCTTCTTTTTTCTGATGAACTTTCTTATCTCTATTATACCTCAAAGCTATCTAACAGGGATAGACTACCAGTATTTTCAGGGATTTTTTTGGTCAACAACTTATCCTAATTAAAGCAAAAGCCATTCCTCAAGGGAACAGCTTTCTCACTTATAATTAAAGGTTTCTCCAGCCAACTTATCTGCTAGCTTGGGAAAGAGGCTATAAAATTTATGAGCTAGATTGAGCAAGATTGGGAGATTGAGCTCGCGTTTGTTTTTACCTATGGTCTTAACAATCTTTTGCGCGACAGCATCTGGTTCCAATAGAAAACGATCAACCGACTTGAGATAGGTCCCATCTGGGTCTGCTTGGTCAAAAAATCCTGTACGGATAGGTCCTGGATTAACAGTCGTCACATAGACACCATAGGGCATGAGTTCAAGGCGCAAAGCATTTGAAAAACCAATGGCCGCAAACTTGGTCGCAGAGTATAGACTAGACTTAGCAGTCGCTATCAATCCTGCCATACTGACGATATTGATGATATAACCTTTTCGCATTTCCTTCATGCGAGAAGCAACCAAACGAGATAGATTCATGAGAGCAAAGGTGTTAACCTCAAACATTTGATGAATATCTTGATTAGAAATCTTGTCAAAATCTTCAAAAATCCCATATCCAGCGTTGTTAATCAAGACATCAATCTTACCATAACGCTGATAGAGTTCAGCTACCAATCCTTCTAAGGCTTGAACGTCGGTAATATCAATTTCAATCAATTCTGCCTGAGGATGATTTCCGTATAGCTGAACTAGTTTTTCCTTATTTCTACCTAGCAAAATGAGTTGGTCATTTTGCAAGAGTTTGACCATTTCTTGAGCTAGACCCCCGCTAGCACCTGTAATCAGAATAGTAGACATACTTTTCCTTTCTCGAGATTCTAGATTTCCACTTCTTCCAGATCTTTTACAACATGGACATTTTCAAAGATACTAGAGGCATCCTTTTTAAGCTGGCTGATATCTTTCGAAAGGAAACGAGCGCTGATATGGTTGAGTAAGAGTCGTTTGGCTCCTGCTTCTACTGCAACCTGCGCTGCCTGCATGTTAGTAGAGTGACCATGATTACGAGCAATTTTCTCATCACCCTTACCATAAGTTGACTCATGGACAAGAACATCCGCATTGACAGCCAGACGCACACTGGCATCCGTTTTTCGAGTATCACCCAAGATAGTGATAATCTTACCTGGACGTGGAGCTGAGATGTAGTCTGCTGCCTTGATCTCGGTGCCGTCTTCTAGGACTACATCCTGCCCGTTTTTGATTTTTCCAAAAAGCGGTCCAAATGGCACACCAGCAGCCTTTAGTTTTTCAGCGTCCAAGGTCCCTTCTAGATCCTTTTGCATGACACGATAACCCACACAGAAAATAGTGTGATCCAACTCTTCCGCATACACCGTGAATTTATCTGTTTCAAGAATTTTCCCTAGAGAATCTTGGTCAAACTCATGGAAATGAATCTTATAGGGCAGGCGTGAACCTGACACACGTAGACTGGTCAAGACAAAAGATTTGATACCTTGGGGACCATAGATTTCCAAATCTGTTTGCTCTTCATTGGCTTGAAAGGCACGACTAGAAAGAAAACCTGGCAAGCCAAAAATATGGTCTCCGTGCAAGTGGGTGATAAAGATTTTGCTGACCTTTCGTGGTCGAATCGTAGTTTCCAGAATGCGATTTTGCGTTCCTTCGCCACAGTCAAAGAGCCAAACTTCGTTAATCTCGTCCAAGAGTTTCAGGGCGAGACTTGAAACATTGCGGGCTTTAGAGGGCTGACCAGCCCCCGTTCCTAAAAATTGAATATCCATTCGATACTTTCTAATTAATCAATATATAACATAGCAGTGCGATTTTCCGAGCGATAATAAAGCTTGCCAGAAAAAGCTCTAGCTTCTTGTTGTAAATCCTCTTGGCTGTAGCCTTTGAGTCGCTTTCTTCCATCTGCCAAGCTTTCCAAATCTGTCAAAGCTGTGAGATTTTCCACGCTAACAACTTCCTCTTCTCCGATTGCCTTCATATAAATTTTTCCAGACTCCTCAAAAACTAGCTGATGGGGAAAAATTTGCGCAATCTCAAAGAGTAATTCATCCGTAATTGCTTCCTCATATTCAGAGAAAATGCGACCAAGTCCTTCTTTCTCGTAGCAAAATCCAAAGGATTTACCAGATAGATTGAGGCGAATAAAGGGCTTGCTTTCCAAAGAGAAACTTGGCTCAGCATTATAGAGGTTTAATTCTTTACTGACTTCCGCAAAATAATCGGTCGCAGCCTCGGGGCTCTTTTTCTGGTAGAGCTCTGCAAAGTAGGCATTAACCACACTAGGTGGAGGAGTGATAAGGGCTAGCTGTTCCTCTTCGGACCTACCAGCTAAAAGCTGGTCCAGATAGACCTTGTCTAGACTTGTATAGCCACCATACTTAAGAGCTAATGATTTGATATCAGTCATAAAATTCTTCTAATCTCCATTTATTTTTCTCAGAAATGAAGCCTGTGATGACTTCGCCGTCATCTTGGTAGTCACGTTCTTCTAAGATAGCAACACTCTCCAAATCATGAATCTTGTAAGACTTAGAAAAAGGCACGCGCAGAGTGAATGCTTCAAAAATTTCCTTAATCTTATCCAGCAATAAAGCCTGCAACTGTTCGCGACTATCCTTAGATTTAGCAGAAATCAGAGCATAAGGCGTTTGAGTAGGTGTGAAATCCTCCACCAAATCCACTTTATTATAAAGGGTCAAGCGAGGAATATCCTCCATGTCCAAATCTTTCATGATGGAAAGAACTGTTTTTTCATGTTCCTCATGGTAAGGATTGCTGGCATCGATAACATGAACTAGAAGGTCTACATGCTTGCTTTCTTCCAAGGTCGACTTGAAACTGGATACCAGCTCTGTCGGCAAATCTTGAATAAATCCAACGGTATCTGTCAAGGTTACCTGTAGATTGCCACCAAGATGAATGCTTTTAGTTGTTGCATCTAGAGTTGCAAAAAGCTCATCTGCCTCATACTGGGTCTTGCTAGTCAAGGTGTTCATGATAGTTGACTTACCAGCATTGGTATAGCCAATCAAGCCAATCTTAAAAGTACTTGACTCCAAACGTTTTTCTCGAACTGTCGCCCGATTTTTCTCAACCACCTTGAGTTGACGCTCGATATCTGTAATCTGATTGCGAACACTACGACGGTTCAGCTCCAGCTGACTCTCACCTGGACCACGGGAACCAATTCCCCCTGCCTGACGGCTGAGCATAATCCCCTGACCAACCAAACGAGGCAAGAGATACTTGAGTTGTGCAAGATGAACTTGTAGCTTACCTTCATGGCTTCGAGCTCTCATAGCAAAGATATCTAAAATCAACTGCATACGGTCAATGACCTTGACACCTAAGACTTCCTCGAGGTTAACATTTTGCCGTGGTGTCAGACGGTTATTGACAATGACTGTTGTGATTTCTTCTGCGTCCACCATTTGAGCAATTTCTTCCAACTTACCAGTTCCGACAAAGGTCTTGGAGTCGTATTTTTCACGTTTTTGTCTGTAACTATCGACTACGACTGCACCAGCCGTCTTAGCCAGACTAGCCAGCTCTTCCATGGAGAGATCAAAATTATCCATGCCCTGGAGTTCAACACCAATGAGCAGGACTCGCTCCTCTTTTTTCTCCGTTTCAATCATTTAAAAACTCCTCAATCTGGTTTAAAATACGGTCTGTCACACCAGATTCTCCTATCTGATAAAAGGTCACCTGCATGCGATTGCGGAACCAGGTTAGCTGACGCTTAGCAAAACGACGGGTCGCCTGTTTGAGACTGTCACTAGCCTCCTCCAGGCTCTGCTCCCCTCGAAAATAAGGAAAGAGTTCCTTATAGCCAATCCCTTTAGCAGCCTGCACATCTGGATAATGGTCAAACAACCACTTAGCTTCATCCAATAGTCCAGCTTCAAACATCAAATCCACACGGTGGTTAATCCGTTCATAAAGCTGACTACGCTCATCATCCAAGCAAATAATCAGAGGTTCATACAAGGTCTCTTGATTTTCCAAGTCTTGACCAAAATGGACAATTTCCAAGGCACGCATGGCACGACGACGATTAAACTGGGGAATTTCAAGTCCTATTTGCTCTACAAGATGGGCTAACTCCTCATCTGAAAAAGGATCTAGACTAGCACGATAAGCTAAAATCTCCTCATGAGGTGTCTCCCCACCTAAATGATATCCTTCTAGCAGACTCTGGATATAAAGTCCTGTCCCACCTGCAATAATAGCGAGCTTACCTCGACTTTGAATATCCTCAATGGCTGCCTTAGCTTCTGAAACAAAATCAAAAGCCGAGTAAGACTCGGTTACTTCTCTCACATCAATCAAGTGATGAGGAACACTTGCCTGCTCCTCTGGACTAGCCTTGGCTGTCCCAATATCTAGTCCTCGATAGACTTGTTGGCTATCTCCACTAACTACTTCACCATTAAAATGCTTAGCAACTTCAATGGCTAGAGCTGTTTTTCCAACTGCAGTCGGTCCAACAATCACAATTATTTTTGTTTTCATCTTTTTTCCTTGAAAAATTCCCATTTTTTCGTTACTATTATTATATCACAAAAAGGTCAGTCAGAAAAATGCGACCTCTTGAGGTAGCTGGCTGATTTATAAGTTAAAGGAGGAATACTCATGGCTAAAGGATTCGCTAAAGGTCTTGTAACAGGTATTGCAGGAACTGTCGCTGCAGTTGCAGGTGCAGTATACGCAGTTAAAAAGAAAGTGATCGAACCAGAAGAACAAAAAGCAGCTTTCATCGAAGAAAACCGTAAGAAAGCAGCGCGTCGTCGCGTATCACACTAAGCAACAAAAGAAGTTGAGATTTTTTCTCAACTTCTTTTTATATTATTAAATAGCCAAGTCAAACTTCAATTGCGGTTTTACGGGATCATAGTCAACTAACTCAAAGTCCTCCGCTTTGATGTCAAAGAAATTGGTCTTGTCTGGTACATTTAAGACCAAACGGGGTTGGCAATTTGAAGGTTCACGACGGAGCAATTCCTGAGCTTGTTCAAATTGATTGTCATAGATGTGAAGATTGTTGATAAAGTAGAAGAATTTCCCAACTTTCCAACCAAAGTGTTTAGCAATCATCATTTGAAGAGCTACATACTGCATGGCATTGATATGATGAGCCACCAGCATATCATTAGAACGCTGGGTCAAAGTCGCATCCAGATAGATGTCCCCATCAACTCGACGAACATCAAACATAGTCTGAAAGGCACAAGGGAGAAGTCCATCTGTCTCCTCAAAAGCCTGATAATCCCAAAGTGAAATGATATTACGACGGTTCCAAGGATTGGCTTCTAACTGTTTGAGAATCTTGTTAATGATGTCATGCTTCTTAACAACAGCCCCATAACGTTCCCCAATAGTCCCTGTATCTCCAACTTCCCAGTCATTCCAGTAGTGAACATTGTACTTTTCATTGAGAACTTCCAAACTATTGGTCTGATCTTGGTAGATCCAAAGCACTTCTTTAATGGCTGATTTAATAGCGATAGGACGCAAAGTTGTGATGGGAAATTCACCCTTAGACAAATCATACTCTGCAAAGGCCCCTGTGATGTACTTGGAGTTAGCAACAGTCCCATCCTTGTACTTGGGACGAGCTTGCTCAGAAAACACACCCTCATTCAAGATTCGCTCAATATTTTCTTTAAAAATCGTATCTGCTTTTGTCATTTACTCTCACCTCAATTATTGTCTTAACTAGTATAGCATAAAAAAGAAAGGAGGAAAATCACTCGCTTACAGAAAGCAATTTTCTCCTTTTTATGTTTATTTATTGCAATACAAGTGATGCTGCTCCGATAACTCCAGCGTCATTTCCTAGAGTTGCAAGAGCTAATTTAGTTGTTGTGCGTACTTGTGGGAAGGTATTTTCATCATAAACCTTTTGCACGCCTTGGAGAAGGAATTCTCCGGCAGCAGATACACCACCACCGATAACGATTGTTGATGGATTAAGGATTGAACTGATGTTGGCACATGCAATACCCAAGTAACGTGAGAAGTTACGGTAAACGATCAAGGCAAGATCGTCCCCTTCTTTTGCCAAATCAAAGACAGTTTTAGCTGTTACTTCTTCTCCGTCATCAATCAAGCGTTTCAACTCTGCATCGCCTTCGTATTCATCTGCGTAACGACGAGTCAAGTTGACGATACCTGTCGCTGAAGCTACTGTCTCAAGACAGCCTTTCTTACCGCAAGTACATGCGATTGGTTGGTCAAAGTCAACAGTGATATGGCCAAGCTCACCAGCAGCACCTGCAACACCGTGAAGCAATTTACCTTCTGCCACGATACCGCCACCAACACCTGTACCAAGTGTCATAAATACAACGTCTGGTTGATTTTCACCAGCACCCATCCAACGCTCACCAAGAGCTGCCACGTTGGCGTCATTGTCGATAAAGAATGGAATCCCCAAGGCTTTTTCCATTTTTTCTTTGATTGGTTGAAGAGTTTTCCAGTTCAAGTTGTAGGCACCGATAACAGTCCCTTTTTCACGGTCAACCACACCAGGTGACCCCATACCAATTCCACGGAAATCTTCAGCAGACAATCCAAGCAAGCCCAATCGGTGTTGAATAGTTTCAATCATATCGTCTACGATATGGCTTCCTTCATCCAAAATGTTTGTCTTAATAGACCATTTTTCTTGGATTTCTCCTTCTTGCGTTAAAATAGCGAACTTGATAGAAGTTCCACCAAGGTCAATCCCAATAATCTTTTGACTCATCTTTTTCTCCTTTATGATATTATCACTTTCATTATTATTTTATCAAACTTGTTTCAGCAATTCAAGAAAACTTCTGGTTAATTCTGCAAACTCTTTTGGTTTTTCCCTATTCAGTACATGAGGGCCGTCAGAGATAATCTCAAACTGAGAATCTGGCATCAGTTCTTGAATACTTTTCATTGAACTAAGATTTGGCTTATCCTGACTACCACAAATTAACAAGCTTGGATAGGGACAATTCTGTGCACTCTCTCTTAAATCAAGTGTTTTTAATTCCTCAGAAACTCCAACCATAAGAGCTTTATCTGCTCCCTGTTTCTCAAATATCCTTTTGGGAAGCAATTTAAATATCAGCAACTGAATGTAAAAGAGGATATTGCCCGCCAGTTTCAATGGACAGCCTGACAAAACCAAGGCCTGAAGATTTGGTATATCATAACTTGAAAGCTCCAATGCAAGTGCAGCCCCTAAGGACAAACCGATTAGGACAAACGGTTCCGTTTCCACTGTTAAGCGCCGATAAATGCGCTCCTTGGCTTCTTTATAAGTCCCAACTCCGGAAGGAAATAAGTCTAGGGCTTCAGAAGGATAATCTGCCAGCAAATCCTGAACTTCTTTCCAACTCTCCGCTGACTGACCTAGGCCATGTAAAAATATTAATTTCATTTAGTTCTCCTTCAAGGATAACTCATACAAGCCCCTAACTGCATTACAGCCATAAATGACTTCTGCTTGCTTCAAATCTTCTATGGTTAAGACCTTCTCTTCCAGCTGCCCGATTTCAAGTAAATGCTGGCGATAAATCCCTGGTAAAATACCAAGAATGCTAGGTGGGGTATAGAGCTTGCTATTCATTTTTAAAACCAGATTCCCAATAGAGGTTTCAAGCAATTTTCCATCAACAGTGTAATAGATGATTTCCTGTTCTCCCACTGTCAAATGCGGTCGGTGTGTCGTCTTAAAGTAGGTAAAGGCCTGCTGCAAATCAGCTTCTTGCAGATAAAGTTTAGCTTGACAGAAGCTAGAACTAAGTGGTGTCAATACTTGTCGATCGATTTCAATCTCTCCAGACTTGCTGAGACTGATTCGCAAACGGTAGTCTTGATGGAAGTCACAAGACTGGTACTCCTTCTCTATTTTTTGTCTCAAAACTTCTTGGTCAAATGGAAAGGCAAAATAACGACTAGCCTTTTGTAGTCTTTCTAGATGTTGATTTTCAAAGAGCAAGGTTTTCTGGCTGATTTTCCCTGTCGTTATCAGTTGAAAACGAGGCTGTTTTCGGTAAAGAACAGCAGCCTTTTGTTGGATTTCACGGTATTCTGACTCCCAAGTACTATCCCAAGTGATGCCTCCACCGACTCCATAGATGGCTTGCCCTCCATGCAGTTGAATGGTTCGAATAGCCACATTGAAAATCCTTCGTCCATTGGGAAGTAGGAGGCCAACAGTTCCACAGTATACTCCACGCGCATGTGGTTCCAAGTTCTTGATAATTTCCATGGTCGCTATCTTGGGAGCTCCTGTGATGGAGCCACATGGAAAGAGCGAACGGAAGATTTCAACTAGGTCAACATCTGGTCGTAACTGACTCTTGATAGTCGAAGTCATCTGCCAAACTGTAGAATACTGCTCAACTTGGCATAAACGCTCCACATGCTCACTACCAACCTCAGAAATACGATTCATGTCATTTCGCAAGAGGTCCACTATCATCATGTTTTCTGAACGATTTTTGGGATCCTGTTCCAACCAAGCCGCCTCTTTCAAGTCGTCATCGTTATTCAAACCACGTTTAGTTGTGCCCTTCATAGGACGAGTGGTCAACTCACGACCATTTTGCTCAAAAAAGAGTTCTGGACTCATGGAAATCACTGCCATATCATCATGCTCTACGTAAGCATTATATCCCGCTTCCTGCTCCACCACCATGCGATTGTAGATGGCAAAAGGATTGGCAGACAACTCCTGCTTGAGTTGAACCGTATAGTTGACCTGATAAGTATCGCCCTGTCGCAAATGATGGTGAATCTGGGCAATAGCTTTTTCATAGTCCTCTGCAGATGTTACTTCCTGCCAGTTTGATGGCAAATCCACCTCCTCATAAATCAGAGGAATAGGGGATGCTTCCACCCTATCGTGAACGGTAAAATAAAGCAAATACTCGCCCAGTAGAGGAACCTCGTGAACCGCCAACTTCTCCTCAAAAGCTGGCGCAGCCTCATAGCTGACATAACCCACCACATAATAGCCCTGCTCTTGGTAGCTTTCTACTTGTGCTAGCAAGTCTGTTACTTCTGCTAATCTTCTTGTTTTTAACTCTTTAATCGGCTGGGTAAAGGTGTATCTCTCGCCCAAAGCCCTAAAGTCAATCACTGTTTTTCTATGCATATCCTAAGTATACCATAAAAGCCAGACCCCAAACAGGAGATCTGGCAATTTTATTCTTTGAGAATGCTAAAGTAGATTTCACTTCCTTAGGAAATCTGAACACACTCTCTTTTATCTATCCTTTGGGAAAGAGTTCGGATGAAAAGGCATCTGTGACCTGCAATAGTTTCTGGAAGACTTTTTTCTTCAGAGCTACTGTATAGTTGGCAACTGAACCACCATACTTAAAGTTTCGGTAATCCGTTTCTACTGCTTGGTCAAACAAATCTTGCAATTTCTCATAAGAATCAATTTGCTGACCATCAATTTCAAAACTATGGATTCCTCGTTTTGCCTTGGCAATAATAGCGTCAAACCAGGCCTTCTTCCATTCTTCCAAGTTCTGGAACTCGCCCTTCGAAACCTTCTGGATGATGAAATCATCTCCAAGGGTGTCATGCCCCTCGCTTAGCGCCTCATCCTTGTACTTATTAGAAGCATAGCCTAGGAAACCATTTTCGTAGCCATAATAACCCCACATACGGAAGGCATTATGCTTGAAGGAGATGGCTCCAGGAGCTCCCTGACTGGTATTCCCACCATAGATAGCATCCACCATCTTGACATTGACATAAGCTGTCTTGAGTTCTTCTGGTCGGTAAGTTCCCTGATAATGCCTATTGGTGATGATGTTATGTTTGATTAAGTCATCCACAGAATTTAGCTGAGTCTTGGCTTCCTCATCCGTCAATGGACGGACATAGTCCCACTGGTTTGGAGCAAGGAGTTTATTATCCTGGTCCTGATATCGCATTTGCTTGGTCATCTTGCTGAACCAAGCCTTCTTCAAAGCAAGATCATTCTTAGCGAGAACACGTTCTCCTTCCAGATAGTCTAGAAGCATCAAGGCCTCATTATAACCTTTCATGTAGTGGTCAATCTGCTGGCGTGTTTGCAACTTGGTTGGATCTGGATTGTACCATTGATCCCCATCATTTGGTCGCATGTAAGCCATATTGATACCAAGGGCGCCGTACTCACCCTGATGACCTTCCTCAGCCGGTGACTGGAGCATACCCTGTGCATAGGCTTCTACATAGGTTCCTTCACGATGTTTGTAGCCACCCAGATAGACAATGCGATCGTTGACGTGAGTTGTCTCATGGGTGTAGACAGACAAGCCATACTCACTCATCATATCGATTTCTACAAAGTGAACAGCATCTCTGGCATTAATTTTAGGATAGATAGAGGCATAGGCTCCTAGCTTATTGTCTTTATAGTAGCGACCTGCTGGTCCAAATACCTCACGAATTGGCGCGTAGTCTTCCATACCACTAGTATGTCCATAACGCTCTACCCAGCCACGTCCATCAACGCGATAGCCTTCCCAAACTGGTGTAGCTACATTAAAGTCACTCTTAACCATACGGTCTTTAACTTCATCAGTAGCAAGTCGATACCAGAAGTCCAAGTAAGTCAACTGGCGGTCCGCAACTAGATCAATGTCAGCTTTCATCTGGTCTATGGTTTTGCCAGATTTATCAGCTGATCCGAAAGTAATGGTATTGTAGTTGGAAATCAGGAACATTTGAGCCTTCTTGACATTCAACAAAGGCAGAATCATATTTCGATGCAACCAGTTATTAAGATTGTCATAAGCCCGATGCTTCCGATTTGCAATTTCTTGATTCTTCGAAGCTCGCTCTGCTATGTACACATGGCCCTTGGTGGCATTCACAAACCAGTCATTCATATCCTTGTCAGTCGTTAATAACTGTCTGTTGTAGTCCAAGAAGGCATGTAAATCTTCAGATTTTGTATCCTTGGCTAGAACTCTAGCAAAAGTTTCATGAGTCTGGTCGCCTTTTAGGTTGTTCTCTCTTGAACCAAGTTCAATCAATCGATCCAAGATATCCACATTTTGCCCATAAAAATCTGGTTTAAAAAGCATGAGTTCTTTCAGATTGTAATCCGCGAATCGGATACCGTAATAACGATTGAGATAAGCAAGACCCAGCATGATAGCTGATTGATTGTCCTGAACTTTCTTCTTCAAGGCAGCAGTTCTAGTAGGCGAATCATTCCACTGGTAGTCTAGATTGGTAAGTAACTTATCAACCAGACTTCCTAGCTGCGCTTTGACCTCTGCAAAGCTTTCTTCTAGATACCAGTTCTTCACTGCCTCAACCTTCTTATCAAGGCTAGTGGTTTGATCATCTAGGATTCGATAAACTCCATCCGACTGTAAGTCCACCGTTTTCAGGATAGATGTTAGCTCCTTGGCTAGGGCTGAACGGTCCTTAACTAGCATATCTGGAGTATAAAGCAGATCCAAGTCGGCAATCTTATATTCCTTAACAGCAGTCAAGCCAGAATTCTGAGCACTAATCGCAAATACATCCTTGGTCTTGTCTGCATAATGAACCATGATATTGTCTGCCACTGAAAGATCCGTCACAAAGTCTTTCCCTTTCATGGCGATAACAGAGGCTACTTGCTTCTTGGCTAGATTATGATCAAGATCCAGTTTATTTCCTTGATTAACGATCCATTCTTTATTGTAGAAAGGTTGCAATTTTTCAAGGTTTCGATAGGCTTGATCATAGCGACTATCATAATCTTGGATATCCTGATAAGCGTATTCTTTTACGCCAGTAATAGCAGAAGATTCAGTTCTTGACTTAGCCAGATAGTAGCTGTAGCCTTCTTCAAAAGTTTTCTGAGCATCGCGTTGAATCAAGTCAGTTGCTTCAGCATTCACCTTATAATATTCTTTTCCATCAATTCTCTCAGTTTGAATAGACTTGATGGCTAAACGGCTGGTCTTATGGCTCTCTGAACTAATCTTGAGGTAGTAGTCTTCCAAGTTTCTTGGCACTTCTGTCAAGTGCTGAATCACAGACTCTTTGCCATTTTCAAACTTAACAAGGCTTGTTTCCTTGATATCTTTTATTTCTAGCTTTTTAAGTTCTAAACGAAGCTTCTTGTCCTCAAGCAGAGTGCTCTCCTCACCCTTACCACGATTGTAGACCATCCTTGTAGAAATAGTGTAGTCCGTGTAGAGTTTTAGATTATCAACTGTTGCTTCCAGTTGATCACTCGTCAAGTCCAGAGTCTGTTCCTCTAGCCCCTTGGCTTTAATAGTGGCACTGATTTTTGAAACGGTCACGCCATCTGCCTTGTCCAAGTTATAACTTAAGCGAGCTGAACGGCCCATCGAATTTCCAGTAATAGTATAAAGAGTTAGGACTGGTACAGGTTTTATCTCTACCTTTTTCTTACTACCACGGACGATAATCTGATCTTTAGCTTCTGTTATAATCCGTGTTGTTTCTTTCGGCTCTGAAATCCGTTTCCCATCTTTTTCCTCATAGCTGGTAACAATCTCTTTCTCACCATCTTGACCGACTTGCTCGATCCTTGTTTCACCGACAAGCATTTCTGGATCAATCTTTTCCCTAGTTTGTTTAGGAATCAACTCTTTTCGGACTTCAATATGTAAAGTCGGTTTTGCATCTAGAACTAGCGCTTCAGTGCCATTCACGCCACCACTATAGCTAGGTGTATCCTGTTTCAGAGTATCAACTGGAACTGCGCCTCCTTCATAATCTGGTAGGCTTTCAGCTACTGTACCTTGACCATTGACGCCTCCTTCAAATGTTGGTTTTGTTGGCTCGACTAAGGATTCGCCGGATACACCGCCTGTAAAGGCAGGTTTCTCGTGGACTTCTGGGATACCACTTTGACTACTCGAGTCCGGTGTATACTCTGGTAAGGATTCAACTACTGTACCTTGGCCATTGACGCCACCCTCAAATGTTGGTTTTGTTGGCTCAACAAGTGATTCACCATTAACTCCACCTTCAAATGTTGGCTTAGTTGACTCAACTAAGGATTCGCCTGATACACCGCCTGTAAAGTCTGGTTTGTCATGGACTTCTGGGATGCCACTTTGACTGCTAAATTCTGGTGTATACTCT
>NZ_KV817781.1:363283-363760 GCF_001814775.1 Streptococcus sp. HMSC067H01
TGCTAAATTCTGGTGTATACTCTGGTAAGGTTTCGGCTAATGTACCTGGGCCATTGACGCCACCTTCAAATGTTGGTTTAGGTGGTTCAACTAAAGATTCGCCAGTTACACCGCCTGTAAAGTCTGGGATTTCCTGTTTCAAAGTTTCAACTGGAACTGCACCACCTTCATACTCTGGTAAGCTTTCAGCTACCGTACCTGGGCCATTGACGGCACCTTCAAATGTTGGTTTTGTTGGCTCAACCAAGGATTCGCCTGATACACCGCCTGTAAAGGTAGGTTTCTCGTGGACTTCTGGAAGGCCACTTTGACTGCTAAATTCTGGTGTATACTCTGGTAAGGTTTCAGCTACTGCTCCTTGGCCATTAACACCACCCTCAAATGTTGGTTTTGTTGGCTCGACTAAGGAGTCACCTGATACGCCACCTGTAAACTCTGGGATTTCCTGTTTCAGAGTATCAACTGGAACTGCGCCTC
>NZ_KV817781.1:363860-373333 GCF_001814775.1 Streptococcus sp. HMSC067H01
TCAGAGTATCAACTGGAACTGCGCCTCCTTCATACTCTGGTAAGCTTTCGGATACTGTACCTGGGCCATTGACTCCACCTTCAAATGTTGGTTTTGTTGGCTCAACTAAGGATTCGCCTGATACACCACCTGTGAATTCGGGAATTTCATGAACGGCTGCTTGATTTACTAGTTTTGCAGGAATTTCTGGATTTGCACTAGATGTTAGATCTTGACCTGTTCCTCTTAAATCCGACTCTAATAAATAGCCAATATAGTCATAGCCTTTAATGTCAATAATCCCTTGAGAGAAACCATCTGCAGACACAAGGGTTTTAGTCTGATCATAAGCTAGCAAGTCCTTGTGTTCAAAAGCAAATACTTGATAAGGTAGGAATAAACTCTTACCTACAGAAGCAATCAATAACACTCCAACTATCTTTGAAGGTTTTTTCTTAGAAAATAGGAAAACCACCAAACTAGCCGTCAGAAGACCAACACCAGCCAAGGGGAAGGTGACAGATCCTGTTTGAGGTAAGACGGCCTGTCCCTGCTTACGATAGACTAGATAATAGCTCTCTTGACTAAGATCTTGTGGCAATTCATGGTGAATGAGTTCACGTTCAGCAGCTGTCAACTCCGATTCCGCTAAATAGTGAAAGGAAACTTGCTTGGTTTCATCAGCCTGAACCAGTTTTGGTTCAAGTGTTCCTCCAACGAAGGCAAGTCCAATCAATACCGAGCCCACTCCCATACTCAGTTTACGAATGGCAAATTTTTGTAGCTTTTTTCTATCTTCCATATCAGCTTTGTTCTTGTCCTTAAAGACATCTCCTTTGTTCCGTTTTCGTAATCTTATTATAATATTTTATTGATTTTTTTACAAAATTTTTTATAGATAAATTGATCATTTTTTGAATAAAAAAAAAGGTTCAGCTTATGCTGAACCAATTTTTAATCTGGCACATATTCCAATATATCACCAGGTTGGCACCCAAGTTCTTTACAAATGGCTTCTAGCGTTGAAAAACGTATAGCTTTGGCCTTACCTGTTTTCAGTATTGAAAGATTTGCGGGAGTAATACCTACACGTTCTGCTAAATCTCCTGAACGCATTTTTTTCTTTGCTAATTCGACATCTAGATTAATAACAATCATGTGATAGTCTCCTTTCTCTAAATTGTAAACTCATTTTCTTCTGCAATTTCGTTTGCTTTTTCAAGGACTTTACCAATTGTCCAAACAACGAGAGCAGTAACCATGAAAGTTATATTTAGAAATGAATAACCATTGAGTGTCAAAATCCCATCTCCTAGAAATGAGGCAATAAAGAGAGAAAGAGAAATACGATTAGCAAGTTTGACATTATGACTTGTAAAAATCTGTTCATGAATAATATTTTGGAAGAACTGTCTAACACAGAATAGAACAAACAGAATGATAAAGCTATTGATAAAGGACAAAGCACTCACTAGTATTGAAGTATTCACCATACCAGGTTTTAAGGAAATAGTCCCAAGGTTAAATAGGCTAATCTCAGTTACATTGAAAACAGTTAAAAGGATGGATATAACTAAAGATACTCCCAAGATAAAAAGTAGGATATTAATAAAACCTAAAGCAAATGGTAAGTAGGAATTTTTCTTAGACATTAATTTCAAAACCTCGTTTCTAATCTCTACTATATTATACAATATTAGTAAGTGTTACGTACATGTATTATGCTACTTTATCTGAAAATTGATTTTTGATAGAAGTAAGCACCAAGCTAGCAATAAACAAAAATGCTGCAATCGAGAAGTTAAAAATGATGTGGGCAGGATTCAAAATAAGTTCTGTAATACCTTGGATTGCTCCTACTAGCGTCATTAAAACTGCACCCTTTTTCAAGAATGAAATGGTTGTAGGTTCAAAAAGATCGCTTTCTTTAAAGTCCTTAGCAAACTGTTTTAATTTGATAAGGCCATAAGTTAGAAGTGTATTACCAGCAACAAAGGTTAGAACAAAGGCATTAACTCCTCCCCACGCTTCGTAGCCTGACCTTGTTACCTCCCCACCTTCAGGCATTAGTTGGCTGATATCAAATTGACCAAGGAGAAGAACTAAGGAAGCGATACTAAAGAAACTGAGGGTAAAGATTCCGAAATTAGAGCCTAATGTAACAAGTGATTTAGTAAAGTTTACGATTTTAGTTGATGTAGTTTTTTTCATGATGATTTCCTCTTTTATAAAATATTTTTAGTTTTAGCAACAAATGAGCTCTTTTTGTTACTACTCGAAAACTTATTATCGTTTTTCGATATATCTAGTATAGCATAATTTTTTTGAAATGCAACACTTTTTTATCGTTTTTTGATAATTTTTTTCTTTTATTTAAAAATGTCTTTATTTAAGAGCAATTAGACTTCAAATATTAAAGTCAACACTTCTAAAAAAATCAAATATGAATTAAAACATTTTTAGTAAACTCTTTTTTATAAAATCAAGTTCACTCAACATAATCCAACAAATAACCGTAACCCTTCTCTTCCATTTGATCCTTTGGAATAAAACGGATAGATAGGCTATTGATACAATAGCGAAGTCCCCCCTTGTCCTGAGGTCCGTCTGTAAAGACATGTCCTAGGTGAGAATTCCCGGTTCTGCTTCTGACTTCTGTTCTGACCATATTGTAGGACTTGTCTTCCTTGTAGGTCGCAACATCTGGACTGATAGGCTGGGTAAAACTTGGCCAACCACAACCCGATTCAAATTTATCTTTCGAAGAAAAGAGTGGTTCTCCAGTTGCTACATCTACATAAATTCCTGCTTCAAACTTATCCCAGTAACGATTTGAAAAGGCTCGTTCTGTTTGACTATTTTGAGTCACTGCATATTCCTCAGGAGAGAGGAGTTTTTTCAATTCATCGTCACTCGGTTTTGGATATTTACTCGCATCAATGACAGGATAGGCTGCTTGATTGACATTGATATGGCAATATCCATTAGGATTTTTCTGGAGATAGTCTTGGTGGTAGTCCTCAGCCACAATAAAATTGCTTAAGGCTTCCTTTTCAACCGCTAGAGGCTGGTCGTATTTCTGAGCAACTTGTTCAAAAACTTGATTGATGACTTCTAGGTCCTGCTCGTCCTTATAGTAGACTCCTGTTCTGTACTGAGTCCCCACATCATTTCCCTGCTTATTTTTACTAGTTGGATTGATAATGCGGAAATAATGGAGCAAGATTTCTTTTAGAGAAATTTGATTGGCATCGTAGGTCACATGAACAGTCTCAGCATGGCCTGTTTGGCCGATCAATTCATACTGGGTTGTTTCTCCTCTGCCATTCGCATAGCCAGAAACAGCATCTGTCACACCTGCTACTCTTGAAAAATACTCTTCAACTCCCCAGAAACAGCCTCCCGCTAGATAGATATCATGTAAGTCAGCATCTTTACTTGGCTCAGTTTTTTTCGTGACTTTTTGCCCTTGACTAACTGCTGCCTTCTCGATTTGAGTGGTATCTGTGTAGCTTGCGCTCCTTTTTTCCAAAAGAAATAAAAGTCCGATGATGATGCAAATGATGATTCCTATGAATACAATTATTTTTAATTTATCATCCATAATGAGCCTCTAATCTATGTTTTTTAGCATCTGTAAAATAGTTTCCTTGTCCATAAAGCCTGGCTGGGTCTTAACTAGTTTACCTTCTTTATCAATAAAAGCCTGAGTCGGATAAGAACGAACTCCGTAACTCGCTAAAAGTTGTCCCGAAGGGTCTAGCAATACTGGTAAATCTTTATAGTCCAAACCCTGATACCATTTCTTAAAGGCTTCTTCTGACTGCTCTCCTTTTTGACCAGGAGAAACAACTGTCAAGATGACATAGTCATCACTTGCTTCTTTTGCCAGTTCATCGGTATCAGGGAGGCTGGCTAGACAAATAGAGCACCAAGATGCCCAAAATTTGAGATAGACCTTTTTGCCTTTATAATCTGATAGGCGATAGGTTTTACCATCAACTCCCATAAGCTCAAAGTCTGGAACTGCTTCTCCTTGTTTTGCCATTTGAGAGCTAACTTTCGCTTGTTTGTCTGCATTTTGCTTGTCAGTTTCGCTTGTTGTCTGATTTTTACAAGCTGATAGACAGACCAGACTAGCGCAGACCAATACAGTTGCTTGCCATTTTTTCATTTTCATCACCTTTCTCGCTCATCATATGAATATATATATTGTATTATAGCTCTATTATATACCTATCACCCTAAAAATACTTGAAATCTGTTTGGAAAATCATTAAGCTTCTTGATTACAAAAACTCCCACCTGCTAAGCAGATGAGAGTTTGGGATTATTTAAAGATAGAAGTTTTAAAGCTATCTGTTTGTTGAAGGAGTTTCTTGAAGAGTTTTTCTTTAAGTGATACGGTATTATCAAATTTGACAGATCCGTTACTTAGAGTAGCCTTATCTTTATCAACTGCTTCAGCAAATGCACGTTTCAAGTCTTCATAGCTATTGTATGTTTTACCATCGATTTCAATAGATTGAATTCCATTTTTGGCACTTGTTACAACTTCATTGAAGTAAGCTTTCTTCCAATCTTCAAGATTGTTGAATTTTCCTTCAGAAATTTTGTTAATGATGAAGTCATCACCTAGAGTATTTTTACCAGCTTTTTTAGATTCGGCTTTTAGCATGTTAGAAGCATAGTTTAAGAAGCCTTTTTCATAACCATAGTAACCCCAAATTCTGAAGGTATTGTGTTTAAATGACATCGCTCCTGGAGCACCTTCACTTGTATTACCACCATAGATACCAGTCATCATTGGAACATTCACATAAGCAGAATCAAAGTCAGTAGGATTATAAACTCTGTTACCTGGACCACGGTTGGTCATGAAGTTGTTCGTAATTAGGTCATCTACTGTGCGTAAAGGAATAGCTTTTTCCTCATCACTTAAAGGTCGAACCTTGTCGAATTGGTTCTTGGTGTTATTTCCTCGGTATTGCTTATCAACCTTCTTGAACCAAGCATTGTTTAAATCTTGATTTGCTTTATCGAGGACAGCCTCTCCTTCAAGATAATCCAGAAGCATAAGAGTGTCGTTGTAGCCCTTCATGTAACGATCAATTTCGTCACGTGACTTCAGATCATTTGGATTTGTGTTGTACCATTGGTTTCCATTATTTGGACGTTCGTAGGCCATGTTCAATCCTAGAGCTTTAAAGTCTCCGTTTGTACTAGACTCAGCAGGAGATTGGAGCATACCTTGTGCGAATGCTTCCAAATCAGTACCTTCACGGTGTCTTGAACCACCCAAGTAGACCATACGGTCATTTACGTGAGTTGTTTCGTGGGTAAAGGCTGAAATACCAAAGTCACTAATCATATCGGTAACCATGAAGAAGACAGAGTCATCTTTATATGGATTCTCATAGACACGAGCCACAGCTCCCATACGCCAGTCAGTCGCATGATAACGGTCTGTAGGTCCATACAATTCACGGATAGGCGCCACATCTTTACCACTGTTTGTATGTCCGTAACGGTCTGTGCTGATATCCTTGTAATTTTGGTTATCCAAAACTGGTGTTGGTACCATGTTATTGCTCTTAAGAAGTTTATTACGTACTTTATCTAACGATAGACGTGACCAGAAGTCTAAATAATTTTGTTGAGCTTTGGCTACTTTATCGATTTCAGCTTTGAAGGCATTACGTTCTGCTTCAGTATACTTACCATATTTCTCGAATGAACTATAAGCCATTGTATTGTATGTTGAAATCAAGAACATATGGGCATCTTTTAAGTTCAAGAGTGGCAAGATCATCTTACCGTGCATATCATTGTTTAATCCTTCATAAGCTCTGTGTTTCTTATCAGCAAACTCAGGAGTTGTTGTTACTGGTTCAACGATATAAACATTGTCTTTGGTTGCTTTGATAAACCAATCGTTCAAGTTTGTATCATTTGTGAATAGACGCATATTATAGTCTAAGAAACTATTTAACTCGCTGATACCGATAACTCCACCGATAGCTTCGCGATAAGCTTCTAAAGTTCTATCACCTTTAATGTTACTTTCTTTAGAACCAATCTGAATCAAGAAGTCTAACACACTTACATTTTTACCATAGAAGTCTGGTTTGAACAACATAAGTTGCTTGATATTAAAGTTATCAAACTTAACTCCGTAGTAACGATTGAGGTAAGACAAACCAAGAAGAACCGCTGCCTTGTTGTCATCAATCTTCTTGATCAAGGCACGTTTAGCAGCTTCATCTGTGTTTAATTGATGATCTTCATTTTCAAGCAACTGTTTCACAAGTTTAGCCAAATTATCCTTGACTTCTTTGAAGGTTTCTTCGAGGTAAAGGTTCTTGATCGCATTAACTCTATTATCCCCAGTTCTTCCTAATCGTTGATAAATTGGGTCTGATTGTAATTCAACTGGACTTAATTTTTCAACGATAGCATTGATAAGATCACTACGGTCCTTGTCAACCATATTCGGCGTGTAAACAACTTCTCCAAGTTCAGCAATGCTGTACTCTTTCACTTGTTTGACCTTAGATTCTTTCAGCGAAACAGTAAAAATGTCTTTGGTCTTATCAGCATAGTGCACCAAAATGTGGTCAGCATCAGCCAATTCTGTTACAAAGGCATTGCCTTTCATGGCAGTTACAGACAAGACTTCTTTAGTCAAGAGAGGACTTCCTGCAGCCAATTTGTTTCCTTGATTAACAATCCACTCTTTATTGTAGAATGGTTGTAATTTTTCGATATTACGGTAGGCAATTTCACGAGAGGCGTCGTAGCCAATGATTGTTTTGTATTGATCAGCTTTGTTGACAATGTTATTGAGTTTGTCTTCAACAGGCTTCGTGCTTTCAAATTTATCAGCAGTGATTCCCATTGCTTCAATCTTCTTGTCAGCTTCTTCTTGTGAGATGCTAGGAATCTTGCGAGAATTCTTATAAGATTTATTACCCTCACTTACTCCCTCAACACTGAAGTTACGTTTTGTTCTTGAATACGTAAAGTAATCATCGGCGTCAATATCAGAGTGACCAAAGACCATCTCACCTGTTTTGACTTTCATCATGGTGATGTTATCTTCAATAGCACCCAAGGCCCAGTTAGTACCAAGTAATCCACCAGATTGAACAGCTTCTTTCAGCTCGATAGAACCTTTAGCAACTGAATTTCTGAGAACACCTTCTCTTCCTAGTGTATTGTTATCTCCACCATTTTGAGAAGAATAAACTAATCCTGCAGCTTTTGCCTTATTCCCAGTAATTTCAGCATCAACGTAGGCTTTTTCTACGATACCTTTCCAGTTTTCACCTAGAACACCCGCTAAGTACCAACCTTTGTTTCCAGCAGCATGAATCTTACCGATAAAGGCAACATTACTTACCTTACCACTACCATCAATTTTATTGATAATACCAGCTACATCGTTGCCTCCGACAACATTACCTGTTACTTTAACGTTTTCAACAGTTGCATTATTTTTGATAACATTTGCGATTGGTGCTACTCGATCAAATCCTGGCATGTCAATGTTGACATTTTCAAGCAAGAGATTCTTGACAGTACCACCTTCAATGTTACCAAACAATGGTCTCGTAATGTTATGGATGGCAAATTTATTACCTTCTGTACTTTCCAATGTTCCCTTGAAGGCATTGGTTACATAAGACTTGCCAGCGGGGTTCACGTTACTTGCATTCATACTGCTACCAAGCTTAAAGGTACCAGTAGGATTGTCCTGCATAGCTTTTACAAGATCATTGAAATCATAGTAAACATCACCTTCATGGGCTTTTGGTTTAGCAAAGTAATGGACATATTCCTCTGTAAACTGATTATCTGCGTTACGTTGGACTAGATCTGGTGCTTTAGCAGTGACTTTGAACAATGCTTTACCATCAACTGTGACTTCTTCAATCTTGTCAACAGCTAGTCTTGTAACCTTGTTATCATGTGTCGTAACTTTTAAGTAGTAAGGTTTAACATCTGATGGTTTTGCTGACAAGAGACTATTATCAGTCTCTACACCTTGGTCATCAACACTGATAAGGCTGGTTTCCTTAATGTTTTTGACTTCGACTTTTTTGAGATCGAGTCTTAGTGGTTCTTCCTTAAGAACTACTTCTTCGTTACCATTTCCACGATCGTAAACCATCTTGGTCGCAATCTTGTAGTCCTTGTAGTATTTCAAGTCTGTAAGATTAGCAGTCAAATCTCCCTCAGACATGTTGACTGTTTGAAGGCTAGTATCACCATCTTTCAAGACAACTTCAAGAGATTTAATGGTTACACCTGTTGGTTTGACCAATTGGTAACGAACCTTGGCACTACGCTCTAATTCTTCTTTATCAATTTGAGTAAGTGTCAACGTTGGCGCGGCGAGGACTTGATCACCTTTCTTAATGAGACGATCTTGCGCAGCTTCGACAACTTCCTCTGAAATAGTTGGAGCATCCGCAGTTTTCACGCCCTTAAGAGTCTTATAGACTTTAGTAATCTTTTTCTTACCGTTTTGACCAGCTTGAGCAACAACTTCTGTTCCCTTCGGAAGAGTGCTGTCTACTTCTGTTCTTGTCTCGAAAGGAATTTCTTCAAATGAAACTTCTTCAACTTGACCTTCAATAGCCTTGGTACCACGACTAATTTTTTCGTTTACTGGAGCCTTAACAGTTTCTGTACTCGTGCTGATTGGGTCCCCAACTTTTTGGCCATTGACAGTCTTATAGACACGGTGAATCAGCTGACTTCCTGCTTGACCATTTTGAATTACTGTTTCTTCATCAGTGTAGCGAGTATCGTCAGTTACATACTCTCTTGTATATGGAACTTCTACAGTTTCAGTTTCTGTGACAGTTGCTTCAGCTACTTCGTACTCTGGTAATTCTGGCTGAACTAGAGATTCGCCTTCGTGACCTGCTTCTTGAGTTCCTTTTGCTGTGATTTGGCCTGTGTAGGCGGGGGTTTCTGGCTGAACTAAAGCTTCGCCTTGGTGGCCCTCTTCTTGCGTGCCTTTAGCACTTTCTTCAGGTTTATAAGCTGGTTCTTCTGGTTGAACTAGAGATTCACCTTCGTGGCCCTCTTCTTGAGTTCCTTTAGCGCTAATCTCACCTGTGTAGGCTGGCAATTCTGGCTGAACTAAGGATTCACCTTCGTGACCTGCTTCTTGGGTGCCTTTAGCACTTTCTTCAGGTTTATAAGCCGGTTCTTCTGACTGAACTAAAGACTCACCTTCGTGACCTTTTTCTTGAGTTCCTTTAGCACTAATCTCACCTGTGTAGGCTGGTTCTTCTGGTTGAACTAGAGATTCACCTTCATGGCCTGATTTTTGAGTTCCTTTAGTACTAATCTCACCTGTGTAAGCTGGCAATTCTGGTTGAACCAGAGATTCACCTTCATGGCCTGATTCTTGCGTGCCTTTAGCGTTAATCTCACCTGTGTAGGTTGGCAATTCTGGTTGAACCAGTGATTCACCTTCA
>NZ_KV817781.1:373433-430364 GCF_001814775.1 Streptococcus sp. HMSC067H01
GCAATTCTGGTTGAACCAGTGATTCACCTTCATGCCCTGATTCTTGCGTTCCCTTAGCAGTAGCAATTTGTTCTGGTTGGTCTTGGAAATCTGATGCTTTAAAGTAACCTACGTATTCGTATCCTTCGATCTGAATGACACCTTTGGCTAAGTCCTCTTGACTACTTGCAGCAATCGTTTGGTTGTAGGACACTAAGATGTTATTCTCAAATGCTTGAGCTGACTGAGGGATAAAGTAACTACCACCTAGAGCTCCAATAAAGAGAATACCCAACATTTTATTGCGGTGTTTTTTAGACATCACAACGACAACCATAGACGCTGTTGCAAAACCGAGAGTTGCCAATGCCAACTCCTTGCTTCCAGTGTTAGGCAATTGTTGAGAATTCATTTCTTTCTTTCTGTAAACAAGATAGACAACATCATCTTGCTTTAAATCAGAAGGAAGTTCGCGATGGATCAAAGCTTTTTCTGCTTCTGTCAATTCTTGCTCAGCCAAATAACGGTAATGAACTTGGCTAGGTGTCGCTACTTCGTTAGCTGCAACAGTTTCAACTAAAAAGTTATTTGCCCCCAAAAGAAATGTCCCGATAACCACAGAACCTACACCAACTGAGAACTTCCGAATAGAGTATTTAATGACTCTATCAAACTGCATTTTTCTGTTTTTCATTTTAAATCTTTCTAATGTGATCTATTGGATATTGAGCACGCGCTCCTCCAATGAGTTTTGGTCGGCTTGCAAGTGCCGTTACATGAGCATGACCAATCTCTCTTAGGACTGGGCGAATGGGTACCTGAACATGTTTGATATGCATCCCAATAGCAGTATCTCCGATGTCCAAACCAGCATCAGCTCTAATAAATTCGACCTCCACTGGATCCTTCATATAGCGAAAGGCGGCCAATTGACCAGAACCTCCTGCATGTAAGGTCGGGAGTACACTCACAATCTCCAACTGATATTTTATAGCCACTTCTCGTTCAACAACTAGAGCGCGATTGACATGTTCACAACCTTGAACAGCTAGGTGAATCCCCTTAGCCGTCAACAGCTCCAACATTGTCTTGACGATTAGCTCACCAATCTCCTGACTCGAATCTTTGCCAATGTGTCCTCCCAGCACTTCACTCGAAGACAAACCTAAGACAAATAGTGCACCTTCCTGTATAGAAGCCTTGTCTAAAACATCTTCAAGTATCTGCTGTGTTTCTGTTTGAATCCGTCTTTGGTCCATTTTTCACCTCGCTTTTTTTCATTCTATCATATCGTTTTTCATCAATTTTAGCAAGGTTGGAAAAGATAGGGGTCCATTTGCTAGGATTCAAAAACTATATGAGGGCTTTTTTCAAAAACTGATTCTAATCTCTTTCACTTCCCAAGACAACATAAAACGCCATCTTGAAAACAAAAAAAATATAATAGTTTAGTAAAATAGTTGATTTAACAACATTTACACCTAAAAGATTTGTCAGTTGATTCGATTCTAAACTACCGAAAAGCAACTTCTATCATTCTACCCCATTTCTTCCATTAAAGCTACTACTTTGTTTAATTTTTTGGACTTTTTTTCTACCTTGTATTAATCTTTAATCATATCAGAAAACTTTCATGAAATGATGCATAACCTTTAATTTCACTCTCAAATTATACTATGGCAGATTTTTAAATACAAACTAAATCCAATTTTTCAAAAATCTAAAATTTACAACAAAACAGAGAAGTTCTCCTTCCCTGTCTTTTTCTCTATTAAACTTTTTGGAGTCCTTGAACCGCATCATGATTGATGAGCACTTGACCATATTCTTGTAGAACCGAACGGCTGATGTCGCTATCATCCGCAAATTCTCGCATACGAGCCAGTAACCAAGCTGGATAAAGATTTGGTCGATCCTCTACATCCACTAAGACTGTCAGATAATACTGGTCATTCATCTTATAGAGTTCTGAAGTTTCCATTTGATAAGTAACTGTTTTGGCAAAAGAAACCAAACTAGTTAAGTTGTCAAAGCGTAGGATGTAGTAGATATAAGGTTCTCTTTTTCCTTCTTCTTCGAGGGCTTCATCAAACGCTGCTTCCTCTTCCTTTTCAACCTGTTCTAAAGATTGAATGGCTTCAATATCGTCTTTAGTTTTTTCTGCCATGGTTTTCTCCAATGTTTTCAAGAACTCATCTGGAGACATTTTAGCCAATTCATCCATATCTGGAAGATCTGCCAAATCTTCAAAGTCCAAATTTTGGTCAATCTTTGACTTGGTTACAAAGACATCAACCTTGTCAGGCTTTGGAGTCACTCGGAAGCTAAGCATACCTGTGTCCAAGAAACTGTCTGGCATTTCTAGTTCATCCAAAATTGCGTAGAAAAATTCTTCTGTTTTCTCTTGTGGAACGAGAAAGTCTGCGATTTCCATCCCTCGATCCATCAAATCTTCTAAAGACATGGTGATTTTCAAAGTCGTATCACTGATTTGTTTCATTTTCATAGTTCGTAACCTCATACTTTCAGTTCTATCTATTATACAAGATTTCACAGATTTTATCAAAAGAATGGCGTTGGAATGTGATATAATACTAGTATCTATTTTAGAATGTAAGAAAGAAAGTTTCATGAAAAATATAAAAATTAACGCTTTGGCTAGCTTGCTGGTCAATATCTTAAATATCGTTTTTCCTTTGATTACTAATCCCTATCTAACGCGGATTCTTAGCAAATCGAATTACGGCTACTTCAACACTGCCAACACCTGGGCGAGCTTTGTCATTCCACTCGCCGCCTTTGGGATTTATAATTATGGGATTCGAGCTATCAGTAAGGTTAAGGATGATGAGAATAAGATCAATTATGTCTTTTCTAAGTTGTTCTATATTTCCCTGATTACTTCAATTCTGACAACTGCAATTTACTTCCTCTTTATTCATTTTGATACTAGTATTGTCAATCTGAAAATCCTTTACTATATCCTTGGAATCCAGGCCCTCTTCCAATTTCTGAATATCGAGTGGATGAATGAAGCCTACGAGAACTATTCTTTTATCCTTTATAAAACACTGGTTATCCGAATTGGAATGTTAGTGGCTATCTTTGCCTTCGTCAAGACACCTGATGATATTGTTCCTTATGCCACAATCATGAGTGCGACAACCATTATCAACTATCTGCTCAGCTTCCTCTGGATTAAAAGAGAGGTTTCCTTTGTTAAGATTGAGTTCATCGAACTTCTCAAGTCATCTAAACCACTCTTAACCATGCTCCTTCTAGCAAATGCTAATATGCTCTATACCTTGCTAGACCGTATGTTCATCACTAAAGGACCTGATGAGAATTTTATCTCCTACTACACCATTGCCTCCAGTATCGTTATGCTGATTGCCAGTGTCCTCAGTGGAGCTATCAACGTCAGCATCCCACGACTGGGTTATTATCTAGGAAAAAAAGATTTTACTTCTTATAAAAATTTGGTCAATCAGGGCGCATCCCTCTTTTACTTCCTCATGGTTCCTACCAGTATTGGTATTATGGTTTTGGGAACCTATGCTACAGTTATCTACTCTTCTGAGAAATATCTAGAAGCAGGAATCGTAACGAGTATCTTTGCCTTTCGTACCATTATCTGGGCTATCGAATTAATCCTTGGAAAACAGATTATCTTTATTAATGACCATGAAAATCGTTTGACTGCTTTCTACTTTATCGGTGGCGGTGTCAATGTAGTCCTAAACTCACTACTCCTTTTCAATAATATCTTTAGTCCTGAATACTACATTGGAACAACCATTATAGCTGAATCAATCGTGGTACTGCTAGAAATTAGCTTTATTCAGAAGCACAAACTATTGGATTTGAGAGAAATTTTTACAACCTTGGCTCGCTACACAATCGTGTCACTTGGTTTCATCCCAATTTATTATGTTTTTAAAACCCTCTTCCAAGTTCATAGCTATGAAGTTACAATGAAGATGATTAGCATGGTTCTTTCTACAATCGCAGCTTGTGGCATCTATTACGCTATCACCCTCTTTATTATCAAAGATAAAACACTTCATTATGCGCTTGACTTAGTTTGTGCTAAGATTAAAAGAGGATAGAGGTCTTTATCCTTCTCAAAAATATTCAAATTAAATATGATACAACAAAAGAGGCTGGGACAAAAGTCCTAGCCTCTCAATTGTCTTTGGATTGCCGAGCAAGACGCAGTGGTTGAGTGGGCTCTTCTACGCTGATTTCATAAGCTTTTACAGCCCTACTCAACTGTGCGGAGGTGGGACGACGAAATCGAATTCTAACGAATTACCGATTTCTGTCCCACTCTCTTTACTATGCATCCAAGAGCATCATGGACAATACATACTCACTCAATGAACATGTTAAACTAGGTCAAGGCTAGACTAACCTAGCTTTAAAAAATTAGAAAGAGTATCACTTACAAATCTACTGTTAGTACCTGCCCAGCTCTCACGACTTGTTCACCTGCAATGTAGACGTCATTAACATCACTGGATTTGACGGCATAAACGAGGTGAGATAGCATATTTTCTTGAGGTTGAAGGTGGATTTTGCCTTGGGGTTGGATGACTAGGAAATCAGCTTGCTTGCCGATTTCCAAACTACCAATCTCATCTTCCATTCCCAACACCTTAGCTCCTTCAATGGTCAGGGCCTTAAGGGCAGTTTCGATTGGAAATTGGCTGGCATCACCACTCTTCATCTTCTGTAAGAGTGCTGCAGTCCGCCCTTCCTCAAACATATCAAGGTTATTGTTAGAGGCAACTGAGTCTGTTGCAATACCAACTGGCACTCCTGCCTTTTGAAGTTGGACGACTGGTGCAATCCCTGAGACTAGTTTGAGGTTGCTGATAGGATTGTGGGCGATAGCGACTTGCGAATCTGCCAAGCGGGTAATTTCTGCTTCATTTAACTCAACACCGTGAGCAAATACAGCCTGATGATCTAAATACCCAAGTTCATCTAGAAAGGCTATTGGTCTTCTGCCATAGCGTTTCAGGATAATGCCTGACTCTTCCTGGGTCTCAGCTACATGGATATGAAGGGGAATGTCTTCTTCTTTTGCTAGTTCTAAGCTAGCTTCCAGCAATTCTCGGCTACAACTGTAGGGCGAATGAGGAGCCACCATAACCTTGAAATTGGGATCCTGATAGCTTTTGATTGTCCCGATGACAGCACGAGTTCTGACTATGGTCTCATCTGTCGTCTCCAGTTCTGAAGAAAAGAGGGTTGGAGAGAAATAGCAACGCATCTTGGAAGCCTTGACTACCTCATAAATCTTAGCTATATCCACTCCATTAGGATTATACATGTCATTGAAGGTTGTCGTTCCTGACTGGAGCATCTCTGTTAGCGCCTCTTTGACGGCCTTTGTAGTCATGTCAGGTGTGAACTCTGCTTCTGCTGGCCAGATATAGTCCTCCAGCCATTCGTGGAGATTGCTATCGTCACGAATCCCTCTCAAACCTGTCATGGCAGAGTGGGTATGGCAGTTAACCAAGCCAAGCATAATCCAGGCACCTTGATAGTCTATGATTTGATCTGCTTGCTCGAGAATCTCTTGATTTTTCTGGCCGACATAGACGATTTGGGATTCTTTAATAGCTAAAATCCCATCCAGGTAGACGTGGAAATCTTGGTCACAAGTCACGATATTTACATGCTGAAAGACTTTCATACTAGGCTCCTTTTCTAAATTAGCTTTCATACCAGATAATTTTTCTAGCTATTGTAACAAAAAAGTCACCCTAAGCCAACTTTTATTTTGTATTTGCTTAAGAAACTAGGTAAAGTCTATTCTGGACTAAAGGCTACTGCTTCTTGCATTTGATAGTATTTGCCTTTTCTCGTCATGAGTTCCTCATGATTGCCATATTCGACAATATCTCCATCGAACAAGACAAGAATCAAATCAGCATCTTGAATGGTCGATAAACGGTGGGCAATGATAAAGCTTGTCCGACCTTTCATGAGTTTGGCAAAGGCGTCCTGAACCAGCACCTCTGTCCGAGTATCGATGGAGGATGTCGCTTCGTCTAAGATCAGAATCTTAGGAATGGCTAGAAAGACGCGGGCAATGGTCAAAAGCTGAGCTTGACCAACAGACAAGGATTCCCCTGCATTTTCAAGCTTGGTATTATAACCCTGTGGCAACTGTTGGATAAAGAAATCTGCATTTGCTGCCTTGGCTGCTGCAATGACCTGCTCTCGGCTAGCATCAGGATTGCCAAAGGCAATATTGTCATGAATGGTTCCCTGCTTGAGCCACGTTTCTTGGAGCACCATCCCAAACTGCTGTCGAAGAGAAGCTCGGGTATAGTCATAAATGGAGCGACCATCTAGCAAAATATCTCCTGAATTAATCGGATAAAAACGCATGAGGAGATTGATAAGGGTAGACTTACCAGCACCCGTTGGTCCAACGATGGCAACCTTGCTACCAGCTGGAATATCAATAGACAAATCCTTGATCAAGATTTTTTCAGGATTGTAACCAAAAGAAACATGCTTAAAGGAAATAGCTCCCTTGACTTGGTCGCTGTTCAATTCTTTAAGACCAGTTTCTGTAACCTCTGGACTTTTTAGAACAGCATAAACACGTTCTGCACAAGCTAAGGCGCTTTGCAACTCTGCTAAGACTGATGAGATATCGTTAAAAGGCTTTGTGTACTGCTGCACATAGTTTAAAAAGGTTACCAATCGACCAACCGTCAAAGTTGAACCCACCATGATGCGCAAGGCTCCAACACCAGCAAGTAGAGCATAAATGAGGGCATTGACAAAACGGGTGGAAGGATTGACTGTCGATGAATAAAAGATTGCCGACTGAGAATAACCTGCGTAGTTGTCATTTGCCTCATGAAGTCTCTCGATAAATTCTTCCTGAGCATTGAAGGACTGGATAATGTTCTGTTGGGTGAGCGATTCTTCTATCAACTGAGTCTGAATCCCCCTAGTCTCTGTCTGCTTTTGAAAGAGATGGTAGGATTTCTTAGCGATAAAGCGTGAAATGACCATAGATAGAGGTGTTAAGAGCAGAACCAAGAGAGTCATCAATAGATGGATTTGGAGCATAGCAAGGATGCTGACCAAAATCATCAAAACTCCTATGAAAAATTGGTTGAAAATCATATTCAGACCCGCTGCCAACTGCTCGATATCTATCGTTACACGGCTGACCATTTCCCCACTACCTTGTCTATCTACAAGGGCAATCGGAAGACGATGGAGCTTTTCAATGATTTTTTCGCGCAAATCTCTGGTATAGGAGAAAATCAGTCGATTATAGAGGAGAGGATTGGCCCATTGTACCAGCGTATTTCCTATCACCACCAATATCATCTGGAGGAAAATCTGCCAAAATAGCTGGGATGAACCATCGACTAGGACTTGGTCAATCACCTGTCCTATCAAGATTGGTAGATAGATTGATAGGGCTACCTGAGCAATAGTACCCAAGAAAGCCAGGAAAAGAAGGACGGGATGGCCAGCTAAATCTTTTGCTAATCGTTTAAGGGGTTGACTTGCATGTTTGCCTTTCATTCTAGTCCTCCTTTCCATGTTGGGATGCATTAATTTCACGATAGACTTGGCTAGTCTCCATCAATTCCTTATGATTTCCAAGTGCTAATTGCTCCCCTTTCTCTAAAAGGAGAATTTGATCAGAAATCTTCAAGGTTGAAGTTCGTTGGGAAATCAAGATCAAGCTGGTGTTTGGTAGGTTATCTTGAACAGCCTTCAGAAGATTGGACTCGGTGATGGTATCAAGGGCTGAAGTCGCATCATCCAAGATGAGAAAAGATGCTTGATGCAAGACTGCTCGGGCAATCGACAAGCGTTGCTTTTGTCCACCTGAAAAATTACGACCGCCTGCTTGAACCTCTGCGTCCAACTGACCTTCCTTTTCACTGACAAAGTCCTTGGCCTGAGCAATTTCCAAAGCCTGCCAGAGTTCTTGGTCAGAGACAGGCCCTTCCATACCCAAAGTCAAATTGGAACGGATTGTCCCCTTAAAGAGTTCAACCTTTTGAGGGACATAGGCCATCCAGGACCGCCATTCAGAAAGATTGCGAGGACTACGTCCATCTCGATAAAGGGAAATACTTCCCTTATCTGCCGTATAAAGACCAAGTAGAACCTGTACCAAACTTGACTTACCAGAACCAGTCCCCCCGATGATTCCAAGAACTTGTCCTTGTTGCATAGCAAAAGAAAGATTTCGCAAGGATGGTTGAGCAGCGTCTGGGTAGGTAAAGCTCAAGTGTTCAACTCGTAAGGACTGGTTCGAGGAAGTTTCTTTTTGAGCAATTTCTGCCAGTATATCTTCAGGCTTTTCTGCAAAGACTTCTTCAATCCGCTTGGCAGAAATATAGGACTGGTTGAGTGAATTAATGAGCATGGCTAGTTTTATTAACTCTACCAAGATTTGCAGGAGATAGTTGATTAAGGCAATCAAGGCACCTTGACTGAGCCAGCCTCCCTGGATAGAAATATAACCATTCCAGTTAATCACCAGCAAAGTTCCATTGACGATCAAATAGGTCAAGGGGGTCAAGAGACTGGACCAGTAGCCTGTTTTCATTTGGATAGCCGTATAGACTTGATTAAGTACTTGGAAATTCTCGATTTCTCGTTTTTCTTGGCCAAAGGCACGAATCACGCGCATCCCCTGTATCTGTTGGCGTGTTTCCTGAACCAGCTGGTCTGTTTTCTTTCTCAAAATACTATAGAGAGGATTGACCAAGCGTGATAACACGACAATGACAAAGGACAAAATGGCAACCATGACCAAAAACCAGAAGGTCAATTCAGGCGAGAGACGATAGGCCATAAAGATAGCCCCAAAGACGATAATAGGCGCCCTTAAAAATAGGCGTAAAAATTGATTAATCCCTGTCTGAATCTGATAGGTATCTGAAGTCAAACGCGTCACCAAACTCGAAGTCGTCAAACGGTCTCTACTATCCTTGGGCAAAGAGAGAATATGACGATAGAGGTCATTGGTCAACTCCTTGGCAAATCCTACTGCTGCCTTGGCTGAGTAAAACTGAGCAACTAAGGCTACTAGGACGCCGATAACTGCAAAAACAAAGAGGAGACCCATTTGCAGCCACAGATGCCCTTGATCTTTGTGAGGGATAGATTGGTCGACAATCCCAGCTATCACCATGGGAACCAAGAGTTCAAAAACGGCTTCTAGCAGCTTAAACAAGGGCGCTAGAAATGACTCCTTGAGGTAGGGTTTAAAGTATGAAAGTAATTGTTTCATGTGTCCCTTCTATTTTCAAAATGAAGAAGGTGGAAAAACCACCATCTTTTTTATTTGTTCAAATATGGAAGTAGATAGCCATATCCAGCCTCTTCCATTTCATCCTTAGCAATGAATCGTAAGGATGCAGAATTGATACAATAGCGTAAACCACCTAGTTCCTGAGGTCCGTCTGTAAAGACATGTCCCAAGTGAGCATTTCCTGAACGTGAACGAACTTCAATTCGCTCCATCCCGTGACTCAAGTCTTGATAGTAGTGGATAAGCTCTTTAGAGATTGGACGGCTAAAACTTGGCCAACCACAGCCTGAGGCAAACTTATCCTTGGCAAAGAAGAGGGGCTCACCAGTCGTGATATCGACATAAATTCCTTCCTCAAAAGTTTGGTCATAAGCATTAGTAAAAGGAGCTTCCGTCGCAGCTTCTTGCGTAACTCGGTAGGACTCTTCTGACAAATTTTCTCGTAAAACTGCCTGACTAGGCTTTTCGTAGTTGGCAGCGTCTATCAGTGGTTTCTCAGCATCTCTCACATCAATGTGGCAATAGCCACCAGGATTTTTCTTGAGATAGTCTTGGTGATAGTCTTCAGCCAAGATATAGTGACGTAGTTTCTCCACTTCTACTGCAATTTTACGACCGATGAGGAGTTCTTGTTCACGAACTACTGTATTGATAGTCGGTAAATCCTCTTCATCTTTGTAATAAATCCCTGTGCGGTATTGACGACCACGGTCATTCCCTTGTTGGTTGACAGATAGAGGATCAATGACTCGGAAATAATAGAGTAAAATCTCACGGAGCGAGACTGCCTTTTCATCATAAATGATTTGCACAGTCTCGGCATGATCTGTTTCTTTAATCAATTGATAATTGGTGGTTTCTACTTGACCATTAGCATAACCAACACTTGTTTGCAGCACTCCAGAAATACGGGAAAAGTATTCCTCTAAGCCCCAAAAACAACCACCTGCTAAATATATTTCTGCCATTTCATCCTCCTTGACCGTCCAGCGGCCGACAAAACTGGGAATCATTTCATATCCCATGTTTCATTTTCAAAAAAAGGACAGGAAGCCCTCTAATAGAGAGTTTCCCCATCCTATTGTTCTGTTTATCTTGCTTCGACGCGAACGCCTTGTGTATCTACTTGCAAATCATGAAGCTTACCTTTGAAAGGTTGCTTTTCAAGCTCTGCCTTAATCTTAGGCATCTTGTCAGGATCAGCCAAGACCATAACAGTCGGACCAGCACCAGACAAGTAGGTTGCATAAGCACCATTTCTCTTAGCAACTTTCTTGATCGTCGCAAATTCTCGCACCAAATCTTGGCGGTAACGCTCGTGGAAAAGATCACTCTCAATAGCTTGTCCTGCTTTGACCATGTCTCCAGTCAGCAAGGCTGCAATCGCTACATTGGCGATAGAACTTGCTGCAACAGCTTCTTTATAAGAAAGTTTCTTGGGCAAGACACCACGACTATCTCGAGTACGCAATTCATAATTTGGAATGTAGGCTAGAAAGGCACACTCTGGAAAAGGCGCTACAACTGCTGAAACCTGACCCTCGACTGAGCTGGCAATGACCAGATTTCCATAGATAGCAGGTGCAACATTATCAGGATGTCCTTCAATCTTAGTCGCCAATTGCAACTTATCGTGATCCGTTAATTTTAGGTTCCCTAATTGATTTGCCAGCTCAATTCCTGCAACGATGACTGAACTAGAAGAACCAAGTCCACGCGCAAGAGGAATATCACTGACCATCTTCAAACGTCTAGGTTGGAGGTCTGGAACAATTTGTAAAGCAATCTTCAGCAAAAGATTACGCTCGTCACGTGGAATCCATTTGCCTAGTTGATGCTCAATCATCCATTCTTCACGTTCCTCACAAACCTGAATTTCTAGATACTTAGTTACAGCTACACCAACAGAGTCAAAACCAGGACCCACATTGGCACTTGTAGCAGGTACAATAATCTTCATCTTAGTCTCCTAAAACCTTGAAGGTGTTGAGAAGTTCAAATTCAGCTACACCCTTCAAAGCGTCTGTAATATTTTCAAGCTGTGCCTTGTTAATCTTATGGGTAATGATGACAATACGAGCCTTGCCTTCTTGCTTACCATCTTGAAGGATTTGCTTGAAGGAGATATCTTCCGCATTAAAGAGCTCTGCCAATTTCAAGACTTGCCCTTTTGAATCTGGAGCCAGGATTGAGAAATAGTAGTTGGCTTTGACATCTTCTGGCTGAGCCAAAACAAGGTCACGATGGTATTCGTTAAAGGCTTTGCCAATGGTGCCGTCATTCAAACGACGAACGATACGGGCAATATCAGCCACAACACTTGTTGCAGTTGGTTTTTGACCTGCACCTGGTCCATAGTACATAGACTCGCCGATACCGATAGATTCCACAAAGACCGCATTCATAACACCGTTAACACTTGCAAGTGGATGAGCTTTAGGAAGGAAGGTTGGAGTAACCTCGGCAGCGATTCCAGAAGGTGTTTCTTCGATAGAACCTACTAGTTTAACCACGTACCCAAGATCTTGGGCAACTGCCACATCTTCTGGAGTGATATTGCGGATTCCTTGATGGGCAACATCTTCAAACTTGACATTCATCCCAAAAGCAAACTGGCTAAGGATAACCATCTTGTAGGCTGCATCAATCCCGTCCACATCATTGGTTGGGTCGCTTTCAGCAAAGCCAAGTCGTTGCGCTTCAGCAAGGGCATCAGCATAAGACCAGCCTTCTTCTACCATTTTGGTCATCATGAAGTTAGATGTTCCATTGACAACACCAAGAACACGAGTAATTTTGTCTGATGCTAGTGAGTTGACCAAGGTACGAAGGATTGGGATTCCTCCCGCAACAGCTGCTTCATAATAAAGAGCAACATTATGAGCTTTGGCAATCTCAAGCAATTCTGCACCATGAACAGCCAAAAGATCCTTGTTGGCTGTCACGACATGTTTCCCTGCTTCTAAGGCACGAGTGATAAATGTTTTTGCCGGTTCGATACGTCCCATCAACTCAACAACAATCGCTATGTCTTTATCTGACAAAATTTCGTCAATATTCGTTACAAAATTAAAATCATTTCCTGCTTCAAGCAAGCGTGCTTTCTCTTCATCGTCTTTGACCAAAACTTTGGCTACTTCAATTTCTGAATGTGCTGCTTGAACAATTTTTTCTCCATTTTCCTTTAGCAAGAATGGCACACCACTGGCTACTGTACCAAATCCAAGTAAAGCAATCTTAACTGACATGTTTGTCTCCTCGAAATTTTCTAATAGTCCTATTATACCAAAATTGTGCGAAAATTCCTACCATTCTGAACTAAAAATAGAAGCACCAAATCACAAAAAGCCTGCCCTGATACAATTTAGGACAGGCTCTATTTTCTATCTATTTCACAAAAGCCAATTCCTTATCACTAGACAAGTCTTCTCGATAATTGAAATCTGCAAAGCTGAGCTTTTTAATCTCTTCAACTGAGGTTACCTGATTTTCCATCAAGGCTGTTAAAAAGGCTCCTCGGGATTTTTTAGAAATAGTTGAGTGGATTTTAAGATTTCCATCTCGCTCTTCCATAAACTTGAAGGTCACCATTTTCTCACGGATTTCTTTAGGAAAGACAGTTTCAAACTCCGATGACAAGAGTGAAAAGATTAGTTCTTCACCCTTCACCGACTCTTCATAAGCTGACTGCCAGTGACTTTTCAGGCTTTTCCCAGCGACTTTTAGTTTCATCAAAAAGTCCAGTCTGTGAGGCGCAATCGGTTCAACGGCTGGAATCACACCATAGAGAGCTGACGTTATCATGAGGTGTTTCTCCAGATAGGTTTGCTCCTCTTTGGTGAGATCGTCCCGTTTGATGTTGCGATACATGAGTCCATCAAAGAGGTGCAAGGCTGAACAGTTTATCGCAGTTCCATTTTTCAAGGCCTGGATATGGTCATACTCCTCTTGCGCTTTTTCGACAGATATTTTGTAAAAACTCTCCAGCTCTTGGGCAGAATATCTGGCCAATTCATCTAGCACCGCCTGACTTCCAGGACGTAAAGGTCTAGCCTCTAAACTAGGGATTTCGGTATTCATTTCTTTTGCAGTTGGGATTAGAATTTTCATAGTGTTAGTGTAGCATATTTTTTTAGGACTACCAAGGATTTGCACCTAAAAACCTCGGTGACTACCGAGGTTTCTTTCCTTATTTTGGCAATCCTAACCAGATTGCAAAGAGAACTAGTGCTGTCCCAAGGCAGCTTGTCAAGATAGATGAAAGAGTAACCTTTTTCTCCTTTAGATGAGAAAATCCTATCTTCAAAGCGAAAAGACCAAGCAACATCGAACCAATCATCAGATAAAATCCCATTTGACTGTCCTCCATTTATGTTTCTTTCATTTATTATCACAAATTTCAAACAAGAGTGCAAGAAAAACGAGGTTGTTTCCTTAAGCTTGAAGGATGGACCCTGATCTGGGATACAAAGCCTATATGATAATCCCTTCCAAATGATCCAATTCATGCTGACAAATCTGAGCAGGAAATCCTGTCAGGATAATGGTTTGCTCTTGCCAATGGATGTCTCTGTAGCTTACCGTAATCTTCTCATACCGAGTTGTCGGTCTTACACCTGTCAAAGACAAACAACCTTCCTCTGTCTCGTATGGTCCTTCAAAAGATTTGAGAACAGGATTAAACATAACCATGGGAATCATTCCGATATTAAAAATAATGACGCGTTTTTGTACCCCAATCATATTGGCCGCTAGTCCAACACAGCTTTCTCGGTTAGCCAATAGGGTATCCTGTAAATCCTTTGCTAGGGGTAAATCTTCCTGACTAGCAGGCTGGGATACCTGCGACAAAAACATCATATCTTTTACAATTTTCTTTTCCAACTACTATTTCCTCCATCTTTCTCTCTACTTGATTATAGCATAAAATGCTTAGTCAGTTTATCTTTATATAAAATCTAAAAAGCCATCCGAAGATGACTTTCATAATGCTTAAATAGCGTTTTTATCTTTTCCAAGTGCTCGTTGGACTGCTTTGACAATCTCAACAAGGACTACAATCATAAGCGCTCCTACAGCGACCACCATCCATTGAGTCAAGCTCAAGTGTGAAACGTGGAAGAGATTATTAAATCCAGGAACCAAAATTGTCACCACAAAGAGGACGAAGGCAACTGGGATAGACCAGTTAAAGGTCTTGTTTGTAAAGAGTCCCACTTTAAAGATCGATTGGTAAACCGACTTAACGTTAAAGGCATGGAGCAATTGGATCAAACCGAGAGTTGCAAAAGCCATGGTAAGGGCATCCGCATGGATTTCAGTATGACTTTGGTGCTCTGGGAAGAGAAGAGCCCAACCATAAACACCTAGAACTAGCATGGTTTGGAAGATTCCTTGATAAATGATTGCTCCGAAGACACCACCATCAAAGAAGTTAGATTTACGGCCACGAGGTTTGTGAGTCATGACACCTGGTTCAGCCGGTTCAACACCAAGGGCGATGGCTGGTAGTGTATCTGTTACCAGGTTAATCCATAGCAAATGCACTGGTTGAAGCACATCCCAACCTAACAAGGTTGCAAAGAAGATGGTGAAGACTTCAGCCATATTAGCAGACAAGAGGTATTGGATTGATTTTTGGATATTTGAGAAGACCTTACGTCCTTCTTCTACTGCTACGATAATGGTTGCAAAGTTATCATCAGCAAGGACCATATCCGAAGCTCCCTTAGAAACTTCTGTACCTGTAATCCCCATACCTATACCAATATCCGCTGTCTTAAGTGATGGTGCATCGTTGACCCCGTCACCTGTCATGGCAACAACCTTACCTTCATTTTGCCATGCTTTCACGATACGAACCTTGTGCTCAGGTGATACACGAGCATAAACAGAGTATTGCTTGAAGACTTTTTGGAATTCTTCATCCGTGAGTTCATTCAACTCAGCACCCGTGAAGACATGGTCTTCTGTATCATTTGGATCGATGATACCGAGACGTTTAGCGATAGCTTCCGCTGTATCTTGGTGGTCACCAGTGATCATAATTGGACGGATACCTGCTTCTTTAGCGACACGTACAGCTTCTGCAGCTTCTGGGCGCTCAGGGTCAATCATGCCGACCAAACCAGAGAAGATGAGGTCAGACTCAACAATTTCAGATTCCAAGGTTGGAATTTCGTTACTTGTCTTGTAAGCCATCATCAAGACACGAAGGGCTTGTTTAGCCAAGTCTTTGTTGGTTGCAAGGATGGCTTGTTTGTCTTCCTCAGTGATTGGACGAACTTCCCCATTGACTTCGATACGAGTCACACGCTTGAGCAATTGGTCAGGCGCACCCTTGACAGCGATAAAGTAAGAGCCATCTGCTTCCTTATGGATAGTCGACATAAGCTTACGGTCTGAGTCAAATGGCAATTCAGCCACACGTGGCTCATCCTTCAAGACTTCACGAACATCAAAGTTGTGGTCCAAACCAAACTGTACAAGGGCAGTTTCTGTTGGATCCCCAATCAGCTTGCCAGATGGGTCCACCTTGGTGTCATTGGCAAAGTTCATGATACGAAGGGTATTGTTGCTAGTCGCAATTTCAGCAGCTGAGCTTTGCAATTGACCGTTGGTATAAACTTTTTCAACAGTCATTTGGTTCATAGTCAAGGTACCTGTTTTATCAGACGCGATGATTTCTGTTGAACCAAGAGTTTCAACCGCTGGTAATTTACGAACAATCGAATTACGTTTGGCAAGGGTTGTAGTTCCCAAAGATAGAACGATAGTTACAATGGCAGGAAGCCCTTCTGGAATAGCCGCTACTGCAAGGGCAACCGCCACCATCAAGCCTTCTAATGGATGTTCTCCACGAACAAAGACACCAACCAAGAAGGTAATTACTGCAATCACAATGATTAAGTAAGTCAAGGCCTTAGATAATTGTTCCAAGCTTTGCTTCAATGGTGTCTCTGTCTCGTCGGCATTAGCCAACATATCTGCAATCTTACCAACTTCTGTATACATACCAGTATTGGTTACGACACCGATACCACGACCGTATGTTACGTTTGAGTTTTGGTAACCCATGTTAACACGATCCCCGATACCAGCATCTGCTTCAACAAGTCCTGTCACATCTTTTTCAACTGGGACAGACTCCCCTGTAAGAGCTGCTTCTTCGATTTTAAGAGAAGCTGCTTCAAACAAACGCATATCTGCAGGCACGACATCTCCCGCTTCAAGCAAGACGATGTCCCCAGGCACCAATTCTTTTGAGTCAATCTCAATCACATGACCATCACGACGAACACGAGCCATTGGGCTAGACATATTTTTCAGAGCTTCAATGGCTGCTTCTGCTTGCCCTTCTTGGTAAACCCCAAAGGCAGCATTCAAGACTACAACAGCCAAGATTATAATCGCATCTGTTAAACCATCCATCCCTTCTGTAATCACAGAAAGTGCCGCTGCCGCAAGCAAGATGATAATCATCAAATCCTTAAATTGATCAAGGAATTTAGCTAGTAGGCTACGTTTCTCTCCCTCTTCCAACTCATTACGACCATAAGTCGCTAAGCGTTCTTGAGCTTGAGCAGTTGACAAACCTTCGATAGATGAGTCCAAATTCTTTAGGACTTCTTCTGAGGTCTGTGTGTAAAACAAGTCTTTATTTTGTTCTTTTGACAAAACAGTCTCCTCCTTTTTGGCCTCTTTTTACAAAAAAAGAGACCTGTTTTTTAAAAAAACAAGTCTCGCTGTTTAATATAGTGCCGGAAATAATTCGTAATGACGACACTATCGCGGTTAACCGCCAGCTACTCCCTTGAGTAGTTCTATTATATCAGAATTTCAAAAGTTTTCAAGTTTTGAGGTGAGGTTACTCATCACTCTCATCATAGGTGCGGTCACTGATAATATATCTTGGACGTTGTTTCGTTTCTAGATAGATTTTTCCGATATATTCCCCAATTACACCAAGACTAATCAGCTGAACTCCGCCAAGTAAACTTACAATGGCATATGTACTGGCCCATCCAGCTACTACATTACCAGCAAATTTGCTCCACAAAACCCAGATAATCAACAAAAAACTAAACAGTGAAGTCATAACTCCCAAGCTAGTAATCAAACGGATTGGTTTAATCGATAAGCTAGTAATTCCATCCATAGCTAGACCAAGCATTTTAGAGAGTGGATAGTGGCTCTCACCAGCAATTCGCTCATGCCGTTTATAGGTCACGTAGGAATACTTAAATCCTACAAGAGGCATAATCCCTCGAAGGAACAGATTAACTTCTTTAAACTTGGATAATTCCTGTAGAAATCGTTTTGAGACTAAACGATAATCAGCATGATTAAAAACGACATCCGCTCCAAATAGTTGCATCACTTTATAAAAACCTTCTGCTGTAATACGCTTAAATGCTGAATCCGTATCTCTATTATCACGAACGCCGTAGACTATCTCTGAACCCGTCTTATATTCAGCAATCATCTGATTCATACAATGAATATCATCTTGACCGTCTGCATCAATGGTAATCACGATATCCGCAAATTCTGCAGCTTCATACATTCCAGCAAGGACACTACTTTGATGGCCTCGATTTCGGCTCTGCGAAATACCTACTACATATGGATTTGATGTAGCATATTCTTGGATAAGCTCCCAAGTTTGATCCTTACTGCCATCATTGACATACATGACCTTACTTAATGGATGGACTTCTTGGTTTTTCACAAGCCCCTCAATTTTTCCAACAAACATTGGGTTAGTATGAGGTAATACTTGCTCTTCGTTATAACATGGAATGACGATATATAAAATCGGATTATTTCTACTCATTTTTGACTCCTAACCTTTTAATCCCAAAGGGAAAGTTTGTCCCTCTAAATACCCTTACAATCAATTCACACCCTACTAAAGTCAATATTCCCACAACACTTGTTGTAATATAACCATTCACAAAAATACCGGTGTATCTTGTAGATAATTGTAAAACTAATTTTTCAACCAGTACTAAAACAATCGGAGCATGTACACCATAGTATATTAAGGTTCTTTGACCAATTGATTTCAAGAGAGTCAGTTCAGGGATTGATTTAAAAAATATGAGGGTGGACCATATACCTGAAATTGCAGCAATGTAAAATAAGAGATGGTTCCCTATCTGCTGATAGTAGAGATCAACAATCTGTTTTCCACTCAAATGATAGTTCAATCTACCAACAAATATAGTTAGCAATAAGGCAACTGGTAAATAGTATATTGCAAAAAACTTTTCCAGTTGCGCTAAATATTTTCTCACACCGACACCTAAGAGTGTAAAAATAATGGCTACAGGGACTAGGTCAATATTCCAGATAAGATAAAAATTCCAAGTATAGATTTTTTGTCCTAAAACGACTAGAAGCAAGAGTGATACAATAATCAATAGCCATTGGACAATGGTCCATTTTTTTCTGAGAATAAAGTAACTAAAAACATGTGCTAAGAACATGACATTCAGAAACCATAACTGAAAATAAACATGCAACCGATCTGATAATAATAATTGTTTAGCAAAATGAATAAGATTAAAACTAAACACTTGTTCAGGATACATGACAAAAAGTTGAAAGAGAAAAACAAAAATATTCAGGCAAAAAAAGGGAACAACCAAACTTTTTACCTTGCTAAGAAAATACTCCTTAAATGTTTTGTATTTAGTAACATTTAAAGTAAAACCTGACAAGAAGAAAAATAAGGGGATATGAAAAACATAGAGAAGTATTTTGGCACGAAGAGGTACAAAACTACTGTGCCCTATAATAACAAGTATGATTGCTAGACCCTTAGCCATATCTAGGTAACCTATTCGCTTTTTCATCCTATCTATCTTCTCCTGTTCTTAGTCGATAAAGATTCATATCAGAAGTGACTTCCTCAACTTTTTCAAAATAAACATCTTTCTGGTAATGTTCTTTCATAATTTTTTTTACTCTATCCATATTTCCTGAGGAAGGCGACCAAAAGAATAGGATGTTCTCCTTATCTAAAGCCGATGAAAGAAGATTACTAGGCTCCTCCACATTGTAGTTTTCCATTAATTGATAGTAATGAGGAGAAAAAGTCTGCCAATTACCTAAGGTCGTAGTGTTTCCTATCAACTGATTAGGCTTCCTTCTAATCGTAGCCAAACTAGGTTGGGAATTGACAAGTGTGCCATAGCCACCAAAAACAAGCAATTTATCAGAATGTTTTTCCACTACATCATGGTACTCTGATACCATTGACGATTGGATGATTGGGAACCAATAAAGTTCTTGCCCTATACTATTCACCCAGACCATACTTGCCAGCATTCCTACAAGTTGTAAACTATAAAAAACTCCTCTTTTTTCTAACAGTTTTCTCTTGGTATAAAATAAGGGCGCATAGTAGATGAAAAAGATTAAAAAGCTAATGATAATTGGGATATAGACACGTTCTACTACTCTCTGCCTAACAAATAGTGCACCGATGAGTGCAAATGGAACAAGCGGGAGTAACCAGCCATAGACTTTCTTAGGCTTGAAGAACAAAAACCAGCCAACCATAACAAGAAGAAAGGTTGTCAAAATAATGTTTTGGAAATAATCTTTCACCATCTGAAATACATTAAAGGAGTACTTCTCAGAGAAAGAACGTACTGATTGAATTTTTGTTAACAGCTCATTGTTCAAAGCATCTTTTTCTGCAAACAACCAGTAGGTTGAAGCAGATAAGTCGTTTTCACTGACCCCCAATTCCTGAAATTCCTTGGCATGCTTCTCATAATCAATCGCAGGGAAATCTCTCAAATTGGTACTTAGAGTATTCCAAGTTAGGTATTCTTGAACATCTGGTCTCATTAAGGTATAAATTTTATTGGAAGCAAAGATAAGTAAAATGACAGCAGATAACAAGAATAATTCTTTTTTCTTTTTTCCTTTGATGACTTCAAAAGCTAGGAAGGGGAGTAGAAGCAATAATAAACTGGCAATAATTTGTGGCCTAATCGATAACCCTATTACAGACAAAAGCATTCCCGTTAGGTATTTTCTATCAAATAATAATAGTATAGCTGCTGTCGATAACAAGTAAGCAATTACTGAAAACGAGAAATACTTCATTAAAACCATTTGAAGTAACATTACTAAGGGAAGTAAGAAATAATATTTCTTTCTAAAAAAGAACTCCAAATAGATGCTAAAACTCAAGCAAAAACTGATAGCTAAAAAAATAAAAAAAATATTCCAGTTTGTAAATAATTGTTGAAGAAATACTAAAGCAGATGATAACAAAATTCCAATATAGGGAAGCAACATATTATCACCAGATAATATGGTTTGATTAACCATGATATCATCAACCACTGGATAATCAAACCCCTTAACTACTCTATAGCCATAAAAAACAAGAAATGGTAGCAACAGCAAACCAATTCGAATCACTCTATCAATGATTTGTTTATGATTCATTAAAAACTCTTTCTAAAATAAATATTACCTTATCATTCTATCATATTTCAAAATAAAAATCTGTTGATTTCTGAATAAATACCCTAATAGCCATTTGAATTTTCCTTGGAAAACCAGTATAATGAAAGAATACTAAAATGCTAGAAGGGGAGTTAGATGAATCAATCGGTTTCAAACTTAAAATTGGCTGAGCGTGGTGCCATTATCAGCATTTTGACCTATCTATTCTTGTCTGCAGCTAAGCTAGCAACCGGACACTTGCTCCATTCATCCAGTTTGGTGGCAGATGGTTTTAACAACGTTTCAGATATTGTCGGAAACGTGGCCCTTCTCATCGGGATTCGTTTGGCTCGCCAACCGGCAGATAGAGATCATCGCTTCGGCCACTGGAAAATAGAGGACTTGGCAAGTCTCATCACTTCCATCATCATGTTTTACGTTGGTTTTGATGTTCTACGCGACACCATTCAAAAGATACTCAGCCGAGAGCAAACGGTCATTGATCCACTTGGGGCGACTCTGGGAGTCAGCTCTGCCATCATCATGTTTGCAGTTTATCTCTACAATACCCATCTGAGTAAGCAATCTAAGTCCAAAGCTCTCAAGGCAGCAGCCAAGGATAATTTGACAGATGCCGTAACATCACTTGGAACATCTATTGCTATCCTAGCCAGCAGCTTCAATTATCCAATCGTGGATAAGTTGGTTGCCATTATCATTACCTTCTTTATTCTGAAGACTGCTTATGATATCTTTATCGAGTCATCCTTCAGCCTTTCGGACGGTTTTGATGAACACTTGCTTGAAGATTACCAAAAGGCTATCATGGAAATTCCTAAGATTAGCAAGGTCAAATCTCAACGCGGTCGTACTTACGGAAGCAACATTTATCTGGACATTACTCTGGAAATGAACCCAGATCTCTCTGTTTATGAGAGTCATGAAATTGCGGACCAGGTTGAATCAATGTTATCAGATCGATTTGGTGTCTTTGATACAGACATTCATATCGAACCAGCACCAATCCCTGATGATGAAATCCTAGATAATGTCTATAAAAAATTGCTCATGAGAGAGCAACTAATCGACCAAGGAAATCAACTGGAAGAGTTACTTGCAGAAGATTTCATTTATATCCGCCAGGACGGACAAGAACTGGACAAGGATGCCTATAAGGCTGAAAAAGAACTGACCTCTGCCATTAAAGAGCTTCATTTAACCTCTATCAGCCAGAAAACAAAACTCATCCGCTACCAAGTCGGTGATACCATTCATACCAGCATCTGGCGCCGTCACGAAACTTGGCAAAATATTTTCCATCAGGAAACGAAAAAAGAAAAAGACTAAAAATGAGGCCGGGATAATTCCCAACCTCATTTTTCATGTTTATTTTGCAACGCTCTTAGCAAGAACGAAGTTTCCTAGTGTAGCTGAACCATTGCCAGCAACAGCTGGAGTCACGATATAGTCACGTACATCTGGAACTGGTAGGTAGCCATTGAGTAGGGCTGTAAATTTCTCACGTACACGGTCAAGCATATGTTGTTGAGCCATAACCCCACCACCAAAGACGATGACATCTGGACGGAAAGTTACAGTCGCATTCACTGCGGCTTGAGCAATGTAGTAGGCTTGAACATCCCAGACAGAGTTGTTGAGTTCAATGTTTTCCCCACGAACACCTGTACGAGCTTCCAAACTTGGACCAGCTGCATAACCTTCCAAACATCCATTATGGAAAGGACAAACACCTTTAAATTCTTTTTCAATATCCATTGGGTGTCTAGCCACATAATAATGACCCATCTCAGGGTGACCAACACCGCCAATAAACTCACCACGTTGGATAACACCTGCACCGATACCTGTACCGATTGTGTAGTAAACCAAGTTTTCGATACGGCCACCAGCATTGTTACGGGCAACCACTTCACCGTATGCAGAACTATTTACGTCTGTCGTGAAATACATCGGAACGTTTAGAGCTCGACGAAGAGCACCAAGCAAGTCGACATTTGCCCAGTTAGGTTTTGGAGTTGTTGTGATAAATCCGTAAGTTTTTGAGTTTTTATCGATATCGATTGGACCAAATGAACCAATGGCAAGTCCTGCAAGATTGTCGAACTTTGAGAAAAACTCGATAGTTTTATCGATTGTCTCGATAGGAGTTGTTGTTGGGAATTGTGTTTTTTCTACAATATTAAAGTTTTCATCTCCGACAGCACAGACAAATTTTGTACCGCCTGCTTCCAAACTTCCGTATAGTTTTGTCATGATTAACCTCTTGTATTTATTTTCTTTATTATAGCATAATTCCAGAAGGAAAGTTGCTCTATATTTTAGTTTTTCCTCTGTAAATTTTACCATTCAATCAAAAACGAACAAACATGACATTTGTTCGTTTTATTGATTTATTAAGCTTTAACTTCAATGACTGCATCACCCTTAGCAACTGATCCAGAAGCAACTGGATTTACTGAAGCAAAGTCCGCAGTGTTTGTCACGATAACCATTGTTGTATTATCAAGGCCTGCAGCAGCAATCTTAGCTGAATCAAATGTTCCAAGAACATCTCCAGCTTTAACCTTGTCACCTTGAGCAACTTTTTGGTCAAATCCTTCACCGTTCATTGAAACAGTGTCGATACCCACGTGGATCAAGATTTCAGCTCCGTTTGCAGTTTTCAAACCATAAGCATGTCCTGTTGGGAAGACGATTGTCACTTCAGCATCAGCTGGTGCATAAACAACATCTTGACTAGGTTTTACAGCGATACCTTGTCCCATAGCTCCACTTGAGAAGACTGGGTCGTTCACATCAGCAAGAGCTACAACGTCACCAACGATTGGAGTTTGGATGACACCTTCGCTAGGAGCAACAACAGTACCAGTTACCGCTTCGTCAGCCAAACGTTCAGTTGTAGTTTCTGAAGCTACTTCTGCTTCATCTTCATAACCAAACATGTAAGTAAGAGCGAAACCAAGAGCAAACGATACAGCTACCATAAGAAGGTATTGTGGGAGTTGTCCGTTACCAATGTAAAGCATTGTACCTGGGATGATAGTGATACCATTACCTGTACCAGCAAGACCAAGGATTGAAGCAAGTCCACCACCGACTGCACCAGCGATCAATGAAAGGAAGAATGGTTTACGGAAACGCAAGTTAACCCCGAAGATAGCAGGCTCAGTAATACCTAGGAAGGCAGAAAGAGCAGCTGGGAAAGCAAGTGTTTTAAGTTTTGGATTTTTAGTTTTCACACCAACGGCTACAGTAGCAGCACCTTGAGCAGTCATGGCAGCTGTGATAATAGCGTTGAATGGGTTGACATGGTCAGCAGCAAGCAATTGAACTTCAAGCAAGTTGAAGATGTGGTGAACACCTGATACGACGATAACTTGGTGAACTCCACCAATCAAGAAACCACCAAGACCAAATGGCAAGTTAAGGATAGCTTTTGTTCCAAGAAGAATGTAGTTTTCAACAACGTGGAAGACTGGTCCGATGATAAACAAACCAAGAATTGACATTACGAGAAGTGTTACGAATGGTGTTACCAAGAGATCAAGTACATCTGGAACCACTTTACGAACAGCTTTTTCAAACTTAGCTCCGACAACCCCGATGATGAAGGCTGGAAGAACTGAACCTTGCAAACCAACAACTGGGATAAATCCGAAGAAGTTCATAGCAGTTACTTCACCACCAGAAGCAACAGCCCAGGCATTTGGAAGTGAACCTGAAACGAGCATCATACCAAGAACGATACCAACGGCTGGGTTACCACCGAATACACGGAAGGTTGACCAAACAACCAAACCTGGCAAGATGATAAAGGCTGTGTCAGTCAAAATTTGAGTGTAAGTTGTCACATCTTCAGGAAGTGTCATTCCAAGAGCATTCAAGAGCCCACGAACACCCATGAAGAGACCAGTTGCTACGATAACTGGAATGATTGGAACAAAGACGTCACCAAAAGTACGGATGGCACGTTGGAACCAATTTCCTTGTTTAGCAGCTTCTGCCTTCATCTCATCCTTAGATGTCGTTGGCAAACCAAGAGCTACGACTTCGTCGTACATCTTGTTTACTGTACCTGTACCAAAAATGATTTGGTATTGACCTGAGTTAAAGAAAGCACCTTGAACTTTTTCCAAGTTCTCGATAGCATCTTTGTTGATCTTCGCTTCATCTTTCACCATAACACGAAGGCGAGTCGCACAGTGGGCTACACTGTTAACGTTCTCACGTCCACCCAAAGCTTCGATGACTTTTTTTGCAATTTCTGTATTGGTCATTTGCAAAAATCTCCTTATAAAAAAATTTGTTCTTGTTTGAAAGCGATTTTACTCGCCTCACGAATATTATTCTATCACGTTTAAAAAATATGTCAAGCGTTTTGCAGAAAAAATTTTGCTATTTTTTATTTTTTGATTGTTTTTGCTATTTTTTTCATCAACACAGCATAACACCCTCTAAAATCAAGGTCTTTACTTTAAAGTTTTCAAAAACTTCCATGTTTTCATCATTTTTCATAAAATTACCTTCCTAGATTCTGTCAATCGTTTGACATTTTTTTCTTTAATTTAGTGTAAAAGACTTGCTTTTTTATAAGGAAACGTTTACTATTAGGATAGTAGAATTTATGGAGGAAATAGAAATGGAATGGACTACTGAACGTCGTTACAGACGTTATGAAGATTGGACACAAGAAGAAAGAAAAGAAATCCAAGAAAAGATGGCGCAATCCCCATGGCATGTCAGCTATCACATTGAACCAAAGGAAGGACTTCTCAACGATCCAAACGGTTTTTCTTATTTTGATGGTAAGTGGATTGTCTTTTACCAAAACTTCCCCTTTGGAGCAGCCCACGGCTTGAAATCTTGGGTTCAACTTGAGAGTGATGATTTGGTGCACTTTACTGAAACAGGTGTTAAAATCTTACCTGATACTCCACTGGATAGCCACGGCGCTTACTCAGGATCTGCTATGCAGTTTGATAATAAATTGTTCCTATTCTATACAGGAAATGTCCGTGATGAAAATTGGGTACGCCACCCTTATCAGATTGGTGCCTTGATGGATAAGGATGGAAATATTAAAAAGATTGATAAGGTCTTGATTGATCAGCCTGCTGATGCTACTGACCACTTCCGCGATCCACAGATTTTCAACTTTAAAGGACAATACTACGCTATCGTTGGTGGTCAAGACTTGGAGAAAAAAGGTTTTGTCCGTCTCTACAAAGCGGTCGATAACGATTATACAAACTGGCAAGAAGTTGGTGATTTGGACTTTAACAACGACCGTACTGCCTATATGATGGAGTGCCCGAACCTCGTCTTTGTTGGAGAACAGCCTGTCCTTCTCTACTGTCCACAAGGTTTGGATAAAAAGGTTCTTGACTATGATAATATCTATCCAAATATGTACAAAATCGGTGCTTCCTTTGATCCTGAAAATGCACGTATGATTGATGTTTCTGAACTTCACAATCTTGATTATGGTTTTGAAGCCTATGCTACTCAAGCTTTTAACGCTCCTGATGGTCGCGCCCTAGCAGTCAGCTGGCTTGGTTTACCAGATGTTTCTTACCCATCTGACCGTTTTGACCACCAAGGAACTTTTTCATTAGTCAAAGAACTTACCATTAAAGATGGCAAACTCTATCAGTACCCTGTAGCAGCTATCCAGGACCTCCGAGCTTCAAAAGAGGAATTTTCAAATCGTTCTGAAACTAAAAATACCTATGAACTTGAGCTTAACCTTGAAGCAAATAGCCAAAGCGAAATCGTTCTTCTTGCTGATAAAGACGGTAAGGGACTCTCTATCAATTTTGACCTTGTCAATGGTCAAGTTACCGTTGACCGCAGTAAAGCAGGTGAGCAATATGCTCAAGAATTTGGAACTACTCGCTCTTGCTCAGTTACTAATCAAGCAACTACTGTCAATATCTTCATCGACAACTCAGTCTTTGAAATCTTTATCAATAAAGGAGAAAAAGTATTTTCTGGTCGTGTCTTCCCTCTCGAAGATCAAAATGGAATCCTCATTAAATCTGGAAACCCAACTGGAACATACTACAAATTAGAATATGGTCGCAAAACTAACTGATGTCGCAAAATTAGCTGGCGTCAGCCCTACTACTGTTTCACGTGTCATCAACAAAAAGGGGTATCTTTCAGAAAAAACCATTCAAAAGGTTAATGAAGCTATGCGTGAGCTGGGCTATAAACCCAACAACCTAGCTCGCAGTCTTCAAGGAAAGTCTGCCAAGTTAATTGGGCTCATTTTCCCTAAAATCAGCCATGTTTTCTATGCTGAATTGATTGACAAATTGGAACACGAACTCTTCAAAAAAGGTTACAAGACCATCATCTGTAATAGTGAACACGATTCGGAAAAAGAACGCGAATACATCGAAATGTTAGAAGCCAACCAGGTGGACGGCATCATTTCGGGAAGTCACAACCTTGGGATTGAGGATTACAATCGCGTAACCGCTCCGATCATTTCATTTGACCGTAACCTATCACCAGACATACCTGTCGTTTCTTCTGACAACTATGCTGGTGGTGTCCTAGCCGCTCAGACCTTGGCTAAAACCGGAGCCAAATCTATTATCATGATTACAGGAAATGACAATTCCAATTCACCAACTGGACTTCGTCATGCTGGTTTTGCTTCAATCTTGCCAAAGGCTCCTATTATCAATGTTTCCAGTGACTTTTCACCCCTTCGTAAGGAAATGGAAATTAAAAATATCCTGACCAAACAAAAACCAGATGCGATTTTCGCCTCTGATGATTTGACTGCTATTTTGGTTATTAAGATTGCTCAGGAGCTTGGTCTCTCTGTTCCTGAACAACTCAAGGTGATCGGATATGACGGGACTTATTTCATTGAGAATTTCTACCCTCACCTCACTACCATTAAACAACCCTTGGAAGAGATTGCTCGCCTAACAGTTGATTTGCTCTTACAAAAAATTGAAGGCAAAGAGGTTGCTACTACTGGTTATTTCTTGCCGGTTAGTCTCTTGCCAGGTAAAAGTATTTAAACAAAAAACTCGGACTGAATCAGTCTGAGTTTTTCTTATGATCTTAATTTTTTCAAAAGAGTTTGTGCTTTTTCTAGATTAAAAGTTTTTTCAGCAATCAAGCTTTCCACTAGTTTAGGTACTTCTGCCTCAGTCGCACCTGCTAAAAGCGCTAGAGATTTTGCTTGAAGTTTCATGTGTCCGTGTTGGATTCCTGTACTGACCAGAGCCTTAAGTGCTGCAAAGTTTTGAGCGAGACCAATCGAAACGATAATTTGGGCCAATTCTTTCGCTGATGGATGACCTAGCAAGTCATGGCTGAGAACGACTCGAGGATTGAGACCAATTGATCCCCCCTTGGTAGCAACTGGCATCGGCAGAGTCATCTCTCCAATCAGTTCTTCTGTTTCCAAATCCATCGTCCAACGACTAAGACCTCGATAAGCACCATCATGACTGGCATAGGCATGCGCTCCTGCTTCGATGGCACGCCAATCATTTCCTGTCGCAATCAAGAGAGCATCGATTCCGTTAAAAATTCCCTTATTGTGGGTCGCTGCCCTGTAAGGATCTGCTTGGGCAAACTGGCTGGCTAAAACTATTTTTTCTGCCAACTCACGCGCTTCATCCTTCTGGCGACTCAAATAACGAAAGGCGATACGACAAGTTGCAGTTACTAGAGAATCTGTTGCATAGTTGGACAAAATGCCCATTAAACTTTGCCCTTGACTTAGAACCTCTAAGCTAGGTTTTAAAGCTTCAAGCATGGTATTGAGCATATTAGCTCCCATTGCTTCTTGAGTATCTACATGGAGATAAACCACTAAAAAGTCAGCCTCACCAGAAATTTTCTCAATTTTTAGCTCTCTCGCTCCACCACCACGTTTGACAATAGAGGGATAGGCTTGGTTTGCTTGTTCGAGCAACTCTGCTTTTTGACTCAGAATAGCCTGACAAGCTTTATCCCTATCTGGAACTTGATAAAGAGCTACCTGACCAATCATTTGGCGTTGATGAACCTGAGCAGTAAAACCACCCGCACGTTTGATAATCTTACTTGCAAAACTAGCTGCAGCAACGACAGATGGCTCTTCGGTCACATAAGGAACTGTGTACTCTTGATCATTTACCAACACTTCTGGAACTACTGAGTATGGAAGTGAGAAGGTCCCCACTACATTTTCACTCAGTTGGTCCGCAACTGCTATACTAAGATTTTCATTTTGCTCAAGACTTTCTTGGGCTTCCATAGAAGTAAGCGCCTGAGACTTAACGAACTCAAGGCGCTCTTGAATTGATTTTTTAGCAAATCCATTCCAATTATTTTTCATTATTTTTCAACCTTGCTGTAGCGACGTTGGTGTTCTACAATCTCAACCAGAGCATAGTCCTGTCCCTCATAGCCTGACATGGTTGCAGAACCGGACTCATCCAAGTTTGCTTCCTCAAAGAAGATTCGTTCATAATCAGCTACGCTCAATGCTTGACGCTGGTCTAGCAATTCTAAGCGATTTTTCTGCAATTGTTGTTCATAGCCTTCAACCAATTCCACACTGAAGAACTCAGATACAGCACCACTTCCGTAGCTATAGAGAGCTAACTTGTCCCCTGCTTTGAGACTATCAGAATTTTCAAGAAGAGACAAGAGGCCTAAAAAGAGTGAACCTGTGTAGATGTTCCCAACCTTTTGGCTATAAATAATAGACTCATCAAAGTGTTTTTGGAGTAAATCCTTTTTCTCTTGAGGTAGAGATTTATCAAGAATTTTTTTCAATCCCTTGAGAGCTAGCTTAGGATAAGGCAAGTGGAAACAAATAGCCTCAAAATCATCCAAAGTACAGTTATAACGCTTTTGATACTCTTCCCAAGTCGTTTTTAAGCTATCCAAATACTGCTGTGTTGAGTAGACTCCATTTACAAATGGTGTCGTTGAATAATTTGGACGCCAAAAGTCCATAATATCACGAGTCTGCGCAACGTTATCGTTGTTGAAGACCATAACACGTGGATTTTGGCTAATCAACATGGCAACACACCCTGCACCTTGAGTTGGTTCCCCAGGAGTTTCGACACCATATTTTGCAATATCACTAGCTAGTACCAAAACTTTTGATTTAGGAGAATTTTCTACGTGTAACTTAGCATAGTGAAGGGCCGCAGTTGCACCATAGCAGGCTTCCTTGATTTCAAAACTGCGTGCAAAAGGTTGAATTCCAAGTAGACCGTGTACAAAAACCGCAGCCGCCTTACTTTGATCGACTCCAGATTCTGTCGCTACGATAACCATATCAATCTCTTGCTTATCTTCTTCAGTCAGGATAGAATTTCCTGCACTGGCAGCCAAAGTAACAATATCCTCTGTTAAAGGAGCAATACTCAATTCTTTTAAAAGGAGTCCTTTACTCAATTTTTCAGGATCAGTCCCTCGAGCTTCTGCTAAATCTTGTAATTTCAAAACGTATTGACTGGTCGCAAAACCAATCTTATCAATACCGATTGTCATATTTACCTCTATTTTTATCATTCATTGTAAAAATTCGTTCACCTCTATTTTATCACAATTGAGGTCAAATGAGCGAAAAAAGACTTGATTCCCCAAATCAAGTTTACTCATAAATTTAAACATCAGACTTTAATCAAGCAATGTCCTAGCATAAACCGATCAGCACAAAAAAATCGAGTCTTAAGCAGCCCGATTCTTTTTAAGATGATAGTACAATTTGAGGACAACCGTTCCACTCGCCATTCCTATAGAGATAACAAGAGCCAACATCATCACCAACATTGCACTGGCAATGGCGTTTCTATAGTCGCCTGTCACAAAAAATGAAGTCGTTCGATAGGACAGATATCCTGGCACTAGAGGCGCCAAGGTAGCAAGAGCAAAGACAACTGCTGGTGTTTTATAGATAATACTCATAATCTGGCTAAGACAAGAACCAATCACAGCAGCAATAAAGGTCGCCATAATCACATTTGTCGGCTCCTTGAGGAGCAAATAAAGTAGCCAGATGAACATTCCCAAAACACCGCCGGGAATAAGCATGGAACGTTGGACATTTAAAACGATTAAAAACGTGATAATGGCAAGCAAACTTGCCAGAGCTTGCAATAAAAATGTTGTTAGTGTCATATTAGTTCATTAGTACGAGGGCGACTGATGTTCCAGCCCCTAAAGCTAGGGTAATCAGCAAGGATTCAAACATCTTGCTCATACCAGAGTTGATGTGGTTGGTCATAATATCTCTTACAGCATTGGTCAAGGCAATCCCTGGCACAAAGGGCATGACCGCGCCAGCAATAACCAAATCAGCTGTCGATGGTAAACCTGAATAACGCGCCCAGAATTGTGCAATCAAGCCAAAGACGAAGGCCCCTGCAAAAGCTGTCATAAAGGGAATACGGATAAATTTTTCGACATAGAGCGAACAGGTGAAGGCAAACAAGGTCGCCACTCCTGCCCCAATCGCATCGTAAGGATTTCCCCCAAACATGATGGAGAAAAATGGAGCACTCAGAGTCGCTGCCACTGTTAACTGGACATTGGTATAGGGAGAAGGTTTTGTATTTAATTCCTTCAGCTCAATGAAAGCTGCCTCTAAATTAAGCTGGCCAGCCACGATCTGGCGTGAAATCTGATTGACATCACAAACCTTTTCAATATTATAGGAAGAGGAAGTAACCCGCTTCATACGAGAGATATTGGTATTTTCAATAGAGAAGAAAATGGCTGCAGGCATAGCTAGGACATTGCAATCCATAATGCCTTGCGAGTGCGCAATACGAATCATAGTATCCTCGACACGATGGATCTCAGAGCCATTGCGAAGCAGAATCGTTCCTGCAAGCATAATGACATCAATAACTGCATTCAGTTTTTTTGATTCGTCCATATTTCCCTCCTTGATAAGCTTCTTTTATTTTATCACAAATTTGAAGGAAAAAAAATCTTTGTCACAAAAACTGTGACAAAGATTGGTTAGTTATTTGTGCTATGTTCGTCCACATGAGTTTGCGAAGACGAAGATGGTGTTGTTGGACCTTGTGATGGCACTGTATTGTCCGTTCTATTAGTATTGCGCTGGCTTGAAGATGGGACAGAAGATGATGATGGTGGTGTTTTCGGTTTATAAATAGAAATCTTAATACGAGTTGTACTTAAGTCTATTTTTTCACCTGGTTTTGGACTTTGATCCAAAACGGTTTCTTCGGCAGTTCCCTCAGGTGCTGTCGTCACCTCTACTACCTCGATATTAGCCTCCTTCACACCTACAATTTGAATCAAGTTGTTCTTTGTAAATTCAAGACTTGAACCAATGTAGCCTGGCATAGAAACAGTTGTCACCTTTTTAGCAACAGTCAAAACAATAGGGGTCGCTTTGGTGAGATCATAGGTCGTACCTTCTGAGAGACTTTGTTTAAAAATCACCCCTGGTTCCCATTCACTGGTCTCTTCTTCCTCAATCTTAATCAGATTTTCGGGAACTTTGTTCTCCTTCAACTTAGCAATGACATCTGTAGATTTCTTACCAATGTAATCACCAATCTTAAAGGATTGCTTACCAGTTGAAATAATCAGATTAATCTTACTTCCCTCTTTACGGCTACTACCTGCCTCAGGATCCGTGCGAATGACACGACCTTTCTCCACTGTTTCGCTTGCCTCAGTTTTTTCATCACCAACTTCAAAGTTTGCTTTCTTCAAGGTTTCCTTGGCCTCAGCAACTGTTTGACCTGCTACATTTGGAATATCAATGGTAGCTGGTGTTCTGGATAAAATCCAGACAAGGGAAGCCAGGACCAATACGAAGCTTGCCAAGAGAACTAGATAACGTGCCTTAAAGCGACGTTTTTTCACTGGTTTTTCCAGCGGCTCTTTCGCAGCAACCTCTGGATTGACTCTAGCAGTCTGAGAAATTTCTGGCTGTGGTTGAACCTTTGGAATCGATGTTAAGGTTGTCTGAGGAACTTTTGGCAAGGTCTTGGTATCTGCCTTACTAGCATCATCAAAAACAAGTTTAGGTTCATTTCTGCGGTTATAAGATAGACTGCTAGATAAATCAACATACATCTCTGAAACCGACTGGTATCGATCAGTCAATTTCTTAGCCGTTGCCTTGATAACCACATTCTCCAAAGCTTGAGGAACAGATGGGTTTTCAGCGATAACTGACGGCAGTGGTTTCTGGAAATGCTGGAGGGCGATGGTTACTGCACTATCGCCATCATATGGGATATGTCCTGTCAGCATTTCATAGAAGATAATCCCCATGGCATAGATGTCACTTTGGACCGTTGCTTTAGAACCACGAGCCTGCTCAGGTGACAAGTAATGCACAGAACCCAACATAGAGTTGGTCTGAGTCAGACTGGTCTCTGCAAAGGCTACGGCAATTCCAAAGTCCGTTACCTTGGCCGTCCCATCCGGAGTTAAAAGAATGTTTTGAGGTTTTAAGTCACGATGGACAATACCTTTAGTGTGCGCTAAGCGCATCGCTAAGAGAATCTGACCCATAATACGGACAGCTTCTTCATTTGATAGGGGATAGTGTTCTTTGATATAGCGCTTGAGATCAAGACCGGCTACATATTCCATAGCCAGGTACTGTTGACCGTCCTCTTCGCCGATATCCGTTATCCGAACGATATGGGGATGATCTAAGTCAGCCATTGCACGCGCTTCACGCTGAAAACGAGCAACAGCAATCGGGTCAGTCTGGTAGTTAGTCCTTAGGACCTTTACAGCTACCTCTTCCCCGTCTAAAATCAAATCCTTGGCCAGGTAGACATCCGCCATACCTCCACGGCCAATTTGTTTGACAATCCGATACCGCCCGGCAAAAATCTTGCCGATCTGGATCATTGTGCCGCCTCCTCCTCAATCGAAACAAGGGCAACTGTAATATTATCAAGGCCACCAGCATTGTTAGCAAAACGAATCAAGGTCGCCGCTTTATCATCAAGTGAGATATCACTTGTGACAATATCACAGATTTCACTAGCTGAAATCATATTTGTCAGACCATCGCTATTGAGCAAGAGATAGTCTCCTGCTTCCAAACTGACAATTCCTAAGTCAGGTTGAATTTCGTCTTTTTGTCCGATAGATTGGGTGATAATATTTTTTTGTGGATGCGCTTCTGCCTCTTCTGGTGTCAGTTGACCTGCCTTGAGCAATTCGTTAACCAAGGAATGATCACTTGTCAGTTGACGGTACTCTTCCCCTCGAATGAGACCGATTCTAGAATCTCCGATATGGGCATAAATTGCCTGATTTCCGATAACCGCAAGAGCTTCGAGGGTTGTCCCCATTCCCTTGTAGGCTTCATCTCGTCCTAGTTGATAAATCTTTTGATTTTCAACTTCTAGATGGTGGGCAAACCATTCGCGAACTTCATTAACGGTGTCGATCTGGGTATCTACCCATGACACACCCAAGTCAGTCACAGCCATTTCGCTAGCAATATTTCCTGCGCGATGACCTCCCATCCCATCAGCCAAGATGATCATCGTGCGACCGGCACGGTTGACAAAAAGATTGACATAGTCTTGATTATTTGTACGCTTCTGACCCACATCTGTTAATAATGAAATCTCCATTGTGTCAGTTCCTTCCTAATTGGATATCTTACGAAATTGGCTGATGAAGAATCCATCACTTCCGTATAATTCTGGAGTAATAAGGATACAGCCATCTTTTAGAATATCCTTGCATTCGTGATCTAGTTTAACCTGCTCGAACTCGGGATGACTTTCTAAAAATGCTTGAACCACTTGAAAGTTCTCTTCCGAGACAATAGTGCAGGTACTATAGGTTATTATACCACCTTTTCGTAGTGTTTGACAAACACTACCTAATATTTCCAGCTGAATTTCCTGTAATGACGCGAAATCAGCAGTGTCTTTGTTGTATTTGATGTCTGGTTTTCGACGCAATAGACCAATCCCTGAACAAGGGGCATCAACAAGAATCTTATCAAATTGATCCTTGCCAAAAAATTCATGCACTTTTCGAGCATCCAATTTTTGCGTTTGGACACGGTCTGCTACGCCTAAACGCTGAGCATTTTCTTGAATCAAATTGAGTTTATGATCATAGAGATCTAGAGCCGTTACCTGACCTGTCGATAGGTAAGAGGCAATATGGGCTGTTTTCCCACCTGGAGCTGCACAGGCATCCAAAACCTGCTCGTCGCCTTGTAGATCTAGTGTCGGTGCAACCAGTTGACTTGACTCATCCTGGATAGTAATAGCACCTTCAGCAAACAAATCATGGCCTGCAAAGTGCCCCTGCTCCTTGACCAGACCAGCAGGAGATAAAAGAGAATCACTTGCACCAAGCAAAGCTTTGATTTCCTCTTTTCGGCTCAAATCGGTCACACGGATACTGGCTTTATTCCGTTGCAATAGACTTCCAAAAATAGCTTGAGCTCGCTCTTCTCCATACTCTTCCTTGAGTTTCGAAATCAACCAAACTGGTAAAGAGTAGGCAATGGAATCACGCTTATTTTTACGCTTGATACTGGCAATATCTGGCAAGCCCTCACGCAAAATACGACGAAGAACAGCATTGACCAGTTTTTCACTACCCTTCTTACGAGATTTTGCAATTTCCACTGCCTCATTGACCACTGCATGGTCAGGAAGCTTATCCAAATATTGGAGTTGATAGACGCTCATGAGAAGCAGAACATAGAGCCAGCTATCTAGCTTCTCCCTATCTTGGATAAAATGAGACAAGTACCATTCCAAAGTTAGTTTACGGGCTACAGTCCCGTAAACAAGTTCTGTCACCAAACCTTTGTCTGTTGCTGACAGTTGACTTCCCTTGAAGTGTTTATTTAAGGCAATATTTGAGTAGGCTTGATTGACAAAGACATCCTCTAGCACCTTTAAGGCTAAGTTTCTAGCCGTTTCTACTTTAGTCACCAAATCGTTCTCCTACTGCCAAAGTTCGTCCCACACCGTTGAGGAAGGAAGCAATGTCCATCTTAGGTTTTCCTGCTGGTTGAACCTGTTTGAAAGACAGGGCTCCTTCTGCTGTTGCGACAATCAATTCCTTCTTACCGATGGAAAGAATCTCACCTGGATTGCCCTGACCTTCTACAGGGAGTGCTTCATAGATTTTGAAGCGTTCTCCTTTGAGGAAGGTGTGGGCAACTGGCCATGGATTCATCCCACGGATTTGGTTGAAGAGTTGACGATTGCTTTTAGTCCAGTCTAGTTTTTCTTCCTCTGGTTTAATATTTGGCGAGAAAGTTACTTGGCTTGGATCTTGCGGTTGAGGCTGAATTTCACCAGCTATATAAGCAGGCAAAGTATCCAAAAGCAAATCACGACCAACAACCGCCAATTTTTCAAACAAAGTTCCAACATTGTCCTCATCAGTAATGGGAATACTGCGACGAGAAATCATGTCTCCTGCATCCATTTCCTTGACCATTTCCATAATGGTCACTCCTGCCTCCTCATCACCCTGAATCAAGGCATAATGAATAGGAGCCCCCCCACGGTGTTTAGGAAGGAGCGAAGCATGAACGTTTACCGCAAAATCCATGCTATCAAGAAGCTTACTTGGGAGAAATTGTCCAAAAGCGGCTGTTACAATCCCATTAGCGCCCAAATTCATAATAGCTTCCATCTCTGGACTACCCGATAATTTTTCGGGTTGGTAAATAGGAAGTCCTGCCTCTTTGGCTGCTTGTTTGACTGGGGTTTCTTGGATGACTTTTTTACGTCCAACCGCACGGTCTGGCTGAGTTACAACTGCAATAATCTCGTAGCGGTCATCTGTCAAAAGTCCCTTTAAAACAGTCGCTGAAAATTCAGGCGTTCCCATAAATATTAGTTTTGTCATATCTTCTCCTTCTTATAAAAATTGTTGCGGTTCGTGGTCAATACTGAGACGAAGTTCGCTATTTTCCCGTTCTTGAGTCAAGGCCAAAACTTGGTTAAGTGTTGGGCCAAGCTCATCTTCTAAACGGTATTTAATCAAAATTTGGTAATGATAGAGGTTATGAGTGCGAGCGATAGGTTTTGGTGTTGGTCCAAGGATAATACTAGCATCCGATAAACCTGATCGCAAAATCCCCATTACTTGATAAGCACGTCTAAGAACCTCTTCTTCTTTTTTATGAGATAAGGTGATTCCAATAGTGAAATAATAAGGTGGATAACCCAACTGACGTCTGATGCCCATTTCATAGGCATAAAATCCTTCATAGTCCTGATCCTTGGCAAAGCGAATAGCATAGTGCTGAGGATTGTAAGACTGGATCAAGACCTGCCCAGCTTTTTCAGCTCTTCCTGCTCGTCCTGCCACCTGGGTCAAGAGTTGGAAAGTTCTCTCAGAAGAACGGAAATCAGGCAGGTTCAAGGCTGTGTCCGCATTGAGAACTCCGACAAGGGTCACATTTGGAAAATCCAAGCCCTTGGCAATCATCTGGGTTCCCAGAAGAATATCCGCTTCACCCTTGCCAAACTGCTCAAGAAGTGCTTGGTGACTACCTTTTTTGCGAGTTGTATCCACATCCATGCGCAGAATACGTGCCTCTGGAAAGAGTTCAGCTAGCTCATCGTAGGCTTTCTGAGTTCCTGTTCCATAGTAACGAATACTACGACTTTGACAGTTTGGACAAACATGAGGAATTTCCTTAGAAAAACCACAATAATGACAATTCATAGTCTTAGTATCCATGTGCAGCGTCAAGGAAATATCGCAGTTTGGACAGGTATCAACGGTCCCACATTCTCGGCACATAACAAAGCTAGAATAGCCACGGCGATTGAGCATGAGAACAACCTGCTCTTTTTTATCCAGTCGATCTTGAATTGCCTCAATCAGTGGTGGTGTAAAGTTGGACGTTTCATTTTGCCCAATATAATCACGGAAGTCAATCAGTTGCACTTCAGGAATGCTTGCTAAAGGATTGGCCCGTTGCGTCAGGCGTAGATGCTGATAAACACCCTTACCAGCACGCGCACGACTTTCTAGACTCGGTGTTGCAGAACCAAGGACTAATGCTGCTTGATTGTACTGGGCTCGTAAAAGAGCCACATCCCTAGCATGATAACGCGGATTGCTATCTTGCTTGTAGCTGGCCTCATGCTCTTCATCGATAATGATAACACCTAGATTTTTTAAAGGCGCAAAAATAGCAGACCTGGCCCCTACAACTACCTGAGCATCTCCACGCTCCACCTTGCGCCACTCATCATACTTTTCACCATTGGACAAGCCTGAGTGAAGAATGGCTACTTTATCACCGAAACGAGCAATAAAACGCTCCGTCATTTGAGGTGTGAGAGAAATCTCTGGCACTAGAACAATCGCTGTTTTTCCCATATCCAGGGCACCTTGGATAATCTGCAGATAAACCTCGGTTTTCCCACTTCCAGTGATTCCTTGTAGAAGAAAGGGAGGATATTGCTTCCCAATCGCTCCAACAACCGCCTCACAGGCTTGTTTTTGCTCTGGGTTTAACTCTAAGGCTTGATTTGACTCGATTCCTTCAAAGTAGGCGGCTGAGCGTTGAACTTCCTTTTGAAGAATCGTCAAAGCCCCCTGTTCCACAAAGAAATTGACTTGTTCCCGTGAGTAATGTTCTAACAAATCAGCTAAAGGAACTGTTTCAGGATGTACTAATAAATATTCTCGCAGTTGCAATTTCTTCTTGGCGCGATTTGAGATTTCTAGCTTTTCTAACTGTTCAAGATGAACTTCAACCCAAGACTGCGTCTTAACTTTCTTCTGATCCACAGCCTGATACTCTAGCTTCAAGATCCCTTTTCGGGTCAAACGCATCATCTCAGCTTGCTTTTCTAGGTCAAGAGATGAAAATGCTAGAGACTCCTGCGAACCAAACAAACGGTCTCTATCTTTCTGACTCAAGCCTTCCAGAGGATAGAGGATCTTATCATAGCTAGAATTCAAAAATCCTGGAAGCATGGCTTTAAGAATAGAAATCTTGTATGAAAAAACTGACTTACGTAGTTCTTCGGCCAACCAGAGTTGTTCCTCTGTTAAAACAGGAGAAAAGTCCAGCACCTCGGCAATTTCTTTTAAGTCCTCGTCTGCCACATCTGCATCAGATTGAGACTCCAACCCAAGAACAATTCCCTGAATCAAGCGATTGGCCTTCCCAAAAGGTACATGAACTCGCATGCCAACTTCCAGCATCTCTTCAAATTCCTCTGGAATCTTGTAGCTATAGGGCTGGTCTGTCTGCATCAAGGGAACATCCACAATGATTTTTGCAATAGCCATATCCTCACCTCCTTCTCTTCTTAAATCCTTTTAATTGATTGAGTATTCTTGCAATAGAAAAAATAAGATTGAGTCCCCCCAACCTTAAATTTTTTCACCTTCTTCTTTTTCTTTCGCGATTTGCTCTTTAATTTTCTTTTCTTCTTCTTCTTTCAATCGTCTTTCTTCTTCGATACGACGACGAACAGCTTCGCGTTTTCCTTCTGGATCTGGGTGGATGGTTACATTCCCTGATTCAATTTCTTCCAAGGCACGAAGAGTTGATTTTTCAGATTTGAATTCTTGAGTAGCAGGTGCTCCAGCTTCTAATTCATGAGCACGCTTTGCTTCCAAGATGACGAGTGAATATTTTGATGGCACCTTGTCAAGCAAGGTATCAATAGAGGGTTTTAACATCATTTGTTTGTACCTGTTTTCTAAATTTTATCGAATAGTCGGAGACTTTGGTAGCATATCCTGATAATGACCGATCACGCGGTCTACACGGAAATGTTCAGCTTCAATGACACGTTTAACACGTTCTGCGGCAAGAGGAACATGGTCATTGACAATAGCGTAGTCATACTCACGCATCAAAGCAATTTCTTCCTTGGCTTTTTCGATACGCTGAGCAATCACTTCTGCACTATCTGTACCTCGGCCAACGAGACGGTCTTGCAATTCTTCCAAATCTGGTGGTGTTAAAAAGATAAAGACCGCATCTGGAACTTTTTTCTTAACCTGGAGAGCTCCCTGCACTTCAATTTCAAGGAAGACATCGATTCCCTTATCAAGAGTTTCATTGACATAGGTCAGAGGAGTTCCGTAGTAGTTGCCTACATACTCTGCATACTCTAACATTTGCCCTTGACGGATCAACTCTTCAAATTCCTCCCGTGTACGGAAGAAATAATCAACACCATCTACTTCGCCTGGACGTTGTGCCCGTGTTGTCATAGATACTGAATATTGAAATTGATTTTCAGAACTCTCAAAAATTTCTCGTCTAACCGTTCCTTTTCCAACTCCAGAAGGACCTGAAAAAACGATTAGTAAGCCTCGGTCTGCCATTATGTCTCCTTTATATAGTTTGTGAAATGACTTGAAAATTTCCGTAAGATTATATGTCTAAAGCCATTTCTGCTCACTACAATCTTTCTATCTAGTGTAACAAAAAAGCAGTAATTTTTCAACTGCTCTTTCTTATTTATTTTGCATAATCAACTGCACGAAGTTCACGAATCACGGTTACCTTGATATTTCCTGGGTAATCGAGATTGTTTTCGATTTTCTCACGAACTTTGTGAGCCAAGATTGTGACCTTGTCGTCCTTGATTTGACCTGGGTTTACCATGATGCGGATTTCACGACCTGCTTGAAGGGCAAAACTATTTTGAACACCTTCAAAGCTATTAGCAATTTCCTCTAAATCATGGAGACGTTTGATGTAGCTTTCGAGTGACTCACTACGAGCTCCTGGACGGGCTGCGCTTAAGGCATCCGCTGCAGCAACGATAACTGCAATCACACTTTCAGGTTCTACATCTCCGTGGTGACTGGCAATAGTATTGACCACAACTGGGTGTTCCTTGTACTTGCGAGCCAACTCCGTACCAATCTCAACGTGGCTACCTTCTACTTCACGGTCAATGGCTTTCCCGATATCGTGAAGGAATCCAGCACGACGGGCAAGTGTAGCATTTTCACCAAGTTCGCTAGCCATGATACCAGCTAACTTAGCCACTTCAATCGAGTGACGCAAGACATTTTGTCCATATGAAGTACGGAACTGCAAGCGACCCATAATCTTCATCAAGTCAGGGTGAAGGTTCGGTGCACCAATTTCATAGGCTGCAGCTTCACCATATTCACGAATCTTGTTATCAATCTCTTGACGATTTTTTTCAACCAACTCTTCGATACGAGCTGGGTGAATTCGTCCATCCTTAAGTAAGGTTTCCATCGTCATACGGGCAATCTCGCGACGGATAGGATCAAAACCTGACAAGGTTACCACTTCTGGCGTATCATCAATGATGACATCAACCCCTGTCAAACTTTCAAAAGTACGGATGTTACGCCCTTCACGACCAATGATGCGACCTTTCATGGTATCATCAGGCAGATGAACCGTAGAGTTAGTAGACTCAGCCACATACTCACCAGCAATTCTCTGCATGGCTTGAGCCAAGATATCCTTAGCCAGCTTATCTGAACGTTCCTTAACTTCTTGCTCAGCCTCACGAATACGACCAGCAATTTCCTTAGTTAAGTTTTCCTCTGTCTGAGCCAAGATAATGTCTTTTGCTTCCGACTGAGTTAGAGTTCCGATACGCTCTAATTCGTCTTGCTTTTGTTTCTCAATTTCTTCTAGTTGTTCTTCACGTACATCAAGGTTTTTTGCTCTATCAGAAATACTTTGTTCTTTTTGTTCAAGTGTTTTTTCTTTGTTCGTCAAATTGTCATCTTTACGATCAAGGCTCGTAGCTCTCTCCGTCAAACGACTTTCGATTTGCTTGAGTTCTTGACGTTCTGACTTAAATTCAGCGTCCACTTCTTCACGGTATTTTCTGGCTTCCTCTTTAGCCTCCAATAGTGCTTCTTTTTTAAGGGATTTGCTTTCGCTCTTAGCTTCATTGATTAATAAATCCGCTTCGCGCTCTGCTTGTCCTCGTAAATTAGTTGCTTCTTGTTCAGCATTTAAAAGCATCAACTCTGCAGCCTCTTGTGATGATTTCATCTTGACTGAGATGCTGACATATCCAATGACTAAACCAATGATGACGGCAAAAACAACAATCGCAATTGTCATGATTTCCATGTTTTTACCTCATTAAATTTGTTAATCCGAATGACATACATTCTTATACATTTTACCATAAAAATTGATTTTTAACAAACCTTAATTTGAAGTTGTTTTGGTTATTTCAGAGATTAAAATCCTTATTTCCCCTGATAAACTAGGCTATTGTTACTAACCAAATTTTTTAAGAATTTTTTTACACACAAATTAGAAAAAGCCCACCTTTCAGTAGACTTAATAATGATCTTTGAAGGACAAGAAAGCGATGCTATCTCCATCCATCATGTAAATCAAGCGATTTTCTGCGTCAATACGCCGTGACCAAGCTCCTTGATAGTCATACTTGAGTGGTTCTGGTTTACCAATTCCTGTAAATGGATCACGTTGAATATCCTTGATTAGTTTGCTGATTCTTTTTAATGTTTTCTTGTCCTGAGTTTGCCAGTAGCAATAATCCGCCCAGGCATCTTCTGTGAACTTGAGCAGCATTCCTCACTCCTCAATCACATGCACCTGAGTGTGTCCCGCACGAACTTGGGATATTCCTCGCAAGACCTTGTCAGAAAGCTCCTTATTCTGAGCAATTCTCAAGGTTTCTTGAATACTATCCCACTCGCTCTTTGAAAGGACTACAATGTCCTCATCAGGATTTTTATTAACTACTGTCAAAGGTTCAAACTCATCGTTTACCTTCTTCATGTAGTCTTTTAAATGATTTCGGAATGTTGAGTAAAGAACTGCTTCCATAACCATACCTCGTTTTACCTCTTTTCATCTATTATACACGAAAAGAAAAAAATTGTCAGGAACTTGTACAAGTTTTTTCTTTTCTATCTAGTTATTCGAAAAAGACCAAAAAAAGCCTACCTTTCAGTAGACTTAGTTTGATTCGATTTTAATTGGCACTCGACCAAAATTTTGTTCTGCGATACTTGGGTGTCCCAGTTGATAAATTTGGTCTGCCTTTTGGGTCATGGCATCCCAGGGTTCTTTGCCGATTCGGCTAACTAGCTGGATTTGATCTTTCAAACCTTTAAGGTGTTGTCTGCCTTTTTCGGTAAAACCAAGGACGTGAATACCTTCTGGCAGGTCACTTTCTCTAGCCTGCACCAAGATATAGATCAAGAGGCGTCGCACACGCGCTTTGGTGTAGCGTTTGGTAGCCACTAACTCAACCAATTCCTCAATAGATTTTGCTATTTTGATGGCTTCCTTAATACGCACTGCCATTTCCTGATTGACCTGATAAATAGTACTTAAATCTAGATTTGACAAGATTTGATAGCGTAAAAGTGGAAAATAATTATCCCAACTCACCTTACTAGCATTTTCAAAGAGCTCAACAGTTGGCATAAAACGTTCTAAGAAATCTTGGTCTGATTGATGCTGTCGGATAGCTGTCGCCGAAGCAAAGTCAACATCCTTGTCCACAGAATGATAGCCTGCCCCCTGACGCTTGATTGGATGAAGTTTGATATCTCTTCCAGCAACTGCCTTGGCGTAGGCAAGAGCTAAGACATGATTGGGCGTATCACCCGAAAAATCAAGACCTGCAAATTCCTTCCACATGGCCTGGGTTTTCTGAGGGTAGGAGAGTGAATCAGGTAGATTGTCCACAAAATTCTCCATCTCAGCACCTTGCTCCGTGTACAGGTCAGCAATTTTCTGGTAATCTAGAACTTCCTCTGTCCCAAAAGCTAGGCTATCAATCCCCAACCGTGCCAAGATATCTACTGCTCCTTGCCCAAAGAAATCCGCTGCCTGAACACTGACTAAAAAAGGCAATTCTACAACTAAGTCCGCTCCATTCTCTAGTGCCATTTGAGCCCGTGTCCACTTGTCAACGATAGCCGGCTCTCCTCGTTGCATGAAATTTCCAGACATGGCAACGATTTTCAGCTCATCTGCCTGTTTTAGCAGGTATTTGTGGCCATTATGAAAAGGATTGAACTCTGCGATAATACCTGTAATGGTCATGATGTTCTCCTACTTCTGCGCGACGAAAAACCAACGAGTACTGGTCTCTGTAGGCTCCTTATCCTCAAAGTCAGCATAAAGTTTGAAGGACTTAAAACCAGCCTGTTCCAGCAAGATATCATAGGTCAAGACCTCGTAAGTCCGTTCCTCATGCACTTCATCGTGACGACTAAAGGAATCATCCGCTTCCTTGATAAAGAAGGTCAGCTCATGCACAATAGAGTGAGGAGCATCGTCCTCGTAGGTATCCCAAAGCATGGCAAAGTCTTCTGCATTTTCATGGTAGGAATAGCCTGGGAAGACTTCATCTGTCTGGTAGGTCGAATGCACATCAAAGATAAAGACCCCGTCCTCATTGAGAGCATTATAGACTTCTTTAAAGACATCCCCTACTTCCACCTCATCCTGCATGTAGCAGATTGAGTCCGAATAACATGTGACAAAATCGAATTTCCCTGCCTTGGACAAATCCAGCATATTGCCTTCCATAAAATCAATCTTTTGCTTGGCTGAAGAAGCTCTCTTCTCAGCAATCTTCAACATATCCGCACTCAAATCAAGTCCAGTCACATCAAAACCAGCCTGAGAGAAGCGCACTGATTGAATTCCTGTTCCACAAGCCAGCTCCAAGAGTTTCTTTCTCTCCTTAGTCTTGGGCAAATGCCGGAGGGAAAAATCCGTCCATTTATCGTATAAACTATCGTCCATCACAGCATCGTAAACAGCCGCAAAGGTTTCATAAGTTGCCATAATTAAGATACAAAGAGCGTTAAAAGCAAGGAGAAAATAGGAAACTTTCTGCTGTATGGTCAGATACAAAGGAAGTTTATTTTTTTCTCGCAGCTTTTAGCTCGTGTTCAGTTTCGAGATGAACAAAACACGACGCCCTCACCTTTCCATCAATTTCTTTTAAAATAAGCAAAGAAACCCAGTTGACTACAACTGAGTTCAATTGTAACGCTATAGTCTCTTCGTTTGCTTTTAGTACTAGGCAACGAATTGCAGGCATAACTAGAGTTAGGCAAAATGAGTTAATGCCGTAATAAAAGATAAAGGAAAAGACTATAAAGTTTCAGATAAATCTACAGAATTTGCCTCATGCCATAGTTTTTCGAGGTTATAGTGGGCACGCATTTCTTCTGAGAAGATATGCACTACGACACCACCGAGGTCTAATAGGACCCAGCCTCCAGCCGCATCGCCTTCGACATGACTACCTTTAAAGCCTGCTTGGGCTACTTTTTCACGGATATTATCAGCGATAGCATCCAACTGACGGCTATTCATTGAGCTAGTGATAACAAAGTAGTCTGTCACACTAGTCAAATCTTGTACGTCAAGTGCGAGGATGTCCTCAGCACGTTTCTCATCAGCCGCTTTCACGACTAGTTCTAGTAATTCTTTTTCGTTCATTTAATCCTCTTTCTAGAAAATATGTTTGTAATCTAGGACATCTGCAAAGCGCCCCTCCCAAATGCCCTCATAGAATTTATTTATCGTTTCAGCTGGAATGTCTTTCCCATCAAACGTTGTGCAAGTTCCTTCTGGAATAATAAGCTGATAGCCATATTCAAAAGCAACCTTGACAGAGGTATCCACACAATATTCAGTCTGCATACCACATAAAACTAATTTTTCAATTCCCTGTTTATCCAAGTATTCTCTTAAGCCAGTTTCTTTGAAAATACTATTATACTTCTTCTGAAAGACCTTTTCATCAGGTTTTCGATTTAAAAGCTCAGATAACTGCCAATCTTCTGATATTTGGGCTTCAGGGTTCTCAATATGTTGAACATAGATAATTTCGATATTCTTACTTCTAGCTTGGTTTTGTAAATAAGAAATTTTTTCCAATAGACTATCTGTCTTAAAACCTGTTTCCACTAAAATATTTTGTACATCAATAATGATAAAAGCAGTCTTCATTTAATTCTCTTTCAAATAGTGCACATAGGCGTTATAGGTTTCAAGGGTTTGGGGATAGATGGGAAATCCCTGGCGAGCTAAATGCTCGACAGTGCGAGCTGTTTCGTAGGCCACAGCCTTATTGAGCGATTGCTCAGCAATCTCACGTGCCTGGTCCACCCCTGGAAAGGCACGATTGTGCTCGATATAGTCTGCGACGTAGATAACCTTATCAAGGTCTGTCATCTGACTTGCTCCAACTGTATGAATCTCAATAGCTCGCAAAATTTCAGGATCTTTCAAATCTAAATCTTCCTGAATCTTGTAGATGCCAACCATGCCATGCCAGACATTATTTCCCCAGTTTTTGAGGTCTGGATCCAATTGATAACGGTCAATCAAGTCTAGAAATTCCTGATCTGACAGCTTTTTAGCATAGTCATGAAGGAGACCTGCTAGACCTGCTTTTTCAACATCTACACCAAAGCGCTGAGCCAATTCTATAGCTGCGCGCTCTACACCCAGACAATGGGTTAGACGTTTTTCAGGTAGGAGCTCTGCCATTTTTTCCAACAATTCTTCACGCGAACAGTTGATATAGTCTTGGTATGCCATCAGTAAAGCCCTTCTTTCTCAATATAGTCTAGTACAGGCTTAGGTAGGAGAAAGTTAGGGGTGCGTCCTTGAGCAATGAAATCACGCACCATACTGGATGAAATATCCATGAGAGGCACATCCACCCAGATAACAGGATAGGAAGTCCCAGCCTTGTATCGTGGTCGCTGAACTCCTACAAACTGAACGAGGTCGACCAGTTCATCAATTCTATACCATTTGGGTAAATAGTCTACCATGTCAGCGCCGATGATAAAGTAATAATCTGTATCTGGATTCTTCTCTGTCAGAATCTTCATGGTGTCGTAGGTGTAGGAAATTCCCTTGCGCTCTAGCTCAATAGTTTCAATAGCTAAACCTTCGATTCCGTCAATTGCCAATTCAAGCATCTTGAGACGATGGTGTTCAGGAATGGTTTCTTTTTTGTCTACGTGAGGTGGTTGATATTCGGGCATGAGCAGAACCTGATCCAATCCCAACTGTTGACGGACTTGGTCTGCCACGATAAGGTGGGCATTGTGAACAGGGTTAAAATTTCCCCCTAAGATTCCAACTTGCTTACGTTTTTTATCCTTGATTTCTGGCTCTAACTCCACTTTTGTAAAGGGAGTTAATAATTCGATTGCCATAGGTTAATCTCCTTTACTTTTCTGTAAAAACAGTTTGGGAGTATATTTTTAGATTTCTTTAACTTTTTTAGAAATCTTACGATTTTCTTTCTTGCTTGATTGCTTATACAAAATCAAGATACGACCGATTTTTTGGACTGTATCCACACCGATTTCTTCTTCCAAGATTTCAGCTACTTCGTGGATGTTTTCATCTGTGTTTTGCAAGAGAGTAACCTTGATCAATTCGCGGGCATCAAGTGCCTGACGAACGCTGGTTTTGATTTGGTCGTTGAGTCCATTTTTCCCGATTTGAATGATGGGCTTGAGGGTGTGTGCCTGGCTGTTGAGGAAGGCACGTTGTTTCGATGTTAATGACATAATTCATTTAAAAGAGTTTTTTTTTATACTTTTCTGAGGTGGTGACGGACGTCAGCAAAGTCCTCTGGACTTTCATGACTAAAATTTGAGCCTAAGGTCTCAAATTTTCCGCAGTTGGTACAATCACTTGTACCAACTAACACCACGGCGAAAAGTATCTTCTATGGGCTCGCCATGCTCGCCTTTATAAAGATAACTCTTTCCTTTCTGTGTTTAAATAATTGCTTTTCGTGTGACGACGGCGACGCCTTCTGGTGCCCAGACGGCTACTTTTGCAGTTCCTGTTACACGGATCCAGCCTAGTCCTGAGATAACGAGGTCTGTCTTATCCTTGATAGTAAAAACATGTTGGACCAGTTTTGGAAAATCTTCTTTTTCCTTGCTATTTGGTGGTGTAAGGAGGGTTCCTAGATGCTTATCGTAAAAGTCACTCGCTCCTTCTAGCTTGGTACGATGGAGTTTGAGTTCATTATCAAAGAAAGCTGTAAATCCTTGCTTTTCTCCTGCAATGAAATCAAAGCGTCCCAAGCCACCTAAAAATAGGGTTTGCTCTGGATTGAGCTGATAGGTTTTAGGTTTAATTTCCTTTTTAGGACTGACATACTTGAGGTTTTTAGCCGTCAAGTAGTGAGCCATCTGATGACGATGGATAATTCCTGGTGTATCATAGATATAGGAACCGTCATCAAGTGGAATCTCAATCTTATCTAGAGTTGTCCCTGGGAAGCGTGAAGTTGTGATGACGTTCTGGTCACCCGTAATCTCCTGGATGATGGCATTGATAAGGGTTGATTTCCCGACATTGGTCACACCAACTACGTAAACATCACGTCCCTTACGGTAGTGCTCGATCTTGTCAATGACTTCCTTAATGGAATGTTTGTTTTGGGCTGAAGTTAGTACAACATCCACAGGACGAAGCCCTTCTTCGTGGGCACGCTCCATGAGCCACTGGCTAATCTTGCTCGGCTTAACTGACTTAGGCAGGATATCTTTTTTATTCCCGACCAAGAGGACATCATTGCCCGATACAAAGCGTGGTAAACCTGGGATGACAGAACCATTAAAGTCAAAGATATCAATGACATTAACTACCAAGGCATCACTGTCTCCTACCTCGTGCAAGAGTTTGAGGAAATCATCATCCGTTAACTGGACATCCGTGATTTCATTGTAGTGACGCAGACGGAAACAGCGTTGACAATAGACTTCACCTGTCTCCAAACCTTTTTCAAGTGCCGACTGGGGGGTGAAACCAAGCCCAGTCTTATCTGTAGTCTGAATAGTTGCTCCACAACCAATACAGAGAATTTCTTCCATAATTAGATTCCTTTTTTATAAGTAATAGGGCCGTACTTTTCAGCGATTTTTCTCATCACACGACGCTCACGCGCTCGGTTAATCTGAGTCTTAATAGAGTCGTGCTGGACCAAGGGTTTGACCAAAATCGAGCGAATGCCGGCTCGGTGGGCTGCTCGGATATCGGTCATGAGTTGGTCGCCAACCATGACCACTTGGTCTTTTTCATAGCGGAAATGTTTCATGGCACGGTTAATTCCTAAAGTAAAGGGCTTCAGTGCCCAGTAAACATAGTCAATATCAAATTTTTCAACTGCTCGTTTGACACGTTTGGGAGTATTGTTAGATACCACAATGATACGTATCCCAGCATCTCGGAGATCATGTAACCATTGCTTCATCTCTGCTGTTCCATCTGGATTATTCCAAGCAATGAGGGTATTATCCAGATCAACCAAAACAGCCTTGATTCCCTGCTCCTGCAGGCTTTGAACTGTCAGATCATAAACTGCTTCCACAGCAAAATCTGGCATATAATTTTCAATCGCCATTCTGGCTCCTTTTCTTTCTATTTTTTAGTTTCTAGCAATTTTCTTTAGATATTGAGCCAAGATTGCCCATAAAATTAAACTAGCAATTAAAATATATATCCAGGCATTAGGCTCTTCTGTAAATGGCAGAGGGACATTCATTCCGAAAAATCCTGTAATGACTGCAAGAATGGCTAGCAAAACTGAGATAATGGTCAAGGTTGTCAAATTATCATTCAGATTGTTGTTTAGGATATTATTGTAAGATCCTGAGAGTTGTTGTAAAACCTGGGAAATCAAATCTGTCATAGACACCAACTGATGAGCTTCAATCATAGCATCATCAAACTGCTCTCTTTCCACTTCGTTAAAGTTCCGATAAAGCGCATGTCCCTGGATATGCTCCAAGAGGAGGCGATTTTGTTTAGCCGCAGCTGTCAAGTAAACCATACCAGTTTCCAAGTCAGAGAGGGCAAAGAGATTTTTTTTAGTGGTTGTTTGACGCAACAAGGCACTGATTTCATCCTTACTTTTATCCATCTGTTCAATGACAGGATAATAAGCATTGCTGATAAGCTCTAAACCGGCAAATAGAAACTTGTAGATTGAAATGATTTCATGATTTTCAAGATAGCCTAGCATCTGATCAATGACATAAGCATTCTTATGATTGCTGATGGTAATCATTCGTTGCTTTTCCACGATAAAGGTCATAGGAATGGCTTCATAGTATTCCTTGTCCCTTTCTAAGTCAAGAACGTTGTAGATAAAGGTCACTGTCCCATTTTCACGGTTATAATCCATGTGGGCTCGTTCGTTTCTATCCAGCGCATACTCGATGGTTTCTTTATCCAATCCATAGATTTCTGATAGGTCTTCAAGATTTTTGATGATTTCCACATCTAGATTAATCCAGGTACAACCATTCCCTAACTGCTTATCTAAAAACATCGTTTCTCCTTTACCAAACTCTTTCTATTGTACCATAAATCAAGTAAAATTTCAGTTCTCTTCTTTCCTTGAAAAATTACTCACAACGGTAATATTGCGGTTAGGAACAAAGTGAAGGGCTTGGTCGTCACTTCTCAGTTGAGTCGTCCGAATTCCAACACTGACAACTTTACCTGATACGGTAATAGGACCATTGGTCAAAACAACCTCATCTCCCACATCCAACTGACGTTCAAAGAGAATAAAGAAGCCGTTGATGACGTCTGATAGAAAGCCTTGTGCTCCCATACCGATAGCTACCCCAGCAATCCCTGCACCTGCAAGTAAGCTAGAGACAGGTAAACCTAGAATGGATAAAATACAATAAATCAAAAAGAAATAAAGTGTGTAGTTGAAAATATTTTCAAGCAAACGAGAAATGGTCTTTTGTCTACCTGCATCACGATTTGAAAACTTAAGTGAAGGTTTAACAATCTTTCCTACAGCAACATGGAGGCACTTTTTTGCTATGTAAAATAGAAGAATGAGAAGTAAAAGAGAAATCACCTTGGTCAAGAGATTCTCTAAAACAGTTGTCAGATCTAATTTATCCAGATATCGTTGAAAAAATTCTTGCATACAAAACTCCTTTCCTTTTCATTATACCATAAATCTACCAGGCTATTATTTTCATAAATATTCATTTGTTTTATGTAAATTTACAACTAACTTGCTTTTCAAGCATATTTATACTATAATCATAAACAATACACAGTAAGGAGACCTCTATGAAAAGAATCATTCGTGCTTGGAATAAAACAAATCTTATCAAAAGAATAGGGATCGGAATGACCATCGGAGCTATCCTCGGCCTATTCGTTCCCAATGTCTCCGGAATCGGTTTACTTGGAGATTTATTTGTAGGAGGTCTTAAGGCTATTGCTCCTATCCTGGTCTTTGCCCTCGTTGCTAACGCCCTCTCTCAACACCAAAAAGGCCAAGATAGTAATATGAGAACGGTCATTTTCCTATATTTACTTGGAACTTTTGCTGCGGCTCTTGTGGCGGTTATGGCCAGCTTTCTCTTTCCTGTTCAGATTGTCTTAAGTAGCGCTAGCACTGAAGTTTCTCCTCCAGATGGTATCGGTCAAGTGCTTAGTAATCTCCTACTAAAAGTCGTAGACAATCCTGTCAATGCCATCATCGAAGCTAACTATATTGGAATTTTATCTTGGGCTATCGTCTTTGGAGTTGCCATGCGAGAAGCTAGCAAAAATAGCAAGGAACTACTCAAAACAATGGCCAGTGTGACTTCAAAAATTGTCGAATGGATTATTAACCTTGCGCCCTTTGGTATCCTGGGCTTGGTCTTCAAAACCATCTCAGACCAAGGTATCGCTAGTTTAGCAAATTACGGAATCCTACTCGGACTTTTGATTGCCACTATGGTTTTCGTTGCCCTAGTGATCAATCCTCTGATTTCTTTTCTATTTATCAAGAGAAATCCTTATCCTCTAGTCTGGAAATGCTTGCGTATCAGTGGTGTCACCGCCTTTTTCACACGTAGCTCTGCAGCCAACATCCCAGTCAATATGAAACTCTGTAAAGATCTTGGACTCAATCCTGATACTTACTCTGTCTCAATCCCACTTGGATCAACCATCAATATGGCTGGCGCTGCTATTACTATCAACATCTTAACCCTCGCAGCAGTCAATACACTTGGAATCTCTGTTGATTTTGCAACTGCCTTTGTGCTCAGTATCGTTGCAGCTATCTCGGCCTGTGGGGCTTCAGGAATCGCCGGAGGTTCACTCCTACTTATCCCAGTTGCCTGCAGTCTCTTTGGGATTACCAACGATATTGCTATGCAGGTTGTGGGTGTTGGTTTCGTTATTGGTGTTATTCAAGACTCTTGCGAAACGGCCCTCAACTCTTCAACCGATGTGCTCTTTACAGCAGTTGCCGAATTTGCTTCTGCTCGCAAAAAATAATCAAGGCAAGCCTTTTGGGGCTTGTTTTGTCTGGTTTCTATCATTCAGTTTAGGAAATGTCTCATGTCTATCACTCAACGTACTTTTAAACTTGTTTTAGCCACTTGTCTAGCCTGTGTTCTAGCCTACTTTCTTGATTTATCTTCGGCTGTTTCTGCTGGTATCATCGCTCTTTTGAGCTTATCAGATACCCGTAGAAGTACGATCAAATTGGCTAAAAACCGCTTATTCTCAACCCTGCTAGCTCTGTCTATCGGCGTCTTGTCCTTTCAACTGACTGGCTACCATATTTGGAGTTTTGGTCTCTATCTCGCCCTCTATGTTCCTCTTGCCTACAAATTCGGTTGGGAAATTGGGATTACCCCTAGTAGTGTCTTGGTCAGTCATCTCTTAGTTCAAGAGTCTACCTCACCAGAACTACTAGCGAATGAACTCCTCCTATTTCTCATCGGTACCAGCTTTGCCTTGACTGTCAATCTCTATATGCCTTCTCGGCAAAAAGAGATCTATCTCTATCATCTCAAGGTAGAAGAAAAACTCAAGCATATCCTACTTCGTTTTGAATATTACCTTGGAAAAGGTGATGGCCGAAACCGTGCACAACTTGTTGAAGAACTGGACCAACTCCTCGAAGAAGCGCTCAAACTCGTCTATCTAGACCATTCGGATCATCTTTTTCACCAAACCGATTACCATATCCACTATTTTGAAATGAGACAGAGACAGAGTCGCATTCTTCGCAATATGGCCCAGCAAATCAACACCTGTAATCTAGCCGCAAGTGAAAGCCTGATCCTTGCTCAACTTTTTGCGAAAATTGCAGATCAACTCAGCCAGACCAATCCTGCCGATGATTTGCTAGTTGCTATCGAAGGCTATCTTGAAGTTTTTCGTCATCGCACGCTCCCAAAAACAAGAGAAGAATTTGAAACACGCGCAACCTTGCTCCAACTCCTGCGCGAATTGGAAAACTTTATCCAACTGAAAGCTGACTTCTATCAACGCTATGCTAAAGAATATAGCGATTTATCTTAATAACTAAAACACCTTTTGAACCGCAAAAACTTGCCATTCAAAAGGTGTTTTTCTGTCTTAAACCTAGCTAACTAGTAAATCATTCTTACAGAATATCAAAATTGGCATGAACTCTTATGAAACTTTTAAATGATTGACTTATCTTGCTCTTAGGAAGTATAGATGGAATTTCTAAACTCATTTGATTCCTTGAGATATGCCTTGTAAATAGCTTTTTTCAACTTCTGAACAGGAGTTTCAATAAAACGGTATTGTTTTTGGCTGATATTTCCTGCTTTGATTTGAGCAAGTTCTTCTTTTACCGCTTCTTCCATCAATTGCTTCATTCGTTCAGGACTGAAAATCTCTTCTTGCTTACCTTTATAGTCAATAGTAATCGATTTTAACTTACTGATTTTAGCAATCCGTTCATCCATTTGTTCCTTCTTGAATTGAGCATAGGTTTTGCCAGCTAAGATCTTTTCAAAGATGTATTGGTCTGACAAGGGACGATTCTCATTTTCAGCATCTTGCTTGTATTGATTAGAGACATAAGGAACGAAACCTTCGTAGTAACCAAGACCTGATATGAGTTCAAAGGCTTGTTTTCTAAAGCTGATATCGCCACTCATCCCCTTGTCATTTTCGTTGACACCATAAATCGTATCAAACATATCAACGGTGTAATAGCCATTGGCATCTACTTTACCTGTAGCCGTGAATCCCTTGATAATATAGCGATTTACTACGATGTGATTATCAATCAAACTATGAACATCACCTAGCTTGCTTGCATCCGCCTCAGTTAAAGCCTTGATTTCCTCACTCTGGTGGGTTGGTTTTACTGATGGATTTGGATAAGAAACAGGAGTTCTTGAACCACTTGTCGCACTCGGCAAGAGTTGCTTGAAGTAGACTGTCTTATCCGACGCCGACAATCCTCGACTTGCCTCAGCTTCTAGATAATCCAAAGTATAGAGAACATCGAAACTACCATGCATATATTCTTTCAAATCTGTGGCTGATTTAAAGCGTTCTGGTGTTTTGTTGTAGAAACTTTCTTTGTCACTCTCATCATAAACAAAGTTCAAGTTAAAGTAGCTATCCGTTTCAGGAGTGTAGGAGTTTTCAAAGATTCCACGTGCATAGAATTCTGCTCCTGTACCATCTCGTCGACCATAATTGTTAAAGAGAACTGTACGATCCAACAAGTGAGTCATTTCATGAGAATAGGTTGCTGACCCTCGATCGTCCAAAACCCTATCAATAAAGTAGCGCACACCAGCCCCATTAGCCTCAGCACCTACTGATTGAGGCGGAGAATACATGCCTAGCGGAGACATGAAGTCCTTAACTCCCTTATCCGCCTCTGGACCAAACTCCTTAGACCAGATTTCCTTGATGCCTGCATTTTGCTTGCTAGTATACTTTTTCATAGTATCCACAATCAAACGGTTGGTTACTAGTTTTGATTGATTGTCTTTTTTAGTGATTCTATAAAGCGTATCAATATAAGCAGCCTGACGCTCAGCCGTCAATTCAACCATAGCCTTCACTTTTTCCAATTCAGCCTTATATTGGGTAGGATTGCTCTGAGCCAGTGAGCTATCCATATAAGTTCCGATATTCCCGTAAGAAACGGTTGCCATATTTGTAATAGCATAGATACTTGGTTCCTTGATATTCACTAGTCCTAGAAGGGTAGCCAGGTTATATTGTTTGCGATTATCAATCTGTTGAGGTTCTGCCCCATACTTGGCAGGGTCAGAGGTTAATTTCGTGTAGAGACTTACATTTTCGTCTGTTTTTTCTTTAGATTTCTTCTCTACAACGATAGCTTTTGTAGCATCCTTCAACCAAGTATCGCCATCCATACTTGTAAAGGTAGTTCGGTTATAGTCAAGAAAGTCTAATAGAGTTGACTTATCGGTTACCTTTCCAAAGTATTTTTCAAATGTTCGTGGACTATTGACCAGCTTCATCTCATCATAGCTCATTGAACCCAGAGATGTTAGCCACTCTAGTGATGTCACCTTTTTACCAAAGGAACTTGGATTGTAGGCAAGAATATCACGAATGTTGGTCTTGCCAAAGTCAATATTGTAGAAACGATTGATATAGGTTAAACCTAGGAGAATTTTTTCCTTATTAGCTTCTAGATCTGCCCGAACCTTAGATCTGGTTTCAGCTGTATTTCCGAGCACACTCAAGCTATGGGCTACAACTTTTTTAAGGTCTGTATCTAGGGTCTTTTTCGTTTCTTCAAGCGCGTCTTTAATAGATAATCTCTCTAGATATTCTTTGCGAAGGACTTCTTTAACCTCTTCATCTGTAATAGTAGGATTTGTCTTTTTGAGTTCAATTTTCTTACTAATCACATCTCGTCCCAGAATATTTGGTCTGAGGGCATTTGTTACGTAAGGATTGGAAAGCAAATCCACAGCCTTCATTCCTTGGCTAGCAGGTCGTACATCGATAGCATTTTCTAACTCCGTATTCACTGGAAGAAGATGTGGTTTGTTTTCTTTGGTTCCCACCAAGATGACCTTTGGCTTCATTGCTTTTGTCACAGCACTTGTTTCCGTGTGTGATAGCAATTCACCTGTTTGAGAATTTACTTCATAGACTCTGGTAGTGGTGGTCTCGCCAGAATCGCCCTGGCTTTCTACTTTTTCAAGATCCTTATCAAGTCTTGAATCCTGACGGCGTTCCTCCTTGATTGGAATTGATATCACGATGGTTTCGACATTCCCAACTTTCACTACCTTATCAATCGGAGCTGTTACCTCTTTTTGGTGATCTCTTTCTGTAACCTGACCTGTCTGAGCATCTACTTGGTAGGTGGTAGTCATTTTTTCGCTTCCTTCCTTACCGGAAACAGCAACTTTTTCTGTTTGATAAGGAAGTGTCGGGTCCGCTTCATATATCGTACTATTTGCGATGACCTTTGTTTCTACACTTGGTTTGGTCCCAACTAGAACAACCTCATCTACCTTTTCCACCAAGGTTTTTGATGTACTAGACTCTATAATCTGGCCGCTTGTTTGATCTCTTGTATATCGGGTAGTGGTTTCTACTTGTCCATTGACACCATGTGTTTTCGTTTTTCTAGAACCGACTTCTTGACTGTCATCTGCTTGATAAATTATTTTGTAGGGGATTGTTTGGGTTTCAATTTTTGGTTGTGGTACAGGCAGAGGCTCTTTTTTGGTCCCTACAAGGATGATTTCTGGAACCGGGGCTCTTGTTATTTCATTAGAAACCAGTTTGCGACTTTCCTTGCCGTTAGGTGTCGTCACCTCGGTTAAGATGGTACGTTCACCATCGACTCCAGCTTGAACAAGTCTAACTTGGTCGTCAGATAAAGTTGGGTCTTCCTTTCGAATAGTCTCATAAGGAACTGACTCTCTTGTTACTTCCAATTCTGGTTTTTCTTCAACAAGACTTGGTGCACCTTCACTTGGAATTGAGGTGGACTCTACCTTAGTGCCTACTGCTATGATTTCGGTAACTGGCGCCAAGGTTACAGTGTTGGATTTGACTTGGCGGACTTCCTTGCCATCTACAGTCGTAACCTCGGTTAAAATAGTACGCTCGCCTACTACTCCTGTTTGTATAAGGCGGATTTCACCCTTAAGCAAGTCTGGATCTTCCTGATGAAGAGTGTCATAAGCAACGGCTTCTGTCGTAACTTCAAGCTCTGGTTTCACCTCGACCAAGCTTGGTGCACCTTCACTTGGGATTGAGGTGGACTCTACCTTAGTGCCTACTGCGATAATTTCTGATACAGGGGAGGTGGTGACTTCATTGGAAACTACTTTAC
>NZ_KV817781.1:430464-431391 GCF_001814775.1 Streptococcus sp. HMSC067H01
TTGAGGTGGAGTCTACCTTAGTACCTACTGCGATGATTTCCGATACAGGGGCGGTGGTGACTTCATTAGAAACTACTTTACGGGTTTCCTTACCATCAACCTTGGTGACTTCGGTTAAAATAGTACGCTCACCTGATAGGCCTGCTCGGACAAGGCGGGTTTCACCCTTAAGCAAGTCTGGATCGTCCTGATGAATTGTGTCATAAGCAACGGCTTCTGTCGTCACTTCAAGTTCTGGTTTCACCTCGATCAAGCTTGGTACTCCCTCACTTGGGATTGAGGTGGATTCTTCCTTAGTACCTACTGCGATGATTTCGGTAACTGGTTCTTGGGTAATACTATTAGATTTGACTTGGCGGACTTCCTTGCCATCGACAGTCGTCACCTCGGTTAAAATAGTACGTTCGCCTGCTACTCCTGCTCTGATGACACGGGTTTGACCCTTAAGCAAGTCTGGATCGTCCTGACGAATAGTATCGTAAGCAACTGCTTCTGTCGTCACTTCAAGCTCTGGTTTCACCTCGACCAAGCTTGGTACACCTTCACTTGGGATTGAGGTGGAGTCTACCTTAGTACCTACTGCGATAATTTCTGATACGGGGGAGGTGGTGACTTCATTGGAAACTACTTTACGAGTTTCCTTACCATCAACCTTGGTGACCTCGGTCAAGATAGTACGCTCGCCTGCTAGGCCTGCTTGGATAATACGAGTTTGACCCTTAAGCAAGTCTGGGTCTTCCTGATGAAGAGTATCATAAGCAAGAGACTCTGTCGTAATTTCAAGCTCTGGTTTCACCTCGACCAAGCTTGGTGCACCTTCGCTTGGGATTGAGGTAGATTCCACCTTAGTACCTACTGCGATGATTTCGGAAATCGGTTCTTGGGTAACACTATTGGATTTGACTTGGCGGACTTCCTTGCCATCTA
>NZ_KV817781.1:431491-469913 GCF_001814775.1 Streptococcus sp. HMSC067H01
CTTCAAGCTCTGGTTTCACCTCGACCAAGCTTGGAGTACCTTCACTTGGGGTTGAGGTGGATTCTACCTTAGTGCCTACTGCGATGATTTCTGATACAGGGGCGGTGGTGACTTCATTAGAGACCTGCTTGCGAGTTTCCTTGCCATCAACAGTTGTCACCTCGGTTAAGATGGTACGCTCACCTGCTACTCCTGCTCTGATGACACGGGTTTGGCCCTTAAGCAAGTCTGGATCTTCCTGATGAAGAGTGTCATAGGCGATGGTCGCTGTCGTTACTTCAAGCTCTGGCTTCTCTTGGACCAAGCTTGGAGTACCTTCACTTGGAGTTGAAGTGGATTCTACCTTAGTGCCTACTGCTATGATTTCGGAAATTGGCTCCACAGTTACAGTGTTGGATTTGACTTGACGGTCTTCCTTGCCATCTACAATCGTCACTTCCGTTAAGAGCGTGCGCTCACCTGCTACGCCTGCTCGAACAACACGAGTTTCACCCTTAAGCAAGTCTGGATCTTCCTGATGAATAGTTTCATAGGCAACTGCTTCTGTCGTCACTTCAAGTTCTGGTTTCACCTCAACCAAGCTTGGTGCACCTTCACTTGGAATTGAGGTGGATTCTACCTTATCTGCTTGTAGGGAATGAGATTTTGTATCTTCCGTCCTAGAAATTTCCCCATTTCCCCTGACAAAATAATAGCCTGTAAATTCATATCCCTCAATCCTTTCTGGACTAGGCAAAAATTCTCCTACAACTGTTTTGACAAGAGCTGGGCGAAGCTCTACTAAATTCTCCAAGGCAGAAACTGATAGAGCAGTTCCGCCTACAGCCAAAACTGTCACTAGAAAGAGAGAGGCTCCCTTTCGCTTTTTAATGAGAGTGAGCGAAACTAACAAGATTCCTGTACCTAGCACAGGCAGGATAGCATTTGAAAAAAAGCCAGTATCAGGTAACTTCGCGGCAGATCTACGGTAGACGAAGTAATAATCCTTACCTTCTTCTACTTGGATAGCATTCTCTTCAAACCAACGTAGTTCAGCCTTCAAAGATTCAGGCAAGTCTTTATCTTCCACATAGTGTGACACTAGCTGGGGAATCCTTTCCTCTGCAACCACAGTATTTCCACTTGTGCTTACAAAAAACAAACTCGTTCCCAATAAGACGGAACAAGTTCCTACTGCATACTTCCTCAAAGAAAAGCGTTGTTTTTCTTTAACATGATGTTGTTTCATGACAAACTCCAATTTCGTATCTATTCCTTCTCACAGTATATCAAAAATAGTAAACACCTACAAAAGATTTGAATAATAAAATTCCTATATCTAACTTCTTTATCCAATTTTAAAGAAATCCATCCTTATCCTTTGCAAAGATTCGAAGTTCGAGCTTGATTTCTTCAATGTTCTTCCAATATCCTGCCACTGAAGGGAAAGATAACACTGATACAAGTCGATTAACTCTTCAAAAATCCTAAGAAAATTAAATATGATTTCTTTGTTACAGAGAAAAAAAACACAAGTGAAATCAGTTTTTCTGACTTCACTTGTGGCATATTTTATAAATAGCTTTACTGAATTCTAGCAAAACTCCACAGCCATTTGCCTATCTCTTTTTCACCGACATTAGGGATATGTCTCGCAAACTAAAGTAAGTAAGAGCAAGCATAGCTACTGTGATAAAGAATTCTGTTGGCAGTTGGAAGATTTGTAAGATTGACAACATCAATAGAATCAATAGGGCAACAAAAGCAAATACTAGAATAACAATGTTGACCGTTCCCTTGATACTTTGAGGTGTCGCAAATACATAGAGTAAGAGTAATAAAATCCCTATGATTAAATAGACCATTTTTGCTCTTTCTAGCTTTTATTCAGCTGACTTTTTCTTTTTGTTTGCTTTCTCACGCTCTGCCTTGTTAAGGATTTGTTTACGCAAACGGATAGACTCAGGCGTTACTTCCATGTACTCATCGTCGTTCAAGAACTCAAGTGATTCTTCAAGAGTCAAGATACGAGGTGTCTTGATAACAGCTGTTTGGTCCTTAGTAGCTGAACGAACGTTGGTCATTTGTTTCGCTTTCGTGATATTAACAGTCAAGTCATTTTCACGAGAGTTTTCACCAATGATCATTCCTTCGTAAACCTCAGTACCTGGGTTGACAAAGATAGTACCACGTTCTTCGATAGACATGATTGAGTAAGTTGTTGCCTTACCTGCATCGATAGAAACAAGTGCACCACGGTGACGTCCACCGATTTCACCTGGAATCAATGGCAAGTATTGGTCGAAGGTATGGTTCATGATACCGTAACCACGAGTCATTGACAAGAACTCAGTTGAGTATCCGATCAAACCACGCGCTGGAACAAGGAAGACCAAACGAGTTTGACCATTACCAGTTGAGATCATATCCAACATTTCACCCTTACGTTCAGAAAGGCTTTGGATAACAGATCCTTGGTATTCTTCTGGGGTGTCGATTTGAACACGTTCAAATGGTTCACATTTAACACCATCAATTTCTTTTACGATAACTTCTGGACGAGATACTTGAAGTTCATAACCTTCACGACGCATGGTTTCGATAAGGATTGACAAGTGCAATTCTCCACGTCCTGAAACAGTCCATTTATCTGGTGAATCTGTTGGTTCAACACGAAGTGACACGTCTGTTTGCAACTCAGCTTGAAGGCGCTCCTCAACCTTACGAGAAGTGACCCATTTACCTTCACGACCAGCAAATGGTGAGTTATTAACCAAGAAGGTCATTTGAAGAGTAGGTTCGTCGATGTGAAGAACTGGAAGAGCTTCAACTGCATCTGTTGGAGTGATTGTTTCCCCAACGAAGATGTCTTCCATACCTGATACGGCAATCAAGTCACCTGCTTTTGCTTCTTGGATTTCACGACGTTCCAAACCAAAGAAACCAAAGAGTTTTGTAACACGGAAGTTCTTGGTTGTACCATCAAGTTTAGAAAGAGTAACTTGGTCTCCAACCTTCACTGTACCACGGAAGATACGTCCGATACCGATACGACCTACGAAGTCATTGTAGTCCAAAAGTGACACTTGGAATTGAAGTGGCTCATCAGAGTTATCAACTGGCGCAGGAATGTGTTCGATGATGGTATCAAAGATTGGCGCCATTGTTGCTTCCTGGTCAGCTGGATCATCTGACAAGGAAGATGTTCCGTTGATCGCTGAAGCGTAAACTACTGGGAAGTCAAGCTGATCATCATCTGCACCAAGCTCGATGAAGAGTTCCAAAACTTCATCCACTACTTCTGCTGGACGAGCTGATGGTTTGTCGATTTTATTGATAACGACGATTGGGACAAGGTCTTGTTCCAAAGCTTTTTTCAATACGAAACGAGTTTGGGGCATAGTCCCTTCGTAAGAATCAACTACCAAGACAACACCGTCAACCATTTTCATGATACGTTCAACTTCTCCACCGAAATCCGCGTGTCCTGGTGTGTCCATGATGTTGATGCGCGTGCCGTTATAAGCAACCGCTGTATTCTTAGCAAGGATGGTAATTCCACGCTCTTTTTCGATATCGTTTGAGTCCATAGCACGTTCAGCTAGTTCTGTACGAGCATCAAGAGTTGAAGATTGTTTCAACAATTCATCAACAAGGGTTGTTTTTCCGTGGTCAACGTGGGCAATAATGGCTACGTTACGGATATCTTCTCTTAATTTTGTCATGATTTCCTCTGTTATATTCAAAAATTTATTTTCTAACTGAACGATTATACCACATTTTTAGGCAAATGACTTAACTCAAGCAAGTGTAAATGTTTTCAAAAAAAATTTCTTTGCTTACCTTTTCTTTTCAAAAGAATCAACTTGTGATAAGATAGGCTGGTATGCGTTTAGATAGATTATTAGCCCAAGAAAAAATCAGCCGTAAGGGCATGAAACAAGCTCTCCTGAAAAAAGAAATCTTAGTAGATGGACAAGTAGCTTCTTCCCTTTCACAGAATGTTGATACAGGACTGCAAGAACTGATTTTCCAAGGCAAAAGAATTCAAGGATATGAACACACCTACCTCATGCTCCATAAGCCAAACGGAGTCGTGACTGCAAGCAAGGATAAGTTACTAACAACTGTCATGGATCTACTGCCTAAGAATCTCCAGTCAGAGCAACTCTACGCCATCGGTCGTCTGGATCGAGACACGACAGGACTCCTCCTCTTAACGAATAATGGTCCTCTAGGTTTTCAACTCCTCCACCCTCAATATCATGTGGATAAAACTTACCAAGTTGAGGTCAATGGACCACTCACATCCGACCATATCCAAGTCTTTCAAAAGGGGATTGTCTTTTTAAATGGCACTATCTGTAAACCTGCAAGACTAAAGATTCTATCAGCAAGTCCTTTCCTCAGTCAAGCCTCCATTACCATTTCAGAAGGAAAATTTCATCAGGTTAAAAAAATGTTCCTCTCTGTTGGTGTCAAGGTCACTGCCCTAAAACGCACCCATTTTGGCCCTTGGAGTCTTGATGACAATCTTCAAGAAGGTGACTATCGACATCTAAACTCACAAGAATTGGCAATCATTCGTGACTTTCTTAGAAAAAGTGGTTAAAAAATGAGGTTGGGACAAAAGATCCCGACCTCACTTTTTATTAGCAATCAAACTTTGACGCGGTTGCTGATTGAACTTTTTGTTCGTCTTTTAGACTCCAAAAAGCTCCTAATCATCCTCGCGGGGCTGGGACTATGAAATCGAGACTTTGTCTATCGATTTCTGTCCCACCGCCATTTCTTATTTTTCAACTTTTACTTTCCCTGTCCAAGAATCCAATCCGTAAGACAGGATATAGATTTCTGAGAAACCTTGTTTTTTCAAGAAAAGTGCTGCATTGGTAACACGTTGCGCACGTTGATTTTCATAGAGAAGCACTGGTTTATCCTTACGAAGAGCTGCAAGACTTGTCTTCAATTGGTTTGAAGGGATATTACGAGCTCCAAGGATATGTTTTCTGTGGAAGTCAGCTGGATCACGCAAGTCAATCAACTGACCTGTACGAATCAAAGACTCAAACTCTTCATTGTCTACAATTTTTGCCGCACGGCGAATACGAAGGTAGTTGTAACCCATCCATGCCAACATCGCCACTATAAGTCCCCATAATACCCAAGTTACCATAATATCTAATCTCCATTTTTTTCTAAATAGTCTAATTCTAACTTATGCTCTCTGCGAAGAACAGCCTCCGCTTCAAGATAATCCAGCTTATCCATCAAGCCAGCATCATAAATTCGAGAAAGTTCAATTTTCATCAGTTCAATATCATAAAGACGTTTGCCCATATAGACAAGAATGCCGAACTGTTTGAGAAATTGTTGCACATCGTAGAGTGTTTTCATAGCTTTCATTTTAGCAAAAAATCAGAGTTTTTTCAATAGTTCAGAGGAAGATTCCCTTTTTACTGCTTACGAATCTTTTTAATACTCTGATGAATAAGATAGCCGACAACCATCCCAACAAAATTCTGTAGCAAATTGTGAGGGACATCTAACAAGGCTTGCCCCCAACCTTTCATCCAAGCAGTTGCACACGCATATCCAGCTACCATGATGATAGTCGCCATAACTAATCCAAGCCCCTGCCATTTTCCTTTAAAACCTGCAAAATATCCCTGCAGACCATGGAAAAGCAAGCTGAAGACCATCCAGTGAGGATAACCTGAAATCAGGTCAATGAGAAATCCTCCTAATCCTCCAACAATGGCTCCTTCACGGCGCCCATAATAAAAAGCGGTAAAGAAGATTCCAGCATCTAAAAGAGTTAAGATTCCTGTTTGGGTTGGGATTTTTACAATATAGCCTAAGACCACTGATAGGGCAGTTAGTATAGATAATAGGGCGATTTTACTTGTTTTGGTTTGCTTCATATTGTCTTACTCCATATTGATCTGCTTGTGCGATAGCACGGTAAACAAAGGCTTTAGAACTTTCTACTGCTGGTAAGAGTTCCTCTCCTTGTACTAATTGACTGGCAATGCTCGATGCAAAGGTACAACCTGCACCAGCATTTTGACCTTCTAAGACTGGATTCTCAAAAATGGTAAAATTCACTCCATCATAAAAGACATCCACAGCCTTATCCTGACTAAGGCGATTCCCACCCTTGATAATGACTGCTGGCGCTCCTAAGTCATACAATTTCTGAGCTGCAGCCTTCATATCTTCCAAGGTTTCAATCTTTTGACCTGCTAGCAATTCTGCCTCAGGAAGGTTCGGAGTAATCACAGATACATAAGGGAAAAAGCGAATCAACTCTTGACAAAGCTCGCTGACAGCAACGTCGTGCGTTTCCTTACAAACCAATACAGGGTCCAAGACGACAGGAACTCCTGCTCTTTCCTTAATGAAATTCAAAGCTCTCTCAGCAACACCAACTGTCGGCAAGAGACCAATCTTAATCCCTCCAAAGTCTACACTCTTCAGACTATCCAACTGTTGTTGGAAAATAGTTTCATCAGTTGGAAAGACTTCAAAGCCATTTTCTGTCAAAGCAGTCAAGCAGGTCATGGCTACAAATCCATGCAAACCATTCAAAGTATAGGTGGCAAGGTCAGCAGCTAATCCACCACCACTAAAAATATCATTTCCTGAAAGTGCTAAAATACGATTATTCTTCATAACGAATCTCCTTCAAATACAAACCATTGGGTGCTGCAGTTGGTCCTGCCAACTGTCTGTCTTTTTTCTCCAAAATCAGGTCAATCTGTTCAATCGGCATACGGTTGTTACCAATTTTCAGCAGGGTTCCGACCATATTTCGAATCTGCTTATAGAGGAAGCCATTGCCTGAGAAGGTAAAGGTCAAAAACTGCCCTGTTTCATCAACCCTAAGACTAGCTTCCGTGATCGTCCGAACCTTATCCTCCACACTAGTCCCTGATGCCGTAAAACCAGTAAAGTCATGTGTTCCCTCGAGTTTTTTTACAGCAAGCTGCATCCGCTCCACATCTAGCGGATATGGATAATGGGTCGCATAATGGCGACGCATAGGATTTTTAGGACGTCCTCTATCCACGATAAACTCATAGGTCTTGCTATGCTTAGCATAACGACAATGAAAATCATCAGCCACAATCTCAATCGAAATCACATCGATATCTTCAGGACTTTGAGTATCAAGAGCAAAACGAAGTTTTTCCTCATCCATCTGATAGGGAAGGTCAAAGTGGATGACCTGCCCTAAGGCATGAACACCACTGTCCGTTCGCCCTGCACCATGGATGGTAATGGCCTGCCCTTTATTTAATTTGGTTAAAGTTTTTTCAATTTCCTCTTGGACACTACGCGCGTGAGGTTGTCGCTGGAAGCCAGCAAAGTCGTAGCCATCATAGGAAATTACAGCTTTATATCTAGTCATGTATCTATTTTATCAAGAAAATTTCTTTGCAACAAGTTTGAAAACCAAAAATTGTACGGGGACAGTTCTCGGTATCATCTAGCCCTTACCTAGATTTTCTCATTATGTATTTTCGTTCTGGAATTTCAATAGTTTGAACAATTTCAAATCCTTCTTTTTGGTAAAGATTCTGAGCTCTTTGATTTGCCTCGTAGACATTTAGAGAAATAGTATCTATGTCTTCATTTTCAAAGGCCAAACTAACAAATTTCCTTAAAGCCTGGCTACCTAGGCCCTGCCCCTGTTTCTGGGGATTGATAAAAAATCTCCCGATATGAAGATTACTGTCTTCTAGCCTGATTTTCTGGATAAGCCCCACAAACTCTTGTCCATCAAAGATTGAAAAGATTCCTTCCAAATCTTTCAAGATTTGAATTGTTAAGGGAAAAGGAATCATTGTTCCCATCCATTGTTTTTGAAAGGATTTGCCAAGGGAGTTGGACCATTGGCATACGTGCTGAGCATTTTCTGTGCTCATATTTTCTTCAAAACGAATCATGATCATGATCTTGACCTCACCATCTTATCAATGTTTCTTTATTATACTACTTCTCTTATTTTTTACGAATAGATAAGTATGATTGATCTTTATTTTTTTCTTGTCGGGAGCATTCTCGCTTCCTTTCTAGGTTTGGTCATTGACCGCTTTCCAGAGCAATCCATTATCCGACCTGCTAGTCACTGCGATTCCTGTCAGACTCGCTTGAGTCCCTTAGATTTGATTCCGATCCTGTCGCAGATTTTCAATCACTTTCGATGTCGCTACTGCAAGGCTCCTTATTCTGTCTGGTATGCCCTATTTGAACTAGGCTTAGGACTCCTCTTTCTATCTTGGTCTTGGGGATTTCTTTCCTTGGGGCAAGTCATCCTAATCACTGCTGGTTTGACCTTGGGCATCTATGACTTTCGCCATCAGGAATATCCCCTACTGGTCTGGATGACTTTCCACCTAATCCTCATGGCTTCCTCTAGCTGGAATCTGGTCATGGTCTTCTTCCTTGTCCTTGGAATTTTGGCTCACTTTATCGATATCCGCATAGGTGCAGGGGATTTTCTCTTTCTGGCTTCTTGTGCACTCGTTTTTACACTTACAGAAATTCTGATTTTAATTCAATTTGCTTCCACAACTGGCATCCTAGCCTTTCTCCTACTAAAGAAAAAGGAAAGACTTCCTTTTGTGCCCTTCCTCTTACTTGCTGCTTGTATGATTATTTTTGGTAAGCTACTGCTTTTCGGATAAAGTCAGCGATTTCTGCTACTTGTCCTTCATGTAGAGCCTTAACAATCTTGGAACCGACGATGACGCCGTCTGATACTGCATTAAATCGTTCTACATCATCCTGTGTGGATACACCAAAACCTGTCAAGACTGGAATATCTGCCACTTGATGCAGTTGAGCCAAGTGCTTGTCCAAGTCTGCTCGGTAGTTTCCTGATTTTCCTGTCACTCCGTTAATAGCAACGGCATAGACAAAACCTTCCGCTCCCTCAATGAGTTCTTTTTGACGCTCAATTCCTGTCGTTAAGCTGACAAGTGGAATCAAAGCAATGTCTGTATTCACCAAAAAGGGCTCTACAAAGTTAGCATGTTCATGAGGGAGGTCTGGGATAATCAACCCTTTAACCGCTGTAGTAGAAAGATCTTTGACAAATTTCTCAACACCGTACTGAAAGAGGGGGTTAAAGTAGGTCATGATGACAAGCGGAATTTCAGTTTCAATGGTTTTCAAGGTTTCGACTAGAGCCTGAGTAGAGGTCCCTTGAGCTAAGCTACGCAAGCCGGCTTCTTCGATAACAGGACCATCTGCAACCGGATCCGAGAAGGGAACTCCCACTTCAATAGCAGACACACCCAAATCTTCTAAAAAGTGAATTGTTTCACCGAGACCTTCCAACCCTTTTTCGTGGTCTCCAGCCATGATATAGGGAACAAAAATTCCCTTTCCTGCTGCTTTAATTGCATTCAATTTTTCTGTTAGTGTCTTAGACATGAGCTTCTCCCTTCTTTGCTGCATCTGCTTCCAAGCGGTCCTTGACTTGAACTACATCCTTGTCCCCACGACCTGATAGACAGACAATCATTGACTTGTCTGGACCAAGTTCTTTGGCTAATTTCACCGCAAAGGCGATAGCGTGACTAGATTCCAAAGCTGGGATAATCCCTTCCACACGAGACAAGAGTTGGAAGCCTTCCAAGGCTTCCTCATCTGTCACAGGAACATAGGTCGCACGCTTGATATCGTGGTAATGAGAATGTTCTGGACCGATACCTGGGTAGTCCAAACCTGCTGAGATAGAGAAGGCTTCTAAGATTTGTCCATGGGCATCTTGGAGAACATCCATGAGCGAACCGTGGAGAACACCTGGTCTACCCTTGGTCAAGGTTGCTGCATGATGCTCTGTATCCACACCTAGTCCTGCTGCTTCAGCTCCATACATAGCCACTGACTCATCTTCCACAAATGGATGGAAGAGACCGATAGCATTAGAACCTCCACCAACACAGGCTACTAGGGCATCTGGCAAATCTTGCCCTGTCAAGTCACGGTACTGTTGTTTGGCTTCTCGTCCGATAACACTTTGGAAATCACGCACAATTTCTGGGAAAGGATGGGGCCCCAAGGCAGAACCAAGGATATAGTGGGTATCATCAATATTTGCCACCCAAGAACGAAGGGCTGCATTGACCGCATCTTTGAGCACGCGCGAACCATCTGTTACAGCTTCCACCTTGGCTCCCAAAAGTTCCATACGGAAGACATTGAGGGCTTGGCGTTTGACATCTTCCTCACCCATGTAGATAGTACATTCCATGTTAAAGAGTGCTGCAGCTGTTGCAGTTGCCACACCGTGCTGACCGGCTCCTGTTTCAGCGATAATTTTCTTTTTGCCCATACGTTTAGCCAGAAGAACTTGTCCTAAGGCATTGTTAATCTTGTGGGCACCTGTATGGTTGAGATCTTCACGTTTAAGGTAAATCTTGGATCCGCCGATATGCTGGGTCAAGTTTTTTGCGTAGTAAAGAGGTGTTTCACGACCTACATATTGGCGCAAAAGTTGGTTTAACTCCTCTTGGAAACTTGGATCTGCCTGACTTTCACGATAAGCCTCTTCTAACTCCAATACTGCTGTCATCAATGTTTCTGGGACAAAACGTCCACCGAATTTCCCGTAAAATCCATCTTTATTTGGTTCTTGATATGCCATTCTTTACCCTCTCTATAAATCTTCTAATCTTTTCATGATCTTTTTGTCCGTCTGTTTCTACTCCGCTTGATACATCTACTGCAAAGGGAGAGAAATGCTGAATTGCTCTTGCTACATTGTCCTCATTTAGCCCGCCAGCGATGAAGAAAGGCCGGGCTAGTTCTGTCGTATCCAGTCGACCCCAGTCAAAGGTTTGTCCACTCCCTGCCACAGGAGCATCAAAGAGTAGATAATCTGCCTGAGAATTGGGTACATGCCCCCCTTCATCGACCTGAACAGCCTGAATGCTGCCACAAGGCAAATCCTCAAACAAATCATCTGCCACCTGACTGTGAACTTGAACCAAGTCCAAGCCAACTTTTTCAATCGCTTCTAGCAGTTGAGCCCGACTTGGTGAAACAAATACTCCAACCTTTTTTACATCTGTAGGAATCAGCTTTGATAGCTCAGCAGCCTGTTCCAAGGTCACCTGTCTTTTACTAGGTGCGAAGACAAAACCGATGTAGTCTGCTCCTGCTGATACGGCTGTTTCCACCGCTTCTTTGGTCGATAGTCCACAAATCTTAACCTTTGTCAATCTGCAACTCCTTGATTCTCTGGGCTACATCTTCTGCTTGCATGAGGGCTGTTCCTACTAAAATTCCGTTAAAGTATGGTGCAACACGTTTTGCATCCTCCTCTGTAAAAATAGCAGATTCGGAAATGTAGAAGCAATCATCCTTAAAGTGTTTGGCCAAGTCTACGCTGGTCTGCAAGTCAACTTCAAAGGTTGTTAAATTGCGATTGTTGACACCAATAATTTGAGCTCCAAGTCTATGAGCCACTTCCAGTTCAACAAGATTATGAGTTTCCACCAAAACTTCTAGACCAAGATCTGTCGCGTAGTCGTAAAGCTCCTTCAGTCGTTTTTCAGATAATGCCGCTACGATGAGCAAGATGACGGTCGCACCTGCATTGCGAGCACGGATGATTTGCTTTTCATCGATGATAAAATCCTTATTCAGTGTCGGGATCTCTACCTGACTAGAAATCTCTCGCAGATAATCCAAATGACCTTTAAAGAAAACCTCATCTGTCAGAACAGAAATCATAACCGCGCCGTTAGCCTCGTAAGTCTGGGCCTGTTGTACGATATCCACATCAAGATTGATATCACCTAGACTTGGGCTTGCCTTCTTGACCTCAGCAATGATTTGCAAACGGTCTTGGTGATTTTTTAAATATTCACTCAATCGATAAGTTTGACGCAAGGGCTGAAGCTCCTCTCGTTCCATCGTTTCAACTTCTCGCGCCTTTTGCTCTAGGATACGTGATAAAAATTCCTGACTCATCTTTGATACTCCTGTAATAGTCTGAGTTTTTCAAGGGCCTTACCACTAGCAATTACTTGACGTGCCAATTCAACTCCGTCCTTGATACTGTCTGCTTTACCATTGGCGTAGAATCCGAGACCTGCATTTAAGACTGTAGTTTCCAAGAATGGACTTGGTTCGTTATTAAGAACACTGACAAGAATTGCTGCATTCTCATGAGCATTTCCTCCACGAATGTCTTCAATAGCAATGCGTTCCATTCCCAAATCTTCTGGAGTAAAGGTTGATAAAGTAATTTCACCATTGTCAAGAAGGGCAATGCTGGTAGTTCCATTCAAACCAGCTTCATCCAATCCTTCTGGACCAGCTACTACAATGGCACGTTTGCGACCCATGTTTTTCAAAACCTGAGCAGTACTTTCCAGAAGTTCTGGACGACTGATCCCTAGAAGCTGTGTATCCAAAACCATTGGATGGATGAGCGGTCCTGTCAAATTCATGATAGTTGGAATTCCCAACTCCAAACGAGCTGGCATGATGTATTTCATAGCTGGGTGCATGTTTTTGGCAAAGAGAAAGACGATTCCTGTTTGGTCAAATACTTTACCTAATTGTGCTGGCTTGAGATCAATATTGATTCCCAAAGCTTGCAAGACATCTGCCGAACCAGATTTTGAGGAAATTGAACGATTACCATGTTTGGCCATATGGATTCCCCCACCTGCCAAAACAAAGGCTGCAGTTGTTGAGATGTTAAAGCTAAATGACTTATCTCCACCTGTACCGCAGTTATCCATAGCATCTTGAATGTTTGTTGGAATGTGTTGAGCATGTCCTCTCATAACTTGAGCGAGGGCTGTTCTTTCTTCAGGTGTTTCTCCCTTCATTTTAAGGGCTAAAAGTAGTGAAGCGATTTGCGCTTCTGTCACTCGCCCTGTCACGATGCGTTCGATCACATCTGTCATTTCAACACTTGATAAATCTTCAAAGTTTGCTAATTTTTCAATAATCTCTTTCATTTTATTTCCCTCACTTTACAACTTTCTCGACAAAATTCTGAATAGAAGATAGGCCATCTGGCGTTCCAATACTTTCTGGATGATACTGCAAGCCATAAATCGGCAAGGTTTTGTGTTGTATCCCCATAATAGCCTGGTCATCTGTCGAGCGAGCTGTCACTTCAAACTCTTCTGGCATCTCTTCGATTAAAATACTGTGGTAACGCATGACTGGACGATTGTCCTCAATTCCTTGATAGAGAACTGATGGAGTCTCAAATCGAATCTGGCTTTGTTTACCGTGCATAACTTTAGGAGCCAAGCCTAACTTACCACCAAAGACTTCTGCAATGGCTTGGTGCCCCAAACAAATCCCTAGAATAGGTTTCTTACCTGCAAAATCACGAATCATTTCTTCCATTTTCCCAGCATCAGCTGGCCAACCTGGGCCAGGAGAGAAAACTAATCCATCTGCCTTTTCAGCATGTTCATAAAGATGTGAATCATCATTTCTCAAAACCTGAACTTCTGCGAAATTCCCGATATATTGAGCCAGGTTATAGGTAAATGAATCATAATTGTCAATCAATAAGATCATGGTCTTAGTTCTCCCATTCTAGTCATAGATTTAGCTTTGTTAATCGTTTCTTGGTATTCGTTCTGAGCGATGGAATCATAAACAATTCCTGCACCAGCCTGTACGTAGGCTTTTTTATTTTTAAGAATCATGGTTCGAATTGCAATGGCAAAGTCCATGTCTCCAGTTGCTGAAAGGTAACCGATAGCCCCGGCATAAACGCCTCGTTTCTCTGTTTCTAATTCATAAATGCGCTTCATGGCCCGAATCTTTGGTGCCCCCGATACTGTTCCAGCCGGAAGTGTCGCCTTCAAGGCATCCATGGCGGTCAGTTCAGGAAGCAAACGTCCTTTAACTACGCTGGTCAAATGCATGACATAGCGGAAAAGTTCGACTTCCATATACTTGGTTACTTGAACACTAGCTGTTTCAGCAATTTTACCGATATCATTTCGTCCCAAGTCCACCAACATTCGGTGTTCTGCCGTTTCCTTTTCATCAGAAAGTAGATCACTTGCAAGTGCTGCATCTTCCTCGTCATTGGCACCTCTAGGTCGCGTACCTGCAATTGGATTGGTTGTCACGATACCATTCTTGACGGAAACCAAGCTCTCTGGACTGGCACCGATAATTTGATAATCTCCAAAATCATAAAAGTAGAGATAATTTGATGGATTTGTCACTCGGAGATTTCTGTAGAAGTCAAAAGGATTTCCAGTTACCTCTGCGGAGAAGCGCTGGCTGAGCACACATTGGAACATATCTCCCTTGCGAATCAAGTCGCGAGCTGTTTCTACCATTTCTTCAAATTTCTGAGGTTCAATATGTGGTCTAAACTGAAGTGGAGAAACGTCCAAATCATCAAATTCATCAGGAGCAGGAATTTTCAACTCCTCTAAAACTTGATCCAAATCCGCTTCTAGTTCATCATGGCTACGATTACTGTAGAGAGCATCCTCGATGATATGAATTTTTTCTTTCTTGTGGTCAAATACCATATAACTCTCGTAGACAAAGAAATGCATATCTGGCGTCCCAATCGTATCCTCAGGAAGCTGGCCAATCTCTTCATAGAGAGAAATCATGTCGTAACCAACAAAGCCGATAGCTCCACCGCCAAAGGGTAAATCTGAATGGTGTTGACTTTTATGAGTCACTTCATACATGAAGTCCAAAGGATCACAATCAATCACTTGACCATTTTGATAAAGGACTCCATTTTCAAACTTAATTTCAAAAACTGGATTATAGGCCAAGATCGAAAAACGAGCATTTTCTTTTTCTCTAGGGATACTTTCAAGTATGACCTTGTGTTGTCCATTTAAGCGCATATAAGCCAAGATAGGCGATAAAACATCTCCATGAATAATTCGTTCCATTGTAATTTCCCTTTCGATTCTTCTTAAATCTCGTGTTGATTCTACAAAAAATCCCCACGCAAACTAACTTGCGTGAGGACGAAATTCGCGGTGCCACCTCAATTATAGGATTTCTCCTATCTCTCTTTCCTGTCTCAGATACCTCCTGTAACAGGCTGTGCGATAAAGGGCACTCCCTTGAGAATTATGTTTTCTTCTCTCATTTCAGATGGACCCAACCTTACAGTTTTCTCTGCTTGTTTTCAGCAACCACAAGCTCTCTGTGAGAGAAATATCTGTATATTTTCCATCTTTTATTTTTTAGCTTCAAGATAATCTGCAATCGCGGCTACGTCCTTGTCTCCACGACCTGAGACATTGATGATGATAATCTCATCTTTACTTAGTTTCGGTGCACGTTTAACTGCTTCTGCGATGGCATGCGAACTTTCAATCGCTGGGATAATCCCTTCAGTCTTACTAAGAAGGAGCAAGGCTTGAACAGCTTCTTCATCTGTCGCTGCCACATATTCCACGCGGCCAGAATCTTTGAAGTAGGCGTGTTCAGGGCCAACCCCTGGATAGTCTAAACCAGCAGAGATAGAGTAAACTGGCGCCAGCTCTCCATCTTCCTTAAAAACTGCATAAGTCTTCATTCCATCGACAATTCCGACACTACCCTTGGTCATTGTTGCCGCGTGTTTATCGGTATCTAAACCGTGACCAGCAGCTTCTACCCCAACCAATTTAACTTCTTCATCAGCTACATACTGTGAAAAGGCACCGATGGCATTAGAACCACCACCCACACAGGCAATGACGTAGTCTGGCAGACGTCCTTCTTTTTCCAAGATTTGACGACGAGATTCTTCACTAATCACTTTTTGGAACTCATGAACAATAGTTGGGTAAGGGTGAGGACCTACAGCCGAACCTAAAACGTAGAAAGCTTCAAGGTCATTCATCCATGCTCCAAAGGCTGCGTCAACCGCATCCTTCAGAGTACGTGTTCCCGTTTCAACTGCATGAACAGTTGCTCCCATCATCTCCATACGGAAGACATTGAGACGTTGACGTTCCACATCTTCTGCCCCCATGTAGACATCACAGGCCATACCAAATTTGGCTGCAGCTGCAGCTGTCGCAACACCGTGCTGACCAGCTCCTGTCTCTGCAATCACACGTTTTTTACCCATGCGTTTAGCAAGAAGGATTTGTCCAAGGACATTGTTAAGTTTGTGTGACCCAAGGTGGTTAAGATCTTCACGTTTGAGATAAATCTTAGCCCCACCTAGATAATCCGTCAAGCTTTCTGCAAAATAGAGCGGTGTTTCGCGACCTGAATAATCCTTCAAGTAATGGCGAAACTCAGCTAAAAACTCTGGATCATCCTTGTATTTTTCAAAAGTCACTTCCAATTCATCTAGCAAAACCTGAATTGGTTCTGGTACAAAACTACCACCAAATTGTCCAAAATATCCTTTTGTTGTCATAAATTTTTCCTCTTTTCTACTGTTTCCAAGATATGAAAAAAAGCCCACACACGGAGTATATTTCCATGTGAGGGCGTTTGTAACGCGGTACCACCTCAATTGTAAAGAGAATATCCCCTTTACATCTCTGCCTTGTCTAACAACAAGTTGCACTGTAAGGTGTGCCTACCGAATTTTCATTGTTTCAAATTCATTTTTTCAAATCAGCCCAATTTCACTAGTTCCAACCACCTGTTCGCAGTAACCACAGGCTCCCTGAAGATCAAAAATAATTACTTTTCTGATTTGTTGAGTTAATTATATGTTATTGGTTTTTCTTTGTCAACCGTTTTCATTCATTTTTTACTAATTTTTTTTATTAGTTTTTTGAAGAAGCAAGAACTTCTTCAGAAACTCTGACAAAAGTCTCAATGATATAGTCTACTTCTTCATCCGTTAATTTCGTGTGAAGAGGTAATGTAATTTCATTTTCAAAGAAAGCATAAGCTCGCGGATAATCAGCCATATCAAAACCAAGATTCTTATAGGCTGTTAAAAGCGGAAGCGGTTTGTAGTGAACATTACTTGCAATTCCTGCCTTGGCCAATTCTTGGATGATTTGGTTGCGTTGTTCGAGAGTTGCTCCTTCTACATGGGTGATGTAGAGGTGACGACAAGATTCAACTGCATCTGTCTCATGCGCCAATGGATGGATACGAGTTCCCGCAAATCCATGGTCATAGCGTTCCACAATATCTTTACGACGTTGTAGTAAAGCAGGATAACGATCTAACTGAACCAGACCAAGCGAAGCCATGATATCCGTCATGTTGCACTTGTAGGCAGGTGTTACGATATCGTATTCCCATGAGCCTAGCTGCATCTTGGCAAGAGCATCTTTAGTTTGACCATGAAGGGAAAGAATTTGGAATTCCTTGTACATTTCTTCATCGTCAATAGCTGGATTAGCTTTCCAGGTCGCACTTCCTCCTTCAGCAGTTGTAAAATTCTTAACTGCGTGGAAAGAGAATGATGTAAAGTCTGCAATGGAACCAGCTGGTTGTCCCTTGTAGGTTGAACCCAAAGCATGAGCACTATCAGAGACAATCACAATACGGTTAAAGGCCTTTTGCCACTTGCTAGTAGCTGTAAAGAGGTCACGTTTCTTCTCAACAACTTGGAACAAACGGTCATAGTCACAGATAATCCCTGCAAGTTCTACTGGGATGATAACCTTTGTCTTCTCAGTAATTGCTTGCTCAAGCTTGTCGTAGTCCATTTCAAAGGTATCATCTTGGATATCAACCATCACTGGTGTCGCACCTACGTGAGTGATGACGCTACATGATGCTGTATAGGTCATAGCTGGAACGATAACTTCATCGCCAGGACCCACTTCAAGCACGCGCAAAATCAATTCAAGAGCTGCTGTTGCAGAGTTGAGGCAGACTGTCTTAGGTGTCTGAGTATAGACGGACAGACGACGCTCCAATTCTTTTGTCTTAGGTCCTGTTGTAATCCAACCAGAACGAAGGGTATCTGCTACTTCAGCAATTTCAGCTTCGGTAATATCAGGTGGTGAAAATGGAATATTATACTTTGTCATTGTTTTACTCCTTTGATTGGTTTCAATCTTGCGACTACTTATTTTAAAACTTCAAATACAGTCTGGAACATGATCTTGATATCTCCGAAGAAATTAAAATCACGTAGGTAGGCTAGATTATAGTGCATCTTTTCTGGTAGGACTCTTTCGACATAGACCTGGTCAACCGTCATACCTTTTGCAGTCATTTGACTGATAATAGCATCCTCGTCCTTATAGTTAATGCTGGCAAGCGATGTAATCCCTGCTGGCAAGAGCAAGGTAGCCATCATTTCATGGCTGTACTGTTCTGTATAACGTGGTACTTCTGGACGAGTTCCCACAAAGGACATCTCCCCTTTGAGGACATTGACCAATTGCGGCAATTCATCCAAACGCACACGGCGAATGAAATTTCCAACCTTGGTGATGCGGCTATCATTTGCAGAAGTTACCAGACTTCCTTTTTTATCAGCATCCGTCACCATAGTCCGGAATTTCCAAATTTTGAAATGTCGGTTGTACTGGGTTACCCGCACTTGCTTGTAAATAACTGGACCCTTGCTATCTAGCTTGATCCAGATGCTTAGAATCAGGAATAAGGGGGAGGTCAAGATTAACAAGACTACGGCTAGAAACAAATCTAGACAACGCTTGAAAATCAGTGAGCCTTTTCTTCTAGACACAAGCTGGTAGTATGGTTTTACCTCGCTCAATTGCATTTCTTGAGGTAGCTCATCCCATTTCAGCATGCACATTCTCCTCTGTTTTTTATATATAATCTTTATTAACATTCTACATTATACCACAAAATGAAAGAGGCAGTGCAAGAAATCTGTGTTTTAAAGGAATTCTTCCTTAGGAAAGAGCCCCTGCCTGCAAACTATACATCTTGTGATAGGTTCCACCCAATGCTAGGAGTTCCTCGTGGGTTCCACTTTCGATGATTCGTCCCTTATCTAGAACATAGATACAGTTAGCATCCTGAATGGTAGAAAGGCGATGGGCGATGGCAATGGTTGTCCGACCTTGTCTCATCTTAGCTAGGGAATTTTGGACCAGAGCTTCTGTTTCAGAGTCGATATTGGCTGTCGCTTCATCCAAAATCAGGATTTTAGGTTGACTGGCAACAGTTCTAGCAAAGGCAAGAAGCTGACGTTGACCAGTTGAAAAACTCGAACCACGCTCAGATACAGGAGCATCATAACCTAAAGGAAGATCTTGAATGAAGGAATCTGCATCGACAAATTCTGCTGCAGCCTTGATTTGGTCATCGCTGATATCTTGGTACATGGCGATATTGGACTTAATGGTCCCATGATAGAGGAAGGGGTCCTGTAGAACCAAACCGATGTTTTTTCTCAACTCCTCTTGACTATACTCTCGAATATCCACACCATCTAGGAGAACCCGACCTGACTGGAATTCATAAAAGCGCATCAGAACATTGATAATAGAAGATTTTCCCGATCCCGTATGACCGACAAAGGCAATGGTTTCACCTTTATTGACAGTAAAGGAAATATCATCTAGAATTTGGTGTTTTCCATCATAGGAGAAGGACACATGCTCAAAGCGAATATTTCCTTCTTGAATCTCGGCTTGTCCATTTTCTTGGGCCGGTTCATAGTTGGTCTCATCTATCAGTGCAAAAACACGACCTGCTGACACCATGGATGTCTGAAGAGTAGAAAAGTTTTGCGTTACCTCGATGAGGGGATCAAAGAGACGGTTGATATACTGGATAAAGGCATACATAGTTCCTGCCGTTATTCCTAGATAAAGACCACGATAGCCAAAGTAAGCCATCAAAACTGCATAGCCCAACAGCTTCAACAAACTCATAGCTGGACGTAAAAAGAGAGAATCCAAGGCTACTGAACGGTTAGCGTAGACTAGGTGTTCCTGATTTATCTCATCAAACTCTTCTTTCAGGCGTTTTTCTTGGTTAAAGGCTTGAATAATACGAATTCCTTCGATATTTTCTGCCAGCTTACTGTTAATATCTGACAGTAGACTTCTGGTTTTTTCAATGACCTTGACCGATTTTTTACGGTAGAGATTGACCAAAAGGAAAATCAAAGGTAGGAAGAGCAATACTAAAGCAGTCAGAAGATAGTCCAGAACTAACATGGTATAAAGGGTCGTCACGAATATAAAGACTGCCGAGATAAAGCTGGACAAGATCCCCGAAAACATATCACTGATAGTCTCGGTGTCATTTGTCAAACGAGAGACAATAGAGCCTGCAGGCGTTTTATCAAAGTAAGACATGCCTAGCTTCTCCATATTAGCAAAGGCATCACGTCGGATATCTCTAACGATGCTGTAGGACACGCGCGCAAAGAGGATGTTCCCCACATATTGGACAATGGTTTGAAGAATGTAGAGACCATAGTAAACTAGCAAAACTGTAACAGCAAGCTGATTAAGGTTGTTTAGATACTGGTCGATAAAGTGAGAAGCTACCAGGGGGATAATACTCTTGATAACAGTCGTCGTAAGGAGAAAAGCTAAGGCTAAAAAGGTGAGGAGACTATAGGGCTTGAGATAAGACAACAAACGCTTCAATACAGCCCATTGTTCTTGTTTATTCCGCATCTTCTTCTCCTTTCATTTCTAACTGTTGAGACTGGTAGGTCTGGGCATACCAACCATCCAAGGCTAGTAAGTCTTCATGCCTACCTCGTTCAATGATGCGACCATCCTGCATGACCAAAATCAAATCTGCATGAACAACTGCGCTAAGACGATGGGCAGTGATGATAGTCGTTTTATCTTTGCGAGTTTCCTTGAGATTATCGATGATTGCGAACTCTGTCTTAGCATCCACAGCTGACAAGGAATCATCTAAAATCAAGATATCAGGATTTAAAATCATAGCCCGACTCATAGCCAGACGTTGCTTTTGTCCACCAGATAGACTGACTCCTTTTTCCCCGATAACTGTATCAAATCCCTCAGGCATGGCTTGAATGTCTTGATAGACTTGAGCCAACTGAGTCGCTTCTTCTACTGCTGAGAAAGGTAGGTCGGGATTTCCAAAGCGAATATTATCTATGATAGAACTTGCAAAAAGAAATTGGTCCTGTGGAACGTATCCCATCAAACTACGTAAGTCAGCTAGTCGATAGGCGCGAATATCATGATCATTTAGATAAATAGCTCCTCGGTCAACGTCATACTCACGCAAGAGCAACTTAATCAAAGCAGTTTTCCCTGAACCAGTTTGCCCAACCAAGCCCAAGGTTTGCCCTTTTTCGAGACTAAAATGTATATCTCTCAGCGTCTCTTCGTCTTCAAAGGCAAAACGATCAATGGCATAGTCCAAGCGCCCATTTTCAATCCCGTTAAGTGGAGATTCTGGGTCTTTGACAGGTGACTCTTGAGACAAAAGACTCTCAATTCGTTGATAAGAAACCTTCCCTCTTTGAGTAATATTAAAGAGAAAACCAATCGCCATCAAGGGCCAGACCAACATATCCAAGTAAGAGATAAAGGTGACAAGATTACCAACGGTTACTTGTCCTGCTTGCACCATAAAGGCTCCCACTAAGAGAGTTAAGGCATAGGAAGAACCAACAAAGAGTAGAACCATGGGGTCAAAGAGACTATCATATTTCATGGTTTGCAGATTCTTTTGGAAGGTCAAATTATTGACTTCCTGGAAAGATGCCAATTCATCAGACTGATAGCCAAAGGACTTGGTTACCTTGATACCTGATACAGATTCTTGAACCTTATTATTAAGTTCAGAAAAGGCTGCTTGGGATTCGCCAAAAGCCTTATGGGTCTTTCTCCCCAGACGACTAGTCGCATAGGCCATAAATGGCAAGGGCAGAATGGCAACCAAGGTCATCTGCCAAGAAATGCTAAAGAGCATAGTCAAGAGAGTCACCAAGGCTGTGATAGAGGCATCCACTGCCATCATGACACCACCACCTGCTAAACGAGTCAGAGCATTGATATCATTGGTTGCGTGAGCCATCAAATCCCCAGTCCGATAACTCTGATAAAAAGCGGGAGACATCCTTGTAAAGTGCTCAAATAGTCTTGAACGCATAATTTGTCCAAGTCGGTAGGAAGTCCCTAGGATATACATACGCCAAACGTAACGCAGATAATACATCCCGAAAGCTGCCAGCAAGAGATAAAAGAGATGAAGCAAGAGCTCATCTTGTGTTAATCGTCCCGAAGTGATGGCATCGATTACCCGCCCCATGACCATAGGTGGGATGAGGTTGAGTACAGATACCAAAACCAGAGCTACAATTCCAACTAGGTAACGGCGTTGTTCTAATTTAAAAAACCACCAGAGTTTTTGGATGATGGACATAAAATTCCTTTCTAATGACAAATGGAAACCTGAGGCGACTGCCTCAGGTTTTTCCTATTCATAGGTGATGACACTAACTTAAACTTTGTCATATTCAGCGATAAAGATACTCAAAGGAGTAACATTTCATTTATTTTCAATCCTTTACATAAATCATTCTTTATTATATAGGAATGACCTGGATTTTTCAAACCATACGCTGGGGAAATACTTCTTTTTCTGGTATAATATTGTCTATAATCTGAATGAAAAGGTAAACATTATGAAACTGATCTCATGGAATATTGATTCCCTCAATGCAGCGTTGACGAGTGACTCTGCGCGTGCGAAATTGTCTCAAGACGTTCTCCAAACTTTGGTAGCCGAAGACGCTGATATCATCGCTATCCAAGAAACCAAGCTTTCAGCTAAAGGTCCTACTAAAAAACACCTTGAGGTACTGGAAGAACTCTTCCCAGGCTACGAAAACACCTGGCGTTCCTCTCAAGAGCCTGCCCGTAAAGGCTATGCTGGAACCATGTTCCTCTATAAGAAAGAACTCACTCCAACTATCAGCTTCCCAGAAATTGGCGCACCTTCTACTATGGACTTGGAAGGCCGCACCATTACTTTGGAATTTGATACATTTTTCGTGACTCAAGTCTACACACCAAATGCAGGTGATGGACTCAAACGTTTGGAAGAACGTCAAGTCTGGGACGTCAAATATGCGGAATACTTGGCTGAGTTAGACAAGAAAAAACCAGTTCTTGCTACAGGTGACTACAACGTTGCCCACAAGGAAATTGACCTTGCCAACCCAGCAAGCAACCGTCGTTCACCAGGTTTCACAGACGAAGAACGTGAAGGATTTACAAACCTTTTAGCCAAAGGATTTACTGACACCTTCCGCCATATCCATGGTGACGTTCCAGAACGCTATACTTGGTGGGCACAACGTAGCAAAACTTCAAAAATCAACAACACAGGCTGGAGAATCGACTACTGGCTCACAAGTAACCGTGTGGCAGATAAGGTTACCAAGTCAGATATGATCGACTCAGGCGCACGCCAAGACCATACACCGATTGTCTTGGAGATTGAATTGTAAGGAGTTTCTTTATGGACTACAATGCAGTTATCCCTGAGTTTATTGTATCAAATATAGAACAATCTCGTTCCTTCTACTGCGATTTGCTGGGTTTTACAATCGAATACGAGCGACCAGAAGAAAACTTCCTCTTCCTTTCGCTTGAAGATTGCCAGCTAATGTTAGAAGAGGGAACAAAAGATGAATTAGCTGAACTGACCTACCCATTTGGTCGTGGTGTCAATATCTCCTTTGGCATAAAGGATGTCCCCAGACTCTATCAGAAAGTAATCGAGTCTAACTATCCTATTCATCGTCCTTTGACTAAAAGAGAATTTCGTGTTGGTGAACAATATATCTACCCTCATGAATTTGCAGTTTTAGATCCAGATGGCTATTTTTTAAGATTTAGTGAATAGTATAATACAGCATTAGAGTGGGAAAGTAATAAAAAAAGAGGCGTTTGCCTCTTTTTTATATTTCCTATATCCTCACCTGTCTATCTTCAGACCGTTGTCCTGTGACAAACATGGTGAAGGTTGCCTTACAGACATTTCGGCCATCTTGGTTGATGATGTCAACATCGACGACACAAGTGGTGCGTCCTTGGTGGACACATTCTCCTTTGATAGTGAGAAGGTCCCCTAGATTTCCAGCTTTCAGATAGTTGATGGAAGACTGGAGTGTCACTCCATCTAAGCCAAGTGAAATCACCACAAGACCACTGATTTGGTCACAAAGGGTAAATAGATAGCCTCCATGGGCATTTCCATAGTAGTTGAGTGAAGAGTCCACTACTTTTGTCGTCACCACCACGTGACCGTCTCTCATTTTTTCAATTTCGTAATTTTCAAAGGCAGATATAGCGTCAAAGTGAAAATCTTTCATACGTTCCTCCTGATATTTCAAACGACACTATGATACTACTTTTCAAGACTCTACGCAAGAGAGAAGCACTTATTCGGGCAAAATACCAACCTGCTCCACAAAGCGCATAAAGGCAGCTTGTCCTTCTTCTGTTTGCTTGTAAACTCCTGCATCTTCCAAAACTCGAGCGAAGATTTTACCAACAGATTCTTGGACGATTTCAAGAGCTTGTGCTTTGTCAGTCAATCCAGGATGGGAGTCTTTCAATTCATCCGCCCATTCTTTGTGATAATCTGCAACTGAAATATCCTCTCCGACTAGGTAAGCTGCTACCTGCTCCACTTCTTCCTTCAAGCGTGGTGGCAAGATTGCCAAACCCATGACCTCTATCAAGCCGATATTTTCCTTCTTGATATGTTGGACATCCTTGTGGGGATGATAGATACCATCTGGATGCTCTGGAGATGTTTGATTGTCCCGAAAGACCAAATCCAACTCAAACTGCCCATCTCTTTTACGCGCAATCGGTGTGATAGTGTGATGCGGTGTTCCATTACTTTCTGCCAAGACCTGTACACTTGGATCTGAGTATTGACGCCAAGCCAGTAAGATTTTATCCGCTAGTTCTGTCAAATCCTCTTTCGAATCTGAAGTTAGTCGAATGACGGACATAGGCCACTGAACAATCCCTGCTTTGACAGTTTCAAAACCTTCAAAGGTAACGCTTTTCTGAATAGGAGCCACTTCCATTGGAAAGACATGACGACCACCTTGGTAATGATCATGGGTCAGGATGGAGCCACCCACGATTGGCAAATCAGCATTCGAACCAGCAAAGTAGCCTGGAAACTGCTCCACAATCGCTAACAAACGTTCAAAACTTTGGCGACTAATGGCCATAGGACGATGCTTGCTGTCTAGGAAAATACAGTGCTCATTAAAGTAAGCGTAAGGCGAATACTGGAAGCCCCACTCCTGACCAGAAATATCAAAACGTATAATACGATGGTTGCTTCTAGCTGGATGATTGACACGACCATGGTAGCCTTCGTTTTCCATACAAAGCTGACATTGAGGATAGTTGCTCGACTTAACCAACTTAGCTGCAGCTATCTCTTTTGGATCCTTTTCAGGCTTAGAGAGATTGATGGTAATCTCTAGTTCACCGTAGTCAGACGGTACACGATAAGCAATATTCTTTGCGATGGCCTTTAGTTTGATGTAGTCATTCTTCTGACTGAGTTGGTAGAAGTCCGCAATCGCCTGCTCTGGTGACTGGGCATAAGTAGCCCAAAAGTCTCGATTAAGCTGACTTGGACAAGGCGTTACCAAGTCCATGAGGTCTGCACCGAGAATCTCACGCGCTGCCAGACTATCTTCAATCGTTTCCAAGCGAACTGCTTCCTCAACAAGCTGATCTTTTAGTTCAATCAAATCATTTTGGTCAGTCTCAACTTCAAGAACTCCATCTCCCACCAGTGCCAAGACGCGATTGGTCAGATAGATCCGATCCAACTCTTCAAAGGTGCTTTCTGCAATGACTTTGGTAACAAATGTTTCTACTAAGGTCACTAGAAAACCTCCTTCTTACTTTCTAAATAGTCTCTAACAGCATCTAAATCTTGAAAAACTTGTTCTGTTTTATTTAAGAAAGACTGTGCTGGTATTTTTAAATCTGGAATACAAATAACTGGAATCCCAGCTCTATACGCCGCTTCAATCCCTGCTTCACTATCCTCTAGTACCAAGCAATTCTCTGGTAAAACGTTCAAATCACTACAAGCCTTTAAAAATATATCAGGGTAAGGTTTGCTTCGCTTCACATCTTTTGCAAAAACTAAATGGTCAAATAGTGACAGTATACCATTGCTATCCAATATCATTCTAGCTCGAGATTCAACACTCGATGTTGCTAAAGCGATTGGAATGCCTTCTTTTTGCAAATAAGTAAGCAAATTTTTAGCACCTTTTTTTAAATTTACACCTTGAGCTAAGATTTGAGCTTCCAGTTCATAAACTTTTGCCAAGGTTTGGTCAAAGTTCCAAGGTAAATCATAGGTGTCCAAAAATCGTTGAACATTCTCCTCTTCCCTATGTCCACTGTAGTCTCTAGAATAAGTTTCTTCTGTGAAAGGAATTCCAAAATCTCTAAGCAATTCTTGATAAACTTTTAGAGAAATGATTTCAGTATCGGCTAATAAGCCATCTAAATCAAATATTACAGCTTCCATATCCTTCTCTCCTAATCTAAAACGCGAGTTCCACCTGCCACTTCAGCGATATAGAAACTTGGAGCGTAACCAACGATTTCTTCATAGTGCTTGCCTACAGCTTCTTTAAAGGCCTCAACCGCATCTTTTTGAACCAGGGCAATGGCACAACCACCAAAACCTGCTCCTGTCATACGAGCACCAAGAACACCTTCTTGAGCCCAAGCTGTATGAACAAGGGTATCTAATTCCAAACCAGTCACTTCGTAATCGTGCTCAAGCGAAACATGAGATGCATTCATCAAACGACCAAACTTGTCTAAATCTCCTGCTTGAAGAGCTGCTTGTGCTTTAAGTGTACGTTGGTTTTCAAGAACGGCATGGCGAGCACGTTTCAAACGATTTTCATCTTTGATGAGGTAGCTATATTCATCAAAAGCCCACTCATCCAATTCACCCAAGGTTTGAATGTCCAAGGCCACTTGGAGTTCTTCTACTGCTTTTTCACATTCAGCACGGCGTTCATTATATTTAGAATCAGCTAGTTCACGGCGCTTATTGGTATTCATGATCACAACGACATTGTCTTTCAAATCAAGTGGTACCAAGTCGTATTCTAGAGTGTTAGTATCCAGGTAAATAGCTCGTTGGTCAGCCCCCATACCGATGGCAAACTGGTCCATGATACCAGAGTTAACACCGATAAAATTATTCTCTGTCAATTTTCCGATTTTTACTAAATCTAGACGATTCAATTTTAGGTCAAAAAGGTATTCTGCCACGACACCAGTCAAAAGCTCCAAAGAAGCTGAAGATGACAAACCAGCACCATTTGGGATATTCCCAAAGACATAGAAATCAAAACCTTTGTCAATCACATGACCAGCTTCTTGCAAGAAATGAAGGACACCTTTTGGATAGTTGGTCCAGTTGTGCTCTTTCTCAAACTTAAGGTCAGCTAGAGGCACTTCGATAATTCCCTTGTCCTCAAAGTTTGCGGAGTAGAAACGGAGCACTTGGTCATCACGCTTGCGAGCAGCCCCATAAGTTCCTAGTGAAATAGCTGCTGGGAAAACATGGCCACCGTTGTAGTCAGTATGCTCCCCAATCAAGTTGATACGGCCTGGTGAAAAGAAGGTTTGGTCTGCTTCTTGACCAAAAACAGCAAGAAAGTCCTTGCGAAGTGCATCAGCAGTAAGATGTTGTGTCATATGAATTCTCCTTTGACAATTGTTAGGTAAAAAAACTTAACCTGTAATCGTTTTCTTCTATTGTACCCAAGGGTTTTGCTTTGGTCAACATTTTTACCTATATTTTACTAAACTATAGGTAAAAAGCAACAAAAATATGCTATAATAACCTAAAAAGGAGGGGAATTATGGCTACACTCAAAGATATCGCTCAGCTAGCCTCTGTCTCGATCGCAACTGTATCCCGCGTTCTCAATCGCGATCAGAGCCTATCTGTTACAGAAGAAACTCGACATCGTATCTTAACCGTCGCAGAAGAACTAGGGTATACAAAACATCTCAAAACAGGCGAAAGTCATAAACTCAAACAAAAAATTGCTATCATCCAGTGGGTGAGTGAACAAGGAGAATTAGAAGATCTCTACTACTACCAGATCCGTCTTGGAATTGAAAAAAGAGCTCAAGAGTTAGACTATGACATTTTGCGCTATTTTAACGACCAACCTTTCACGCTTAGTGAGGAAGTGATTGGTATCCTCTGTATTGGTAAATTTAGTCGTGCACAGATTGCTTCATTCGAGGAATATCAAAAGCCTCTAGTATTTTTAGATAGTGACACTCTGGCTTTAGGGCATACTTGTGTTATCACTGATTTTTCAAATGCTGTCAAACAAGTCTTGGATTATTTTATCAATCAAGGCATGGACAGAGTTGGAATTCTGACTGGACTCGAGATTACGACTGATCAAGAGGAACAAATCCATGACAAACGACTTGAAGCCTTTATCAGCTACACACAGGAACTAGGAATCTATCATGAAGAGCTGATTTTCCAAGGAGAGTTTTCTGCCCAATCTGGCTACGACTTAATGAAACATGCAATTCAAAGCTTGGGGGAACAACTTCCATCTGCCTTTTTTGCTGCAAGCGATAGTCTGGCGATCGGCGCCCTTCGGGCACTCCAAGAAGCTAGTATCCACCTACCAGAGCGAGTGAGTTTGATTTCCTTTAATGACACTAGCTTGACCAAACAGGTTTTCCCACCACTTTCAAGTATCACTGTTTATACAGAGGAAATGGGACGCACAGGCATGGATATCCTTAATAGAGAAGTACTCCACGGACGCAAGATTCCAAGCCTCACTATGCTGGGAACCAAACTGACTTTAAGAGAAAGCACCTTGCATTAAATACAACTGTTTACAATAAAAAATCCTAATAAGAGTTCACTCTCTATTAGGATTTTCTTTTCTATTCAATCACAATCATAGCTTTAATGGTCTTACGTTCATCCATATCTTTATAGGCTTGATTAATATCTTCCAGTTTATAACTTGAAGTAAAGACACGACCTGGATTGATGTCTCCATCAAGGACAGCCTTGAGTAAGAACTGTTTGTCATAGGTGGTAACAGAAGCTGCTCCACCTGCTACAGAGATGTTTTGGGCAAAGGTCGAACCAAGAGCACGGTTATTGTAGTGAGGCACACCAACAAATCCTAAGCGCCCTCCATTGTGAAGGACACCTAGAGCTTGATCAACAGCTGCTGCAGTACCGACACATTCAAGAGCAGCATCCGCTCCGCCACCAAGGATTTCACGAACCTTAGCAATACCTTCTTCACCACGCTCCGCTACGACCGCTGTCGCGCCTGACTCCAAGGCCATCTTTTGACGGTCTTCGTGGCGACTCATAAGGACAATTTGCGATGCTCCACGCATCTTAGCTGCAATGACAGCACATTGGCCAACTGCCCCATCACCGATTACTACCACTTTGTCACCTTTTTGCACATTAGCCACACGCGCCGCATGATAACCCGTCGGCATGACATCTGCCAAAGTCAAGAAGGATTTGAGCATGGCTTCAGTATAATCGGATGGTTGTCCAGGGACTTTTACGAGTGCCCAGTTTGCATATTCAAAACGCATGTACTCTGCCTGCACTCCATCAGACCAGTTAGTTCCAATATGGCGATCACAAGTTCCATCATAGCCAGCGCGACAGGCGTCACACTCCCCACAGCCATGGGTGAAAGGCGCAATGACAAAATCTCCTGGTTTAACCATTGTAATAGCATCTCCGATTTCTTCGACGATTCCAATAGCCTCGTGACCACTATTTTGATGCCCCTTTTCAATGTCTGGATTACGGTAGCTCCAGAGGTCTGATCCACAAACACAGGTACGGACAATCCGGAGAACGACATCATCCGGCGCCTCAATTTTCGGACGCTCCACTTCGACAAGACCGACTTGCCCTGCTTTTGTATAGACTGTTTTCTTCATAAGAACAACCTACTTTCTATTGCTTACTTACCTTTAGTATACACTTTTATGAGTCAAATAGCATGCAAGATGATAGTAAAAGTTTCCGCCAAACAAAATTGACTCCTAAGAACTCAATCATCTTATAGATATAATAGTCAGACTAGCTGGTCTCCTTTACTTAGCCTAAAAATGAGATAAATCTTTCAGCTGTTTCTGGTTCTTGGTGATCATAAAAAAGTGAACTTTCCTGATCCAACTCTTCAATCCTTTGCATTTCTTCTTCAGTTAATTCAAAATCAAAAACATTGAAGTTCTCTTGCATGCGTTCTTTTCGAACAGACTTAGGAATGACTATCACGTCACTTTGGAGTAAGAAACGTAGGGCTACTTGGGCTACAGATTTCCCATGTTTTTCTCCAATCTCCTTCAAGAGGGGAGTATTGAAGAAATCATTTTTCCCTTCAGCAAAAGGCCCCCAAGATTCAATTTGACAATTGTATTTCTCCAAATACTTTTTGGCTTCTTTTTGTTGCTGAAATACGTGAGTTTCAATCTGATTAACAGCCGGTTTAATTTCCACAAAATGTTGAAGATCAATGAATCTATTAGGCGAAAAGTTAGAGACGCCAATAGCACGAACCTTACCAGCCTTGTAAGCTTCTTCCATGGCTCTATAAGTTCCATAATAATCACCGAAAGGTTGGTGAACCAACAAAAGATCAATATAATCTGTTTGAAGCTTTTTCAAGGACTCTTCAATCGAAGCCTTGGCCCTTTCATAGCCGGCATTCGAAATCCAAATCTTTGTCGTGATAAAGAATTCTTCTCGTGGAAGAGCTGACTCCAAGATAGCTTCCCCAACACCTGCTTCATTTCCATAGATTTGAGCGGTATCAAAGGAACGATAACCAACCTCGATAGCCTCAAGAACTGCTCGCTTTGTTTCATCTACTGGAGTCTGAAATACTCCAAATCCAAGTTGTGACATTTTGATATTGTTGTTTAAGGTTTTGTAAAACATATTTTCCCCTACTTCTTTTGATACTTTTAGTTTACACTCAATTTAAAGATTTGTATACTAGCAAATGAAAAATAGCATCTATAGGAGGAAAACACAGTATCAACCTTTCCAAAACTTCTCTAGTGTTCGTGACCTTTTATGCCCCCAATATCTTCAAGGCAGCGTTTGTGTTGATTATGATTCATTGGACTAGTATCCACTTCAATAGTAATATTGTGAACTCCACTTTGTCTTAATTGACTGCGAATAGCTTCTTTGCATTCTTCCATTCGTGTCAAATCCTCTAAGCATAGATGAACAATTGCATTATTTTCTAGACCATCCATGGACCAAATACTCAGTTGATTGATACTCTTGACATTTTCTAGTGATAATAAATCCTGCTCTAGCTTTTCACTATTAAGCCCCTCAGGAACTGCATCGAGAAATATCTTAAGTGTAGACCAAAAACGAGGAATGGCTTTTGACAAGATAAAGAAGGAAATGACAAGCGATAAGAGAGGATCTAAGATATACCAATCCGTAAATCGTAGAATAATTGCCATCAGGATGACTGCTATCCAACCCAGAGTATCTTCCAGAAAATGCAGGCTAAGGATAGACTCATTCTTTGTTTTTCCTTTACGAACCACTAAACTCGCTAGCACATTTATACTAACCGCAATAATTCCAAGCCAAAGGATTCCCTCATCGTTGATAGGTTGCGGATGAAATAGTTTCCTTATATTTTCCAAAATGACTAGAGCAGATCCTGTCATGAGAATCACAGCCGTTATCAAAGCTCCTAGAAGGCTAAATCGTTTGTAACCCAAGGTGTAATGACTATCCTCTTCACGATTGGAAATTGTTTCAAGAAAGGCTGATAGCCCAATTGCAATCGCATCTCCTAAGTCATGGACAGAGTCCGCAAGAACAGCACTAGAACCAAATACTCCGCCTGCAATAAACTCAATAATGGCGTAACTCAAATTTAAGAAAAAAGCCAGCCAAATAGCACGTTTTGAACTCATTTTTCCACCTTCCTTTGTTATAATGGGACTAGGAAAATTTTATAAAAAAGTTTTCTTAGTCCCACGCCCGTAATGCTGATTAGATGCTCTTCGAGCTAAATAGCGAAAGAAGTTCCCAATCAGCTACTGCATCAAACATATATTTCTATAAATATTCTGAGAAATGAGACTATTATCTCTTCTCTTCATTGTTATTATCCAATAAAATAAAAAGAAAGGATAGGAGCAAACTGTTCGGTTTGTGAGTTACTGAACAAATTGTTTCAAGTGTCCATATGAGTAGTCAAGATCGTCGCATTACCAAGACTCGCAAAGCTATCTATGCTGCTTTTTTACAATTACTAAATCAAAAAGACTATGAATCCATCACCGTCCAGGAGATCATCGACTTAGCAGACGTTGGGCGTTCCACCTTTTATAGTCATTACGAGAGTAAGGAATTACTCCTAGATGAACTATGTCGCTATCTCTTTCATCATCTTTTTGAACGAGAGGAACATTTGACTATAGAAGAATATTTGACCCATATCTTTTTGCATTTTAAGAAAAATCAAGACCATGTCACCAGCCTTCTTTTTTCAAAAAATGACTACTTCCTTCGTCAATTGCAAAAAGAATTGGAACACCATGTTTATCCCATGGTTGCAGAGAACTTGCAAGTTTCCTATCCTAAGATTCCAGCCTCCTACCTCAAACATTTTGTTGTCAGCAATTTTATTGAAACACTGACCTGGTGGTTAAAAAAAGGAAAATCTTATAAGGAAGATCAAGTAGTGAGATTTTACTTAGACGTCATGGAAATGACAAACAAAAATAAATCATCATTATTCTAGCTAGAGAGGAAATCTTATGAACTTCGTTATTATTCTTGTTATTTTGATAGCCTTCTTACTTCTTGCTTTTCCTCTTCATCATTTATTGGCTAGCCTTTCAGAATTAAGAAAAGGCAGGAATCCCCTAGGAAATCAGCTTCTCCTTATCGGAAGTATCCTTGCTACCTTATCTATCTTCCTCTACTTCTTTGCTACCTTATCTATCTTCTGCTACTTCTTTTTGCCGATTGTCGCACTATCTATTTGGCTGATTGGCTGTGGTTTGATTTGCTACGGAGCCTATTGGAATGACAAACAGAAAGGAACCTTTAAAAAGTCTCACCATATCATCAGAATTACATTTGCTATAGTATTGACACTTATACTACTTTTATTCTAATACAAAAACCCTATCTTATCTAAAAAGCAAGATGGGTTTTTTGTTAGTATAAAGTAATTTCTATATTTATTTTTGAAGTATTCCTTCTTGAAGGAGAAATTCACGCGCTACTGTTTCTGCCGACTTACCTTCGACACCAACTTGATAGTTGAGTTGACTCATCTGGCTCTCGGTGATTTTACCAGCTAATTTATTGAGGACTGCTTCCAACTCAGGATGTTTTTCGAGTAATTCAGCTTTCATGAGTGGTGCACCTTGATATGGCGGGAAGAGATGTTTATCATCCTCCAAAACCACTAAATCATAGCGAGTAATTTCAGCATCTATTGAGTAAGCATCTGTAATTTGAATGTCCCCTGACTGGATGGCTTGGTAGCGAAGGGCTGGCTCCATTGTTGCTACATTGAGGTTGAGCCCATAAAGAGACTGCAATCCTTTATTTCCATCTTCACGGTCATTAAACTCCAGAGTGAATCCCGCCTTGAGCTGTCCTTCTACTTTTTTCAAGTCTGAAATCGTCTTAAGCCCATATTCTTGCGCAATTTTTTTAGGAACTGCTATAGCATAAGTATTTTGATAAGCCATGGGGTTAAGAAAGGCTAGTTGATCCTGTTTGGCAATGCCATCACGAGCCACCTCGTAAACCTTTTCTGGGTCATGCCCAATTTGTGGAGATGATTGGAGGAGACTCTCTGTCACTGTTCCAGAAAATTCTGGATAGATATCAATGTCCCCTTTTTTCAGCGCTTGGTAAAGAAAGTCTGTCTTCCCAAAATTGGGTTTAACCGTCACCGTCATATCCGTATTTTCCTCGATGAGAAGTTTATACATATTCATGAGAATCTCAGGTTCAGGTCCTAACTTCCCAGCAATGACGAGATTGTCTTTCTCATTATGTGGAATGATGCTTGGAACATAACTAACTCCCAAACCAAGGACCATGACAGCAAAGGCCGCAACAATTGTACGCAACTTTGCCTTTTCTAACCATTTGAGAATGATATTGAAAAGAATAGCCAAAATGGCTGATGAGATTGCGCCGATTAAAATGAGACTAGCATTCCGACGATCAATACCCAAAAGGATAAAGGAGCCCAATCCACCAGCTCCCACAAGAGCGGCTAAAGTCGCTGTCCCAATGATCATAACGGTTGCTGTACGAACCCCCGATACAATGACAGGCATAGCAAGTGGAATTTCAAACTTCTTGAGTCGCTCCCACTTGGTCATTCCAAAAGCAATCCCTGCCTCCTCAAGACTAGGATCAATGCCATTCAGAGCTGTGATTGTATTTTCCAAAATCGGGAAAATAGCATAAATGACAAGAGCTGTGAGGGCTGGTAAGGTCCCAATCCCCATGAAAGGAATAAAGAGCCCCAACAAAGCCATTGAAGGAATTGTCTGGAATACCCCTGCAACTTGTAGCACCCAAGTCGCTGCTTTTTTGTGACCATTTAGATAAACCGCAAGTGGGATGGTCAGAAAAATAGCGACCAATAAGGTCAAAAGAGATAATTGCAAGTGTTGTCCCAGAGCAGTTAACCATTCACTAAAACGCTCCTGAAAGGTTGAAATGAAATTAGACATGCAGCCCACCTCCAAACAAGTTTGCTACAAAGTCTGTCGCAGGTGCTTGTAAAATTGTTTCAGGGTCAGCGACCTGGCAAATCTCCCCATCCTGTAAAATAGCTATTCTATCGCCTAATTTCAAGGCTTCGTCTGTGTCATGTGTTACGAAGATAGTCGTCATACCGAATTCTTTGTGCAAGTCTTTGGTGAGAGCCTGCAACTGCTTGCGAGAGATAGCATCCAAAGCTGAAAAGGGCTCATCCATCAGCAAGATTTTTGGCTCTGCAATGATGGCCCGCACAATGCCAATCCGTTGTTGCTCCCCACCTGATAACTCACTAGGCATGCGCTCTGCATACTCTGCAGCAGGCAAACCCACCTTGTCCAAGAGTTCTTCTGTTTTAGAGGCTATTTGTTCCTTACTCCAGCATTTCATCTCAGGAATCAGTGCAATATTTTCAGCAACCGTTAGATTTGGAAAGAGAGCAATGGCCTGCAAAACATAACCAGTAGAAAGACGTAACTCTCGTTCATCATAGTCCTTGATGCGTTTCCCATCCATGTATATATTGCCATCAGTCGGCTCCAAGAGACAGTTAATCATCTTGATCATGGTGGTCTTTCCAGATCCTGAAGGACCCACTAGCACCATAAATTCTCCATTTTCAATACGGAGATTGACATCTTTTAAAATGTCTGTATCCGTGTAGCGCAGGACTACATTTTTATATTCAATCATATTATTCCTCGATAAGTTTTCTGTCTCTAAGAGTATCCAATAGGTTACTTGCCGGATGCCCTAGAATTTTTTCGATATCTGTTGAAACCCCAGCTTGTTCGCCAACTTTGATAGCTGTATAAGTGCTGACCCAGGCATCGTACTCCCAAGTTTGTGCTGGCCATTTTTTCCGTGACTCATAGGCTTCTTCTACTGTTTCATCCACATACGCGATGGCCTTACCGGTCTCTTTTGAGAGAAGCGCTACGATTTCTTCCATGGAAAGATCCTCTGGCCCTGTCAAATTCAAGGTTTGATTTTTCCAGTCCTTAGGATTTAAAAGAATCTCTGCTGCAACCCTAGATGTGTCCTTACGGGCAACAGCTGACAGAAGACCACTGCCGGCCGGACCACGAATCTCTCCATTTTCAAGCGCCATATCAATCAGGAAGTCCAAGTAAAAATTATCTCTCAAAAAAGTGTAGGTGAATCCTAACTCCTTGATATAGGCTTCCGTCTGGGCATGATCTCGAGACAAGGTGAAGGTTGCCTTCTCATCTGCCCCATAAAAGGAGGTATAAACGATATGCTCTACTCCTGCTAGCTTTGCAGCATCTAAAAATTCCTTGTGCTCCTTGACACGCTCTGGATTTTCCCGAGCAGAAACCATCAACAAGATATCAATACCCTTCAAGGCCTCAACCACCTCTGGAGTATTGGCATACGATATTCTACGGATTTCCGCAGACGCATAGATTTTTGCACGCTCTGGGCTTCGTGCCAAATGGACGGAAGCAATTCCTTTTTGATCTATAAGATTCGCCACATAAGAACCTAATTTCCCTGTTACCCCTGTAATACCAATCATAACTGTTACTTCCTTTCCTTAGATGTCATTTTCTTTAGCCTTTAGATTTGAGATAATGCGCTCTTGATAGGCCTCAAATTCTCGGATTTCTTGATCAGAAAATCCTTGGTAGAAAATTTCTCCCAGTTCCTTGCTGACACGATTTCCAATTTCTTTTTGCGCCCAACCGAGGTCTGTCAAAGAGATATATTTTTTTCTTTTATCCTGCGTGCAAGGTTGAATCGTGACCAAACCTTGTTCTTCCAATTTCTTAACCATACTGGTCAATGTATTATTGGCTAGACCCGTCGCAAGAGCTATATCGGTCGCAGTAGCGCACCCCAACTCTTGCTTCCACAAAATCGTTAAAATTTTCCCCTGTTCACTTCTGTATTGAGCATTTGGTTCCTTGCTCAAGAGTTTTTGAAAGATTCGCCCATTCAACAAGCGAATCTGTAGAGCTTGGTAGCCACCTAACACCTTATCCATTTTGTCTCCTTTTTATTCTATATGGAACTTTCTGAAATTATTGTAACGTTTTTGATTACACCTGTCAACTGTTTCGATATAGAAATATTAATTTTTTAATAAATCTGAGTAAATCTCATAATAAAAATCCTTACAAACATTGAATACAACTGTCATATCAGTGTGTTTTATCTGAAACTGTATAACCGTCTCCATCACAATCTTAACTGACTCTTCATTTGGAAATCGAAATTCTCCTGTTGAGATACAACAAAATTCCAATTTCACAGAGCTTGTTCATAAGCTAAGGTCAAACACACTTCATAGGACGATGCTAGCTGCTGCCTTTCAAAATCTATCAACTCTTCATAGATAAGAGACCCACCGTGTGAACGACATAGAGGTAAGGGAGCTTGTAGGCCTTGGTTATCTTTGCCTGATCTGTAGCTTCATGATTTCCTTGCTCCTGCATGAGCACATAACAGACTAAACGTAGTTCAAGTCCAGTAGTTGTGTGAATTGCATTATCAAAGGAAATTCTTCATCTATAAACTATTTTGTTATAGAAAAAAATAAAAACTTCCTACAAAAAGTAGAAAGCCATCATTTTTATAAAATTAAACATGAATCACATCTGAAGCATTCCTCTTAAAGAAACTACTATGGACCAGATAAGGACCGTACTTATAATTTTGACTATAAACTAACCATAAAGGAATGATAAAACTTTTTATAAAGTAGAGTAAGCAAAAAAGTAAAAAAAAACTAAAACTAAGATCCTTTAACTCAAGAAAATAAAGATAATAGAAAACGCACATATTTAATAGAATATTTAATCCAGTAGCAAAACTAGCCGATAAGATATTCGTTTCAATCTTAGGATTACACATTTTGACAAGAAATAAGACTAATAAAGAAGTATGATAAATACAAATCGGCTTGTAGTCGTGACGATATAAAACTAAACATTTATGATTATAAAAAATAAGCCCTCTACTAAAATTACTCCTTTTGTTAATCCAAACATGTGAAACTCCACTGATATCACTCCAAGGAATAAATAAATCTAATCTTCTAAGGTAAATACCATCCTGTTTAATATAAAATTTCCAAGGAAAAAGAAAATTTATGCCGATACCAAGTAAAAGCAATAAAAGAAGGAAATACACTAACTCTGTTTGATCAAAACTAAAAGCGTAATCAAAAAAAGTTATCGTTTGAAATCCTCGACCAACAATTTGATTAAAGCCTAGAAAAAACAAAACAATTATAAATAAAACATATCTATAAAAAATACTACGAAACTTTACACCTTTAGTCATAGATCATATTCTCCTAAATTACCCATCAACATCAAAAAATACTTTACAATCATATATAAGACTAGTATAACATTAAATTTTCAAAGAATATAAAATTATAAAAAGGAAATTAAAAAAAGAGCTATAAAAGCTCTTTGAATACGGAGAATAAGGGATTCGAACCCTTGCGCCAGTTACCCGACCTAACGATTTAGCAAACCGTCCTCTTCAGCCTCTTGAGTAATTCTCCTATTAATGGGCACGAGTGGACTCGAACCACCGACCTCACGCTTATCAGGCGTGCGCTCTAACCACCTGAGCTACGCGCCCAAGTTAATAAACTTGGTAGATGAACTAAAAGTTCAAAGCGGGTGACGAGAATCGAACTCGC
>NZ_KV817782.1 GCF_001814775.1 Streptococcus sp. HMSC067H01
TGGAGGATTACCCAAGTCCGGCTGAAGGGAACGGTCTTGAAAACCGTCAGGCGTGTAAAAGCGTGCGTGGGTTCGAATCCCACATCCTCCTTTTATTGTTAAAGCGGGATGGAGCAGCTCGGTAGCTCGTCGGGCTCATAACCCGAAGGTCGTAGGTTCAAATCCTGCTCCCGCAATTTTGGCTCGGTAGCTCAGTTGGTAGAGCAATGGATTGAAGCTCCATGTGTCGGCGGTTCGATTCCGTCTCGCGCCAT
>NZ_KV817783.1 GCF_001814775.1 Streptococcus sp. HMSC067H01
ATCAATCGGGAAGACAGGATTCGAACCTGCGACACCTTGGTCCCAAACCAAGTACTCTACCAAGCTGAGCTACTTCCCGAGTTAAATAGAAAAAATGCACCCTAGAGGAGTCGAACCTCTAACCGCCTGATTCGTAGTCAGGTACTCTATCCAGTTGAGCTAAGGGTGCTCATTAATATATGCCGAGGACCGGGATCGAACCGGTACGATCGTTACCAATCGCAGGATTTTAAGTCCTGTGCGTCTGCCAGTTCCGCCACCCCGGCCTCTCTAAGCGAACGACGGGATTCGAACCCGCGACCCCCACCTTGGCAAGGTGGTGTTCTACCACTGAACTACGTTCGCATCGACCTCTTGGTTATATTTAAAAATGCCGGCTACATGACTTGAACACGCGACCCTCTGATTACAAATCAGATGCTCTACCAACTGAGCTAAGCCGGCTTATTTCTATTATGCGGGTTAAGGGACTTGAACCCCCACGCCGTTAAGCGCCAGATCCTAAATCTGGTGCGTCTGCCAATTCCGCCAAACCCGCAATGATGACCCGTACTGGGCTCGAACCAGTGACCCATTGATTAAAAGTCAATTGCTCTACCAACTGAGCTAACGAGTCTAAAATAACTTTCGTTATCTTAAACGGTCCCGACGGGAATCGAACCCGCGATCTTCGCCGTGACAGGGCGACGTGATAACCGCTACACTACGGGACCTATGGGAGTTAACGGGATCGAACCGCTGACCCTC
>NZ_KV817784.1:0-3109 GCF_001814775.1 Streptococcus sp. HMSC067H01
TAGCAACTGTTGGCGATATCGCTGATAAAGAGTTTAACAACCGTGTAACTCCACCAGAAACTCCTGAGTTCAATCCAGAGAAATATATTCTTAATGAAGAGAAATTTGATATCACTGGAAATAAACTTCTTGATGATGATAAAGAGTTGACTGATAAAGTAGCAGATACCAACAATGATCCATATGTGGACAAAGTTGATAATAATGAAAAGCAAAATATCAATACTCAAACACTCCATAAAGGTGATAAGGTTGTTTACCAAGTATGGTTGGATACAACTAAATTCACAGAAGCTCACAATATTCAATCTGTTGGTATTACAGATAAATATGACAGCGAAAACTTGGATGTTAATGTAGCTGATATTAAAGCTTATGATTCAGTAACTGGTGAAGATGTAACAGCTAAGTTTGATATCTCAATTGTGGATGGTGTTATTACTGCTACATCTAAGGCTGACTTGACTAAGTCTCTTGGAGATGCAGAAAATACACAAGTAATCGACACTGCTAAATTAGCATTTGGACGTTACTACAAGTTTGATATTCCAGCACGTATCAAGGGAACTGCTAAAGAAGGTGTAGATATTGAAAATACAGCTTCTCAAATTGTTCACCAATATGATCCAACTAAGAAATCAGTTGAAAAACCAGAAAAACCAACTGAAAAACGTGTTGTTAATATTCCAGTGAAAGTTGAATTCAACTTCACGAAGAAATTGGAAGGTCGTGCGTTGAAAGCTGGTGAATTCAGCTTCGTATTGAAAGACAAAGATGGTAACGTGATTGAAACCGTAAGCAATGATGCTGAAGGTAAGATCAAGTTCTCAGCTCTTGAATTCAAACGTGGTCAAGAAGGTACTTATATCTATCATGTAGAAGAAGTGAAAGGTACAGAGGCTGGAGTTGAGTACGATAAGATGGTAGCGACTGTTGGAGTTACTGTAACTAAGGATGGCAAAGTGTTGACTCTTACTTCACAAATGCCTGAAGATACTGAGTTTAACAACAAGGTAACACCACCAACACCGCCAACACCGCCAACACCGCCAACACCACCAACACCGCCAACACCAGAAAAACCTAAAGGTCCTGAGTTGCCAAACACTGGTGAACAATCTAAATCTGGACTTGTTGCACTTGGTGCTGCACTTGGCCTGGTAGGTCTAGGTTTGGTTGCAAAACGCAAAAAAGAAGATGAAGCTTAATGTTTCTAGGTTTCTAGAACGAATCAAGATTTATCTTTGAGTATCTAAACAAAAGATATTCTAAAGTTGGTTATACATTTATTAAATAAATGTATGTAATCGCAAGAAGAGAGGTTAATGCCTCTCTTTTTGTTTTTATAATTTATTTAAGAAACCGAAAACTTTGAATAAATATAAAACTTTAAAATTAATTAAACAAATGGTATCAAAATGTACAATTTTAAAACAATTGTGCTATAATATAGTTAGGTAATCAAATATTTCCTAACAATAAAGGAGGTTATTATGAAACATAAATGGTTTAAATGTCTAACATTTTTTTAACATTCTTGCTAATGGGATTATCGATGATCAATTTAGCAAAAATAGTTCAAGCAGAAACTGTCATAAATTACAATCTAGATACTAAGATGGTCCATGAGAGCTCTGGCCTTGAACTAGCCGAGGATGTGGAGGTTATTGCTGGGGAACGATTACTCGCAACCTATCAGTTAACCTTTCCAGATAGCCAGAGTATAGCTGAGAACGATAAGCTTGTTTTAGATATTCCAAAAGAGCTGAGACTGATAACGAATCTAACCTTTGATGTAACGAATACTAATGGCAAGAAGGTGGGAATAGCTCAGACGGATCCGAGTACAGGAAAAGTTACGGTAACTTTTACAGACTATTTCGCAAAACGTCCTGAGAAAAAAGAGTTACTCCTTCAGTTTAATTTAACGATTAATCGAGAAGTTGTTAAGGAAAGTCAACCAGTTACTGTTACCATTGGTCATAAGACCTATAGTTTTAAGTACAAACAAGATAGTGGTGAAGCTGGCGATTATGAGATGAAATATGGTTATCAGGATGATACAGATCCAAGTATCATTAAGTGGCGTATTCTCTTGAATGCCAATCAAGATATGATTCGTGGGATGACAATTACGGATACTTTTGGGGATGGACAAACCTTAATTCCTGAGTCATTTAGAGCTGTTCGCTATGAGACACAACCTACAAAGATTCGTAACGAGGCTCATATTCTTACGTTAGAGCCATCAGATAATTTTTCAAAAAAGGCAGTATTCACTAAAAATGCTCAAGGAGGAATCACAGGATTTACAATTCCATTTGGGGATAACTATCATTGGGCAATGTATATTGAATACTCTACTAAGTTACCAGATGGAGTTCCTGCGGGGTCTTTAGTTTCTAACACCTTATCATGGTCAGCCACTAATTTTGAGACTCGTAGTATCGTGCGTGAAGTTCGTCTAGAGTCAGGATCAGGTCTTGGTGGAGCTGAAAAATCAGAAAATGTTGTATTAAAGGCTCAAAAGATTCTAAAAGGAAAAGCATTAGAAAAAGACCAGTTTAGTTTTGGACTTTATGATGCAAATAATCTAGCTCAGCCTATCCAAATTGCCAAAAATGCTGAAGATGGAAGTGTAACCTTCAATGCTATTAAGTATGCTAAAGAAGGCGTTTACCATTATCTCATTAAAGAAATGATTCCTGAAAACTCTGGTCACTATGACTATGATAGACATGAATTAAAGGTTACTGTAACAGTAACGGATGATGATGGTATCAAAATGGGAACGGTGGCTTATGGTGAAGAGAAGACAACATTTACCAACGTTTATCGTGGAACTACAAGCATAAAAGGTAAGAAGATTTGGAATGACGCAGAAAACCAAGATGGCATTCGTCCAGATACTATAAGAGTTCGTCTCTTGGCAAACGGTAGTGAAGTAGCAAGTAAATCTGTTAAGTCAGAAGATAACTGGAACTTTACATTTGACCAGTTACCTAAAAATGATCCAGAAGGAAAAGCTATTGTTTATACAGTAGCAGAGGATCAAGTAGAGGGATATACGTCAGAGATAGATCAGAAGAACTATACTATCACTAATACA
>NZ_KV817784.1:3209-32624 GCF_001814775.1 Streptococcus sp. HMSC067H01
TATCACTAATACACATCTTCCTGTAGTGACTGATTTGAAGGTTAGTAAGCGTTGGGAGGATGCTGATAATAAGGCAGGAAAACGTCCAAATAACATCAAGATCCAACTCTATGCTAGTAGCAAGAAAGTCGGAAAAGAAGTTACTTTGAGCGAAGATAATAAGTGGACCTATACTTTTACTGATCTTCCTAAATATTCAGCAGGAAAAGTTATTAGTTATACGATAGCTGAAGTCAAGGTTCCTGAGGGATATGTTTCTAAAACAATCCAAGAAAATGAAACGAACCTTGTTTTGATTAACACCTATCAACCTCCGGTTCCACCAACTATTCCAACAACTCCAAATAAAACAACTAATCCACCAAAATCATCAACTCCAAAGTCACCAGATAAACCAAAGGATCGTGTTTTACCAAAAACTGGTGAAGAAGCTACTACAGCATTGCTAGTTTTAGGTCTAGGAATTGGTCTTGTAGGACTCGCTTTAGTAAAATGTAGAAAATAGTTCGAGAAAAAAATAGGACTTGATACCTACAACTAAGAGAGAACTTTCGAGTTCTCTTTTTTAATGACTTCTAGTACAGGTTTTAAGTAGTACTTACTATATTCATATTTTTTACAAAAAATAAACCGTTTTCACTTGACAAAAATTGGTCTATACCATATAATAAAATAAAGAAAACGGAGGTTATAAAAATGAAAGTTATTAAAGTGGAAAATCCAGTTGAAGGTGGAAAAGTTGCTTTTGACATCTTAAAAGAAAAGTTGGAAAATGGTGCGCAAACCTTGGGGCTTGCAACAGGAAGTAGCCCTCTTGAGTTTTACCAAGAAATCGTTAAAAGCGATCTTGATTTTTCAAATCTTACAAGTGTGAACTTAGATGAGTATGTCGGTCTTGATGGGGACAATCCTCAATCATACCGTTACTTCATGCAAGAAAATCTTTTTAATCAAAAACCATTCAAAGAAAGCTTCTTGCCACGTGGCAATAAAGACCATGCTGAAGAAGAAGTGGAACGCTACAATCAAATTTTGGCTGACCATCCAGTTGACCTACAAATCTTAGGAATCGGTCGCAATGGACACATTGGATTTAACGAGCCAGGAACTCCATTTGATAGCCAAACACATCTTGTAGAGCTTGACCAGTCTACTATCGAAGCTAACGCACGTTTCTTTGATAAGATTGAAGATGTTCCAACACAAGCCATTTCAATGGGTATTAAGAACATTTTGGATGCTAAGTCTATCCTTCTCTTTGCTTATGGTGAATCAAAAGCAGAAGCTATCGCTGGAACTGTTGAAGGTCCTGTGACAGAAAGCCTTCCAGCAAGTAGCCTGCAAAACCATCCAGATGTGACCATTATCGCAGATGCAGCAGCACTCAGCTTGTTAAAGAAATAAGATTTTTATCATTAAAGATCATTCGATCCTGTGGATTGGGTGGTTTTTTGGTCTGGATATATTTCAAATATGATGAGGGATGAAAATCAAAATTTTTTGTATTTTTTACATGAAGAAGACAAATTTGACTGTTCATCACTTTCTGCTTTTTGTCAGTATTTAGCAAAGATAGAAGCTATCAGTTTAGGTCAACTAAAGGATTTACATTTTATTCAAGAGCAGATACTAAACACCTTGTCTGGCATTTTGAGAGTCAGGATCTGTATATCATTTCTGATCTACCGTCAGATTATTGGGAGTACCTAGATCACATGGGGTTAGAAATTAAAAAATTAAGTGTTTGTTTAGAACAAACTTTAGAGGTGGAGAACTAGGCTAGACATAATGGTAAAATCTTGTAAATTTTAAATTGAATGATTTGGGAGAATTTCATTTTTTTCTTGACAATTTTCTTTATTCCGTGTAAAATATAATAGATCTTGAACTTGAAGGGAGTGAAAAAAATGTCTAAAACAGTAGTACGTAAGAATGAATCTCTTGACGATGCACTTCGTCGTTTCAAACGTGCGGTTACTAAAGCTGGTACTCTTCAAGAAACACGCAAACGTGAATTCTATGAAAAACCTTCTGTAAAACGTAAACGTAAATCAGAAGCAGCTCGTAAACGTAAAAAATTCTAATTAATTAGAAAGGCTAGAGCGATCTAGTCTTTTTTCTTTTTAAATTAATCCTATAAATCCTGCAAAATTCCAAAACATCCTCCTACAATTTGATATAATAGTAGAGAAGAACTCGATTTAAGGAGGAAATAATGTCGGTTTTAGTAAAAGAAGTGATTGAAAAGCTTAGATTGGACATTGTCTATGGTGAAGCAGAATTACTTGAAAAAGAAATCAATACTGCGGATATTACGCGACCTGGACTTGAAATGACGGGGTATTTTGATTACTATACTCCAGAGCGGATTCAACTTTTGGGGATGAAGGAGTGGTCTTACCTAGTCTCTATGCCTTCTCAAAATCGTTACGATGTCTTGAAAAAAATGTTTCAACCGGAGACACCTGCGGTCATCGTTGCCCGTGGTTTGGTGGTTCCAGAGGAAATGTTGAAGGCTGCTAGAGAATGTAAAATTGCGATTTTAACTAGTCGTACAGCAACCAGTCGTTTGTCTGGAGAACTATCTAGCTATCTTGATTCTCGTTTAGCGGAACGTACAAGTGTACATGGAGTCCTAATGGATATCTATGGTATGGGTGTTTTGATTCAAGGTGACAGTGGAATCGGTAAGAGTGAGACAGGTTTAGAACTAGTTAAACGTGGTCACCGCTTGGTAGCAGACGATCGGGTAGATATCTATTCTAAGGATGAAATGACTCTCTGGGGTGAACCTGCTGAAATCTTGAAACATCTGATCGAAATTCGTGGAGTAGGGATCATCGATGTCATGAGTCTATACGGTGCCAGTGCAGTTAAGGATTCTTCACAAGTTCAGCTAGCTGTTTATTTGGAAAATTACGATACACATAAGACCTTTGATCGCTTAGGAAATAATGCTGAAGAACTAGAAGTTTCTGGAGTTACCATTCCACGTATCCGCATCCCAGTTAAAACAGGGCGCAATATTTCTGTTGTTATCGAGGCGGCAGCTATGAATTATCGTGCCAAAGACATGGGCTTTGATGCGACGCGTCTGTTTGAAGAACGTTTAACAAATCTGATTTCAAAGAACGAGGTGAAAGATGATTGATCCTGTTGCTTTTCAGATAGGTCCCTTTGCTGTTCGCTGGTATGCGCTTTGTATTGTTTCAGGTCTGATCTTAGCAGTTTTTCTAGCTATGCGTGAAGCACCTCATAAAAAGATTTTATCTGATGATATTTTAGACTTTATCTTGATTGCCTTCCCTTTATCAATACTTGGAGCGAGACTCTACTATGTCATTTTTAAATTGGATTATTACAGTCAGAATCTAGGAGAAATCTTTGCTATCTGGAATGGCGGTCTAGCGATCTACGGTGGCCTGATTACTGGGGCGATTGTTCTATACATCTTTGCAGACCGCAAGTTAATCAATACTTGGGACTTCTTAGATATTGCTGCACCGAGTGTTCTGATTGCTCAGAGCCTTGGACGCTGGGGAAATTTCTTTAACCAGGAAGCTTATGGTGCAGCTGTTGAAAATCTGGACTTTCTTCCATCCTTTATTAAGAATCAGATGTATATCGATGGTTCTTATCGACAGCCAACCTTTCTATATGAGTCCATTTGGAATGTCATCGGATTTGCTTTGATTCTTATTTTTAGAAGACGCCTAAAAGGTATTCGCCGTGGGCACATCACAGCTTTTTATCTTATGTGGTATGGATTTGGACGTTTGATTATTGAAGGTATGCGTACTGATAGCCTCATGTTCCTTGGCCTTCGTGTTTCTCAGTTGTTATCAGCTGTCTTAATCGGACTTGGAATCTTTATTGTTTTCTATCAAAATCGGAAAAAAGCACCATTTTATATTATAAAAAAGGAGAATTAATATGTTAGAAGCTGCTTATATTTTTGTAGCCATTGCCTTGGTTGTATTTTTAGTCTATTTGATTATTACTTTACAGAAAGTTGGTCGAGTTATTGATGAATCAGAAAAAACTGTAAAAACCTTAACATCTGATCTTGATGTGACTCTCCATTATACCAATGAGCTATTAACTAAGGTCAATGTTCTAGTTGATGATATCAACGTTAAAGTGGCAACGATTGATCCCCTCTTTACAGCAGTGGCTGATTTGTCTGTTTCTGTCTCAGACCTTAATGATCAAGCGCGTGTTTTGAGCAAAAAGGCATCATCTGCTGGATCAAAAACCTTGAAGACAGGCGCAGGCTTATCAGCTATACGTGTTGCAAGTAAATTTTTCAAAAAATAAAAAAGGAGTAAGCTAATGGGTAAACTATCATCTATCTTTCTTGGAACTGTTTCAGGTGTTGCTGCAGCCTTGTTTCTAACTAGTGATAAAGGTAAGCAAGTGAGAAGTCAAGCACAAGGATTTTTAGAAGATTTAAGAGAAGATCCTGAGTATGCCAAGGAACAAGTCTGTGAAAAACTGACAGAAGTCAAAGAACAAACCAAAGAATTTGTTCTTAAAACCAAGGAACAAGTGGAATCAGGCGAAATCACCCTTGATACCGTCCTTGAAAAAGCAAAATGTTGCGCACAGCAGGCAACAGAAGCTTCTAAAGAAACCTTGAACAGTCTCAAAGAACAACTGGAAGACAAAGTGGTTGTGGAAGAACAAGAAGAAGGTCAAGAAATCGTCATCGAGATTCAAGAAGATTAAAATAGAGTCACCATTTCATGATTCCCTAGGAGTCAGACATGGTGATTTTTTTATTGAATGAAGTCTTTATGGTATAATGAATACTATGCAGAAGAAACCGACATCAGCCTATGTGCATATTCCGTTTTGCACACAGATTTGTTATTATTGTGACTTTTCAAAAGTCTTTATTAAAAACCAGCCAGTGGATAGTTATCTAGAACATCTCTTAGAAGAGTATCGCTCCTATGATATTCAGCAGTTGCGAACCCTTTATATAGGAGGGGGGACTCCCACAGCCTTATCTGCCCAGCAACTGGAGTTTTTGTTAGATGGGTTGACGAAAAATCTGGACTTATCAGCCTTAGAGGAGTTAACCATTGAAGCCAACCCTGGGGATTTGGATTCCGATAAGATTGCAGTCCTAAAAAATTCAGCAGTTAATCGTGTTTCCTTAGGCGTGCAAACCTTTGATGATAAAATGCTGAAAAAGATTGGGCGTAGTCATTTGGAGAAGGATATCTATGAAAATATAGACCGTCTCAAGTTAGCAGGATTTGAAAATATCTCTATTGACTTGATTTATGCTCTTCCCGGGCAAACTATGGAGCAGGTTAAGGATAATGTTGCCAAGGCTATCGCTCTGGATATTCCTCACATGAGTCTCTATAGCTTGATTTTGGAAAATCACACGGTCTTTATGAACCGTATGCGTCGTGGTAAATTACCACTTCCCAAGGAAGAATTAGAAGCAGAGATGTTTGAATATATCATTGCTGAATTGGAGAATGCTGGTTTTGAACATTACGAGATTTCTAATTTTTCAAAGCCAGGGTTTGAAAGTCGTCATAACCTTATGTACTGGGACAATGCTGAGTATTATGGTATAGGTGCAGGTGCGTCTGGCTATGTCAGTGGTGTTCGCTACAAAAACCACGGTCCCATCCGTCACTACATGAAAGCAGTAGAAGCTAGTAATGCGAGGATCAATGAGGAATATTTGAGTCAGAGAGAACAAATGGAAGAAGAAATGTTTCTGGGCCTCCGTAAGAAATCTGGGGTTTCAATTAGACGATTTGAAGAAAAATTTGCTACTTCATTTGAAAAGTTGTATGGGCAAGTTGTGAAAGATTTGTGTCATCAAGGTCTTTTACAAGTAGAAGGTCAACAAATACGCATGACAAAGAAAGGTCTCTTTTTAGGAGATACAGTAGCTGAAAGATTTATTTTGGAGTGATACTATGGGTTTAACTTATCAAATGAAGATGAAAATTCCTTTTGATATGTCAGATATGAATGGGCATATCAAACTACCAAGCCTCATCTTACTTTCTCTGCAGGTTTCAGGTAGCCAGTCAGCTCAACTGGGCGTAAGCGATAAGGAAATACTTGAAAAATATAATCTAGTTTGGATTATTACAGAGTACGATATTGATGTGATTAGGCTTCCACGTTTTGCAGAGGAAATTACCATCAAGACAGAGGCTTTAAGTTACAATCGTCTCTTTTGTTACCGCCGTTTCACCATCTACGATGAGTCAGGTCAAGCTATTATCCAAATGCTGGCGACCTTTGCTCTGATGGACCGGGATAGTCGCAAGGTCCATAGCGTGGATCCTGAGATGGTTGCCCCTTACCAATCGGAATTTTCAAAGAAAATCATTCGAGGTCCCAAATACACTGATTTGGACAATCCTACTAGTAAGGACTATCATGTTCGCTTTTATGATTTGGATATGAATGGGCATGTCAATAATTGCAAGTACCTAGATTGGATTTTTGAAGTCATGGGAGCAGACTTTCTCATGAATCATATCCCACAGAAAATCAATCTCAAATACGTGAAGGAAGTTCGTCCTGGTGGTATGATTACCTCTAGCTATGAGTTGGACGGATCGCAGAGCCGCCATCAAGTTACTAGCCAAGGAGTCGTCAATGCCCAGGCTCTTATTCAATGGACTACAAAGGAGTGAAAATGACTTATAAAGGATATTTAATAGATTTAGACGGAACAATTTATAAGGGGAAAGATCGGATCCCTGAAGGAGAAGCTTTTGTCCATGACTTGCAAAAGCGAAATATTCCCTACCTTTTTGTCACAAACAATACGACACGAACACCTGAGAGTGTCCAAGAGATGTTGGCTAATCACTTCAATATTGATACACCAGTGTCAACTATCTACACTGCGACTTTAGCGACCATAGACTATATGAATGACCTAGGACTAGAAAAAACTGTCTATGTCATTGGTGAGGCAGGTCTAAAGGAAGCCATTCAAGCAGCAGGCTATGTTGAGGACAAGGACAATCCTGCATATGTGGTTGTTGGTTTAGACTGGCAAGTAGACTATGAAAAGTTTGCTACGGCAACCCTAGCTATCCATAAAGGTGCTCACTTTATCGGTACCAACCCTGATTTGAACATCCCGACGGAACGAGGTCTTTTGCCTGGTGCTGGTTCTCTGATTACTCTTCTTGAAGCAGCAACTCGTGTAAAACCAGTTTATATTGGAAAACCTAATGCGATTATTATGGACAAGGCTGTTGAGCACCTAGGACTTGAACGCCAAGAAATTGTCATGGTAGGGGACAACTATCTAACAGATATTCGTGCAGGAATCGATAATGGAATTCCCAGTCTATTAGTAACAACTGGTTTTACTAAACCAGAAGAAGTAGCAGATTTACCTATTGCACCGACTCATGTTGTTTCTAGCCTGGCGGAGTGGAATTTCGATGAAAACTAAATTTACTTTTGTAGGAAGTCTTTTCTTTCTCCTCTCGCTTGCTATTTTATTAACCATCTACCTGGCTTGGTTGATTTACCCTCTGGAGATTTCTTGGTTAAACTTGACAAATCGTGTTCATCTGCAACCTCAGACCATCCAGCATAATTTTAATGTTTTGATGGATTATTTGACCAATCCTTTTAGTCAACAATTAGAAATGCCAGACCTACCTTCTTCGGTATCTGGTTTACACCATTTTGCGGTTGTGAAGGGATTATTTCATCTGACTCAAGCTGTAGCCTTGTTGACAGCTCCACTTTTTTATCTTTTCTGGAAGAATGTGGTAAAACCAGATTACCTCTCTCTTTATCGAAAAGCTTTTATCCTTATGGTTGGTCTACCACTTGGTTTAGGTTTATTTGGTGTCGTAGTTGGCTTTGAGCAGTTTTTTACCTTGTTCCACCAGATACTTTTCGTGGGCGATGATACTTGGCTTTTTGATCCCGCGTTTGATCCAGTTATTTTAATCCTACCAGAGGAATTTTTCCTCCATTGTTTTCTCTTATTTTTCTGTATCTATGAGCTTCTTTTTGGTTTCTTTTATTTCAAAAGCAGAAGTAAGAAATGGAATAAAGTCAGCTAGATTCTAACGAATGTTCAAAAAACTCTTATCGTTTGGGAAATCTTTTTTGCCATATTGGAGCAAATGATATGCCTTTAATCAGAAATAGCCTATTTTTGTCGAAAAAAATAGGTTTTTTTACGGAAATAACTAGTCAAGCGCTTTATTTTTTTGTATAATAGAAATAGAAAAGTATGTAAAGATGAGGAAAGCATGATTACACTATTTTTATCGCCGAGTTGTACATCATGTCGTAAGGCAAAGGCCTGGCTCGAGAATCATAAAGTGCCTTTTCAAGAGCATAATATTATGACCAGCCCTTTAACGAGAAAAGAACTGCAACACATTCTTTCCTTGACCGAAAATGGTACTGATGACATCATCTCGACTCGTTCAAAAATTTTCCAAAAATTGAATATTGATGTAGAGAGTATCTCAGTATCGGAGTTGCTTTATTTAATTGAGCAGTATCCAAGTCTTTTGCGTCGCCCAATCATCATTGATGATAAACGTATGCAAATTGGCTTTAATGAAGATGAGATTCGTGCTTTTCTCCCTCGTAGTTACCGTAAGCAAGAATTGAAAGAAGCTACATTGAGAGCTGGTATAAATTAGATGAATAAACAGTATAGTTACCCACTAGATTTGTCGTGGAGCACTGAAGAACTTGCTTCAGTGCTTTCTTTTTTTAATGATGTTGAAACAGCCTATGAAGGCAAAGTAGAGGCTAAACGACTTTTAGAGTCCTACAAAAAATTTAAAGTTGTCGTTCCTAGCAAGAGTGAAGAAAAACGCTTGGGTCGTGAATTTGAAATTGCAAGTGGCTATTCTTTTTATCGTGCTGTTCAACTAGCCAAAGAGCAAGAGGAAGGGAAGATTTCGCTTGGAAAATAAATTTGCGTTTGCCAAAGAGATTGTCAAGGAAGCAGCGAGTTATATCCGAAAACATATGAAGGATGATCTTCATGTTGAGAGAAAAACCTCGCCGACGGACTTGGTGACACGTTTGGATAAGGAAGTACAAGATTTTTTGGTTGATAAGATTCTCTCACGCTACCCCCATGACCAGTTTTGTGCAGAAGAAGGAAATTTAAGAGCTTCTGTCAATCAAGGTTCTGTCTGGATTATTGATCCCATTGATGGCACCAATAATTTTGTGGCACAAGGCGAAGACTTCGCCATCATGGTAGCTTATTTCGAAAATGGTATCGGTCAGTTTGGGATTATTTATGATGTTATGAGGGATGCTTGTTATCATGGAGGTGGGGCTTTTCAGGCTTATCTTAATGATGAACCCTTACCTGACTTTAAGAATAAGCCCCTGTGTGACTTTCTAATTGCAGGGAATGCAGGTATGCTAGAGTCAAATACTTGGGGAGTTGCTGATTTATCCAAGGCTTCACTAGGTGTCCGAGTATATGGCAGTGCTGCTATCAGCTTTTCAAGAATCCTCTCGGGTCAACTATTGGCCTATATCACCTATCTCCAACCATGGGACTATGCGGCAGCTAGTATCTTAGGTGAGGGCTTAGGCTATCAGATTGTAACTCTATCTGGAGAGCCAGTAGACTTTGAGTCACGCCAACCTATCATGATGGCACCAAGAGAAAAGTTGGCAGAGATTCAATCCTATATCTATGAAAGGAAACTATCTTAGATGAATTTTCCAGAAGGATTTGTAAAAAAATATGAAACAATATTAGGAGATGAGGCAAGATCTTTTCTTGCCTCTTTTGATGAGGAAGCCATTTCTGCTTTTCGTATCAATCCCCTAAAGGAAAGCCAAGGTTCTTTTTCGAATGCAATTCCAAATACACCTTGGGGTTACTATGGAAAGGTTTCAGGGAAATCACCTGAGCATGTGACAGGCTTGGTTTATTCTCAAGAGCCAGCTGCTCAAATGGTGGCTCAGGTAGCCCAGCCTAGTCCTGGGATGAAGGTCTTGGACCTAGCAGCAGCACCGGGCGGTAAATCAACTCAACTGGCTGCTTATCTAGCAGGTGAGGGTATTTTAGTTTCTAACGAAATTTCAAACAAACGAGCAAAAATCTTAGTTGAAAATATGGAACGCTTTGGTGCAACTAATGTTGTTGTAACCAATGAATCTGCAGACCGTTTAGCCAAGGCCTTTAAAGGCTATTTTGACCTGATCGTTTTAGATGCACCTTGCTCAGGAGAAGGGATGTTTCGTAAACAACCTGACGCTATGGATTATTGGAGTGTAGAATATCCAAGCCAATGTGCTGACTTGCAGCGTGAAATTCTAGAGGATGCGGTTACCATGTTGGCTGATGGTGGCCGTTTGGTCTATTCTACCTGTACCTGGGCTCCAGAAGAAAATGAAGAAATCGTCCAATGGTTACTGGATAGCTATAATTTTGAATTGATTCCAATCCAACACATCAATGGAATGGTACCTGGAATTGATTTACCAGAAACAGCTAGAATGTACCCTCATCACTTTAAGGGAGAAGGTCAGTTCGTGGCCCATCTTCAGTTTAAAGGTCAAAACAAGGCTGGGAAGTTCAAACCTTCTAAATCCAACCTATCTCGCGAACAGATTTCCTTATGGCAGGATTTTGAGAAAAAACATCTTAATGAAAAACTGACCGGTGTCCTACAAGTTTTTGGAGACCAGCTTTATCTCTTGCCAGAAGTCCTACCCGATATAGGAAAACTCAAGATAGCTCGTAATGGTCTTCATCTTGGAACTTTTAAGAAAAAACGTTTTGAACCCAGTTTTGCTCTTGGTATATCAATGAAGCCCAGTCAAGTCAAACAAAGTCTTGAAATTAGTCAAGAAGATTTTGTAAAATATGTTGCTGGAGAAACGGTCCAATTAGCTGAAACTCTTCCAAATGGTTGGTACCAAGTTTTGGTTGGTGGAAATGGTCTAGGTTTTGCAAAAGTAACCGGAAATACCTTGAAGAATTATTTCCCTAAGGGCTTACGCTTTAAAGTAAAAAACTAGTCAAAGCTAGTATTCTATGTTATAGTGGAACTAAGAACTTTTTGCAAAATAGATGAAAAATAAGGCAAAAATTTCCAAGCTATACACCATTATTTTCAAGGAGACAAATAGTGAATACATTCAAAAAGCTCACAAAATCTCTTGCGACTCTTTTGCTTGTTGGTTCACTAGCAGGATGTGCTAGTTGGATTGATCGTGGGGAGTCAATGACTGCTGTTGGATCAACTGCCCTTCAACCTTTAGTCGAGGCGGCAGCAGATGAATTTGCGTACGCACACGTTGGTAAAACAGTCAATGTTCAAGGTGGTGGATCTGGTACAGGTCTGTCTCAAGTCCAGTCTGGAGCGGTAGACGTCGGTAACTCGGATGTATTTGCCGAGGAAAAAGACGGAATCGATGCATCTGCCTTAGTTGACCACAAGGTAGCTGTTGCGGGGATAGCTGTTATCATCAACAAAGAAGTAGATGTTGATAATCTTACGACAGAACAACTTCGAAAAATTTTTACAGGTGAAATTACCAACTGGAAAGAAGTTGGTGGTAAAGATTTAGCTATCTCTATTATCAACCGAGCTGCTAGCTCAGGTTCTCGTGCTACCTTTGACAGTGTGATTATGGATGGAAAATCAGCAGTACAAAGTCAGGAACAAGATTCAAACGGTATGGTGAAGTCCATTGTTTCTCAAACCCCTGGAGCTATTTCTTACCTAGCCTTCGCCTATGTTGATGACTCAGTAGCGACTATCAAACTCAATGGTTATGAGCCAATCTCTGAAAACGTTACAACTAACAATTGGCCTTTGTGGTCTTATGAACATATGTATACACTTGGTGAGCCAAATGAATTGGTTGCCGAATTCCTAAACTTTGTCCTTTCAGACGAAGCTCAGAATGGAATCGTTAAAGGAATGGGTTATATTTCAGTTAAGGAAATGAAGGTTGAAAAAGATGCTGCAGGTACTGTGACAGCGCTAGAAGGGAGCCAGTAATGAATCAAGAAGAATTATCTAAAAAATTGCTCTCTCCTTCAAAAAACTCTCGTCTTGAGAAATTAGGAAAAGGGCTAACATTTGCTTGCCTTTCTTTGATTGTCATCATTGTTGCTATGATTTTAATTTTCGTGGCTCAGAAAGGCTTATCGACCTTCTTTGTCAATGGTGTGAATATCTTTGATTTTCTTTTTGGTGCAACTTGGAATCCGTCAGGGAAACAATTTGGTGCTCTTCCGATGATTTTAGGTTCCTTTATTGTTACCATCCTGTCAGCTCTTATTGCAACACCATTTGCCATTGGTGCAGCAGTCTTTATGACAGAGGTGTCTCCAAAAGGAGCTAAGATTTTGCAACCTGCTATTGAACTCTTAGTTGGGATTCCTTCAGTAGTTTATGGATTTATAGGTTTGCAGGTCGTGGTACCATTTGTACGTACTGTCTTTGGTGGAACAGGTTTCGGTATTTTATCAGGAATTTTTGTTCTCTTTGTTATGATCTTGCCGACTGTAACCTTCATGACAACAGATAGCCTACGTGCGGTTCCTCGTCACTACCGTGAAGCTAGTTTAGCTATGGGAGCAACTCGTTGGCAAACCATCTGGCGTGTTACTTTGAAGGCTGCTCGTTCAGGTATTTTTACGGCAGTAGTCTTCGGAATGGCGCGTGCCTTTGGTGAAGCCCTGGCTATTCAGATGGTTGTTGGTAACTCAGCAGTTGTTCCAACTTCATTGACGACACCAGCAGCGACTCTGACTTCTGTTTTGACCATGGGAATCGGTAATACTGTTATGGGAACTGTTGATAATAATGTTCTTTGGTCACTAGCCTTAGTATTGCTTTTGATGAGCTTGGCCTTTAACAGTGTGATTAAATTGATTACGAAAGAAAGAGGAAAGAAAAACTATGCACGCTAAGAAATTAGATAAACTTGCAACAGCTGTCCTCTACACCATCGCAGGAATCATTGTGACCATTCTAGCTTCCTTGATTCTTTATATCTTGGTTCGAGGCTTACCTCATGTTTCTTGGTCTTTCTTGACAGGAAAATCATCCTCATATCAAGCAGGTGGTGGTATTGGAATCCAGCTTTATAATTCCTTTTTCCTTTTGGTGATTACCTTATTTATCTCAGTACCTCTATCAATGGGGGCTGGAATTTTCCTAGCAGAGTATGCTAAAAAAGGTCGTGTGACCAATTTTGTCAGAACTTGTATTGAAATCTTGTCTTCGCTACCATCTGTTGTTGTAGGTCTCTTTGGTTACCTCATCTTTGTAGTCCAGTTCGAGTACGGATTTTCCATTATTTCTGGTGCCTTGGCTTTAACAGTCTTTAATCTTCCACAGATGACTCGTAATGTTGAGGATAGTTTGAAGCACGTTCACCATACGCAACGTGAAGCTGGTTTGGCGCTGGGACTTTCTCGTTGGGAAACAGTCCTTCATGTCGTGATTCCTGAAGCCCTTCCTGGTATTGTAACGGGGATCGTGCTTGCATCAGGTCGTATCTTTGGTGAAGCTGCAGCCCTTATCTACACAGCAGGTCAATCTGCACCAGCACTTGACTGGTCTAACTGGAACGTTCTAAGTGTATCTAGTCCAATTTCAATCTTCCGTCAAGCAGAAACCTTGGCTGTCCATATCTGGAAAGTCAATAGTGAAGGAACTATTCCTGATGGAACTCTGGTTTCGGCAGGTTCTGCAGCGGTGCTCCTCATCTTTATCTTGATCTTTAACTTTGGAGCACGTAAACTTGGAAGCTATCTACATAAGAAATTAACTGCTGCCTAAAGGAGAAGCCATGTCAAAATATAATTGGGATGAAAGGCATATCATTACTTTTCCAGAGGAAAAAGTGGCCCTCTCTACGAAGGATTTACATGTTTACTACGGTAAGAATGAATCCATCAAGGGCGTGGATATGCAATTCGAAAAAAATAAAATTACTGCCTTGATTGGCCCGTCAGGTTCTGGAAAATCAACCTACCTACGCAGTCTCAATCGTATGAATGATACCATTGATATTGCTAAGGTTACTGGACAAATTCTCTATCAAGGAATTGACGTTAACCGTCCTGAGATCAATGTTTATGAAATGCGTAAACATATCGGAATGGTTTTCCAACGTCCAAATCCATTTGCTAAATCAATCTACCGAAACATCACCTTTGCACATGAACGTGCAGGAGTTAAGGATAAGAAGGTCCTTGATGAAATTGTAGAAACCTCACTTCGCCAGGCTGCCCTCTGGGATCAGGTCAAAGATGACCTTCACAAGTCAGCCTTGATGCTTTCAGGTGGTCAGCAGCAACGTCTCTGTATCGCGCGTGCTATTTCTGTAAAACCAGACATCCTCTTAATGGATGAGCCGGCATCAGCCTTGGATCCGATTGCGACAGCTCAGTTAGAGGAAACTATGCTTGAGTTGAAGAAGGACTTTACCATTATTATTGTGACCCACAGTATGCAACAGGCTGCGCGTGCAAGTGACTACACTGGATTTTTCTACTTAGGTGATTTAATTGAGTACGATAAAACGTCAAATATTTTCCAAAATGCTAAGCTACAGTCTACCAATGACTATGTAACTGGTCACTTTGGTTAGAAAGGAAACAGTATGACAGAACCGATTTTGCAGGTTTCAGACCTGTCTGTTTATTACAACAAAAAGAAGGCCTTGAATAGTGTTTCCTTATCTTTCCAACCTAAGGAAATTACTGCCCTTATCGGTCCCTCTGGATCTGGGAAATCAACACTTCTAAAGGCTATTAACCGAATGGGTGATCTTAATCCTGAAGTGACGACAACTGGTTCAGTGGTTTATAATGGGCACAATATCTATAGTCCGCGTACCGATACGGTTGAATTACGGAAGGAAATCGGAATGGTTTTCCAACAACCCAATCCATTCCCAATGTCTATCTACGAAAATGTTGTTTATGGACTAAGAATTAATGGAGAGAAAGACAAGCAAGTCTTGGATGAAGCTGTGGAGAAAGCTTTACAGCGTGCTTCAATCTGGGATGAGGTCAAGGATCGCTTGCATGATTCAGCAATTGGTCTATCAGGTGGGCAACAACAACGTGTTTGTGTAGCCCGTGTTTTGGCAACCAGTCCAAAGATTATTCTTTTGGATGAGCCGACCTCAGCCTTAGATCCTATCTCGGCTGGGAAAATCGAAGAAACCCTATATAGTCTCAAGGACAAGTACACCATGCTATTGGTTACTCGTTCCATGCAGCAAGCATCTCGAATCTCTGATAAAACAGGCTTTTTCCTCAATGGAGATTTGATTGAATTTAACGATACCAAGGAAATGTTCCTCTATCCACAACATAAGGAAACAGAAGATTACATTTCAGGTAAATTTGGATAAGGAGAAAAAGATGTTACGATCTCAATTTGAAGAAGATTTAGAGAAATTGCATAACCAATTCTACGCCATGGGACAAGAAGTTCTTTCCCAAATCAACCGTACTGTACGTGCTTTTGTCACCCATGACCGTGACTTGGCTAAAGAAGTCATCGAGCAAGACGCAGAAGTCAATGAATACGAATTGAAACTTGAAAAGAAATCATTTGAAATCATTGCCCTTCAGCAACCAGTTTCACAAGACTTACGCACTGTCTTAACAGTCCTAAAAGCTGTTTCGGACTTGGAACGGATGGGAGACCACGCCGTATCAATCGCTGAGGCAACCATTCGTATGAAGGGTGAGCAACGCATCCCCGCCGTCGAAGAAGAAATTAAGAAGATGGGGCGCGATGTCAAGAATTTTGTTGAAACGACTCTTGACCTCTACCTCAACGCTTCTGTTGAGAAGGCCTATGAAGTTGCAACCATGGATGAGAAAATCAACCATTACTTTGAAAATATTCGTGATCTGGCAACTGAAGAAATCAGAAAGAATCCAGATGCTATCGTCACAGGTCGTGATTATTTCCAAGTCATTTCATACTTAGAGCGCATCGGTGACTATGCAAAAAATATCTGTGAATGGGTAGTGTACTTTGAAACAGGTAAGATTGTAGAATTATAAAGTATTCAAATGATAAAATTATTGTGAAAGCTTACTTTTTACTAGAGTAAGCTTTCATTGTATAGATGATTTATATTCAATGAAAATCAAAGAGCAAACTAGGAAACGAGCCGCTGGTTGCTCAAAACACCGTTTTGAGGTTGTGGATAGAACTGACGAAGTCAGCTCAAAATACTATTTTGAGGTTGCAGATGGAAGCTGACGTGGTTTGAAGAGGTTTTCGAAGAGTATTACGTTGTCAGAGGTGAATAATGAACTATATACAGAGTATAAGAAAAAAAGTTGGAAAAGATAAAATTATTTTAAATTTTACTTGTGGAATTTTAAGTCAATCAGGAAAAATATTATTACAAAAACGAGCAGATAAGGGAACTTGGGGCTTGCCAGGTGGTGCTATTGAATTAGGCGAATCGGTTGTTGAAGCGTTAGTTCGAGAGTTTTATGAAGAAACTGGACTTAAAGTGGCAGTGAAAAGACTATTAAATGTTTATACAAAATATTCAGATAGTTATCCAAATGGTGATGAGGCTCAAGTTCTTACAATTTTGTATTTAGTTGCATCTGAAACTTCTATCTCTACAAATTTTTTTGCAAATGAAGAAACTTTAGAATTAGGTTTCTTTGATCGTAGGGACATACAAAATATCACAATTGTAAACCAGCAACATCAAGATATGATAAATGATTTTTTTGAAAATAAGTTCCCAATAGATAGATAAACTAAGCACTGAATTTCAATTTTTTATAATTATATTTTATGAAAATGCAAGAAAATCTTGACAAGTATTTTCAAATAAGTTATAATTATACAAAAACATGAGAGAGGTTGTTTATTTATGAATAAGAAGTGGTTTTTAGTAATCTTTAGTTTTTTGGCAAGTTTCTTTTTAGTAGCCTGTCAGTCATCTGACTCAAGCTCACAGTCAGCAGTGGAGGCCATCAAGCAAAAAGGAAAATTAGTTGTCGCAACTAGTCCTGACTATGCGCCATTTGAGTTTCAAGCACTTGTAGATGGGAAAAATCAAGTTGTCGGTGCTGATATTGATATGGCACAAGCAATCGCTGATGAACTTGGAGTAAAATTAGAAATTTCAAGTATGAGTTTTGATAATGTCCTGACCAGTCTTCAAACAGGAAAAGCAGATTTGGCCATTGCGGGAATCAGTGCAACTGAAGAAAGAAAAGAAGTCTTTAATTTCTCAATTCCTTACTATGAAAACAAGATTAGCTTCCTAATCAGAAAAACTGATATTGAAAAATACAAAGATTTAGCTTCTCTAGCAAGTGCAAATATTGCAGCTCAAAAAGGAACTGTACCTGAATCAATGGTTAAAGAGCAACTTCCAAAAGCACAGTTGACTTCATTGACCAACATGGGAGAAGCAGTTAATGAACTTCAATCAGCTAAAGTTGATGCAGTTCACATGGATGAACCTGTCGCTTTAAGCTATGCTGGTAAGAACTCTGATTTGGCTGTGGCAACAGTCAGCTTGACTATGACAGAAGGTGAAGCTAATGCTGTAGCTATCAAAAAAGGGAAAACTGACTTGAAGGAAGTGGTTGATAAGGTTATTCAAAAACTCAAGGATGAGGGAACTTATCAATCTTATCTTGAAAAAGCTGCTAAGCTAACAGAAGTAGAACAATAAGAAAACAGAGTTGGATCTTAGTCCAGCTCTGTTTTTAAGTAATCTAGTGTGGTTTCTATCTTTTCAAGAGGCACTTTGGCAAAGTGATAGGGACAAGTAGACAAGTAGGAGGTCTCGAAAAAGTCAAGACCTAGAGAACTGTGTTTGAGACTTGCAATTTTAGGATACTGTCTCAAATCAAGTAAGAGTCCATCGTGGAGTGGATAGGTTGGGAGATTGATAGGATTACTTTTTAAAAGTTTTTGAATCTGAGCTTGCTTCTTTTCTTGGAGGACTAGTCTAGCTAGTCTATTTTTTTCGAATAATTGACTATCAATGTAGAGGGATAGAGCCTTTTGCATGATAAGGTTGTTATCGTAGTCGAGAATGTTTTTATAGGTCACAAAGGCTTCTTTGATGGCATTTGGAAGTATGAGGGCAGTAATCCGAAGAGCAGGGAAAAGACTGGTAGAAAAGGATTTGATATAGATGACCAAATCATGTTGGTCTAAATAATGAAAGGTCTGCCCCATTTTTGGATCGAGATCCCCCAGATAGTCATCTTCTACGATGTAAATCTGATACTTGGCAGCCAAATCTAGAATGGCTCGTTTTTCTTGGTCCGTATAGGAATGTCCTAGAGGATAGTGAAAACGTGGAATGGTATAGAAAAACTTAATCTTACCTGTTTTAAAATGTTGTTCTAGTTCGTTTAGGTCAATGCCATCAATCCGTCGTTCAATAGTTTGATAAGGAAGCCCCTGAGCCAGCAGGAGTTGGTTCATTCGATGATAGGTAGGTTGCTCAACCAGAATTTCCTGCGTACGACTCGGAAAGTCTATCTGAGAAAGGATAAAGAGAGCCTGCTGGGTTCCAGTTGTCATGACTAACTGGTCTGGTTTGCTGTAGATAGCTTGCTCAAAAAGTAGTTTCTGAACAGACTTTCGTAATTCTTCTAAACCCTCTTGGTGTTCATAGTAGTTGTAGAGATAATTTTCTCGACCAATCAAGCTTTCGTTTACACAAAAACGAAAGTCATCATAGGCACCTAAGTGCTCATCATTGACTAAAATTTCTAGATCATCATGACTACTTTGTTGCTCTAAGACATAATAGCCACTTTGTGGTTTAGAATAGATGTATTTCTCATATCGAAGTTCTAAGAGAGCTCTTTGGACAGTGTCTTTGCTGCAGTGGAAGTCTTGGCTAATGTTCCGAATGGAGGGCAGGCGACTTCCTGTAGGAAAAGTTCCAGATTCAATCCCTTCTTTTAGATAGGCAACAACCTGTTCATACTTACTTTTTTTTTGCATACCAGACCTCTCTTGATTTTGTTACATTGTACCCTTTTTTTAAACGTTTGGCAATCTTAAAAGGGCCTCTGACATTCAAATTTTGAAAGAAATATGATATACTTATTAAGTGAAAAATTCTGGAAAGAGTGAGATTATTAAGGTGCAAGAACCAGTAAAATTATTTCAATACAATACTTTAGGAGCGCTGATGGCGGGACTCTATGGAGGAAGTCTAACCGTTGGTGAATTGCTCCAACATGGTGATTTAGGTTTAGGGACGCTGGATTCTATCGATGGAGAATTGATTGTCTTAGATGGGAAAGCGTATCAGGCTAAGGGATCAGGTGAAAACCCAGAGATTGTTGAAGTTTCACCAGATGCGCTTATTCCCTATGCAGCAGTTGTCCCCCATCAGGCAGAAGTTATATTTCGCCAGCGTTTTGAAATGACCGATCAGGAGTTAGAAAAGAGAATTGAGTCTTACTATGATGGTGAAAACCTCTTTCGTTCTATCAAGATTCATGGTGATTTCAAGAACATGCATGTGCGCATGATTCCTAAGTCAACCTCTGAAACTAAGTTTGCAGAAGTAGCAACGCATCAGCCAGAGTATAGTCGCGAAAATGTTTCAGGAACCATCGTCGGCTTTTGGACCCCAGAGATTTTCCATGGTGTCAGCGTCGCAGGCTATCATTTACACTTCATCTCAGATGACCTCACCTTTGGTGGTCACGTTATGGACTTTGTCATCAGGGAAGGGATTGTTGAACTAGGAGCTGTTGACCAGTTGGATCAACGTTTTCCTGTTCAGGATCGTCAATATCTATTTGCTAAGTTTAACGTTGACGAGATGAAAAAAGATATCGAACAGGCAGAATAAAAGGAGTCAAATATGAAAATTCATATAATAATAACGATGCTGGCCTTGTTTGCCGTCCTCATTGCAGCAGTTTGGTACGCAAGAAAGAAATACAAGATTAATTTTGCAGTTTTGGGACTTGGGGCAGTTGCCTTTTTTGCCTCATCACAGGTTTTAGAAAAAATCGTTCATTTGCTGGTTCTTAGACCTCAGAGAGATGGAACTATTACTCTCATGACAGAGAATCCCCTTCTCTATGTGATTTATGGAATCTCTATGGCTGCCTTATTCGAAGAAACAGCCCGACTAATCTTTTTCAAATGGTTGAACAAAAAAAGAGAGATGGAAGATTCAGATGCCCTCGCCTATGGTCTTGGTCATGGTGGGCTAGAAATGATTTATATCGGAATTGCTGGTTTACTCAATCTCTTTATCCTATTTTCAGCAGTTGAATCGCAAAATCCAGCTATCATGCAACTCTTACCTGAGAGTACACTTGCAACCATTCATAATCTAGCAGCTTGGCAGATTTATCTTTTGGGAGTCGAAAGAATTCTTGCCTTGATTCTTCAAGTTGGATTGACCTTCTGGGTTTTCCAAGCTGTTCGCCAAAAAAAATGGATTTATCTAGTAGCAGCTTACGGTCTGCATGCTTTATTTGATCTGGCACCGAGCCTTTCTCAAGTTGGCTGGATCTCAAATCCTCTGGTGGTAGAGGGAATCTTAGCAGTAGAAGTTTTGGCTTTCGTTTTCCTAACAAAATCAATCTTTTACAAGAAGCAGTAATATCAAGGAGGCCTAGCCTCTTTTTGTATTGTCTCTGGTAAAAGGTGACATAATCATCGAAAAAAATCGCTAAAAATGGTATAATGGAATGAATTTCATAAAAGGATTAGAAAAATGACTGTATCAGATAAATTAAAAGAAACCCTAGAAGGAATCGATATTCGTTTCGACGAACCATTAAAATCCTATACTTATACAAAGGTTGGAGGAAAGGCAGATTATTTAGTATTTCCTCGTAATCGCTACGAGATGGCTCGTGTGGTCAAGTTTGCCAATCAGGAAAACATTCCTTGGATGGTTCTTGGAAATGCAAGTAACATTATCGTCCGTGAGGGTGGAGTCCGTGGTTTTGTAATCATGTGTGACAAGCTCAATAATGTTTCGGTTGATGGTTACACTATTGAGGCTGAAGCTGGAGCTAACTTGATTGAGACTACTCGCATTGCCCTTCGTCATAGTTTGACTGGTTTTGAATTTGCTTGTGGTATTCCAGGAAGCGTCGGTGGTGCTGTCTTTATGAATGCTGGTGCTTATGGTGGTGAGATTGCTCATGTTCTCCAGTCTTGTCAAATCTTGACTAAGGAGGGTGAAATCGAAACCTTGTCTGCTAAAGACTTGAACTTTGGTTACCGTCATTCAGCTATTCAAGCATCAGGGGCAGTAGTCCTTTCTGCTAAGTTCGCCCTAGCTCCAGGTAATCACCAAGTCATCAAACAGGAGATGGACCGCTTGACTCATCTTCGTGAACTCAAGCAACCTTTAGAGTATCCTTCATGTGGATCAGTTTTTAAACGTCCAGTGGATCATTTTGCAGGTCAATTGATTGCAGAAGCAGGCTTGAAAGGTTATCGTATCGGTGGGGTTGAAGTTTCTGAAAAGCATGCAGGCTTTATGGTCAATATTGCTGATGGAACTGCTAAGGACTATGAGGAATTGATCGAGTCTGTCATTGAGAAGGTTAAAGAGCACTCAGGTGTTACTCTTGAGCGAGAAGTTCGTATCTTGGGTGAACATGAGTAAATAGTAGAAATAGCTTAGCTGCTACTAACTAGAATGTAGAGGGGGTGAAAGCCTATCGGTAGCGAAGATGCATGCAGGAGGCCTAACTCCTTGCAAGAGGTAGTGGCGGCCTGACAGAGCCCTGATCTGTTAATCTATGAAAAAGAAGGAATTTATGCCAATTGAAAAAACCAATTATCGAATTCAGAAACGTTTCTAAAGTTTTTGAAGATAGCAACACCAAGGTTCTCAAAGATATTAATTTTGAGTTGGAAGAAGGGAAGTTCTATACACTTCTCGGTGCCTCAGGATCTGGGAAATCAACCATCCTCAATATCATTGCAGGTTTGCTGGATGCAACAACTGGTGATATCATGCTAGACGGTGTCCGTATCAATGACATCCCGACCAATAAACGTGATGTTCATACGGTCTTCCAGTCTTATGCCTTGTTCCCACATATGAATGTGTTTGAAAATGTTGCTTTTCCATTGCGATTGCGTAAGGTCGATAAAAAAGAAATCGAAAAACGCGTATTAGAAGTTCTCAAGATGGTTCAGCTAGAAGGATTTGAAAAACGTTCGATCCGTAAACTATCTGGAGGACAACGTCAGCGTGTAGCTATTGCGCGTGCTATCATTAATCAGCCTCGTGTGGTGCTCTTGGATGAGCCTTTGTCAGCACTTGACTTGAAGTTGCGGACAGACATGCAGTACGAACTACGTGAACTGCAACAACGCTTGGGCATCACCTTTGTCTTTGTTACCCATGATCAGGAAGAAGCCCTGGCCATGAGTGACTGGATCTTCGTTATGAATGACGGTGAAATTGTTCAGTCAGGAACACCAGTTGATATCTATGACGAGCCCATCAACCACTTTGTTGCAACCTTCATCGGTGAATCAAATATCTTGCCTGGAACTATGATTGAGGACTACTTGGTCGAGTTCAATGGCAAACGATTTGAAGCGGTCGATGGTGGGATGAAGCCAAATGAACCAGTCGAAGTCGTGATTCGTCCTGAGGATTTACAAATCACCCTTCCAGAAGAAGGCAAGCTCCAAGTTAAGGTCGATACTCAGCTCTTCCGTGGGGTTCACTATGAGATTATTGCTTATGATGAACTTGGGAACGAATGGATGATTCACTCAACTCGTAAGGCCATCGTTGGTGAGGAAATCGGACTCGACTTTGAACCAGAAGATATCCACATCATGCGTCTTAATGAAACAGAAGAAGAGTTCGATGCTCGTATCGAAGAATACGTAGAAATCGAAGAGCAAGAAGCAGGTTTGATCAACGCTATCGAGGAGGAAAGAGATGAAGAAAACAACCTCTAAACTCTTTGTAGTGCCCTACATGCTTTGGATTGCCCTCTTTGTTTTGGCACCCTTGGTCTTGATTTTTGGTCAATCCTTTTTCAACATCGAAGGCCAGTTCAGTTTAGAAAACTATAAATCCTATTTTGCGTCACAAAACTTGACCTATCTTAAAATGAGTCTCAACTCTGTCCTCTATGCAGGGCTTGTGACTCTAGTGACACTCTTGATTAGCTATCCAACAGCCCTCTTTTTGACTCGTCTTAAACACCGTCAACTCTGGCTCATGCTAATCATCTTGCCAACCTGGATCAACCTTCTCCTTAAGGCCTATGCCTTTATCGGGATTTTTGGTCAAAATGGCTCTATCAACCAATTCCTAGAATTTATCGGACTCGGTTCACAGCAGTTGCTATTTACAGATTTCTCATTTATCTTTGTCGCAAGCTATATCGAGCTTCCATTTATGATTTTGCCAATCTTCAATGTTTTGGATGATATGGATAACAATCTCATCAATGCCAGTTATGACTTGGGGGCAACCAAGTGGGAAACCTTCCGTCATGTCATCTTCCCTCTTTCAATGAATGGGGTTCGAAGTGGCGTTCAATCTGTCTTTATCCCAAGTTTGAGTCTCTTCATGTTGACCCGTTTGATTGGGGGTAATCGAGTGATTACTTTGGGGACAGCCATTGAGCAGAACTTCCTGACAAATGACAACTACGGTATGGGTTCAACTATCGGTGTTGTTCTTATCCTGACTATGTTTATCACTATGTGGGTGACTAAGGAAAGGAGAGAACGATGAAAAAATTATCAAATCTTTACCTAGCCTTTGTCTTTATCGTCCTTTATTTGCCAATCTTTTACCTAATCGGATATGCCTTCAATGCCGGGGATGACATGAATAGCTTTACAGGCTTTAGTTTGTCTCACTTTGAAACCATGTTTGGAGATGGAAGACTCATGCTCATCTTGGTTCAGACCTTTTTACTAGCCTTCCTATCAGCCTTGATTGCGACTGTTATTGGGACTTTCGGTGCTATCTACATCTACCAATCACGAAAAAAATACCAAGAAGCCTTTCTATCTCTCAATAATATTTTGATGGTTGCACCAGATGTTATGATTGGTGCCAGCTTCTTGATCCTCTTTACCCAACTCAAGTTTTCGCTTGGTTTTCTGACAGTTTTGTCCAGTCACGTGGCCTTCTCGATTCCAATCGTAGTGCTTATGGTTTTGCCACGATTGAAAGAGATGAATGGAGATATGATTCATGCAGCCTATGACCTTGGGGCTAGTCAGTTCCAAATGTTTAAGGAAATTATGCTTCCTTATTTAACGCCGTCTATCATCGCAGGTTACTTTATGGCTTTCACCTATTCCTTAGATGACTTTGCTGTGACCTTCTTTGTAACGGGAAATGGTTTTTCAACCCTCTCAGTCGAGATATACTCTCGGGCTCGTAAGGGGATTTCTTTAGAAATCAATGCTCTTTCAGCCTTGGTCTTCCTCTTTAGTATTATCCTGGTTGTTGGATATTACTTCATTTCACGTGATAAGGAGGATCAAGCATGAAACGACTCTATTCATTTTTAGCAGGAATTTTAGCGATTATCCTAGTCTTGTGGGGAATTTCCTACCATTTGGACAGTAAAATCAATAGTCGTGATAGTCAAAAATTGGTCATCTATAACTGGGGAGATTATATCGATCCAGACTTGATTGAACAATTTACAGAGGAAACAGGGATTCAAGTCCAATACGAAACCTTTGACTCTAACGAAGCCATGTACACGAAAATCAAGCAGGGTGGGACAACCTATGATATTGCCATCCCAAGTGAGTACATGATTAACAAGATGAAGGACGAAGATCTCTTGGTTCCGCTAGATTATAGCAAGATTGAGGGCATTGAGAATATCGGTTCTGAATTTCTCAACCAGTCCTTTGACCCAAACAATGAGTACTCTATTCCATACTTCTGGGGAACTTTGGGAATTGTCTACAATGAAACCATGGTAGAAGAAGCACCTGAACATTGGGATGACCTCTGGAAGCCAGAGTATAAAAACTCCATCATGCTCTTTGATGGAGCGCGTGAGGTACTTGGGCTAGGTCTTAACTCATTAGGCTATAGCCTTAACTCTAAAGATCCACAGCAGTTGGAGGAAACAGTAGATAAGCTCTATAAGCTAACGCCTAACATCAAGGCCATCGTTGCCGATGAGATGAAGGGTTATATGATTCAGAATAATGCTGCCATCGGTGTGACCTTCTCAGGAGAAGCCAGCCAGATGTTGGAGAAAAATGAAAATCTTCGCTATGTCGTACCGACAGAGGCAAGTAATCTCTGGTTTGACAATATGGTTATTCCTAAGACTGTCAAGAACCAGGATGCTGCCTATGCCTTTATTAACTTTATGTTGAAACCTGACAATGCTCTTAAGAACGCAGAGTATGTCGGTTATTCAACACCAAATAATGCTGCTAAGGAAATGCTCCCTGAGGAGACAAAAGAGGATAAGTCTTTCTATCCAGACGCAGACACTATGAAACACCTAGAGGTCTATGAGAAATTTGACCATAAATGGACAGGAATCTACAGCGACCTCTTCCTACAATTTAAGATGTATCGAAAGTAGGAGTATTTGAAAGAAAACGAATCAGTAACAACTGGTTCGTTTTTTGAATAGTTGTATAGCTGTGTATTTTTACTATCCTATTTGCTTATTTTATAGCCTAGTAGTATTCTAAGTTTATAATAATAGAAAGCGGTAAAAATAATGAAAATATCTACTTTTTTCAAAAAATTTTTTTGGCCAGCTTTTTGACTGTTCAGCAAACATATATACTATTTTATCTAAAGGATGGTTTGGATCGACAATACCTAACAACTGATTCCATACATTTGGTGATAGGGTTCTTTATATTTGTAAATATTTCCGAAGCTATCTTTAACAATTCAAAACTTTGGAATAAAAGTTGGGATAAAAAGAAAAATGGCAGTAAGAAAAAATATATCCTGAAAAAGTAATCAGAGATATAGGGAGTTGGTTATTTAAATGAGGATTATTTCCAGTTGACGCAGACTTAAAAAAACGATATAATAAGAAAGTTGAGAATTGATTTTCTCTACATCTTAGTTCAGAGAATTGGCGGTGCTGCGAGCCATCTAAGATAGAAAATCATGCTACTCAATCCAACAATTGCATAAGAACGAAAGAATGACAAGTTCATTGAATGAAGGTGGTACCGCGGTTTTTCGCCCTTCGTGATATGGATTTGTCTTTTATTTTTGGAGGTGTTTATGAGAACATTTCTTGTTAAACAAAAATTTCGCCTAGGTGGTGAACGCTTTGATATCAAGGATGAGTTGGGCAATGTCGCTTATCAGGTTGAAGGTTCATTTTTTAAGATTCCTAAAACCTTTACCATCTATGATGTTGCTGGTGAACAGGTCAGTGAGATTAGTAAGGAAGTCTTAACTTTTCTACCTCGTTTTGAAATTCAACTGAGTAACGGCGATCATTTTTATATTCGGAAGAAGTTGACTTTCTGGAAGGATAAGTATGAGTTTGACAATCTCGGCCTTCGCATCGAAGGAAATGTCTGGGATTTGAATTTTAAATTGCTAGACGACCGTGACCAAGTGATTGCTGAGATTACCAAGGAACTTTTTCATTTAACCTCAACTTATACTGTAACCGTCTATGAAGACTCTTATGCAGACCTAGTCATTTCCCTCTGTGTCGCTATCGACTATGTAGAGATGCTAGAAAGCCAATCAGATTAAAAAAGGAGACATTTATGAAACAATTATCTAGTGCACAAGTTCGCCAAATGTGGCTTGATTTCTGGGCTACAAAAGGCCACTCAGTAGAACCATCCGTTAGCTTGGTTCCAGTAAACGACCCAACACTTTTGTGGATCAACTCAGGGGTTGCCACTCTTAAAAAATACTTTGATGGAACCATTATTCCTGAAAATCCACGTATTACCAATGCTCAAAAAGCCATCCGTACCAACGATATCGAAAACGTAGGGAAGACTGCTCGTCACCATACTATGTTTGAAATGTTGGGGAACTTCTCAATCGGGGATTACTTCCGTGACGAAGCTATTACATGGGCATATGAGCTTTTGACAAGTCCTGAGTGGTTTGACTTCCCAGCTGAAAAACTATACATGACTTACTATCCAGCTGATACAGATTCTTACAACCGCTGGATTGAAGTGGGAGTGGACCCAAGTCACTTGATTCCAATCGAGGATAACTTCTGGGAAATCGGTGCTGGACCTTCTGGACCTGATACAGAAATCTTCTTCGACCGTGGAGAAGCTTTTGACCCAGAAAACATCGGTATTCGCCTTCTTGCAGAAGATATCGAAAACGATCGTTACATCGAAATCTGGAACATTGTCTTGTCACAATTTAACGCAGACCCAGCAGTCCCACGTAGCGAATACAAAGAATTGCCTCACAAGAACATTGATACGGGCGCTGGTTTGGAGCGTTTGGTAGCAGTGATCCAAGGTGCTAAGACCAACTTTGAAACAGACCTCTTCATGCCAATCATCCGTGAAGTTGAGAAATTATCTGGTAAGGTTTACGACCAAGATGGCGACAACATGAGCTTCAAGGTTATTGCAGACCACATCCGTTCTCTTTCATTCGCTATCGGTGATGGTGCGCTTCCTGGAAATGAAGGTCGTGGTTATGTCCTTCGTCGTCTCCTCCGTCGTGCCTCTATGCATGGTCAAAAATTGGGTATCAATGAGCCTTTCCTTTACAAACTCGTTCCAACTGTTGGAAAAATCATGGAAAGCTACTACCCAGAAGTGCTTGAAAAACGTGACTTTATCGAAAAAATCGTTAAGAGCGAAGAAGAGTCATTTGCTCGTACTCTTCACTCAGGTCAACACTTTGCTCAAGGCATCGTAGCAGACTTGAAAGAAAAAGGACAATCTGTCATTGCTGGTCAAGATGTCTTTAAACTCTATGATACATACGGATTCCCAGTAGAATTGACAGAAGAAATTGCTGAAGAAGCAGGGATGACTGTAGACCGTGAAGGTTTCGAAGCAGCCATGAAGGAACAACAAGAACGTGCGCGTGCATCTGCTGTCAAAGGTGGATCTATGGGTATGCAAAATGAAACCCTTCAAAACATCACTGTAGAAAGTGTCTTCAACTACAATGCTAGTCAATTGTCTTCTAAGTTGGTTGCTATCGTAGCGGACAATGCTGAAGTAGAAGCTGTAGCTGAAGGAACTGCGTCACTTATCTTTGCAGAGACACCATTCTACGCTGAAATGGGTGGACAAGTTGCGGACCATGGTCAAATCTTGGATGCTGCAGGAAATGTCGTAGCGACTGTAACAGACGTTCAAAAAGCACCAAACGGACAAGCATTGCACACCGTTGAAGTTCTTGCTCCTCTTGCTCTGAACCAAGAATACACTTTGGCCATCGATAGCAATCGTCGTCATCGTGTCATGAAGAACCACACAGCCACTCACTTGCTCCATGCGGCTCTTCATAATATCCTTGGCCACCATGCAACTCAAGCAGGTTCACTTAATGAAGTAGAATTCCTTCGTTTTGACTTCACTCACTTCCAAGCTGTCACTCCTGAAGAATTGCGTGCTATTGAGCAACAAGTCAATGAGAAGATTTGGGAAGCCATCGCAGTAGAAACTGTTGAGACAGATATTGACACGGCTAAAGAAATGGGAGCTATGGCCCTCTTTGGTGAGAAATACGGTAAGGAAGTTCGCGTAGTCACTATCGGGGACTACTCAGTAGAGCTTTGTGGTGGTACCCACGTTGGCAATACTTCTGAAATTGGTCTCTTCAAGATTGTCAAAGAAGAAGGGATCGGATCAGGAACTCGTCGTATCTTGGCAGTGACTGGTAAAGAAGCCTTCGAAGCTTATCGTGATCAAGAAGATGCACTGAAAGCAGTCGCAGCAACCTTGAAAGCTCCTCAACTCAAGGAAGTACCTCATAAAGTTGAAGGACTTCAAGAGCAACTCCGTCAATTGCAAAAAGAAAATGCAGAATTGAAGGAAAAAGCAGCAGCGGCGGCAGCAGGTGATGTCTTCAAGAATGTTCAAGAAGCAAACGGACACCGTTACATTGCCAGCCAAGTATCTGTATCAGACGCAGGTGCCCTTCGTACCTTTGCGGATAACTGGAAACAAAAAGATTACTCTGATGTTCTTGTTCTTGTCGCAGCTATCGGTGATAAGGTCAATGTCCTTGTAGCTAGCAAGACAAAAGAGGTGCATGCAGGTAATGTGATTAAAGAATTAGCTCCAATCGTCGATGGACGTGGTGGTGGTAAACCAGACATGGCCATGGCAGGAGGAAGCAATCAAGCGAAAATCCAAGAATTGTTGGATGCCGTAGCAGGTAAATTATAATCACTTAGAGGCTGGGACAAAAGTCCTAGCCTCTCATTTG
>NZ_KV817784.1:32724-68053 GCF_001814775.1 Streptococcus sp. HMSC067H01
AACGAATTACCGATTTCTGTCCCACTCTCTTTTTGCATTAGAAAAACTCCCCACGAATTGTGAGGAGTTATATAGTTAATAGAAATTAAACAATCCCTTGAGCGATCATAGCGTTTGCTACATTTTCAAAGGCTGCGATATTTGCACCTGCAAGGTAGTCAATTCCAAGACCGTAAGTTTCTGCAGTTGTTTTAGCTGTGTTGAAGATGTTAGTCATGATATCTTTCAAACGACCGTCAACTTCTTCACGTGTCCATGAAAGGCGAAGGCTGTTTTGGCTCATTTCAAGGGCAGATACAGCTACACCACCAGCATTGGCAGCTTTAGCAGGTCCATAAAGAAGGCCATTTTCTTTGTAGACTTTGATAGCATCAAGGTCACTAGGCATGTTGGCACCTTCAGATACACAGATAACGCCTTGAGCAACCAAGCGTTTCGCAGCTTCACCGTTGATTTCATTTTGAGTTGCACATGGAAGGGCAATATCATAGTTACCAGCGTAAGTCCATACAGAACCTTCGTAGTAGGTAGCAGTTGGTTTTTCTGCAGCGTACTCAGTCAAACGAGCACGGCGTTTATTCTTCACATCTGCCAATAGGTCGAAGTCGATACCATTTTCATCGATAACGTAACCGTTTGAGTCAGATACAGAGATAACAGTTGCACCAAGTTCAGTTGCTTTTTGAAGGGCAAATTGAGCTACGTTACCAGAACCAGAGATGACAACTTTCTTACCAGCAAAGCTATTGCCGTTTGCTTTAAGCATTTCTTCAGTGTAGTAAACCAATCCATAACCAGTTGCTTCTGGGCGAATCAAGCTACCACCAAATCCAAGAGGTTTACCAGTCAAGACACCAGCATCAAATTGGTTAAGGCGTTTGTATTGTCCGTAAAGGTAACCAATTTCACGTCCACCAACACCGATATCACCAGCAGGTACGTCAAGAGATGGTCCGATGTATTTTTGCAATTCAGTCATGAAGCTTTGGCAGAAGCGCATCACTTCAGCATCAGTTTTGCCTTTAGGATCGAAGTCTGATCCACCTTTACCACCACCGATTGGAAGTCCAGTCAAAACGTTTTTAAAGATTTGTTCAAATCCGAGGAATTTCAAAATCCCTTGGTTTACAGTTGGGTGGAAACGAAGTCCCCCTTTATATGGTCCAACAGCTGAGTTAAATTGAACACGGTAACCACGGTTAACTTGAACTTTTCCATGACGGTCAACCCAAGGAACACGGAAAGAAATCACACGCTCAGGCTCAGTGATACGAGCTAGGATATTTTCTTCGATATATTCAGGATGTTTTTCAAATACAGGTTCCAAGGTACTGAAGAATTCTTCAACCGCCTGGAGAAATTCAGCCTCGTGCCCATTACGAGCTTTTACAGTTTCAAAAACGCTTTGGATATATTCTTTAGCAGTTGTCATGTCATTCTCCTTTATTGTCATATTTTATTACGTGAGACATTATAGCAGAATTTTTTTCCAGTGTAAAGAAAAAAACGTTGAATTGTCAAAAGATTCATTCAATTTTTTAGTATGTATACTTAAACCTAGCAAAAAACGAACATTTATCAGAATTATTACTTTATTAAATAGAAAAAAATAAAGTATGGTATAATAATAGAAAGAAAAGGAATCTGGAGGATCAGAATCATGGTATCAACTAAAACGCAGATTGCTGGTTTTGAGTTTGACAATTGCTTGATGAATGCGGCTGGTGTGGCTTGCATGACCATAGAGGAGTTGGAAGGAGTTAAAAACTCAGCAGCAGGAACCTTTGTCACCAAGACAGCAACCTTGGAGTTTCGTCAGGGGAATCCTGAACCACGCTATCAAGATGTTCCACTTGGTTCTATAAACTCAATGGGGCTCCCAAATAATGGTTTAGATTATTACCTTGATTATCTTCTAGAATTACAGGAAAATGAACCTAACCGTACTTTCTTTCTCTCTTTAGTGGGAATGTCTCCAGAGGAAACTCATACCATCTTGAAAAAGGTTCAAGAAAGTGATTTCCGTGGTCTGACTGAGCTTAATCTTTCATGCCCAAATGTTCCAGGTAAACCTCAGATTGCCTATGATTTTGAAACAACCGATCGTATCCTGTCAGAAGTCTTTGAGTATTTCACAAAACCTCTTGGAATTAAGCTTCCACCTTATTTTGATATTGTTCACTTCGACCAGGCAGCAGAAATTTTCAACAAATACCCACTCAAGTTTGTCAATTGTGTCAACTCTATTGGAAATGGTCTTTATATAGAAGACGAGTCTGTCGTGATTCGTCCTAAGAACGGCTTTGGTGGAATTGGTGGAGAATACATTAAACCAACTGCCCTTGCCAATGTCCATGCCTTTTATCAACGCTTAAATCCTCAAATTCAAATCATCGGAACTGGTGGAGTATTAACGGGTCGTGATGCCTTTGAACATATCCTATGTGGTGCTAGCATGGTACAAGTAGGTACTACTCTTCATAAAGAAGGTGTAGGTGCTTTTGAGCGTATTACAAGGGAACTCAAAGAAATTATGTCGGAAAAAGGATACCAAAGCCTAGAGGATTTCCGCGGAAAATTGAATTATATGGATTAAAAAGAAACTAAATTAAAAAGAAAGGAGAATAAATGCTAGCCATAGAAGAAAGTCGAAAGCTATCCTTAGCGAACCTTCCTAGTTTGACCCTGTTTACAGGGGCTGATCAAGGACAGTACGACATCATGAAAGCACAAGTTCTAAAGCAAATCGGATACGATCCTGCAGATTTGAATTTTGCTTATTTTGATATGAAAGAAGTAGACTACAAAAGCTTGGAGCTAGAGTTGGTCAGTCTTCCTTTCTTTGCGGATGAAAAAATTGTGATCCTAGATCACTTTTTGGATATTACAACTGCTAAAAAACGCTATCTAACTGATGGTGAGCTCAAGGTCTTTGAAGACTATCTGGAAAATCCTGTAGCATCAAGTAAATTAGTAATCTTTGCTGAAGGCAAGTTAGATAGCAAGAGACGTTTGGTCAAATTACTCAAGAGGGATGCCAAGATTTTTGAAGCTCTTGAACCAAAAGAGCAAGAGATACGTGCTTATTTTCAAAAGTGGGCTCAAGAACAAGGACTAACTTTTGATGGAAAATCCTTTGAACAGTTACTTATCAAATCAGGTTTTCAATTCAGTGAAATTCAGAAAAATCTCCTCTTTTTGCAGTCATACAAGGCTGACAGTAACATCACTGAAGAGGATATTATTCAAGCTATCCCTAAAACCTTGCAGGATAATATCTTTGACTTAACTCAGCTTATTCTCGCTAAAAAGATTGATCAGGCGCGAGATTTGGTAAAAGATTTGACCTTGCAGGGTGAAGACGAGATCAAACTGATTGCCATTATGCTGGGGCAGTTTAGACTCTATACACAAGTCAAGATTTTGGCAGAGTCAGGTCAGACGGAGTCCCAGATGGTTAGCAGTTTAGGGCATTATCTTGGTCGTAATCCCAATCCTTACCAAATCAAGTTTGCCCTTCGAGATATGCGAGGCTTATCCTTGAATTTCTTGCAAGATTCTATTCGTTACCTGATCCAAACAGACTATCAAATTAAGACAGGAGTTTATGAAAAAAGCTACCTGTTTGAGAAGGCCTTATTACAGATTGCAAGTCAGTCAAATTGAGCAAATAACTTGAAAAAACGAGATGTTTACGTTATCATTTTTATATAGAAAGAAAAAGAGGTATTACAGATGGCTATTATCTTACCAGATCTTCCATACGCATACGACGCTTTGGAACCATACATCGATGCTGAAACAATGCATTTGCACCATGACAAACACCACCAAGCATATGTAAATAACGCTAATGCAGCTCTTGAAAAACACCCTGAAATCGGTGAAGACCTTGAAGCTTTGCTTGCAGATGTAGATTCTATCCCAGCTGATATCCGTCAAGCGCTTATCAACAATGGTGGTGGACACTTGAACCACGCTCTTTTCTGGGAATTGATGACTCCTGAAAAAACAGCTCCTTCAGCAGAACTTGCAGCAGCAATCGATGAAACTTTCGGTTCATTCGAAGAATTCCAAGCAGCCTTCACTGCAGCAGCAACAACTCGTTTTGGTTCTGGATGGGCTTGGTTGGTTGTTAACAAAGAAGGTAAGCTTGAAGTAACTTCAACAGCAAACCAAGACACACCAATCTCAGAAGGTAAAAAACCAATCTTGGGCTTGGACGTTTGGGAACATGCATATTATGTGAAATACCGTAACGTTCGTCCTGACTACATCAAAGCTTTCTTCTCAGTTATTAACTGGAATAAAGTAGACGAGCTTTACGCAGCAGCTAAATAATCGCATTTGATAACACCCCTTTTTAGTTGGATCTTGGGTCTAGCTTTAAAGGTGTTTTTTTGTTTGCCTTTTTTAGAAGTAAATGTCTCATGATTTTCCTTTGTTGGATAGGCTTTATTTATGGTATAATGATAAGATAGAAAACGAAGGAGAAATCATGAATATTCAACAATTACGCTATGTTGTAGCTATTGCTAATAGTGGTACTTTTCGTGAAGCAGCTGAGAAGATGTATGTTAGTCAACCCAGCCTATCTATCTCTGTCAGAGACTTGGAAAAGGAGCTTGGCTTTAAGATTTTCCGTAGAACCAGTTCAGGAACTTTCCTGACACGTCGAGGGATGGAATTTTATGAAAAGGCACAAGAGTTGGTTAAAGGATTTGATGTTTTCCAAAATCAGTATGCCAATCCTGAAGAGGAGAAAGATGAGTTTTCAATAGCAAGCCAGCATTATGACTTTTTACCACCGACTATTACGGCTTTTGCAAATCAGTATCCAGACTATAAGAATTTCCGTATTTTTGAATCTACAACTGTTCAGATTTTGGATGAAGTAGCCCAAGGACATAGTGAAATTGGAATTATCTACCTCAATAATCAAAACCAAAAGGGAATCATGCAACGGGTTGAAAAGTTAGGCCTTGAAGTGATTGAGTTGATTCCTTTCCAGACGCATATCTATCTGCGTGAAGGACATCCTTTAGCCAAGAAAAAAGAGTTGGTTATGGAGGATTTGGCAGATTTACCAACAGTTCGATTCACGCAAGAAAAGGATGAGTATCTTTATTACTCAGAGAACTTTGTAGATACAAGTGCTAGCTCTCAAATGTTTAATGTAACTGACCGCGCTACCTTAAATGGGATTCTTGAAAGAACTAATGCTTATGCGACTGGTTCTGGATTCTTAGATAGAGATAGCGTTAACGGGATCACCGTTATTCCACTAAATGATAATCTCAATAATCGCATGGTTTATGTGAAACGTGAAGAAGTAGAATTGAGCCAAGCAGGAACTTTATTTGTAGAGGTCATGCAAGAGTATTTTAGTCAGAAGAGGAAGTCATGAAAAAAAGAGGAATAGTAGCAGGAGTCATAGCAATCTTAATTGTGTTAGATCAATTGGTAAAGTCTTATGTCGTTCAGAATATTGCTCTTGGTGAAATTAAATCATGGATCCCAAATCTGGTCAGTTTGACCTATCTGCAAAATAGGGGGGCAGCCTTCTCCATTCTTCAAGATCAACAGTGGTTTTTTGCAGTAATAACTCTTGTAGTTATGGCAGGAGCTATCTGGTATTTGCATAAGCATATAGAGGATTCCCTCTGGACGGTATTTGGTTTAATGTTGATTATAGCAGGTGGTTTGGGTAACTTTATCGATCGCATCAGTCAAGGATTTGTCGTGGATATGTTCCACCTAGACTTTATCAATTTCGCGATTTTCAATGTAGCTGATAGCTATCTGACGGTCGGAGTGATTGTATTATTACTTGCAATGCTAAAAGAGGAAATGAATGGAAATTAAAATTGAAACAGGTGGACTACGCTTAGATAAGGCTTTGTCAGATTTGACAGAACTGTCGCGAAGTCTCGCCAATGAACAAATCAAATCAGGCCAAGTCTTGGTCAATGGTCAGGTCAAAAAAGCCAAGTATACGGTCCAAGAGGGGGATGTCATCACCTATCAAGTTCCCGAACCAGAGGTTTTAGAGTATGTAGCTGAAGATATTCCTTTAGAAATCATTTATCAGGATGAGGATGTAGCAGTAGTCAATAAACCTCAAGGGATGGTTGTTCATCCAAGCGCTGGCCATACCAGTGGTACCTTGGTGAATGCCCTTATGTATCATATCAAAGACTTATCAGGAATCAATGGTGTGCTGCGTCCAGGGATTGTCCATCGTATTGATAAAGATACATCTGGACTCTTGATGATTGCTAAAAACGATGAAGCCCATTTAGCACTAGCTCAAGAATTGAAGGACAAAAAGTCTCTTCGGAAATATTGGGCCATCGTTCATGGGAATCTTCCCAACGACCGTGGAGTCATTGAGGCACCGATTGGTCGTAGCGAAAAAGACCGTAAGAAACAAGCTGTGACTGCTAAAGGCAAACCAGCAGTGACCCGTTTTCAAGTCTTAGAACGTTTTGGTGATTATACATTGCTGGAATTGCAACTGGAAACAGGACGAACTCACCAAATCCGTGTACACATGGCTTATATCGGTCATCCAGTCGCTGGTGATGAGGTATATGGCCCTCGTAAAACCTTGAAAGGACATGGGCAATTTCTCCATGCCAAGACGCTTGGATTTACCCATCCAAGAACAGGTGAAACTATGGAATTTACTGCTGATATTCCAGATATCTTTAAAGAGACTTTGGAAAAACTTCGAAATAACTAAAAAAGAGGCTAGGACTTTTGTCCCAGCCTCTCAATTATCTTTGGATTGTCGATCAAGACGCAGTGGTTGAGTGGGCTCTTCTACGCTGATTTCATCAGCTTTTACAGCCCTACTCAACTGTGCGGAGGTGGGACGACGAAATCGAATTCTAACGAATTACCGATTTCTGTCCCACTCTCCTTTTTATTTGCGTTTTTTCTTAGCTTTTTTCATTTTATTGGCCATGCGTTTCATGGATTGCTTCATAGCAAATTCACCGATTTTACCCTTGAGACCTCCACCAAACATCTGGCTCATATCAGGCATTCCTGCTCCACCAAGAGCTGAAAGGTCAGGCATACCACCTTGTCCCATCATACCTTCAAGGGCAGACATATCCATACCCCCAGGCATATTTTTAGGAAGGTTGTTAGGGTTGATGCCCATCTGTTTCATCATCTTGTTCATGTCACCAGACATGACACCTTGCATGAGTTGTTTAGCTTGGTTAAAGTCTTTGATGAACTTGTTGACATCGATAAAGGTATTACCAGAACCAGCTGCAATACGACGACGACGGCTTGGAGTCAACAAATCTGGATTTTCACGTTCTTCTGGAGTCATAGATGAGACGATGGCACGTTTGCGAGCGATTTGTTTTTCATCCACCTTCATATTTTGAAGGGCAGGATTGTTGGCCATACCTGGAATCATCTTGAGCAAATCTTCCATTGGCCCCATATTTTGCACCTGATCCAACTGGTCGATGAAATCGTTGAAATCAAAGGTGTTTTCCCGCATTTTTTCAGCCATTTCAAGGGCTTTTTGCTCATCATACTCTTGGGAAGCTTTCTCAATCAGAGTCAGCATATCCCCCATACCGAGAATACGGCTGGCCATGCGGTCTGGGTGGAAGGTTTCAATGTCGGTAATTTTTTCACCAGTACCAGTGAACTTGATTGGTTTTCCAGTGATGTGACGAACAGAAAGGGCCGCACCACCACGAGTATCACCATCAATCTTTGTCAGGATAACGCCAGTGACTTCTAGTTGAGCGTTAAATTCACGCGCAACGTTTGCAGCTTCCTGACCGATCATGGCATCGATGACCAAGAGAATCTCATTTGGTTGAGCAAGTGCTTTTACATCACGTAGCTCATTCATGAGAAGTTCGTCAATTTGCAAACGACCTGCCGTATCGATCAAAACATAGTCGTTATGGTTAGCTTTAGCTTGCTCCAAACCTTGGCGAACAATCTCAACTGCAGGAACTTCAGTACCAAGAGCAAAGACAGGTACATCAATTTGTTGTCCCAGTGTTTTCAATTGGTCGATAGCAGCAGGACGATAGATATCGGCCGCAATCATCAAAGGACGAGCATCCTCTTCCTTTTTAAGTTTGTTAGCAAGTTTACCTGCAAAAGTTGTTTTACCAGCCCCCTGCAAACCGACCATCATGATAATAGTTGGGATTTTTGGTGACTTGATAATCTCAGCTGTGTCCGAACCAAGGACTTCTGTCAATTCTTCATTGACAATCTTGATGATTTGTTGGGCTGGATTGAGGGTATCAATCACTTCATGTCCGACGGCACGTTCACGAACCTTCTTGATAAAATCCTTGACAACTGGCAGAGCAACATCGGCTTCTAAAAGAGCTAGACGAATTTCCTTGGTTGCTTCTTGGATATCGCTCTCTGTAATTTTTCCTTTTTTACGTAGGTTTTTAAAGACGTTCTGCAAACGTTCTGTTAAATTTTCAAATGCCATTATTTTCTCCTATTTTTTCAATTCAGTGGAAATCGTCCGAAATGTTGCAAACTCTCTAGTTCTTCGGTTGTGACTTCTTTCATGATTTCATTTGGATATCCCCAACAGCTAAATCCTTCTTTAAGGGCTTGAGGAATAGAATCAGGTGAGAGAATTTGTAGTCTTGTAGGAAATGGTTCCTCTGCAGCTAATAGTTTGCAAGGTATTCCTTTATAGACAACAAGATTTTCCATGATTACTCCCTATTATCAATACTGGTCAAAATCTCAATTTGCTCTTGTAGAAAAGCATCCTCTGGATAACGCTCTAAGATCTGATCAAAAATCTGACTGCGGACAATGTAGTCAGAGTACATATGGAGCTTCATCTCATAGTCTTCCAGAATCTTTTCAGTTCGTTTGATATTATCATAAACGGCCTGGCGACTGACACCGAATTCTTCAGCGATTTCAGCTAAACTATAGTCGTCTGCATAGTAGAGTTCGATATAGTTCATCTGTTTATCAGTTAAAAGAGCTGCATAAAATTCAAACAGAGCATTCATTCGATTGGTTTTTTCAATTTCCATAAGATTTATTATACCAAAAAAAAGCCCAATTCGCTAGCTAGGGGCTGATTTTAGCTAGAAGTTAGAAAATGAGCTTTTCACTGTTCTTTTCTGACTATGAAGCCTTTTTTTGATATAATGGATAGGATTATAATGATTTAGAAAGAGGTAGTCATGAAAGAATTAGAATCAGTGTTACAAGCCCGTTTTGAGCTTGTTTTTACAGATAAAAGCTTACTTGAAACAGCTTTTACCCACACTAGTTACGCCAATGAGCACCGCCTCTTAAAAATTTCACACAACGAACGCTTGGAATTTTTAGGAGACGCTGTTCTGCAATTATTAATTTCAGAATATCTGTTTAAAAAATACCCTAAAAAACCAGAAGGGGACTTGTCAAAACTCCGTGCTATGATTGTCCGTGAGGAGAGTTTGGCTGGTTTTGCCCGTGATTGTCAGTTTGACCAGTTTATCAAGCTTGGCAAGGGGGAGGAAAAGTCTGGGGGTCGTAACCGAGACACGATCTTGGGCGACGCCTTTGAAGCCTTTTTGGGTGCTCTGCTTTTAGATAAGGATCTACTTACGGTAAAAGAGTTTATCTACCAGGTCATGATACCGAAGGTTGAAGCTGGCGATTTTGAGATGATTAAAGACTACAAGACTCACCTCCAAGAATTACTTCAAGTCAATGGTGATGTCGATATTCGTTATCAGGTAATTTCAGAAATTGGACCCGCCCACGATAAGATGTTTGAGGTTGAAGTCCTTGTTGAGGGGCAAAGTTTAGGTTCTGGTCAAGGACGCTCCAAAAAATTAGCAGAGCAGGAAGCCGCAAAAAATGCAGTTGAGGAAGGACTGGATTCATGTATTTAAAAGAAATTGAAATCCAAGGCTTTAAGTCCTTTGCTGATAAGACCAAAGTTCTTTTTGACCAAGGGGTGACGGCGGTTGTAGGACCAAATGGCTCTGGGAAATCAAATATCACTGAAAGCCTCCGTTGGGCACTTGGTGAATCTAGTGTAAAGAGTCTTCGTGGCGGGAAGATGCCTGATGTCATCTTTGCAGGAACAGAAAGTCGGAAGCCTCTAAACTACGCTTCTGTTATTGTTACTTTGGATAACCAAGATGGCTTTATCAAGGATGCAGGCCAGGAAATCAAGGTGGAGCGTCACATCTATCGTACTGGAGACAGTGAATACAAGATTGACGGTAAAAAAGTTCGTCTTCGTGATATTCATGACCTTTTCTTGGATACTGGACTTGGGCGCGATTCCTTCTCTATTATTTCCCAAGGGAAGGTCGAAGAAATCTTTAACTCCAAACCTGAGGAACGCCGCGCTATTTTTGAAGAAGCGGCCGGAGTTTTAAAATATAAAACTCGTCGCAAAGAGACGGAAAGTAAACTGCAACAAACTCAAGACAATCTAGACCGCTTGGAAGATATCATTTATGAGTTAGATAATCAAATCAAACCATTAGAAAAGCAAGCAGCAACAGCTCGTAAATTTATGAACTTGGACGGTCAGCGTAAAGCCATCTACTTAGATGTTTTAGTTGCACAAATTCAAGCCAATAAGACTGAATTGGATGTGACAGAAGAAGAATTAAACCAAGTCCAAGAACTGTTGACTAGTTATTATCAAAAACGTCAAGACTTAGAAGAAGAGAACCAAAGTCTCAAAAAGAAACGTCATGATTTGCAGGCTGAGATGGCAAAAGACCAGTCAAGCTTGATGGATTTGACTGCTTTAATCAGTGATTTGGAACGTAAGTTGGCCTTGTCTAAACTGGAGACTGAGCAGGTTGCTCTCAATCAACAAGAGGCACAGGCTCGTTTGGCTAGTTTGGACGAAAAGAGAAATGTTCTCATTCAAGAGAAGGAAGAAAAAGAAATAAATCTCAGTCAGTTAGAAGAAAATCTAGCAGTCAATACCAAGGAGCTCAATCGTTTAGAAGCTGAGTTGTTAGCTTTTTCTGATGATCCAGACCAAATGATTGAGCAATTGCGTGAACGTTTCGTTGCCCTTTTACAAGAAGAAGCTGATGTGTCTAACCAGCTGACACGTATTGAAAATGACCTTGAAAATAGTCGCCAACAGACTCAAAAGCAAGAAGAACAATTGGAGTCCTTGAAGGAACAATTAGCTTCTGCTAAGTCTAAGGCAAGTGAACAAGAGGCTGATCTAAAATCAGCAAAAGAAAAAGTACAGACCTTACTTGCTGACTATCAGACGCATGCTAAACAGGAAGAAGAACAAAAGCAGGCTTATCAAAGTCAGCAAAATCAACTTTTTGACCGCTTGGATAGTCTGAAAAACAAGCAGGCCAAGGCGCAAAGTTTGGAAAACATTCTTAAAAACCATAGTAATTTCTATGCAGGTGTTAAGAGTGTCTTACAAGAGAAAAATCGCCTAGGAGGTATTGTTGGAGCTGTTAGTGAACATTTAACCTTTGCTGTTCGTTATCAGACAGCACTTGAAATTGCCCTTGGTGCAAGTAGCCAACATATCATCGTTGAAGATGAACAGGCAGCGACTAAGGCTATCGACTTCCTTAAACGAAATCGAACTGGTCGTGCGACTTTCCTGCCTTTGACAACTATTAAGGCTCGTAGCATTTCAGGTCAGAATCAAGATGTGATTGCCTCAAGTCCTGGTTTTCTTGGTATGGCAGATGAACTGGTTACCTTTGATGCCCAGCATGAAGCTATTTTTAAAAACTTGCTAGCTACAACAGCAATCTTTGATACGGTTGAGCATGCGCGTGATGCAGCTCGTAAGGTGCGCTATCAGGTTCGAATGGTAACGCTAGATGGTACAGAATTGCGAACAGGTGGTTCTTATGCTGGTGGTGCCAATCGTCAAAATAACAGCATTTTTATCAAGCCTGAATTAGAACAGTTGCAAAAAGAGATTGCTCAAGAAGAAAAGCTTCTTAGTCAGGAAGAAGAAAAACTGAAAACAGTTCAAGAAAACTTAGCTACCCTCACTCAGACTTTGGAAACTATTAAGTCTCAAGGAGAGCAAGCTCGTATAGAGGAGCAGGGCTTATATCTTGCTTATCAACAAACTTGCCAGCAAGTCGAAGAACTCGAAACACTTCTAGAACTTCAGGAAAAAGAATTAAACAATCTCAGAGGTGGAGATTGGCAAGCTGAAAAAGAAAAATGCCAAGAACGTCTTTCGCTCATTGCAACTGAAAAGCAAAAGCTTGAATCAGAAATTGAAGAAATCAAGTCTAATAAAAATGCTATTCAGGAACGTTACCAAAACTTGCAGGATAAACTTTCCCAAGAACGTCTGCTCAAAACAGAAATGATAGGACAAAAACGTTACGAAGTTGCAGATATTGAACGGATTAACAAAGAACTTGAGAACCTCAATATCGAGCAAGATGAAATCGAACGTCTTCTCCAAGAAAAGGTAGACAATCTTGAAAAAGTTGATACAGAACTTTTGACCAAGCAGGAAGCAGAAGCCAAGAGTCAGAAGGAAGAAATTCAACAAGGGCTCATTCGCAAGCAGTTTGAACTGGATGATATTGAAGGACAGTTGGATGATATTGCAAGTCATTTAGAACAAGCTCGTCAGCAAAATGAAGAATGGATTCGTAAGCATACACGAGCGGAAGCAACCAAAGAAAAAATTACGGACCGCCTTCGTTATCTTCAAGGTCAACTGACTGAAGAATATCAGATTAGCTATACGGAAGCTTTAGAACAAGCCAATACCTTAGAAGATTTGGCTGTCGCTGAACAAGAGGTCAAGGATTTAGAAAAATCCATCCGTTCACTTGGTCCAGTCAATCTGGATGCCATTGAACAGTTTGACGAAGTTCACGAACGCTTGGAATTCTTAAATAGTCAGCGTGATGACATTCTTTCAGCTAAAAATCTTCTTCTTGAAACCATTACAGAAATGAATGATGAAGTAAAGGAACGCTTTAAATCAACCTTTGAAGCGATTCGTGAATCCTTCAAAGTGACCTTCAAGCAGATGTTTGGTGGTGGTCAAGCGGACCTAATCCTGACCGAGGGAGATTTATTGACAGCAGGTGTTGAAATCTCTGTTCAACCGCCAGGTAAGAAAATCCAATCTCTCAACCTCATGAGTGGTGGAGAGAAGGCCTTGTCAGCTCTTGCATTGCTCTTCTCAATCATTCGTGTCAAGACCATTCCATTTGTTATTTTGGATGAAGTAGAGGCTGCACTCGATGAAGCTAACGTTAAACGCTTTGGGGATTATCTTAACCGATTTGACAAGGATAGCCAGTTTATCGTTGTTACCCACCGTAAGGGAACCATGGCTGCCGCAGACTCTATCTATGGGGTGACCATGCAAGAATCTGGTGTCTCTAAGATTGTTTCTGTTAAACTAAAAGATTTAGAGAATATGGATGCTTAGTTTGTTTTCGATACAACATTTCAAGCTAAAGTCTTTAGAATGACCTTCAAGAAGTCGGAGGGTTACAAAAATAAATTGAGGAGCTTATATGGATTTTGACCTATTCCTAATGATCTGTAATTATATTGGGACTATAGCCTTCGCGGCTTCAGGAGCCATCAAAGGATTTGGTAAACGTTTAGATATTTTTGGAATTAGTTTATTGGCAATTGTAACGGCAGTAGGCGGTGGAATTTTGAGAGATTCTATTATCAGTCGTTTTCCTTCCTCTCTTGCTGATCCCAGCCCGATTTATCTTGCAATACTAGTGGCTGTGATTATGTATGCCTTTGTGACATCCAAACAAGCCAATGCTAGTCAAGAAAAAAAATTCTACAAGTGGCTTAGAGAAGCCTATCTCATCTTTGACTCCATTGGCTTGATTATCTTCTCTCTAATCGGAGCTACAGCCTTAGCTGATAGTAAATTGAACTTGATGTCTGCAGGGATTTTGGCCTGTTTAACGGGAGCAGGTGGGGGGATCATCCGAGACCTTTTGATTAACGAAGTTCCAAGTGTCCTAAAAGAAGATATCTATGCCCTTCTATCTTTCGTAATTGGAGTTATTTATTATTGGTTAACCTTTGTGTTCCATTTTCCAAGAATCAGTGTATTTATTATTCTTTCGATTGTTGGATTTGTGATTCGACTTTGTATTATTAAGTTCAAGCTCTCTTTGCCAAATATGGATAAGAGAACCTTGAATTGATGAATGGCTGAAAGTTTGATTCTAAACCCGTAAATAAGTTTAAAATAGTCATTTTATCAGCGTCTAATCTCATGTGGATTAGGCGTTATTTTTTTGCAAATACGGGAAATTAATGATGTAAAGATTAATTTTTGCTAATATATTTGTAATTTAGAATAAGGTAGGAATAGCAATGAGTAATTTGAAACATTCAGTTGATTTTATTAAAGAAATAGAGAAATTAAAGTCAGTAACAAGATTTAATAGAACTCTTGATGGCAGATTTGAAAATAGTGCCGAGCATTCCTGGCAGGGTGCCATAGCTGCGATGGTTCTTCAAGATTATTATCCTGAAAAATTGAATATGGAAAAAGTGATTCCTATGTTATTGATTCATGATTTAGGTGAGATTTATGCCGGAGATACTTGGGTTTTTGATGATGAAAAAAAGGTTCATTCTCATGATAGAGAGTTAGAATCTATAGAAAAAACAATGAGCCTCCTTCCAGAAGAAAAATATTTACAAATGAAAAATTCGTGGTTGGAATTTGAAAAAGGGGCAGAGTGCTGAAGCAAGATATGCAAGAGTGATCGACGCCTTGGTACCGCTGATTAATCACTTGGAAGTGTCAGAATTCAATTATAATCCTGATAATATCAGTGCAGACATGGTATTAGAAAAGAAAAAGTTCATAAAAAGTGAATCGGAAGAATTATGGAAACTGACGGAAAACTTGATTCAGGAAAGTGTGGAAAAGGGCTTATATTTTTAATAACAGTTAGCCTAATAGAAGATAGAATTTTAACTGGAGAATGGAAATATATATGATTAAACTTGTCACAACTGAAATCGGAATAAGGAAATTGATACAATAAAATACAAAGACAGCCTTGGAATAAGCTATTTCCAAGGCTTTTTAGCTATCTATAGATATAAGGAAAAAGTTGTTAGAGTAGATGATTTTTATTAGATACCCTTGATTATACCGTAGAGAATATTAGTCAAATAAAATTGTTTTGTTTTCACTAATGCATTTCTTATTATCATCCCAATAGTTAATACTTTCAAAGCTTCCTTTTCTTAAATAAAGTGGTAGCCTTTTTCTTATTTCATCTTGCATTGGTATTTTATCAATATCTTTTAGATTCCACCATTTTGGCTCTCCTTCAGCAGATATACTTAGTTCACCAGTAAACTGAGTACATAAAAAGTCATAGAAGACAAATCTCTCATTACCAATTGAATTAGTAAAGCCTGAAATTCCTTTTAATTCAAGATTTAATGCAGTGAGTCCAGTCTCTTCCTTAAGTTCCCGTAATGCGGCTTCAAAAAAACTTTCAGGGAATTCAACTTTTCCCCCCGGTGGAATCCAACCAGGAAAATTATCGTGCTGTCTATTAAGTAATAAAATTTCTTGATTTTTCAAAACGCAAATATTAACCCAGTTTTTGATTTTTTCAGTCATATTATTAACCTCCAACAAGTATTTTTTCATATGCAAGATTATATGTCAAGAACTATATGCTCTTTATGATTGTGACAAATGTATCTCAGCCAAAGATTGATAATTTTTACGCAATAGCTGATGAACTCTCAGAATAGACTTCAATCAAGAACTTTGGAAGAAAAGTGTTGAGAGGTTGGATATAAAAGAAGGTAAGCAAATCAGCCTGGCCTTTAAATTGGCCCTACGGATTGATTTTTAGTATACTAAGGTGTGTCAATTCAGCACGTCTTTTTTTACTTTTTCTATGGTATAATAGAAGGTAGATTTATTAATTGGAGTATGAAGAATATTATGATTAAATTAGTAGCAACGGATATGGACGGTACTTTTTTGGATGGTGCCGGTCAATTTGATATGGAGCGTCTGAAAAAGTTGCTCCATTCTTATCAAGAAAAAGGAATCTACTTTGCTGTTGCATCTGGTCGTGGGCTTTTGTCACTTGAAAAGCATTTTGCGGATGTTAAAGATGAGATTATTTTCATTGCTGAAAATGGGAGTCTCGTTCGTTTCCATGGAGAGGACCTTTATGAAGCAACCATGCCTCGTGATTTTTACCTATCAACATTTGAAAAGCTAAAGACTTCACCATATTTTGATGAGAAAAAGATGCTCTTGACCGGTAAGAAGGCTTGCTATGTCTTAGATACAGTAGATGAAATCTATCTTATGTTTAGCCATCATTACAATGAAAATATCAAAAAAGTAGCCAGACTAGAAGATATTACCGATGAGATTTTCAAATTCACAACTAACTTTACTGAAGAAACGGTTGACGCTGGAGAAGCTTGGGTCAATGAACATGTTCCTGGAGTCAAGGCTATGACGACAGGCTTTGAATCCATTGACATCGTTTTAGACCATGTTGACAAGGGAGTTGCTATTGTTGAATTGGCTAAGAAATTGAATCTAGATATGGATCAAGTGATGGCCTTTGGTGATAATCTAAATGATCTTCACATGATGCAAGTGGTTGGGCACCCAGTGGCACCTGAAAATGCACGTCCAGAGATTTTAGAATTAGCTGAAACTGTTATTGGACACCACAAGGACCAATCAGTTATCGCTTATATGGAGGAATTGTAATGGCAGATATTAAATTAATTGCTTTGGACTTAGATGGAACCTTGCTGACGACAGACAAGAAATTGACGGATCGTACCAAGGCAACTTTAAAGGCTGCGCGTGATCAGGGTGTCAAAGTGGTACTAACAACTGGGCGTCCCCTCAAAGCTATGGATTTCTTCCTCAAAGAGCTCGGAACAGACGGTCATGAGGATGAATATACCATTACTTTTAATGGAGGATTGGTTCAGAAAAATACAGGTGAAATCCTCGATAAGACAGTATTCTCTATTGATGATGTGACACGTATTTACGAGGAAACTGAAAAACTAGGCATTCCTTTAGATGCCATTTCAGAAGGTACAGTTTACCAAATCCAATCAGATCAAGAAAGTCTTTACGCCAAGTTTAACCCTGTTTTAAACTTTGTTCCAATTGACTTTGAAGATTTGTCTAGTCAAATGACCTACAACAAATGTGTGACCGCTTTTGCTCAAGAACCACTGGATGCCGCAATTGCTAATATTTCACCAGACTTGTTTAACAATTATGAAATTTTTAAATCTCGCGACATGCTTTTGGAATGGTCACCAAAGAACGTTCATAAGGCTACTGGATTAGCTAAATTGATCGACTATCTAGGAATTGACCAAAGTCAAGTGATGGCTTGTGGAGATGAGGCCAATGACCTTTCCATGATTGAATGGGCAGGACTCGGTGTTGCTATGCAAAATGCTGTGCCTGAGGTCAAGGAAGTTGCAAATGTAGTAACCCCTATGACCAATGACGAGGAAGCTGTTGCCTGGGCCATTGAAAAATATGTACTGAAGGAGAACTAAGAATGGGATTATTTGACCGTTTATTTGGGAGAAAAGAAGAACCAAAAATCGAAGAAGTCGTTAAAGAAGCTTTGGAAAACCTTGATTTATCGGATGATAGCCAGCAAACTGAGTCGCTAGAATCTGAAAATATCGAGGTCAAAGAGCAAGATGGGACTGTCGTAGTCGAAGAAAATGATGAAGGCTTATTTGAAGCAGAGGTTGACGAAGAAACTATTGTCGAATCAGTTGACGAAGTGAAGGTTTCTCAAGAAGAGTTAAATCAAGTCCAAGAAGCAGATAGTCCTCAAGAGGAATCGACTCATGTTGAAAAAATTCCTTCAAATGATAGTGACAACGAAGAAACTGTTCAGCCTCAATCAGACGAAGCAGAAACAGAGTTTTCTGAAGAAGAGGAAGAAGATCTAGTAATCGAAGAAATTCCTCAAGTTCAAGAGACTGTACAGGAAAAATATGACCGTAGTCTCAAGAAAACTCGTACGGGCTTTGGAGCTCGTTTGAATGCTTTCTTTGCTAACTTCCGCTCTGTTGATGAAGAATTCTTCGAAGAACTTGAAGAACTCTTAATCATGAGTGACGTTGGTGTACAGGTAGCTTCAAATCTCACTGAAGAATTGCGCTATGAAGCAAAACTTGAAAATGCCAAGAAACCAGATGTTCTCCGTCGTGTGATCATCGAAAAATTGGTAGAGCTTTACGAAAAAGATGGACAATACAATGAAAGCATTAACTTCCAAGATGGTTTGACAGTCATGCTCTTTGTAGGTGTTAATGGTGTCGGGAAAACAACTTCAATCGGTAAATTAGCTCACCGCTACAAACAAGCTGGCAAGAAAGTCATGCTTGTTGCTGCAGATACCTTCCGTGCTGGTGCGGTAGCTCAGCTAGCAGAATGGGGTCGTCGTGTAGATGTTCCTGTGGTTACTGGACCTGAAAAAGCAGATCCAGCTAGTGTTGTCTTTGATGGGATGGAACGTGCAGTAGCAGAAGGTGTTGACATTTTGATGATTGATACAGCTGGCCGTTTACAAAACAAGGAAAACTTGATGGCAGAGTTGGAAAAAATTGGTCGTATCATTAAACGTGTCGTGCCAGAAGCTCCGCATGAAACCTTCCTAGCTTTGGATGCTTCAACAGGACAAAACGCTCTTGTTCAAGCCAAGGAATTTTCAAAAATTACCCCTGTTACAGGAATTGTCTTAACCAAGATTGATGGAACTGCCCGAGGTGGTGTTGTTCTGGCTATCCGTGAGGAACTCAATATTCCTGTTAAGTTGATTGGTTTTGGTGAAAAAATCGATGATATCGGTGAGTTTAACTCTGAAAACTTTATGAAGGGCCTTCTAGAAGGTTTGATATAAAAAAATATCCTGCAAGAATTCTTGCAGGATATTTTTTTCTATTCTAAACGACCATCTTTACGATAGGCGATATCTGGTTGCCAAGTCCACTCAGCACCGTATTTTTCAAGGAGATCAAAGCTAGCTTGAGGTCCCATGCTACCAGCCTTGTAGTCATGAAGTGGAGCCCCGTTTTCAGCCCAAAGCTTCTCAATACGGTCAATCAATTTCCATGAGGCACTCACTTCATCCCAGTGGCTAAAGTTAGTTGAATTATTGTTCAAAACATCATAGATGAGTTTTTCATATGGATCTGGTGAAGCACCTGTTGCAGTTGCATCTGTTCTGTAATCAAGCGAATTAGGTGCAAGCTTAAACTCTTCACCAACCTCTTTACCGTTTAGGCTAAGTGAGAATCCTTCTGTTGGTTGGATGTAGATTGTCAAAATATTTGGTGCTAGAGGTTGATCAAAGATTGAATCCATTTGTTTGAAGACAATGTTCACGTGTGTTCCTTTTTCAGTTAGGCGTTTACCTGTACGGAAGAAGAAAGGTACATCACGGAAGCGGTCGGTATCTACAAAGAAGGCACCTGAAGCAAAGGTTTCTGTCATTGATTCGGGATTGACATTTGGTTCGCTACGGTAAGAGATGTATTTCATGCCATCAACTTTACCAGAACGATATTGACCACGGATGAAGTGCTCTTTAAGTTCCTCGTCTGTAGGGTGGTAAAGGTTCTTGAAGACCTTGATTTTCTCTGCGCGAATGTCATCCTTTGTAAAGCTAGCAGGCTTGTCCATAGCAAGGAGGGAGAGAAGCTGCAGTGTATGGTTTTGCACCATGTCACGAAGGGCACCTGACTCATCATAGTAGCCTCCACGTTCTTCAACACCTAGACGTTCTGCAAAGGTAATTTGAACATTATCAATGTGTTCACGATTCCAAACATTTTCAAAAATCATATTAGCAAAACGAATGGCAAATATGCTTTGAATCATTTCCTTGCCAAGATAGTGGTCGATACGATAGATTTGCTCTTCGTTAAAAGTAGCTAGGAGTTCTTCGTTTAATTTGCTTGCAGTCTCATAGTCGGTTCCAAAAGGTTTCTCAACGATCAAACGTTCAAAGCCTTTACCATCAACAATTTGCTCTGATTTGAGGTGTTTAGCGATGGTACCAAAGAACTGAGGTGCCATTGAGAGAAAGAAGAGTTTGTTGTGCTCAGTCTGATATTTTTCGTTTAATTCAGCCTGAAGTTTACGTAATTCGATGTAGTGCTCAGTGTCATTAACATCGTGACTTTGATAGTAAAAATGACTCGCAAATGCTTGAGCTTCTTCCACACTATCTGCCAAATCTAAAATAGACTCGACAACGACAGATTCGAAATACTCCTTACTCCAAGGTCTACGAGCAGTTCCAATAACAGCAAAATGATCAGAAAGATTACCTGATTTATAAAGTCTAAAAAGTGAAGGGTAGAGCTTACGTTTGGCCAAATCCCCACTTGCACCGAAAATTGTAACAATAACTTTTGATGACATCTAGCTACCTAATTTCTATTTTGTTTCCTAGTTAAACTAGGCATGAGGAGTCCCCATTTTTCATATCCTTTATTTTATCATAATTTTCAAAAAAATCCAAAAATCCAATACGTCTATACTAAGAGGTTAGGCAAAACTCAATTTCATACTCTTCGAAAATCTCTTCAAACCACGTCAGCGTCGCCTTACCGTATATATGTTACTGACTTCGTCAGTTCTATCTACAACCTCAAAGCAGTGCTTTGAGCAACCTGCGGCTAGCTTCCTAGTTTGCTCTTTGATTTTCATTGAGTATTAGGAGAAACCGAAGTAAATCTTTCCACAATAAAACGCATAATATCAAGTTTTTTATACATGATACAATGCGTTTTTTTGATTATAAAGACTTTTAACCCTGTCTCTAGGCGTTTAGAACCTTGTCTAAAAATTCTTTAAGACGCGGATGTTGTGGGTTATCAAAGATTTGATCAGGTGTTCCGTCCTCGAGGAATTCACCGTCAGCAGTAAAGATAACACGATTGGCAACCTTGCGGGCAAATCCCATTTCGTGGGTTACGATGATCATAGTCATGCCTTGTTCAGCCAATTCCTTCATAACGTTAAGAACGTCGCCGACCATCTCAGGGTCAAGGGCAGAAGTGGGTTCGTCAAAGAGCATGATATCAGGGTTCATGGCTAGACCGCGAGCGATAGCCACACGTTGTTTTTGTCCACCTGACAGACTTTCAGGATTTGCATTAGCCTTATCAGCCAATCCAACTTTTTCAAGGAGTTCCATTCCCAATTTTTCAGCTTCAGCCTTAGTCATCAACTTATGCTCTACTGGAGCGAAAGTGATGTTTTCCAATACAGTCATGTGTGGGAAAAGATTGAAGTGCTGGAAGACCATACCGATATTTTCACGAACGTGGTCCACGTTGGTTGCTTTATCCGTCAAATCATAACCATTAACCGTGATATGACCTTTTGTACCTTCCTCAAGGAGATTCAAGCTACGCAAGAAAGTTGATTTACCTGAACCAGAAGGTCCAATGATACAAACAACATCTCCTTCGTAGAATTTTGCTGAGATTCCTTTAAGGACTTTGTTTTTACCATATTGTTTATGTAAATTATCAACATCGATTTTTAATTTAGCCATTATTGAATCCTCTTTTCTAAGCGTTTTGCAAGTCTAGTAAGAAGAGTGATAATCACAAGATAGAAGACTGCGAGAATTGCATACATTTTGAAACTTTGGTAGTTACGTGCAATGATAATCTTACCAGTCTGGAAGAGCTCTACTAGCCCGATTGCAGATACAATAGTTGTATCTTTAAGTGCGATAACAAATTGGTTGACGAAGTTTGGAAGCATGAGTTTGGTTGCTTGCGGCAAGACAATCTTACGCATGGTTTTACTGTATGAGATTCCAAGACTTCGACTGGCTTCCATTTGTCCTATAGGAACAGCCTTAATACCACCACGAACAATTTCAGCGATGTAGGCAGCTGAGTTTAGGGAGAGGGCAATCGTACCAGCGACAAAGTCGTTGATTGGGCTTTGTTGGCCTGTAAGGGATTCGATAAAGTTTGGAATTCCCCAGAAGATGAAGGCTGCAAGAATCATCAATGGAATACCACGGATAACGTCAACGAAAATCTCAGAGATTACACGAAGAGATTTGTAGGGGCTAACACTAAACATACCGAAGATAATCCCGATAACAATGGCAATTGCAAAGGAAATCAAAGCTAGAGAAAGGGTAATTCCAAGTCCACTTAGGAGTTGTTTGTAGTTGTTTTTCAACAAGCCCCAGATAGTAGTTTCGTCAACTGTATTTGTAGAAGTAGTTGTTGCTCCGCTTGCTAGATACTTGTCAAGAATTTTTTGGAATTCTCCATTAGCTTTGAGGTTGGCAAGTCCCTTATTAAACATTTCGATCAATTCAGGATTACTTCCCTTTTTAACTGCAAAGGCAGTTTCTCCAATCGGAGTTCCTTCGATAGGTGTTTTTAATTTTTGACCTTGGCTGATAGAATATTTAAGCACTGGTTCGTCATCCATGACGGCATCAATTGCACCAGTGTTGAGGCTGTCATACATTGATGCACCATCTGCAAAAGTTTTAATCTTGTAACCGTATTTGCTTTGGTTCTCCGTAAGGAAGGTTTGAGAAGCCGTCCCGTTTTTCACACCAACGGTCCTATCCTTGAGGTCCTCATAAGATGCAATCGTGCTTGACTCTTTAACACCGAGAATGGTATTAGCAGTGTAGTAGGAATCAGAGAAGTCAAAGGTAGATTTACGAGCATCCGTAACAGACATACCGGCAATGATACCGTCAGCTTGTCCAGATTGGACAGCGTTAATAGCAGCGTCAAAACCTGGGTTGGTGATTTCAATTTCAAAACCTTGGTTTTCAGCAATAGCCTTGATCAAGTCCATATCGATACCAGTGTACTGGTTACTTGAGTTTTGGAAGACAAAAGGTGCAAATGATGAATCACTCGCGATGACATACTTAGATTTTGTAGTGTCAGATTTTGCTACTCCAAGAGTGAAAATAGGTAACAAAATTAGTAAAAATGCTAGGATTTTTTTCTTCATGTTTAGTCTCCTTTTCAGAATATTTTCCAATTATAGCAGAAACTAGAAAATTTGGCAAATATTTAGTTTTTTATGTAAGAAAATATAACATCGTTTTAGAACTATTCAAAAGTTGAGAAGCAGTCAGTCCGTACTTTTTATGGTAAAATAGAAGGATAGAATATGTGTATGAGGCAATTATGATCAATAGAATTACAGACAACAAATTTAAACTCGTATCTAAATACCAACCGTCTGGGGATCAACCGCAGGCTATTGAGCAGTTGGTAGATAACATTGAGGGTGGAGAAAAGGCCCAAATCCTGATGGGGGCGACTGGTACAGGAAAGACCTATACCATGAGCCAGGTGATTTCCAAAGTTAATAAACCAACCCTAGTCATCGCCCACAATAAGACTCTTGCAGGTCAGCTCTATGGGGAGTTCAAAGAATTTTTCCCAGAAAATGCGGTTGAGTATTTCGTATCCTACTATGATTATTACCAGCCAGAAGCTTATGTGCCTTCAAGCGATACTTATATAGAAAAAGACAGTTCAGTCAATGATGAAATTGATAAACTTCGTCACTCAGCAACATCAGCTTTGTTGGAGCGTAATGATGTTATCATTGTGGCATCTGTTTCTTGTATCTATGGTTTGGGTTCGCCTAAGGAATACGCTGATAGTGTCGTTAGTCTCCGTCCAGGTCTTGAAATTTCTCGTGATAAACTCTTGAATGACTTGGTTGATATTCAGTTCGAACGCAATGACATTGATTTTCAGCGGGGAAGATTCCGTGTCCGTGGAGATGTGGTGGAGATTTTCCCAGCCTCTCGTGATGAGCATGCCTTTCGCGTAGAGTTTTTCGGCGATGAGATCGATCGCATCCGTGAAGTCGAAGCTCTAACTGGTCAAGTTCTGGGCGAAGTGGATCATTTGGCTATTTTTCCAGCTACTCACTTTGTGACCAATGATGACCATATGGAAGTAGCTATTGCTAAGATCGAGGCCGAGTTGGAGGAGCAGTTAGCTATCTTTGAGAAGGAAGGCAAACTCCTTGAAGCGCAACGCTTGAAACAACGAACAGAATACGATATTGAGATGCTTCGTGAGATGGGCTATACAAACGGAGTTGAAAACTACTCACGCCACATGGATGGACGGAGCGAAGGAGAGCCTCCATATACTCTTCTCGACTTCTTCCCAGATGATTTCCTGATTATGATTGATGAAAGCCACATGACCATGGGGCAAATCAAGGGCATGTACAATGGTGACCGTTCGCGTAAGGAGATGTTGGTTAATTATGGTTTCCGTTTGCCATCTGCCTTGGATAATCGTCCCCTTCGTCGTGAAGAGTTTGAAAGCCATGTCCACCAGATCGTCTATGTTTCAGCGACACCTGGAGATTATGAACATGAGCAGACTGAGACTGTTATTGAGCAAATCATTCGTCCAACTGGTCTTTTGGATCCAGAAGTTGAAGTCCGTCCAACTATGGGACAGATTGATGATTTGCTTGGCGAAATCAACGCCCGTGTTGAAAGGAATGAACGGACCTTTATTACAACCTTGACCAAGAAAATGGCTGAAGACTTGACTGACTACTTCAAAGAAATGGGGATTAAGGTCAAATACATGCACTCGGATATCAAGACTTTAGAGCGAACAGAGATTATCCGTGACCTGCGTTTGGGTGTTTTTGATGTCTTGGTAGGAATTAACCTCCTTCGTGAAGGGATTGACGTGCCTGAGGTAAGTTTGGTTGCCATTCTCGATGCCGACAAGGAAGGTTTCCTTCGTAATGAGCGTGGACTCATTCAGACCATCGGTCGTGCTGCCCGTAATAGCGAGGGGCACGTGATTATGTATGCAGACACTATGACTCAGTCTATGCAAAAAGCCATCGATGAAACGGCTCGCCGTCGTAAAATCCAGATGGCTTATAATGAAGAACACGGTATTATTCCACAAACGATTAAGAAGGAAATCCGTGACCTGATCTCTGTCACAAAAGTTGTGGCTAAAGAAGAGAACAAGGAAGTCGACATAAATAGCCTTAACAAACAAGAACGTAAAGAATTGGTCAAGAAACTAGAAAAACAAATGCAAGAAGCCGTCGAAGTGCTTGATTTTGAACTTGCAGCCCAGATTCGTGATATGATGTTGGAAGTGAAGGCGTTGGATTAGAGAGGGGAAGTGTGAAATGGAAAACTTAAATTATTTTACTGGTGAATTTAGTGAATCCGAATTAAAGAATTATTTTGATTCCTTAAATGAAGAAAAACTGAAATACGAACTTAAAAATTTTATAAATCAATATCTAGATTTAGATGAAGAAGAACAATTGAAATATGCTAGGATTGTTTTAGTTATTTGTAGTGAATTTGAAAAACAAATTGATAAAGAAATAGAAAAGAAGTTGTTAGAGTTTTTCAATAAGCTCTTTGTAGATCATTTTTTAAATGTTTCAAATTTTGTAATTAGACATTATTTATATTTTTTGTATTCTTACTTTTATAAAGAACTTGATTATGAAGACTATTCAACATTAATTGATAATAATAGTTTATTTTTATACTTATGTCATAAAGTAACTACGGAGAGTCTTACAGAAGATCACCTAACCCCTTATGTTATCGACGGTTTGTTATCAGTTTTTTTGTGTGTATTTGCATTTACAAGATTTGATTATGTAAAAAGAGTTGATTTAGAAAAGAACTTGATAGAACTTATTGATGTTATATTTAAAAACATTAATCTTAAATTATTTGAAATAATTGACTTTTGGTATTTTAGATTAGATGAGCTTGTTTCAATTTTTCAATTTGAGCACTTAAAGATAATAAATAACTATTTCATGGAGAATCCTCAATCTGAAGATATTGATGCCTACCTAGATTTTATACCAAGGCATTTTGATGATATAATTGAAGATTCAATAGAAGTTATTCGAAAGATAGCAGAAGAAAATGATTCGGATATCATCCGAAATCAAGCTATTAAGATAATTGAGAAATATGATAACGATTATTTAAATGAGAAAAGTGATCCAGAATCTATCTCAGCATTTGATGCTGAACAACTTTTAGAACAAGCGGACAAGATTATATACTATATTCGTTCTAAATTGACTGTTGATGCAAATGAGTTGAAAGAAATAGGTTCCTTTGGACATTATACTAAGATTGACACTTTAACAAATTTCCTCATAAAAGCAGACTGGAAAAATGAAAATAATTCTAAAACTAAACCTCCATTTTTACGACTGACCAATCTAAAACAGTTAAATGACCCAATGGAAGGAAGGGCAATTCACGATTATTTGGGTATTGATCATACATTTTTCCAGCAATACCAAACTTCCAATGTCTTTATATCTTCTTTAACTACAGTATCTGATAGCCTACCTATGTGGAAAGAATACGCAGATTCATGTCAAGGTGCATTCCTTGAATATGACAAGACTTATCTTGAACATATTGTTGCTCATCAATCCATTGAATTTGTTAAAATTCATTATTTAGATTTAATGTCAGAGAATAAAGACGAAACAGAGGTTGATAAATCTCTTTCTAAGTTAAAACAAATTTTTGAAAAATTACAAGAACTTAAAGATGAAAAAGCACTAATTGATTTTTCTGAAAAATTAAAGAAGATTTCTTATCTTTTTAAAGTAAAAGATTACGAATATGAGATGGAGTATCGTATTCTAATCAATCTAGATGATACTTCTGTAAAAAAACTTATTGCAGAGCATAATAAAAGTTTAGATAAAAATAAGGATTTATTAAATGAGAATTACTTGAAGAAAGAGGAAATTGGGTTAGAAATTTTTGATAAAGTTAACTATAACGATTTTAGGAAGTATATCGTATTAAGCCCAAAAGATAAAGGTAGATATGATTTATTTGTATACATCAATCTGGCACCTTTGAAATACTCAAAAGTTATTCTAGGTCCAAAGGTTACGGATGCAGACTATATTGCTCCTTATCTTAAACTTGCCAATCCTGATATAGAGATAGAAAGTTCAAAAATTCCTTATCGGGGAGCTTAGAGATTTACATTTTTTAAAATTTTGTTGAAGAATGAGTAATTCCACTCTTGAGTAAAAAATGAAAAAGAATAAAAGAAAATCAAATACAAAAAAGAATCTATCAATGAGAGAAAGTTTTCAACTCTGGCTGGATTCTCATAAATTTTTAGGCTTCTTCCTAGTCCTTGGTCTTTTTTTAGGAATAGGCTTAGGTGTGACTCTAATTTTCAAAAACCTTCCTATTCCTTCACCATACAGAGATATCAACTATAGTTTTCCAATATATATAAATCTTTTTTGTCTGGTCTATAGATTATTTGACTATTGGTTCTTAGACTTGTCAAGGACAAGAATGACAGTAAAAAGATATGCAGAATTATTTATCTATCTTAATAGTATTGGTTTGATAGTTCATCTATTTTTAGGAGTTGGTGGGAAAAATAGTAAAGGAATTTTGCCTTCTCTCTTATCCCTAGATCACCGCTACATCTGGTTTCCTATCACAACCTATCTAGTCTTTTTCTGTCTAGCAACCTTAGCCACTCTCATGATCAAATATGTAGAAAAGAAAAGGAGTAAATAATGTTCAAATACCTGAATGTGTTTAGAATTGTCTATCTTATCCTTCTGACCTTTGTTCTTGTTCATTGTTGTCTTGGATTGTTTGGTTTATCTTTTACTCCTGGTCCATGGAATTTTTGGTTCCTTTGTTTGTGTCTTATTTTATTGATTCACCCCTGGGTTCTGTACTATAAAAAGAGAGGATTTGAATGGTACCACATAATCTTTCAGTTATTGAGCACATATGTTGCTTTTCAAATTTTTATAATTACTTTCTTTTTATGCTCCGTGGATGATCATCCTATTATTCCGATAAATTTAGATTATAAAGTTGAAAATAATGAAATTCTCATTGATAAAGGATTCTTTATTCATCGCTATTATGAATACCATGATTTGGTAGCTCCATTAATTATGAAGACAGAAATTAAATATACGATAAATAGAGAGTTTTAATCTCAGAAAAATAAGTGAAATTACCCTTTCGCCTCTAAATAATACTGAAATAGAGTTTAAATTATGATGAAATATCTAAACGTTTTTAGAATAATTTACTTATTCTTATTAGCCTTTATGTTTGTCCATGTTATTTTAGGACAGTATGGCTTAGCCTTTACTCCAGTCTTGTGGGATATCTGGTTCTTTGGTCTTTGCTTAACTTTATTTATCCATCCGTGGACTATCTTCTATAAATCTAGAATCTTTCAATGGCATCACCTGATTTTTCAGGCTCTCAGTGGATTCTTTGCTCTTATAATCTGGTTTATGATCTTTTTCATTTTATCCACGGTTCCAGATTCATCTATGCCTATCAATTTAGACTACTATGTGATTAGGGAAAAAAATGAAATCAGAATCAACAGAGGATTCTTACTCCATGAAATTCATGAATATCATGACTTGATTAATCCTTTGATTATGAAGTCTAAAGTTAAGTATGTAGAAAATTAAACATTAGAAAGTGAGTCTATGTATGTCTCGAGCACAATTAACCATTCTAACGAATATTTGTCTAATAGAAGATCTTGAAAATCAGCGCGTGGTTATGCAATATCGATCGCCTGAAAGCAACCGCTGGTCTGGCTATGCCTTCCCAGGAGGACATGTTGAAAATGGAGAAGCTTTCGCTGAATCTGTTATTCGTGAGATATACGAGGAGACAGGTCTTACCATTAAAAATCCTCAATTGGTCGGTATAAAAAATTGGCCACTAGATACAGGTGGGCGCTATATAGTCATTTGTTATAAGGCAACAGAGTTCTCTGGGACCCTTCGCTCTTCAGATGAAGGGGAAGTTTCTTGGGTGCAAAAAGACCAGATTCCAAACTTGGATCTGGCCTATGATATGTTACCTTTAATGGAGATGATGGAAGCTCCGGACAAGTCTGAATTTTTTTACCCTCGCCGTACAGAAGACGATTGGGAAAAGAAAATCTTCTAATCCTTTACTAAATAACCTAACTTGTCCAAGGCTTTCTCGATATAGAGGAGGTCTTGTTCGTTTTCAGCTTCGACTAGGTGATAATGGACGCCATCTGTTAATTCAGAAAGTGGTCTAAAGTCAAACCGTTCGACTTGCTCTAAAAAATGTTGAACGTCACGGCGACATGAGAGTTTGAGCAAGGTTTCAATTTCTCCGTAGACAGGATGATCAATCAAGGTATTCTGGACACGTCCCCCATTATCGACGATAGCTAGAAGTTCTTGACCGATTTCTTCCATCTCGTGTTTGACTTTAAACAGTTTGTGAACATAAGAATTCGTTTTATTCTCTTTATAAATATAGCCACGATTGGTTGATAAGATAGGAGCACCGTCTGCACGAAGAACTGCAATGTCCTGAACGATAATCTGGCGAGTGACATGAAAATGTTCTGCTAAGCTTTTTCCGTTTAGAGGTTTTTGAGCTTCTTTTAAGAGTTGTAGAAGTGCTTCTTTTCGATTTTTTGTCATATTCTTCTTTCTTAACGCTTAACGGCGTTTTTTCAATGCTTTATAAACAGCTAGTGCTAAGTAATAGTCTACCATACTATGAATAATAGTACCAAATCCAACCAAGACAAACAAGACATAGAACATGTTTTTTAGGTCAGTTCCGGTGCTAGCGTAAAAAATCATACAAGCCAATACTTCAGCAATAGCGTGAACCAAGCCAAGTATAAAGTTAAAAATCAATGAAGATTTCTTATTGTCCAAGGTTTGAGGATATTTTTGAAGATAGAAAGCACCCAGACTTCCAAAAAAATATGGGAAAATGCACGAAGTACGATAACAATCGGATACCCAGCCATGAGAAAACCTAAACTAGAAGCTATAATGACAAAGATAGCCATCCAAGGTGAGAGAAACATAGCGATAAAAATAGCAACGTGACTTCCTAGAGTGTAGGAAGCGGGAGGAATGACAATTTTAAAGGGCATGACCAAAGGAATCAAAATAGCGATAGCCGTCAGTATAGCTGTAAAAGTCATAAATTGTGTTTTCTTTTGTGGGTTCATAATAACTCCTTTTTAAGTGTATATACAGTTGTATATTACAATAAATAAACAGATATGTCAAGTATAAAAACTCTTGTCACATGCACCTTTCAATCTAAAATAAAAAAGAAATTTTTAAAAAAATCAGCAAAAAACTCTTGCTTTATCATTTACAATGTGCTATACTTATAGACGGTTTGAAAAAACTGCCTAAGACAGTAGGGGAGCGAGACTCATAAATATCCTACCGAGGACAAAACGTATCATGTAAAAAGAAGCGTATTGTACTTTCGTGTCTAGGTTTGGGCGCGTTTTTCTTTTGGAAAAATTCCCCAAGCAAAATAATTACGGAGGTGAACACACTAATGAGTGAAGCAATTATTGCTAAAAAAGCGGAACTAGTTGACGTAGTAGCTGAGAAAATGAAAGCTGCTGCATCAATCGTCGTTGTAGACGCTCGTGGTTTGACAGTTGAACAAGATACAGTTCTTCGTCGTGAGCTTCGTGGAAGCGAAGTTGAGTATAAAGTTATCAAAAACTCAATCTTACGTCGTGCAGCTGAAAAAGCTGGTCTTGAAGATCTTGCATCTGTTTTTGTTGGACCATCTGCAGTAGCATTTTCTAACGAAGATGTTATCGCACCAGCGAAAATCTTGAACGACTTTGCTAAAACTGCTGACGCACTTGAAATCAAGGGTGGTGCAATCGAAGGCGCTGTCGCATCAAAAGAAGAGATCCTTGCTCTTGCAACTCTTCCAAACCGCGAAGGACTTCTTTCTATGCTCCTTTCTGTACTTCAAGCGCCAGTGCGCAACGTTGCTCTTGCAGTCAAAGCGGTTGCAGACAACAAAGAAGACGCAGCTTAATCTTAAGCTACGCAGCGTAGCCTAGCTACGAAAAAAATAAAAAACTAATTTAAAAACTTATTTGGAGGAAATAACAATGGCATTGAACATTGAAAACATTATTGCTGAAATTAAAGAAGCTTCAATCCTTGAATTGAACGACCTTGTAAAAGCTATCGAAGAAGAATTTGGTGTAACTGCAGCTGCTCCTGTAGCTGTAGCTGCTGCTGGTGGTGCTGAAGAAGCTGCTAAAGATTCATTTGACGTTGAATTGACAGCTGCAGGCGACAAAAAAGTCGGCGTTATCAAAGTTGTACGTGAAATCACTGGTCTTGGTCTTAAAGAAGCTAAAGAACTTGTTGATGGTGCACCAGCACTTGTTAAAGAAGGTGTTGCAGCAGCAGAAGCTGAAGAACTTAAAGCTAAATTGGAAGAAGCTGGAGCTTCAGTTACTCTTAAATAATAGAGTTTCCATAAAAAATGAAAACCGGAGCTTGCGCTTCGGTTTTTTTATCATATATAGAATATATAGGGGGGTGGATCTGAGTTTTTTACCTTATCTAATTCAAGTGGAGAACTAACTAGAACAAATAGAGGTGACAAATGTGAGTAAAATAGGAATGGGATTAGGTGCTTCAATAGTATCGAATAATATTTTAGAAAATAAGGCGAATATAAAATGGATATTACGCGAGAGCAGTGTTAATGAGTTAGATAACGGATGGCGTTTTTTATCCGAAATAGATACAGAAGAATATCTATCACATGCTGAAAATATGTCGACATGTGACTGGAGTACAATTGTTGAAATAGAACCTGCGGTATTATCAATTTTTAACATGCCTATTGGAACAGAACTCATACTTATTTACGAAGGTGAGAAGAAGTATTTCATAGATACAAATAGTGGTCAAAAATTATCTTACTAGGGTATTGAAGCCAACTTCATCTACTTACTATTGCATAGAATGATGAGTGCTATGAAGCTAAAATAGATACTATATAGATTTGATCTAATCTATCTGAGAAATATTCCTACTAAAGGATAAGTTTGAGAGAAATCTGAACTTGACAATTGAGGCACAAGCTATTATGATAGTCAGAGAACTGATTTAGTTTTTAAAGCATCAGATAAAATAGTAAAATTGACGATTGAGATATAAAAATGAGATATTGAGGTATGAAAGTGTGTAGAGTAATAAAATTATTTACGGATACGATTTCTTCAGAGTGCATGGATTTTGCCTTTCAGATTGCTCATGAAACTCAAGATGCAGATATCGTTCAGATATTTGATGGAATCCAGACATTCAATTTATCAGTTAATTATATTAAGTATCTATCGTTTGTTAGTAAAAAGTATAGTGAACTATATAATAAAGAATATGAACTTGATGGCTATGGAATCTATCAAGTTTTTGATAGTAAATTATCGAAAGAAGTTAGCTTTCGATCTTGTGATATATGGTCAGCTGATGATTTTAATCATTATGTTTTCCTTTCTAATAAAGGTATGATGGAAATACTCATAAATGTTTCCTTGACATTTAAATTTGAAAAAACAGCTACTGAACTGCAAAAAATATCGGGCGTCCCCCTGAAAATAAGTGAAGTAGGAAACATCGAGGAAGGTTTATATTATGTAGTAGCTAGTTTAACCACTGATGGTGAACTCTATGTTAAAATCAGTGATAAACTTATAAAATGTGACGATTATATTACTTTTAGATTGATTGATGAAGGACTTGATTTACGATCACTTGAAACGGAATATGAGTTAGATATAGCTACAATCCATCCCGAAAATCATTTTGTCTATCAAGTCTTAAATGGTGGATTTATGGGCCTTGCCCAATCTATTTTGTCGAGTTATAAGGTTATAAATACTTTGAATTACAATGCCTATTTATTAGTTTATGAGGGCGCTACTTAAGACTGCACAAATTGTAAAAGAGTGATGGTATTAGTAAAGGACTTGCCTACTTTAGAAAATTCAGCCAATACCCCAACAAATCCTAACAGCCAAAAATTTTATTGATATACATATTGATAAGCATATCAAGGTTGATGAAGGTATTAGTAAGAGTTTAAGAATGACTAAGTTATTGCTAGAGGCTCATTCTTTTATCAAATGTAAACCATTAGATTATGCCCAAAAATGTATAAAGTAATGCTTGAATGGGGATGGAGAAAGGCCAACAAGAACTACTAGAGTTGCGGAGTGCTGGATAAAAAAGTGATATTAGTATGAATTTGAAAAATTTTTTTAAACAGTTTATGAGGGGAACTTTAAGTGAATCTTTATAGAAGAATAACAAAGTTAGAGAAAAACTATTTAATGGTTAAGTGCTCTAATGATTTCAATCTAAATATTGATGGGAAAAAAGTACAAAGTGAAAGAGATGCGATAGAGATATTAGCGAACAGTTTTAATATTGATGATCTCCAAGATGGTAATTGGGATGCACTATCTGATCGACTCCAGCGTTCTAATTATATACATCCAGAGAGGATTAATATTTTTCTTAACAATTCAAAAGATCTTTTTATCAAGGATGCAAACTCTAAAAATACTTTTTTAGAAATATTATCTGATACAGTTTCATGGTGGGAAGAAGATGTTGAAAGATATATAGTTGATGGAAAAAGAAAAACATTCAATGTATATCTGCTAGATTAATACTAATTGTTTGATATGATAGGAATATAAACATTTCTGTGAAGAAGATAATAGCTAGACAAGTTGGACAAACGCTAATAGTTCAAAAAATTTAAATAAATATAGGTAGATTATGATTGATGAACTGAAAAAGAAGATTGCTTCTACCAAGGGTGTGGACTTTGCACCATTTGGAGAGGGGATTTCTGATGAATGGATTACAAAAGCTGAGGAAAGATTACATTTTATTTTTCCTGAAACCTATAAATGGTGGCTTAAAAACTATATGGGTGGAGAAATTTACGGAGAAGAAATTTTCAGTATCTATGGATTAGATTTTGATAGAGTTGTAGGTGGGGATGTCGTATACATAAATGAATTGAACCGAGAAGAAGGGTTTAGTAATTCTGATCAATTAGTCATCTGTGAAGGGGAAGATGGCATGTTTTATTTTCAAAAACAGGAAAGTTTGACCAATGAGTTAGCAGTTTTTAGAGATGGAGAATACTATGCTAGCGATTTTATTAAATTTCTCATAAAAAGAATAGACGGCTAGTATATTTTAAAGAATCTATTGGGCTAAAAAAGTAGGGATTAAGCTCAGTAATGATAGATAGGAATTCTAAAGAACATCAGTCGATAAGATTTTGTTTTGGCTATGATAGATGATGTGGTAACTATTGTAAAATATAATCACAATATTGCTTGCCTTGATGACGGACTTGATTGTCTGGGAAGTAAAATAGATAATGGGACTGCCTCATTATTTGATCCTAAAAAGCGCTTAGTGCGGAGATAAAAGTGCAGTTGGTACTTATAAATAGCTTGTATAAAAATGTAAGATATCGTGTTTTTGAATGGAATAGCAAGTACTACTTATTGGATTGTGATGCTAGTATTTTATTGTTTTTCTTTCCATTGTTTGCTTTTTTTAGAGCTCATAAATGTTATTGTTTAGAGTCTGAAGAATATCAGACGTTGCAGTCTTCAACTTATTCCAATATAAAACCATATCAGTTTGTAGGTGCAACTTTATGTATTATTTCCGGTACAACACTATTAAGGAGGTATTTAGTTAAGGCTTTATTACCTGAACTTCCAAATGTAGCAGCATTATCGAAATTCGGTTTATTATTTATAATCTTATTCTTCGTGTTGGGGTTTAGGTTTCAATATTCTCATAAAAAAAGACTTTCATTCGACTATGAAGGTCGACCCTATGTGTTTGTCAAAATGTCCCCTGCTAACTGGAAAATGGCAGTTGGTAAAATAATGGGTTATTTCATCCTCTTATTTCTACTCTTATGGTCTGTTTATACTATTGTGGTAACAGATGAAGTTGATTCTTTTATTATATTAGGAATAATTCCGTTTTTATTATTTTTAATGATGTTCGCCAATATCTCATTATGGGATTTAAAGGAATATCAGATAGTTTTAAAATCTAAGTAAAAATTCCATCTAATCTTTAAAATTACTAGTACGATGCCATTGGTTACAGTTAAGAATATTAGAGGAAGTTTAAGAGATAAATTAGTCAGACACGACTAAAGTAATCAACAATCTTACTTATCTGGTAAAGTGGTCTCCTAGGAAATCAAAGGAAATTAAAGATTGAATAGGATATTGACAATTAAAGCATAGATGTATAAAAGTTTGATCTCGACCATAAAGATTGGAAAGACAATTTGCTAGAGATAGTGCATAATAGATA
>NZ_KV817784.1:68153-97744 GCF_001814775.1 Streptococcus sp. HMSC067H01
GATAGTGCATAATAGATAGAAAAAAGGGATAGCATTTGCTAATCTTCAGTAGACAGATGATTTTATTAACAACAATAGGACATCTGTTGATGTAGAATTAATATTTAAGAATAATTTGGAGGTGGATTTTATGTCTGTAGGCTTAATGGTAGGTTATAATTGGTGGACAGTAGGAGAAGGGAGCTTTTTTAATTCATTCTTTTCGACTATTTATGTTCTGTTAGAGAATAATGACTGGGGAAGTAAGTACCCCGTTATCATGAATAAACTTTATTTTGGCGATATTCCTTTGGAAGATATTGATAGTGGAATAGCAGAGTTGTTATCTATTCAAGAAGAGTTGAAAAAATTTCCACCTCACGACATCATATGGGATTTTGAAGATTTGTCAGTCACTCCTCCTTGGGGTAATCATATTGCTTCCCATATCACAAATTTATCTCAATATTTCATAACTAGTTCAGGCAGTGATTTATTTGAAGTCATGTTAACTTGTTTTAGATTTGCACTCGAGAAAAGTCAAAACGTGGTTGTAAAAAGTATCTGAAGAAGGATTTTCTAAAAATTATTAAAATCCAATGAACCATTAAAATTATTGAAACACCGATTTTTATTATTTCATATAACTCTAAGGTGTAAAAAATAAACTGATTTTGGAGATTTTTGAAATGTCATCATTTTGAATACAGCCGTAAATAAAATCTGACTTATTAAACTATCATGGAAACCATTTGTTTAAATGCTAAACGCTGAATCACCTATCTATGGTCATATTTTTATTGTTAAATTTTATAATATAGAGTGGTGTGTTATATGTCATTGTGTAGAGGAGGGAAGAAATTGGATAATATAGTACTACGAAGTGAGTGGTTCGATGAATCGGAAAATTTTTGTGAAGTTAGGCTTACTTGTGAAACAAAGTTTCTAACAATTTATCAAGTATGCTATCTCTTTGAGGATGAGATGACGAAGGTATTACTGACCATGGATGACTATATAGAAAATCCTAATCTAGCAAGAAAGATCATTTTTGGAGATGATAGGGTTGGTGGAAGTGGTTATTTTGTTTTCACTTTTGCACCTATTAATGAAAAAGAAGAGTTAAATATTGAAGTGGATATGGAAGTGGCAGATAATGACGAGGGGCTCCATCGATGTCAATTCTATGTCAAAACTCAATTAGAAAATCTGAAGCATTTTAGAAATCATTTACCTAGAATTTTTTCAAAAGACTATAAAAGGGCAGTAACATTACACGATGAACAAACTAGAAATGTAATGATTTAGCAAGCGTTTCTCGTTTATTCTATAAATGTATACATTTTTTTATTAGATTTTAATTAAAAAAATTGAAGGGGAGGGACTAGTGGATATTTTAAAACTAGAGGAAGAGATTGAGGGTACGAACTACTGGGACGCCTATGCATTAGACTTTAGAGCTTCATTTTTTGGAGATGAATGTAGACTCTATATTGAAGTTGAAAATGGACAATCGGATCAGTATTGCTGGGAGATAATTTTCTACCGTTGTTTTAAGGTTAACTATGAGACGGATGCTGGTTGGAGATGTTGGGAAAGTGAGACTGGTACAAGAAATTTCAATATGAAAGATATTCCTTTTGAAAATCTCATGTCTCACACTGTACATGACATTAGACTTATTGAAGCGAAAAATAATATGATACAAGCTACAATTACTTTATCAAGTATGTTAATTGAGATTGTATGCCAAGATATTCAAGTCTCTAAAGTTTTGGTGAGTGAACAGAACTTCTTTTGGAAAGTTTAGTTTTGCTAAATGTTTAAACTAGAAAAACTCTAAGTTAAAAACTTTTTGCAGAAATCATTAAGACTGGTCCTTCAGTCAAAATCGACATATGACGAGAACTGGATAGATAGAATTGAAATCGTTCAAGAAGATGGGGGTATCATCTAGGTACAAGGTATGAAGAAATTATGTTATTGAAAAAAACGATAGCAAAAGATGGATATCCGATTGTTGTCTATTCTGTAAGTAATTTTTCAGTCGTAAGAAAGAGAAATTTTTCCATAATAACGAAGAAGCATTTAGAATTGCTTCCAGAAAGTAGAAGACCATTTCGTTTATAAATTATCATTGTGTATTTTTATCAACTCTTCTTATAGCAATTGTTTGTTTTGTGTCATTACGGTTTGTACTGTTAGTTTTAGGAATACCATCGGTGAATGATATTTATAATATTCTAAAGAATTGGAAAGATCAGTAAGATTTAATCCTGAGAGAAATATAGTAGTAGTGATAAAATAATTTTACTTTTTCATTCCTTTTTGTTATAATAGACGACAAGAAAGAATATCTTATCGGTAGATCCTAAGCGAGCCTGAGATAGTGAGAGTCAGGTGATTGAGAGATAAGTGTGGCGCTTTTGGTATATTTTTTATAAATAATGAAGTAATAAATTAGGGTGGAACCGCGTTTCTGACGCCCCTAGGTCACTTGACTTAGGAGCAAAGACACGGTTTTTTTTGTATTCTAGGTCGCAAGAAATTAGATAAAAAAGGAGTTAATAATGTCTAAAAAACTAACCTTCCAAGAGATTATTTTGACTTTGCAACAATACTGGAATGATCAGGGTTGTATGCTTATGCAGGCTTATGATAATGAAAAAGGTGCAGGAACCATGAGTCCTTACACTTTCCTTCGTGCCATTGGTCCTGAACCATGGAACGCAGCTTATGTTGAGCCTTCTCGTCGTCCAGCGGACGGTCGTTACGGGGAAAATCCAAACCGTCTCTACCAACACCACCAATTCCAAGTGGTTATGAAACCTTCTCCAGCAAATATCCAGGAGCTTTACCTTGAGTCTTTGGAGAAATTGGGAATCAATCCTTTGGAACACGATATTCGTTTCGTTGAAGATAACTGGGAAAACCCATCAACTGGTTCAGCTGGTCTTGGATGGGAAGTTTGGCTTGACGGTATGGAAATCACTCAATTCACTTATTTCCAGCAAGTCGGTGGCTTAGCAACTGGCCCTGTTACCGCTGAGGTCACTTATGGTTTGGAACGTTTGGCATCTTATATTCAAGAAGTAGACTCAGTGTACGATATTGAGTGGGCTCCTGGTGTTAAATACGGAGAAATTTTCCTTCAACCTGAATACGAGCATTCAAAATACAGCTTTGAAGTTTCAGATCAAGACATGCTTCTTGAAAACTTCGAAAAATTTGAAAAAGAAGCTGGACGTGCATTAGAACTAGGTCTTGTACATCCAGCCTACGACTACGTTTTGAAATGTTCACATACCTTCAACTTGCTTGATGCTCGTGGAGCAGTCTCAGTTACAGAACGTGCTGGTTATATCGCTCGTATCCGTAACTTAGCCCGTGTCGTAGCTAAAACATTCGTAGCTGAACGCAAGAAACTTGGATACCCACTTCTTGACGAAGCTACACGCGCAAAACTTCTAGCAGAAGAGGAAGAATAGACAGAATTACAGGAATAAATGACTGAAAGTCGACCGTAGGTCGCTAAATAAAACAAGATCGCTGTAGTGAAAGTCGGATAAGAAGTTTCTTATCCGACTGGGGAACTGACGAGACTTAAGGCTTGGCAGTTAGCAATGAAACCGAAGGTTTGCTTGCGTCCCCCACTACTAAATGTCTTGTTGAAGAAAATTAATTTTGTAAAGGAAAAAACATGACAAAAAACTTATTAGTAGAACTAGGACTCGAAGAGTTACCTGCCTACGTTGTCACACCAAGTGAAAAACAACTAGGTGAAAAAATGGCAGCCTTCTTGGATGACAACCGCCTTTCATATGAAGGGATTCAAACCTTCTCAACTCCACGTCGTTTGGCTGTTCGCGTACTTGGTTTGGCAGACCAACAAACGGATTTGACTGAAGATTTTAAAGGACCTTCTAAAAAAATTGCTTTGGATGCGGAAGGAAATTTCTCTAAAGCAGCGCAAGGCTTTGTCCGTGGTAAAGGCTTGACTGTAGATGATATCGAATTTCGTGAAATCAAAGGTGAAGAATATGTCTACGTAACTAAGCATGAAGCTGGAAAACCAGCTGAAGAAGTTTTGGCTGGAATTCCAGAAGTTTTGGCTAGTTTAAGCTTCCCAGTAAGTATGCACTGGGCAAACAATACCTTTGAATATATCCGTCCAGTCCATACATTGATAGTTCTTTTGAATGATGTGGCACTCGATATGGATTTCTTAGATATTCATTCAGGAAGAGTTAGCCGTGGACATCGTTTCCTTGGTCACGAAGTAGAAATTCAGCATGCTGACAGCTATGAAGAAGACCTGCGCAAAGTTTATGTTATTGCTGATAGCACTGAACGCGAAAATATGATTCGTGAGCAAATTAAGGCTATTGAAGCTGAAGAAGGTGTTCAGGTACAAATTGATGAAGGACTCTTGAATGAAGTTCTGAATTTGGTTGAATACCCAACTGCCTTCATGGGGAATTTTGATCCTAAGTACCTAGAGGTTCCAGAAGAAGTTTTGGTCACTTCAATGGAGACTCATCAACGCTACTTTGTAGTTCGTGACCTTGATGGAAATCTAAAACCAAACTTTATTTCTGTTCGTAACGGAAATGCAGAGTATTTGGATAATGTCGTCCGAGGAAATGAGAAAGTCTTAGTTGCGCGTCTTGAAGATGGTGAATTTTTCTGGCGTGAAGACCAAAAATTGAAGATTGAAGATCTTGTAGCTAAATTATCACATGTAACCTTCCATGAAAAGATTGGTTCATTACGTGAACACATGATTCGTACTGGACAAATTGCTATCCTTTTGGCAGAAAAAGCAGGTTTATCAGTTGATGAAACTATTGATCTTGCTCGTGCTGCAGCTATTTATAAGTTTGACCTCTTGACTGGTATGGTTGGTGAATTTGATGAACTTCAAGGGATCATGGGTGAGAAATATGCTCTTCTCGCTGGTGAGAACGCAGCAGTGGCACAAGCTATTCGTGAGCACTATCTTCCTGATTCAGCAGACGGTGCTCTTCCTGAATCTAAAGTTGGAGCAATACTTGCATTAGCCGATAAATTAGATACTCTCTTATCTTTCTTCTCTGTTGGTTTGATTCCATCTGGTTCAAACGACCCTTATGCCCTTCGTCGTGCAACACAAGGGATTGTTCGAATCTTAGAGGACTTTGGATGGAATATTCCAATGGACGAGTTGATTGCGAGTCTTTATGCTTTATCATTTGATAGTTTAACTTACGATAACCAAGAAGAAGTGCTTAACTTCATCAAAGCTCGTGTTGATAAGATGATGGGTTCTACTGCAAAAGATATTAAAGAGGCTGTTCTAGCAAGTTCAAACTTTGTTGTCTCTGATATGATTGAAGTAGCAGAAGCTCTTTCAGAAGCAGCGAAATCTGAAGATTACAAATCATCAGTTGAGTCATTATCTCGTGCCTTTAACCTAGCAGAAAAGGCAGAAGGTTCAGTCAAAGTTGATGCAAGTCTCTTTGAAAATGAACAGGAAAATGAACTAGCTCAAGCGGTAGAAAACCTAAAATTGAAAGGTTCAGCAAGCGATAAATTAATACAACTATTTGCTCTTAGTCCAGTTATTGATGCATTCTTTGACAATACCATGGTTATGGCAGAGGATATTGATGTTAAGAATAATCGTTTGGCTATTCTAGCTGAACTTGTCAATAAAGCAAAAACAGTGGCTGCTTTTAACCTTCTTAATACAAAATAGTAATTGAAAAGTAGATTGGAGATCCAAATATGACACCAGAAAAAATCGCTCGTATTAATGAACTTGCTAAAAAGAAAAAAACAGAAGGCTTGACTGCAGAAGAAAAAGTAGAACAAGCTAAACTTCGTGAGGAATATATCGAAGGCTATCGTCGTTCAGTTCGTCATCACATTGAAGGAATTAAGATGGTAGACGAGGATGGTAATGATGTAACACCAGAAAAACTTCGTCAGGTACAACGTGAAAAGGGTTTGCATGGTCGTAGTCTTGACGATCCAAATTCATAAGTTGAAAAAATTAAATACTCGGTTAGCTTATGCTAACCGAGTATTTGTTTTAAAAAAAAAGGAACCAAGAGAGGTTCCTTTAGTATTAGATTTTAGTTACTTGCCCCAGAAGTAGCATCCGCATCTCCATGGCCTCCGTCAGCTGAGTCAGAAGCCCCAGAAGTAGCATCGGCATCTCCGTGACCTCCAGCGGCAGGAGCAAAAGGTCCGCTACCACCTACCAAACGTTGACCTGTTTCTTTCAAGTACCAGTCAAGCCATGGTTGGAAGTTAAAAACAATTTCATTGATACCAGCATATGAACCATCAGGATAGTACATTGCTTGGTAGTTGTGAGTGTTGATAACACCAGCAGGTGAACCTGGAACAATTGTACGTACGTATTCTTGGTTACCGTTTCTAAGAGTTCCAATAACCCACTCAACGTTTTTCATACGTGCAGGTGGAAGTGATCCATGAACTGTTGACATACGGCTACCAGATTGAGATGGTACACGTTTTGCAAACATTGTATCAGGATCTTGGTGAGCATTGTTGTAGTAGAGGAATTGGTTGTTATCGTCAGCATATGTCAATTCAAATGGCATAGCTTTCAAGAACATATCAATTTGGTTAACTGTAAGGATACCATGGTCAAGTTTAACGTATGTATCCCCAGATACAGCACCTGTAATTTCTGCAACTTTTTCTACCCATTCTGGATCATCAGGGTCAACTTCTGTAATAGTTGTAGCGATTGGTTTTCCACAATCCAAGTCTTCTGGTTCAATTGGTTTTGGTTTTTTCAATTTAGAAACGACTCCCACGTATTTGACAAAGTTATCTAAGCAAGTTTCAAGGAATTTAACAGTTCCTTCGTTAATAATATTTCCGTTTGCATCAAAAGCTTCTTTGGCTTTTCCAAGAAGGAATTCATTACCTGGTAATGTGTAGGCATTTACTCCTGGTGCATCAAGAATTTTACGAAGGTGAACTTGAGCACGTGAAGTTCCTTGATCGTAGTATGAAGCACCCACAATCATAACTGGTTTGTTTTCGAATGGATGAACTTCGTATGAAAGCCATTCAAGGACTGACTTAAGTGAAGCAGAAATAGTGTGGTTGTGCTCTGGAGTAGCAATAATGACACCATCAGCACGAGTGATTTTGTTGTAAAGAAGACGTAATTGGAAGCTTTCATCCCATTTTTCGTCTTGGTTAAACATTGGAACTTCATCAATTTCAAGAACTTCTAATTCAAATTTTAGTTTGAAGTTACGACGGATGAATTCCAAGAGTTTGCGGTTATATGATTGATCGTAGTTTGATCCAACAAGTCCAACAAATTTCATTCTATTTTGTCTCCTATCTTACAAGTTTTCCCAGTCAAATTCTTCTGCATCTTTGCGAAGCAATTCTTGCGCGCTACGCAATTTTTCAGTAATCTTGACAAAAATACGGAAGTCATCAAAGATGGCATCTAATTTATTAATAACATCAAGATCTACCAAGTCACCATTCTTATCAAATGCTTGAAGAGAATGAGAAAGCAAGAATTCGTCAGGTAGAACTGTCGCTTTAATCTCAGGAGCATTCAAAATTTGACGAAGTTGCAATTGAGCACGTGATGAACCGAGTGTACCATATGAAGCACCTGTGATCATGACTGGTTTATTCAAAAGTGGGAATACTCCGTAAGAAATCCAAGCAAGGGCGCTCATAAGTACAGCTGGAATTGAGTGGTCGTATTCTGGAGTACCGATAATAACACCATCAGCTGCTTCGATTTTAGCTACGATTTCCATAGCCTCAGCCGGGATTTGTTTGTCGGCTGGTTTGTTGAAAACTGGAAGATCTTTAATTTCGACCAATTCGATTTCTGCTTTATCAGCAAAGTGTTTTTGCATATATTGAAGCAGTTGGCGGTTTGTGGAACGTTTAGAGTTAGTTCCTACAATAGCAATAAGTTTAAGCATGGGCTTTCCTTTCTCTTTTGCATTATTAATTAATTACCGTTGGATTCCAGATGAACAAGCGATGCGTCCATCTTTGTCAATGAGGATGGCTTCGATACCATCAATATTTTCGACTTGCCACATGATTGATGCGCTACGTTTACCAAACAATCGTGTAGTCCATATCTCGCCGTCGACAGATCGATTTGATATAATGGTCAAACTTGCTAAATCCGTTTCAATAGGATAGCCAGTTTCGCTGTCGAAAATGTGGTGATAGTCCTTACCATTGATTTCAAGATGCCTTTCATAGATTCCTGATGTAACAACTGATTTTCCAGTAATAGATAAGGTCATCAGGTGATTACCACGTGGATGATTAGGGTCTTGAATACCGATTTGCCAAGGTTGACCATTTTTTGCTTGGTTGTTTCCAATGGTGAGGATGTTTCCTCCGAGATTGATAAGAGCAGAAGTGACACCCTTTTCTTTGAGAAAAGTTGCAACCTTATCTGCGCTATAACCTTTTGCTAAACACCCCAAATCAATTTTCATTCCCTTTTTTTCAAGGAACACAGTTGAATTCATTGAATCGAGTTTGATCAAGCGAGGGTCTATCAATGGTAAAACGGAAGCAATTTCTTCAGGACTAGCAACTTTCGCATCGGAAAAACCAATACGCCAGGTTTGAACCAAGGGACCGATACTGATATTGAGATGACTTCCAGGTGCTAGACTATGGTCTAAACCTAATGAAATCAGTTCAAATAAATCAGGGTGAACCTTGACTGGAGCTATTCCAGCCTGATGGTTGATTTCCATCAATTCCGATTCAGAACTATTGGCGTTGAAGCGAAATTCAAGCTCCTTTAGCAAATCAAAAGCTTGACTGAGCAGACTATCAGCCTGCTCGTGTACTAAGGAAATGGTAATCGTAGTTCCCATTAGTCGTTCAGAAGATGAACTAAGAGGCAAAAAACCAACTCCTTTCAAGTCAATTGGAAATAGTTGTAAATCCTATCATGAAAGTGATGTAAAGATTTATATTTTATCCCCATGTAAATAGAATATCATAAAGTCAGCGTTTTCACAATTTATTTTTTAAAAAAAGTCAAGAAATATGCTCAAATAAACTAAATTCCCTTAAAATAAAATTTGAAAACGCTGAAAATAAGATGATATATGTTTTCAATCTTTTCAAAAATAAGGGAAAATAAGTAAAAAGCTTGTAAACGCTCACAGATAATGATATACTAGAGGGGTAAATAAAAATTAAAAGGTAGGAATTATCTAATGAGTAAAATCGTAGTCGTGGGTGCTAACCACGCTGGAACTGCATGTATCAACACTATGTTGGACAACTTTGGCAACGAAAACGAAATCGTTGTATTTGACCAAAACTCAAACATTTCATTCCTTGGATGTGGAATGGCTCTTTGGATTGGTGAACAAATCGACGGCGCTGAAGGATTGTTCTACTCTGACAAAGAAAAATTGGAAGCAAAAGGCGCTAAAGTTTACATGAACTCTCCAGTTCTTTCAATCGACTATGACAACAAAGTTGTCACTGCAGAAGTTGACGGAAAAGAACACAAAGAATCATACGAAAAATTGATCTTTGCAACTGGTTCTACACCAATCTTGCCACCAATTGAAGGTGTTGAAATTGTTAAAGGTAACCGTGAGTTCAAAGCTACTCTTGAAAATGTACAATTCGTTAAATTGTATCAAAACGCTGAAGAAGTTATCAACAAACTTGCAGATAAGAGCCAAAATCTTAACCGTATCGCTGTTGTTGGTGGTGGATACATCGGTGTTGAGCTTGCTGAAGCATTCGAACGTCTTGGAAAAGAAGTTGTTCTTGTTGATATCGTAGATACAGTCTTGAACGGATACTACGACAAAGACTTCACTCAATTGATGGCTAAAAACTTGGAAGACAACAACATCCGCTTGGCACTTGGTCAAACTGTAAAAGCTATCGAAGGTGATGGTAAAGTTGAACGCTTGATCACTGACAAAGAAAGCTTTGACGTTGATATGGTTATCCTTGCAGTTGGTTTCCGTCCTAACACAGCTCTTGCTGATGGTAAGATTGAACTCTTCCGCAACGGTGCTTTCCTTGTTAACAAAAAACAAGAAACATCTATCCCAGGTGTATTTGCTGTGGGTGACTGTGCGACTGTTTATGATAACGCTCGTAAAGACACTAGCTACATCGCTCTTGCATCAAACGCAGTTCGTACTGGTATCGTAGGTGCTTACAACGCTTGTGGACATGAACTTGAAGGAATCGGTGTTCAAGGATCAAACGGTATCTCTATCTACGGTCTTCACATGGTTTCAACTGGTTTGACTCTTGAAAAAGCAAAAGCAGCAGGCTACAATGCAACTGAAACTGGCTTTAACGATCTTCAAAAACCAGAATTTATGAAACATGACAACCATGAAGTAGCTATCAAGATTGTCTTCGACAAAGATAGCCGTGAAATCCTTGGTGCTCAAATGGTATCACGTGATCCTGGAATCGCTATGGGAATCCACATGTTCTCACTTGCTATCCAAGAACACGTTACAATTGAAAAATTGGCCTTGACAGACCTATTCTTCTTACCACACTTCAATAAACCATACAACTACATCACTATGGCAGCATTGACAGCTGAAAAATAATGATTTGTGAAACGGAAGATTTAATTCTTCCGTTTTTATCATCAAAAAAATGAGAGTGGGACAGAAATCGGTAATTCGTTAGAATTCGATTTCGTCGTCCCACCTCCGCACAGTTGAGTAGGGCTGTAAAAGCTGATGAAATCAGCGTAGTAGAGACCACTCAACCACTGCGTCTTGCTCGACAATCCAAAGACAATTGAGAGGCTAGGACTTTTGTCCCAGCCTCTTTTTTGATATCTAGATGTTATGAAGTTTCTTCTTTTACGAAGGTGAACCCTTCTCCTAAAATTTCGTGTGCTTCAGTGATGGTAATAAAGGCCATCGGATCCACGGTATGTATCATTTCTTTCATCTTAATCATTTCATTTCTTGCTACAATACAGTAAATAATTTTCAAATCTTTTTGACTGTAGTAGCCTTGCCCAGAAATGAAGGTGACACCTCTACCGAGCTCTTCATTGATTTTATCAGCTAACTCCATAGGCTTTTGGGTGATGATCATAAATCCTTTACCAGCATATCCACCTTCACCAATCAAGTCGATAACTCTAGAGACGATGAAGTCAAATAAAAGTGTATAGGTTACGAGACGAAGATCTTGGAAGATAATTAAAATGAGCATTAGGATAAGGAAGTCTAGTGCAAAGAGTAATTTTCCAACGGAGATATTGGTGTACTTGTTGAGAATTCGAGCGACGATATCTGTTCCACCAGTGGTACCACCAGCATTGAAGATAACACCTAGACCAAGTCCCAAAAGAACACCCGCAACCAAGGCAACGATAACCAAATCTCCTTCAAGATTAAAGTGGAGAGGAATCTTTTCAAAGATTGCTAACCAAATGGATAAGGAAATGGTTCCGAGCAAACTTGTGTACAGAGTCTTTGAACCAAATATTTTCCAGGCTAGAATAAAGAGCGGGATATTGATTAACAGGTTCATCAAAGAGATGGGAATGTTAAAGAGATAATAGGTAATCAAGGTGATCCCAGTTGCTCCCCCCTCGAATAAGTGGTGGGGCACAACGAAATACGTGAGTCCGAAGGCATAGATGGCAGCTCCGAATATAATGGTTAAAATAGACTTGATATGCCGTAGCATTGAGCTTACCTCCTTTTTTTAAAAATCTAAAATGTTGACAGCCTTCAGGTTAAAAGTCCTTATTTTACTTTCATGGATTGAATTTTCTCAGGGTCGGGTGTGACACGGAGAGTCTTTTGTCCAGTATAAGTCACAAATCCTGGTTTACCACCTGTGGGCTTATTGAGTTTTTTGACCTCAATCATATCTACCTGAACGAGGTTGGAGAGACGGCCTTTTGAAAAGTAGGCAGCTAGCTCTGCCGCATCTGTCTTAACTTCGTCAGTAGGATTGAGATTGGCAGTGATAACAACGTGACTTCCAGGGATGTCCTTAGCATGGAACCAGAGTTCTTCTTTACGAGCCATTTTAAAGGTTAACTCGTCATTTTGAAGGTTGTTACGACCAACTAGGATAATGGTTTTTCCGTCGCTTGCAAGATATTTTTCAGGTTTTTGTCGTTTCTGGATTTTCTCGCGTTGTCTTCTGCGGATAAATCCTGTTTGAATCAATTCCTCACGAATTTCAGCAATTTCATCTAGTCCAGCCTGGTTGAGAACTGTCTCTACGCTTTCTAGGTAACGAATAGTAGCCTTGGTTTCTTCGATTAGTTCAGTCAGGTATTTAACAGCTTCTTTTAATTTCTGATAACGCTTGAAGTAACGTTGAGCATTTTGGTTTGGTGTTAAAGCTTTATCAAGTGCAATCGTGATAGGTTGATTGGTGTAGTAATTGTCCAAAATGACCTGATCTTGGTCATTTGGAACTTGATGAAGAAAAGTAGTTAGTAACTCGCCTTTTTGTCGGAATTCCTCAGCATTTTCGGTAGCAAGGAGTTCTTTTTCTTGCTTCTTAAGCTTTTGACGATTTTTTTGTAGCTCATTTTCAACTCGGCGAATGAGTTCGCTAGCCTGTTGTTTCACTCGATCACGCTCTGCCTTATCCTTGTAATAGACATCAAGTAATTGAGAAAGGTTGTCAAAATACTCCGTTGTTTTACTAGAAAAAGGTACACAAGAAAAGGATTTATCAGTTAAGCAAGGTTTGGTTTCTTGCTTAAAAAAGCTTCGGAAAGTGGCTAGTTTATCACTAAGCAGTTGTTTTTCTAACTCGTTTGCTGTATCACGACCTAAACCTTGAAAAAGCTTTTGAAGGTTTTTAGCTGTCAATTCTTGAGTTTGTAGAATTTCAAACAATTTTTCATCCTTGATGGTAAAAGGATTGAGAGCATCTGTACATGGAGGAGCAATATAAGTAGCACCTGGTAATAAGGTACGGTAGCTATTTTGAGAAAAACCAATATGTTTGATAACTTCGAGGATTTTTTGCTCAGTTTTGTCTACCAAGAGAATATTACTATGTTTTCCCATGATCTCAATGATAAGAGTCGCCTGGATATGATCTCCAATTTCATTTTTGTTAGAAACTGTGATTTCTACGATACGATCATTATCAATTTGTTGGATAGATTCAATGACAGCACCTTGAAGATACTTCCTTAAAACCATAATAAAAGTAGATGGCTGAGCAGGATTTTCAAAGGTGGACTCTGTTAACTGGATGCGCCCAAAAACTGGATGGGCAGAAAGGAGCAAACGATGACTTTTACGATTGCTACGGATTTGCAAGACTAACTCTTGTTCAAAGGGTTGATTAATTTTTTGAATGCGCCCATTTAGTAACTCAGTTCGCAATTCCTCAACCATGTGGTGTAAAAAAAATCCATCAAATGACATGGTTCTCTCCTCGTGAATGTATTCCATAGTATTATATCAAAAAGGTAGAATAAAATCATAGAAATGTGATATAATAAAGCCAAGTAAAGAGAATCGAGAAGCACATGTATATTGAAATGGTAGATGAAACTGGACAAGTTTCAAAAGAAATTTTAGAACAAACACAGGAAATTTTAGAATTTGCTGCAAAAAAAATTGGAAAAGAAGACAAGGAAATGGCGGTCACATTTGTGACCAACGAACGAAGCCATGAACTCAACCTAGAGTTTCGTGATACCGATCGTCCAACAGATGTCATCAGTCTTGAATATAAGCCGGAGTTAGAGATTGCCTTTGATAAGGAAGATCTGGAAAATGATCCCGACTTGGCAGATATGATGTCAGAATTTGATGCTTATATCGGTGAACTTTTCATTTCCATTGATAAGGCACATGAGCAAGCTGAGGAGTACGGTCATAGTTTTGAGCGTGAAATGGGCTTCTTGGCAGTGCACGGCTTTTTACACATTAACGGCTATGATCACTACACTCCCGAGGAAGAAGCGGAGATGTTCGGTTTACAAGAAGAAATTTTGACAGCCTATGGACTCACAAGACAATAAACGAAAATGGAAAAATCGTGACCTAATCTCAAGTTTAGAATTTGCCATCACAGGGATTTTGACTGCAATTGAGGAAGAACGTAATATGAGAAAGCATGCAGCGACAGCTCTTGTAGTTGTTCTTGCAGGTTTTGTTTTTCAGGTGTCACGAATCGAATGGTTATTTCTACTTATGAGCATTTTCATGGTGGTAGCTTTTGAGATTATTAATTCAGCTATTGAAAATGTAGTAGATTTGGCTAGTCACTATCACTTTTCTATGTTGGCAAAGAAAGCTAAGGACATGGCAGCAGGTGCCGTGCTTGTAGTCTCAATTTTTGCCGCTTTGACAGGTGCGCTTATCTTTCTCCCACGGATTTGGGACTTATTATTTTAAACAGTAAGAGGAAATTATGACATTTAAATCAGGCTTTGTAGCCATTTTAGGACGTCCCAATGTTGGGAAGTCAACTTTTTTGAATCACGTCATGGGGCAAAAGATTGCCATCATGAGTGATAAGGCGCAGACAACGCGCAATAAAATCATGGGTATTTACACCACTGATAAGGAACAAATCGTCTTTATCGATACACCAGGCATTCACAAGCCTAAAACAGCACTCGGAGATTTCATGGTAGAGTCTGCCTATAGCACCCTTCGTGAAGTGGATACAGTTCTATTTATGGTGCCTGCAGATGAGGCGCGTGGTAAGGGCGATGACATGATTATCGAGCGTCTTAAGGCTGCTAAGGTTCCGGTGATTTTGGTGGTCAATAAGATTGATAAGGTTCATCCGGACCAGCTCTTGGCTCAAATCGATGATTTCCGTAATCAAATGGTCTTCAAGGAGATTGTTCCAATCTCAGCCCTTCAAGGCAATAATGTCTCTCGCTTGGTAGATATCCTCAGTGAAAATCTTGAAGAAGGTTTCCAATATTTCCCAGCCGATCAAATCACAGACCATCCAGAGCGTTTCTTGGTTTCTGAGATGATTCGTGAAAAGGTCTTACACTTAACTCGTGAAGAAATTCCACACTCAGTTGCAGTAGTGGTGGACTCTATGAAACGAGATGAGGAAACTGATAAAGTTCATATCCGAGCAACCATTATGGTGGAGCGTGACAGCCAAAAAGGGATTGTCATCGGTAAAGGTGGTGCCATGCTTAAGAAAATTGGGACTATGGCCCGTCGTGATATTGAACTCATGCTAGGAGACAAGGTCTTCCTAGAAACTTGGGTCAAGGTTAAGAAAAACTGGCGAGATAAGAAGCTAGATTTGGCTGACTTTGGCTATAACGAAAAAGAATATTAAGAAGAGGTGGGCACTAGCCTGCTTCTTGTTTTTAGAGAAGGAGGAGCTATGCCTGAATTACCAGAGGTCGAGACAGTTCGTCGTGGCTTGGAAAAATTGATTCTGGGGAAGAAGATTACAACCATTGATATTCGTTATCCCAAGATGATAAAGACAGATTTGGATCAATTTCAAAAAGAATTACCTGGTCAAGTTGTTAAATCTATGGGACGTCGTGGAAAATATTTGCTTTTTTATCTAACAGACAAGGTCTTAATTTCCCATCTGCGAATGGAGGGCAAGTATTTTTATTATCCAGATCAGGTTCCTGAACGCAAACATGCCCATGTTTTTATTCATTTTGAAGATGGTGGGACTCTTGTTTACGAGGATGTCCGTAAGTTTGGCACTATGGAGTTACTTGCTCCTGAACTCTTGGATTCTTACTTTATTTCAAAAAAACTTGGCCCTGAACCAAGCGAACAAGATTTTGATTTAGAAAGTCTTAAACTAGCCTTGAAAAAATCTAAAAAGCCTATTAAGACTCATTTGCTGGACCAGACTCTCGTTGCAGGATTGGGTAATATCTATGTGGATGAGGTTCTCTGGAGAGCTCAGGTTCATCCAGCTAGTCCTTCTCAGAGTTTGACAAGAGCTGAAGCAACAGCTATTCATAACCAGACTATTTCAGTCTTAGGGCAGGCTGTTGAAAAAGGTGGTTCCACCATTCGCACCTATACCAATGCTTTTGGTGAGGACGGAACCATGCAGGAATTACATCAAGTATACGACAAGGCAGGTCAAGCTTGTTCGCGTTGTGGAACAATCATTGAAAAATGTCAGCTTGGTGGAAGGGGAACTCATTTTTGTCCTCAGTGTCAAAGGAGGGACTGATGCGAAAAATAATCGGAATCACAGGCGGTATTGCTTCTGGTAAGTCAACTGTGTCCCGTTTTTTAAGACAAGAGGGATACCAAGTAGTGGATGCGGATGCAGTCGTCCACCAACTACAAAAACCTGGGGGAAGACTTTATCGGATTTTAGTGGATCATTTTGGGGAAAAGATCCTTCTTGAAAATGGTGAACTGAATCGTCCCTTGCTTGCGAGCCTTATTTTTTCAAATCCTGAAGAGCAAGAATGGTCCAAGGAAACTCAAGGAGAGCTTATCCGTGAAGAGTTGGGCTTTGTGAGAGATAAGTTAGCTCAGACTGAAGACCTATTTTTCATGGATATTCCACTGCTCTTTGAACAGGAATATGCTTCTTGGTTTGATGAAACTTGGCTAGTCTATGTAAGTCGAGATACCCAGATGGATCGCTTAATGAAAAGAGATTATCTGACTATGGAGGACGCACAAGCCCGTCTGGCCTCCCAGTGGCCCTTAGAAGAAAAGAAAAGATTGGCTAGTCATATTTTAGACAATAATGGGAGTCGAGAGCAACTGTTGAGTCAAGTGGGCAGCCTACTTCAAGGAGGCGATACTCTTGAAAGAGATTAGTTGGAAGGACAATCTTCGTATTGCCTGGTTAGGATCTTTTTTGACAGGTGCCTGTATCTCTTTGGTGGTTCCTTTTATGCCAATCTTTGTTGAGCAATTAGGGGTTGAACCAAGTCAAGTTACCTTTTATTCAGGTTTAGCTATCTCAGTTTCGGCTATTTCTGCAGCATGTGTTTCACCTCTTTGGGGGATTCTGGCGGACAGATATGGTCGCAAACCTATGATGATACGAGCAGGGCTTGCCATGACAATTACAATGGGTGGTTTAGCTTTTGTTCCAAATGTTTATTGGCTCTTAGCCTTGCGATTGTTAAATGGTGTTTTCACTGGATTTGTACCCAATGCGACAGCTTTGATTGCCAGTCAAGTTCCCAAGGATAAGTCAGGCTATGCTTTAGGAACTCTTTCATCTGGTGTCGTAGCAGGGACTCTTACAGGCCCTTTTGTTGGTGGAATGATTGCAGAAGTCTTTGGGATTCGCAATGTTTTCTTGATGGTTGGTGGTTTTTTATTTCTGGCTGCTATCTTAACTATTTTTTTTATCAAGGAAGACTTTCAACCAGTGCCGAAAGAAAAAGAACTCCCTACCAAAGAGCTCTTTACTTCTGTTAAGTATCCATATCTCTTGTTTAATTTATTTGCAACAAGTTTTGTCATTCAAATTGCTGCACAATCAGTCGGTCCCATCCTTGCTCTCTATATCCGTGACTTAGGTCAGAAGGAAAATCTCCTCTTTGTATCAGGCTTAATAGTTTCCAGTATGGGCTTATCAAGTATGATGAGTTCAGGTGTGATGGGGCGTTTGGGAGATAAAGTTGGTAATCATCGTTTATTAATTGTAGCGCAAGCTTATTCAGCTCTCATTTATCTTTTGTGCGCCAATGCATCCACACCTCTAGAATTAGGGATTTATCGCTTTCTCTTTGGTTTAGGAACAGGAGCTCTTGTTCCAGGGATCAATGCTCTCCTTAGCAGGATGACTCCCAAAGCAGGTATTTCAAGAGTATTTGCCTTTAATCAAGTCTTCTTTTATTTAGGAGGAGTGATTGGCCCCTTGGCAGGCTCAGTAGTCGCGGAACAATTCGGCTACCATTCAGTATTTTATGCAACAGCTGCCTGTGTAGCTCTCAGTTGTTTATTTAATCTTATCCAATTTAGAACATTATTAAAAGTGAAGGAAATCTAGTGCGTGTAAAAATTAATCTAAAATGCTCCTCTTGTGGTAGCATCAATTATCTAACCAGTAAGAACTCCAAAACCCATCCAGACAAGATTGAGGTCTTAAAGTATTGCCCAAAAGAAAGAAAAGTGACTCTACATCTTGAATCTAAGTAGAAATTATGGTAGAATAATAGGGATTTTAAGGAGTTTGATATGTATAACCTATTATTAACCATTTTATTAGTATTATCTGTTGTGATTGTGATTGCAATTTTCATGCAACCAACTAAAAACCAATCTAGCAATGTATTTGATGCCAGTGCAGGTGATTTGTTTGAACGTAGTAAAGCGCGTGGTTTTGAAGCCGTAATGCAACGTTTGACAGGAATCTTAGTCTTTTTCTGGCTAGCCATTGCCTTAGCATTGACGGTATTATCAAGTAGATAAGAAAATAATGGGCGAGACTAGGTCTTTGCCTATTTTTATTTTTATACTCTTCAAAAATCTCTTCAAACCACGTCAGCTTCCATCTGCAACCTCAAAACGGTGTTTTGAGCAACCTGCGCCTAGCTTTCTAGTTTGCACTTTGATTTTTATTGAGTATTAAATGATGTTTGAGAAGGTTTTACACCAAAAAAATTTAACAATCTAGAAAGAAAACATGAAAGATAGAATAAAAGAATATTTAAAAGAAAAGGGGCGAGTCACTGTCAATGACTTGGCTCAAGCTCTTGGAAAGGATGGTTCCAAGGACTTTCGAGAGCTTATTAAAACCTTGTCCCTGATGGAGAGAAAGCACCAAATTCGCTTTGAAGAAGATGGTAGTCTCACCTTGGACCAAAAGAAGAAACACGAGATTACTCTTAAAGGAATTTTTCATGCCCATAAAAATGGCTTCGGCTTTGTTAGTCTTGAAGGCGAGGAAGACGATCTTTTTGTAGGGAAAAATGATGTTAACTATGCCATTGATGGCGATACTGTTGAAATTGTAATCAAGAAGGTTGCGGATCGCCAAAAAGGAACTGCAGCTGAAGCCAAGATTATCGATATTTTAGAACACAGTTTGACGACGGTTGTTGGTCAAATCGTTCTTGATGAGGAAAAGCCCAAGTATGCAGGTTACATCCGTTCAAAAAATCAAAAGATTAGTCAACCGATATACGTTAAAAAACCAGCTATTCAATTGGAAGGTACAGAGGTTCTCAAGGTCTTTATCGATAAGTACCCAAGTAAGAAACACGATTTCTTTGTGGCTAGTGTCCTAGATGTGGTTGGACATTCAACAGATGCAGGGATTGATGTCCTCGAGGTCTTGGAATCAATGGACATTGTATCTGAGTTTCCAGAGGCTGTTCTTAAAGAAGCGGAGAGTGTTCCGGATGCACCATCAGAGAAGGATCTGGAAGGTCGTCTGGACTTAAGAGATGAAATTACCTTTACCATTGATGGAGCGGATGCAAAAGATTTGGACGATGCTGTTCATATCAAACCATTGAAAAATGGAAATATCGAACTAGGTGTTCACATTGCCGATGTCTCCTACTATGTGACAGAGGGTTCTGCTCTTGACAAGGAAGCCCTCAATCGTGCGACCTCTGTCTATGTGACAGACCGTGTAGTTCCAATGCTGCCAGAGCGCCTCTCAAACGGAATCTGTTCTCTTAACCCTCAAGTGGACCGCTTGACCCAGTCTGCTATTATGGAAATTGACAAAAATGGTTGTGTTCGTAATTATACGATTACACAGACTGTTATCAAGACAAGTTTCCGTATGACTTATAGTGATGTCAATGACATTTTAGCTGGTGACGAGGAGAAGAGACAAAACTATAAGAAAATTGTTCCTAGTATCGAACTTATGGCTAAGCTCCATGAAACATTGGAAAGTATGCGAATTAAGCGTGGTGCCTTAAATTTTGATACCAATGAAGCTAAGATTTTGGTAGATAAAAAAGGCAAGCCAGTTGATATTGTCCTTCGTCATCGTGGTGTTGCTGAACGTATGATTGAGTCCTTTATGTTGATTGCGAACGAAACGGTTGCCGAGCACTTTAGCAAGCTGGACCTACCTTTTATCTATCGGATTCACGAGGAGCCTAAGGCTGAAAAAGTTCAGAAATTTATTGATTACGCTTCAAGTTTTGGTTTACGAATCTATGGTACTGCGAGTGAGATAAGCCAGGAAGCTCTCCAAGACATCATGCGTGCTGTCGAGGGCGAGCCTTATGCGGATGTTCTCTCTATGATGCTTCTCCGTTCTATGCAGCAGGCTCGCTATTCAGAGCATAATCACGGTCACTATGGTCTTGCTGCTAACTATTATACTCACTTTACCAGCCCCATTCGCCGTTATCCTGACCTCCTTGTTCATCGTATGATTCGTGATTACGGCCGTTCTAAGGAAATTGCAGAGCATTTTGAACAAGTCATTCCAGATATTGCGACCCAGTCTTCCAACCGTGAGCGTCGTGCCATCGAGGCTGAGCGTGAAGTCGAAGCCATGAAAAAAGCTGAATACATGGAAGAGTACGTTGGTGAAGAGTATGATGCAGTTGTTTCAAGTATTGTTAAATTTGGTCTTTTTGTTGAATTGCCAAATACAGTTGAAGGCTTGATTCACATTACAAATCTTCCTGAGTTCTATCATTTCAACGAACGTGATTTGACTCTTCGTGGGGAGAAATCAGGAATTACTTTCCGTGTGGGACAGCAGATCCGTATTCGAGTTGAAAGAGCAGATAAGATGACTGGTGAGATTGATTTCTCCTTTATTTCAAGCGAATTTGATGTCATTGAGAAAGGATTGAAACAGTCTGGTCGTAAGGATAGAGGGCGTCGTTCAGATAAGAAAGAAGACAAGAGAAAAGCTAGTCGCTCAAGTGATAAGCGCAAGCATTCTCCAAAAGATAAAAAGAAAAAGAGCAAGAAACCTTTTTATAAGGAAGTAGCAAAGAAAGGAGCTAAGCATGGCAAAGGGCGAGGGAAAGGTCGTCGCGCAAAATAAAAAGGCGCATCACGACTATACAATCGTAGATACGCTAGAAGCAGGAATGGTCTTGACAGGAACTGAAATTAAGAGTGTTCGAGCTGCTCGCATCAATCTGAAAGATGGGTTTGCCCAGGTTAAGAATGGGGAAGTTTGGCTGAGTAATGTCCATATCGCTCCGTATGAAGAGGGTAACATCTGGAATCAGGAACCCGAACGTCGTCGTAAACTCCTGCTCCATAAGAAACAAATCCAGAAATTAGAGCAAGAAACCAAAGGGACAGGGATGACCTTGGTTCCTCTTAAAGTTTATATCAAAGATGGCTATGCCAAGTTACTTTTAGGACTTGCAAAAGGGAAACACGATTACGATAAACGTGAGTCTATCAAACGACGTGAGCAAGATCGTGATATTGCGCGTGTTATGAAAGCTGTTAACCACCGATAGAAAGAGTGAAGAATATGGAAAAACTAGTTGCCTACAAACGCATGCCTGTCTGGAATAAAGACACCATGCCAGAGGCTGTTCAAAGAAAACACAATACTAAGGTCGGAACCTGGGGCAAGATTACTGTATTAAAAGGGGCTCTTAAGTTTATTGAGTTGACCGAGGAGGGAGAAGTTATAGCTGAGCATCTCTTTGAAGCAGGTGCTGATAATCCTATGGCGCAACCTCAAGCTTGGCACCGTGTAGAAGCTGCTACAGATGATGTGGAATGGTACTTAGAATTCTATTGTAGACCAGAGGATTACTTCCCTAAGAAATACAATACTAATCCAGTCCATTCGGAAGTTTTAGAAGCTATGCAGACGGTCCAACCATGTAAGGCACTAGATTTGGGTTGTGGTCAAGGCAGAAATGCACTCTTTCTAGCTCAACATGGATTTGATGTCACAGCTGTAGATCAAAATGAGCTATCTCTTGAAATGTTACAAAGCATTGTGGAGCAAGAAGACTTAGAAATGCCTGTAGGTCTCTACGATATCAATTCAGCTAGCATTGGACAAACTTACGATTTTATCGTATCGACTGTTGTGCTCATGTTTTTACAAGCAGATCGTATTCCAGCTATTATCCGAAACATGCAAGAACAAACCTCTATCGGTGGGTACAATCTTATCGTTTGTGCCATGAACACGGAAGATTATCCATGTTCAGTGAACTTCCCATTCACCTTTAAAGAAGGAGAATTGGCCAATTACTACAAGGATTGGGAATTCATCAAATACAATGAAAATCCTGGTCATTTGCACCGTCGTGATGAAAATGGTAATCGTATCCAACTACGATTTGCGACCATGTTGGCTAAAAAAGTAAAATAAGCTAATAAAACGAATAGAGGAAAGAAAAATCTTCTATTCGTTTTTCTATATAAAGATTTGAGAGTGAATTATTGTAATTATGCTATACTAGAAGTGTAGATAAAAAGTTTAAGTAGCCAGAATTTTTATGGATATTTTCAAACAATTAGAAGTTTCCGTGCCAACAACCAATGTTTGTATAGGGAGGTAGTAGCATGACCGGTTTGCTAGTAGAAATCTATGATCGCCATTCTTTAGAGAAAAATGTTTATCCAGCCTTCGTTGGTGACTATGACGAGATCCTATTTCTTGCTAGGAAGAAAATCTCCGAAGAAGAAAAGTTGTCATTGAAACATTTTTTGACGAAGCAAGTCCCACGTATAAAACAGGTTCTTTTTCGGCAACTAAGTCTTGAAAATATGACAGAGAATCTGGATATTATCCTCACAAATGACAAACAAATAACCTTTGATGTTTTTGGAAGTGACTCTTTACTAGCTCTATCTCTTTATCAGTATGCTTTGGAGAGAAAGATACCGCTTCTTGCAATGGATGTTGACCATGGTCTGCAGTATGACTGGAAACTTGGGAAATTGGAGAAAAAGGACTTGATGGTCCCAATCCTATCCATCCAGCAGTTGATTGCCCTACGTGGTGGTAAACTACTAAAGTCCAAGCAACCTTTCCATACGCCTAAACAGATTGCTGCTATCAAAAAATTGGCAAATAGCGCCCTTTCAAAACCAGAAGAATGGTTAAAAGTAACTCAATTTTTTGCTCTAGCAAAGACAAGTAATCTTCATTCTGAAACAGGAAAAGAGCTAGAAAATAATGGGAAACGTTATTCTTACCCTAAATCTATCATTTCCCTATTAACAGATGCTGACTTGCTCCATATTGAAGAGGAAACTTCTAATCGTGTTAGTTATACTTTTTCTAGCCCCGAGGCCCAACTCCTTTGTCGTAGCAAAGGTCACATTTTGGAACTCTATCTCTATCTTTTAGCGCTAGAGTCAGAGTATTTTGATGAATGTATGATTGGGGCTGAAATTGATTGGAATGGTATTTTCCCTGAGGCTGATAATGTACAAAATGAGATTGATGTTGTCCTTCGTAAAGGTCGGTCCATTGTTTTTATTTCCTGTAAAATGACAGACTTATCAGTAGAGGCGATTAATGAATTAGAGCTTTACGCCAATCATTTTGCTGGGGAAAGTTGTCTAAAACTAATTGTTTGTTCTGGTAAAATAAATCCAGCATATATCAATCGTTGCCATGAGTACGGAGTCCTAGTCATAAAAAATGATCAGATTTCTAACATCATCCCTATGTTGGAAAAGAAATTAAAAAGAAAAAGGGGATAAGATTCCTCTCTTAATTCGTTAAATAATCCATGAGGCTGGTTTGCTCAGCCTTTTTCTTATTCTTTTCGAATAAAGTAGAAAAGGGGGTATAAATGTTTTTAGCCAGAGATGAAAAAGGAAGCTTAGTCAATGCCTTGGAGGATAAATTAGTTAAACAAAGCTATACTTGTCCAGCTTGTGGAGCTTTGCTTCGATTAAGAAAAGGGAAGAACCTACGGACGCATTTTGCCCATGTATCGCTCAAACAGTGCAACTTTTACTATGAAAATGAGAGTTCAGAGCATCTGGAAAATAAGGTTGCCCTTTTTAATTGGGCGATGAAAAATGACAAGGCCGAGCTTGAATGTCCCATTCCTCAACTAAAACAAATTGCAGATATTTTAGTCAATAAACAACTTGCCATAGAAGTTCAGTGTAGTCCTATTACTCGCCAACTTTTGGAGGAAAGAAGCCTGGGCTATCGAAAAAATGGCTACCAAGTACTTTGGCTAGTCGGTCAAAAACTTTGGTTAAAGGAACGTTTGACTCAGCTCCAAAGAGACTTGCTTTCCTTTAGTCAAAATATGGGCTTTCATCTATGGGAATTAGATCAGCAAAGGGACATACTACGCTTGAAATACATGATCCATCAAGATTTGAAGGGGAATCTTTATTATCAAATAAGGGAGTTTCCTTATGGGCAAGGCAATCTCATAGAGATTTTAAGGCTTCCCTATCAGAAGCAAAGAATAGCAAGTATGGATGTATCACAAGATGAAACAATTTGCGACTATATTCGCCAACAACTCTATTATAAAAATCCATACTGGATGAGGAAACAGGGGGAGGCTTATGCTCAGGGAAAGAATCTACTGAATTTGGATGTTCAAGATTGGTTTCCCCAAGTAAGGCCTATAGAAAAAGGTCAATTTTGCCAGATAACTATAGATTTGCAGGGATATTACAACAATTTTCAGGCCTATTATCAACAAAATCCCAAAACTGACACACAAAAGCTCTATCCCCCAGCTTTTTATCAGCAATATTTCTTAAAAAATGTGGTAAAATAGAAAGGATGGAGGAATCTTATGGTATTACAACGAAATGAAATAAATGAAAAAGACAAATGGGATCTATCAACGATCTTTGCTAATGATCAGGCTTGGGAAGAAGCCCTCAACCAACTGTCAGAGGAAGTGGAAACAGTTGACCAATATGCAGGTCATCTTTTAGACAGCGCTCAGAGCTTGCTTGAAATTACTGAACGTTCTCTAGAGTTAGAGCGCCAGTTGGAAAAGCTTTATGTCTATGCGCACATGAAAAATGACCAAGACACGCGCGAAGCTAAGTATCAAGAATACTATGCTAAGGCTATGACGCTTTATAGCCAGCTTGATCAAGCTCTTTCTTTCTACGAGCCAGAGTTTATGGAGATTACTGAGGAACAAATGTCTGCTTTCTTGGCTGCTGAACCTAAACTTGAGCTTTATAAACACTTTTTTGATCAGCTCTTACAAAAGAAAGATCATGTTCTTTCACAGCGTGAAGAAGAATTGCTTGCAGGAGCCAGTGAAATCTTTGGGTCTGCAAGTGAAACCTTTGCTATCCTAGACAATGCTGATCTTACTTTCCCTTACGTTTTGGATGACGAAGATAATGAAGTGCAGCTCTCTCACGGAACCTACGTACGTTTGATGGAATCAAAAAATCGAGAAGTACGTCGTTGTGCCTATGAAGCACTTTATGCTACTTACGAGCAGTTCCAGCACACCTATGCTAAGACTCTACAGACCAATGTCAAAGTCCAAAACTACCGTGCTAAAGTTCGCAATTATGAGAGTGCTCGTCAGGCTGCTCTTGCGGCTAACTTTGTACCAGAAAGTGTCTATGACAATTTAGTGTCAGCAGTTCGCAAACACTTGCCACTCTTGCATCGTTATCTTGCACTACGTTCAAAAATCTTGGGTATTCCAGACCTCAAGATGTATGATGTCTATACACCACTTTCTTCAGTAGACTACAGCTTTACTTACGAGGAAGCCTTAAAGAAGGCAGAAGAAGCTTTGGCAGTTTTGGGTGATGATTACTTGAGTCGTGTGAAACGTGCCTTTAGCGAACGTTGGATTGATGTCTATGAAAACCAAGGCAAGCGTTCAGGTGCATACTCTGGTGGATCATACGATACAAATGCCTTCATGCTTCTTAACTGGCAGGACAATCTAGATAATCTCTTTACTCTTGTCCATGAAACTGGACATAGTATGCACTCTAGCTATACTCGTGAAACCCAGCCATACGTTTATGGAGACTATTCAATTTTCTTAGCAGAAATTGCTTCAACTACTAATGAAAACATCCTGACAGAAAAATTATTGCAAGAAGTTCAAGATGATGCAACACGCTTTGCAATCTTAAACAACTTCCTAGATGGCTTCCGTGGTACAGTCTTCCGTCAAACTCAGTTTGCTGAATTTGAACACGCTATCCACCAAGCTGACCAAAATGGTGAAGTCTTGACTAGTGAATTCTTAAATGAGCTTTATGCCGACTTGAATGAAGCTTACTATGGTTTGAGTAAAGAAGACAATCCTGAAATTCAATATGAATGGGCCCGTATTCCACATTTCTACTACAACTACTATGTGTATCAATATTCAACAGGCTTTGCAGCAGCTTCAGCCTTGGCTGAAAAGATTGTTCATGGTAGCCAAGAAGATCGTGATCGCTATATCGATTACCTCAAAGCAGGGAAGTCAGACTATCCACTTAATGTCATGAGAAAAGCAGGCGTTGATATGGAGAAGGAAGACTACCTCAACGATGCCTTTGCTGTCTTTGAACGCCGTTTAGATGAGTTTGAAGCTCTTGTTGAAAAATTAGGATTGGCATAAGGCAGATGGTAAAGTCTTATAGCAAAAATGCCAATCACAATATGCGTCGTCCTGTTGTCAAGCATGAGATTGTTGAGTTCATGCGTCACAGACAAAAGCAAGTGACTGGCTCACTCAAGGAATTAGAGAAGTTCGCTCGCAAGGAAAATATTCCCATCATTCCTCATGAAACGGTTGCTTATTTCCGCTTTCTCATGGAAACCATGCAACCGAAAAACATCTTGGAGATTGGCACAGCAATTGGCTTTTCTGCTCTCCTGATGGCAGAGCATTCACCGGAGTCAAAGATTACGACAATTGACCGTAATCCTGAGATGATTGGTTTTGCCAAGGAGAATTTTGCTCGCTTTGATAGTCGCAAGCAGATTACCCTTTTAGAAGGTGATGCTGTGGACGTCCTTTCGACCTTAACAGAGTCCTACGACTTTGTATTTATGGATTCTGCCAAGTCCAAATACATCATTTTTCTACCAGAAATCCTCAAACGTTTGGAAGTTGGGGGAGTGGTAGTCTTGGATGATATATTCCAGGGTGGGGATGTTGCCAAGGATATCATGGAAGTCCGTAGAGGCCAACGAACCATCTATCGGGGCTTACAACGACTCTTTGATGCGACTTTGGACAATCCAGGATTAACCGCTACTTTGGTTCCTCTTGGAGACGGAATTCTCATGCTGAGAAAAAATGAGAAAAATGTAAGTTTACCAGAAATGGAATAATTTTAAAAAATCGTATAATCCTTCTGTATCAAAAACAGGAGGATTTTTATGTTTCAAACCACCATCAATATAGGTTATGCTCGCGTTTCTACCCAAAAGCAAGATTTGGGCTTGGAGGTGCAAATCGAGGCTCTTAAGCACTGTGACCAGCTCTTTATCGAACGTGAATCTGGTTCAAACAATGCACGCCCAGAACTCGAAAAAGCCTTAAAATTGGCTTGTGACCTTTCAAAGGAAGGCAAACAGGTCACTTTTACTATCTATAAGTTAGATCGCCTGACTCGCTCCATGTTCAAATTGCTAGAACTGATTGAACAATTTAATGATTCGGCTATTCAGCTAGTCAGTTTGCATGAAAAACTGGAAACCGATTCGCTCATTGGTAGGTTACTTTGCGTCATTTTAGGATTTGTGGCAGAAAGTGAACTGGAAAATTTACGATTTCGTACCCGTGAAGGACTTCGTAAAGCCAAGGAAAAAGGCATCAAACTAGGTGCCAAGCGAATTTCGAAAGAGAAGGAGGAGAGAATCATTGAGCAGTATTTGGCAGGGGGGACAAGCATTAGAACAATAGCAAAAACAGAACGAATTTCGACCTCAACCATCTATAAAGTCTTGGAACGAAACAAGGTGGCCAACAATCGCAAAAAAGTTTCGCAAATTTCTTGCTAAAAACAAGATAAAATGCTACAATGAAGGCGTAAATATGTTTCGATTAACGACCGTTTGGCGAAACATTCAAAATAACAATGTGAATATTTCAGAAAATACGAATTTAACAAGGTTTTTAGCCTGTGTTGGATTGGTATTTTTTTGTTTTTTAAGTGTATCGTTTAACGGTCCTTAGGCGATACACCAAAACCCTTGTCGCTCAAGTGCTTGAGGTGTATTTTTCGAGACACTAAAATCAAAAAAATTAGGATTTTGTAGTATTTGCCCACCTAAAAAGTAATTCTACATTCCTAAGGAGGAAATTATGGAAACGAATAAAGTAACCAAACTTGGTGTTTCTTTGCTTTCTGTTGCTGTTCTTGGTGTCGTTGCACCAGTTTTAACGGATGAGTCTGTTTTTGGGATCAGCATTGTAAAAGCTGAAGAAACAAGGCCGTTAGAATACCGTATCGTATATTATGATAAAGATACCAGGGAGGAAATAGCTCCACCAAAAACTGGAACTATAAATCCTGGTGAAATTGTCAATATTTATAAAGATATTGATGGCTATCAGGTAGTCTCGAATTATGATGAGTGGATGCCCGGTTTCAATGCAAGCTATCGTATAATGAGTGAAAACTTTGGGTTTTCGGAAGGGCGTCTATTTATGTATCTAGACTATAAGAAGGTAAATGCGGATGCCAAGCCTTCAGATACACCAAAACCAGAAGTAAAACCGGAAACAAAACCATCAGAGACTCCGAAACCAGAAGTTAAGCCAGAACCAGCGCCAAAAGATGAAGAAAAGCAGGAGCCCCTCAAATACCGCATCACTTATTATGATATTGAAACAAGAGAGAGACTTGGTCAAATGACGGGCGTGATAAATCCCGGGCAGACTATCAATATCTATAAAAAATTTAATGGACATGAGATAATCTCAAAGGATGAATGGATGCCAAACTATGACATGACATATGACATAGTTAACGAGTATTTCTATGGTTCTAGTGATGGATACAATGATCTGCGCCTAGAATACAAGAAAGTAGAGGAACCAACTCCAACTCCGACTCCAAAACCAGAAGTAAAACCTGAGCCCAACCCTTCAGAAACTCCAAAACCAGAAGTTAAGCCAGAACCAGCGCCAAAAGAAGATGAAAAGCAGGAGCCCCTCAAATACCGCATCGATTATTTAGATGCAGATACGGGAGAGGAGATATCTCGAGAATACGGAGTTTTAAACCCTGGAGAGACCATTAATATTTATAAAGATATTGAGGGCTATGAGGTAGTTTCGAAATATAGCTGGATGCCTGGTTATAAAGTGGATTACCGGATAATGAATACATATTTTGGTGGTACTTTGGATGAAAATTACATGTTTCTAAGATATAAGAAGGTAAATGCAGATGCCAAGCCTTCTGATACTCCAAAACCAGAAGTAAAACCAGAAACTAAGCCTTCAGAAACTCCAAAACCAGAGGTTAAGCCAGAACCTAAGCCTTCAGAGACACCAAAACCAGAAGTTAAGCCAGAACCTAAACCTTCTGATACTTCAAAACCAGAAGTTAAGCCAGAACCTAAACCTTCTGATACTTCAAAACCAGAAGTAAAACCGGCACCTAAGCCTTCAGAGACACCAAAACCAGAAGTTAAGCCAGAACCTAAACCATCAGAGACTCCGAAACCAGAGGTTAAGCCGGAACCTAAGCCTTCAGAGACACCAAAACCAG
>NZ_KV817784.1:97844-164140 GCF_001814775.1 Streptococcus sp. HMSC067H01
CTTCTGATACTTCAAAACCAGAAGTTAAGCCAGAGCTTAAACCACAAACTAATTCGAATACCGCTCCAACAGCTCCTGTGAAACCTGTTGGGCAAACTTCAAACTCTAAAGCTGATAAACCTACTTCGAAAAAAGAAACTCCAGCTCTGCCAAACACGGGTGAACAAAGTTCTTCACTTTCTCTAGTAGGCCTTCTCCTAGCAAGTCTTGGTTTAGCAGGTCTGACTTACAAAGGACGTCACTAAAAAATTAACATACGATAAACAAGAACTTGAACCATTGTTCAGGTTCTTTTTTGGAATAAGAAAAACTGGAATCGTAAAAAATTTAAAAGCTAGTATTTTTAGTCTTATTTAAGTTATCTGCTTTAAAATATGGTATAATGATTGAGTCGGTCTAAAGAAATTTTCGACCGTTTTTAGAAAAAGGAGTAAACATGAAGAAAAAACTAATGGCAGGAGCCATCACCTTGTTGTCAGTAGCTACTTTGGCTGCTTGTTCCAATAGCTCTCAAGGAGCAGACTTGATCAGTATGAAGGGTGATGTGATTACAGAACATCAATTCTATGATGAAGTTAAAAATAATCCAACTGCTCAACAAGTCTTGCTTAACATGACCATTCAAAAAGTTTTTGAAAAACAATATGGTTCAGAAGTTAGCGATAAAGAAGTAGAGGATGCCGTTGCAGAAGAACAAAAGAAATACGGTGATAGCTATCAAACAGTTCTAGCTCGTTCAGGTATGACTGCTGAAAGTCGTAAGGCTCAAATCCGAACAAGTAAATTGGTTGAGTTTGCAGTGAAGAAGGCTGCAGAAGCTGAATTAACAGATGAAAACTATAAAAAAGCATTTGAAGAGTATACTCCAGAAGTAACGGCTCAAATTATTAAACTTGACAGTGAAGATAAGGCTAAGGAAGTTCTTGCCAAAGCAAAAGAGTCAGGTGCTGACTTTGCACAACTTGCAAAAGACAACTCAACAGACGAAAAAACAAAAGAAAATGGTGGTGAAATCACCTTTGATTCTGCATCAACAGAATTGCCAGACGTGGTTAAAAAAGCTGCTTTTGCGCTTGATGTTAACGGAATTTCAGATGTTATCACTGCTCCAGGAACTCAAGCTTATACAAGTAGTTTCTACATTGTGAAACTAACTAAGAAGTCAGAAAAATCTTCAAATCTAGAAGATTATAAAGAAAAACTCAAAACAATTATTTTGACTCAAAAACAAAATGATGCAACCTTTGTTCAAGGTGTTATCGGTAAAGAATTGACTGATGCCAACATCAAAGTCAAAGACCAAACTTTCCAAAATATCTTTACTCAGTACATCAAGGGTGAAGCAACTACTGACAGTAGCAGTAGTTCATCAAACTAAGATAGTAATGAACTGCCTTCCTTTATCAGGGAGGTAGTTTTTGATTATGTAAAAATACAACATTAAAGTATTTTACATTCTAGTCCCAAGTCAGTCTTAAGTAAAATTCGAATGTTTTCACTGTAAGAGTTTTTTTCTAGCCTAAAAAATGGTATAATAGCATGTAAAACTAGAAATAATAAGGGAAAATAAAAATATTTTTCCGAAAGATAGGTGACATATGAAAATAAGTAAAAGGCACCTGCTGAATTATTCAATTTTGATTCCTTATCTACTTTTGTCCGTTTTAGGTTTGATAGTAGTTTATTCGACAACTAGTGCGTCCCTCATCCAAGAAGGAAAGAGTGCATTATATCTAGTGCGAAATCAGGGGATTTTCTGGATAGCCAGTTTATTCTTAATAGCCTTAATCTATAAATTAAAATTAGGATTTCTCCGTAATGAGCGCTTGATCTTTATCGTCATGTTTGTCGAGTTGATACTTCTAGCTCTGGCACGGTTAATCGGTACTCCCATCAATGGAGCCTATGGCTGGATCAAGGTTGGCCCGGTCACGATTCAACCAGCAGAGTATCTAAAGATTATTATCATTTGGTACTTGGCTCAGCGTTTTTCAAAACAACAAGATGAGATTGCGGTTTATGATTTCCAAGTTTTAACCCTTAATCAGTGGTTGCCAAGAGCCTTTAATGATTGGCGATTTGTCCTCTTGGTCATGATTGGTAGTTTGGCAATTTTCCCTGACCTTGGAAATGCAACCATCTTGATTTTAGTATCCTTACTCATGTATACCATTAGTGGGATTGCCTATCGCTGGTTCTCAACTATACTGGGACTGCTGGCTGGAACATCCATTTTTTCCTTGACTGCCATTCGGTTTATCGGTGTTGAAAAATTCTCAAAAATTCCTGTCTTTGGTTATGTTGCCAAGCGTTTCAGTGCTTTTTTCAACCCCTTTAATGACCTTGCGGGATCTGGGCATCAGTTGGCCAATTCTTATTATGCAATGGTTAACGGTGGCTGGTTTGGTCTTGGATTAGGAAATTCCATTGAAAAACGAGGTTATCTACCAGAAGCTCATACAGACTTTGTCTTTTCGATTGTGATAGAGGAGTTTGGATTTGTAGGAGCTAGTCTTATTTTGGCTCTTCTATTCTTCTTAATTCTTCGTATTATTTTGGTTGGTATTCGAGCGAGAGATCCTTTCAACTCAATGGTGGCAATCGGTATTGGTGGAATGATTCTGATACAGGTATTTGTTAACATTGGCGGTATATCAGGCTTGATCCCTTCAACAGGAGTAACCTTCCCCTTCCTATCGCAAGGCGGAAACAGTCTTTTGGTCCTATCAGTAGCCATCGCCTTTGTGTTGAATATTGATGCCAGCGAAAAACGTGCCAAACTCTATCGCGAATTAGAAGCGCAACTCTAAGACATAATATGACAAGGAGAAAAAAATGTCTCTTCAAAAGTTAGAAAATTTTAGTAACAAAGCTGTCGTACAAGAAGAAGTGCAAATCTTGACAGAAATGCTCGAAGATATTACAAGAAACATGCTTGCACCAGAGACCTTTGATAAAATCATGCAGTTAAAAGAACTTTCGACTGTAGCAGACTATCAAGGACTTGATAAAGTAGTAACTAGTCTATCAAACGACGAAATGGTCTACATTTCAAGATATTTCTCTATCTTACCACTCTTAATTAACATTTCCGAAGACGTAGACTTAGCTTACGAGATTAACCACCTAAATAATGTTGATCAAGATTATCTGGGTAAATTGTCAACAACTATCAAAATGGTGGCTGAAAAAGAAAACGCTGCTGAGATCCTTGAACACCTGAACGTGGTGCCTGTTTTGACAGCCCATCCTACTCAGGTACAACGTAAGAGTATGTTGGACTTGACCAATCATATCCATACCCTTTTACGTAAATATCGTGACGTGAGAATGGGCCTCATCAACAAGGAAAAATGGCATAATGATCTTCGTCGCTATATTGAGATTATCATGCAGACAGATATGATTCGTGAGAAGAAACTAAAAGTAACCAACGAAATTACTAACGTGATGGAATACTACAATAGTTCCTTCCTTCAGGCTGTTCCTAATCTGATGCTTGAGTACAAGCGTCTAGCAAAAGAACAAGGAATTGATCTTAAACAAGCCAAACCAATTACTATGGGAATGTGGATCGGTGGAGACCGTGATGGAAATCCATTTGTAACAGCTGAGACACTTATGCGTTCTGCTACCATTCAAAGTGAAGTAGTTTTGAACTATTACATCAGTAAAATCTCTAATCTCTACCTCAACTTTTCTCTCTCAACCAATCTTTCTAAAACAAGTAAAGCAGTAGAAGAGATGGCTGAACGTTCAGGTGACAATTCAGTCTTTCGTGAAAAGGAACCTTATCGCCGTGCTTTCCATTTGATTCAATCTAAACTAATCCAGACCTTGCTCAACTTAAAACAATGGTCTCTAGTTGGTTCTACGGTAGAAGAGCATCGTCCTGTTGCAGGTTTTATTTGGGGGAATAGCCATCAGCAAGGAGCGGTTACAGATTACATTGGTAATCGCCTTTCAGGAGCAATTCAAGAGCTGGCTGAAGATCGTCCACCATTTTACGAAACAGTTGAAGAGTTCAAAAAAGATCTATATACTATTAAGGATTCATTGCTTGAAAATAAGGCAGAGGCCTTGCTTACTGGTGAGTTCGCTGAGCTTTTAGAAGCTGTAGAAGTCTTTGGTTTCTTCTTGGCTTCCATCGACATGCGTCAAGACTCAAGTGTTCACGAGGCCTGTGTCGCTGAATTGTTAGCATCTGCTGGAATCAATGACCACTATAGTGATCTATCAGAAGATGAAAAATGCGAATTGCTCTTACATGAGTTATTAGAAGATCCTCGAATCTTGTCTGCAACCCATGCTGAGAAGTCTGAACTACTCGAAAAAGAGTTAGCTATTTTCCAAACTGCCCGTGAATTAAAAGACCGTTTGGGTGAAGATGTCATTCGTCAAACGATTATTTCTCATGCAACCAGCGTGTCTGATATGTTAGAATTGGCAATTATGCTCAAAGAAGTCGGTCTTGTGGATGCTGAAAAAGCTCGTGTTCAGATTGTACCACTCTTTGAAACTATCGAAGACTTGGATCATTCTGAAGAAACTATGAGAAAGTATTTCTCTCTACCTCTTGCTAAGAAATGGGTTGCTTCAAAAAACAATTACCAAGAAATCATGCTTGGCTACTCTGATAGTAACAAGGATGGTGGTTATCTATCCTCTTGTTGGACACTATACAAAGCTCAACAACAATTGACAGCCATTGGTGATGAGTTTGGTGTTAAGGTAACCTTCTTCCACGGTCGTGGTGGTGGCCCTACTTATGACGCTATTGCCTCACAGCCACTTAAGTCTATCAAAGATCGTATCCGTTTGACCGAGCAAGGGGAAGTGATTGGAAATAAATACGGAAACAAGGATGCAGCCTACTATAACCTTGAAATGTTAGTTTCAGCAGCAATCAACCGTATGATTACTCAAAAGAAGAGTGACACTAATACTTCAAATCGCTATGAGGCAATCATGGACCAAGTAGTCAGTCGTAGCTATGATATTTACCGTGAACTAGTATTCGGAAATGAACATTTCTATGATTATTTCTTTGAGTCTAGTCCAATCAAGGCGATTTCAAGTTTCAACATTGGTTCTCGACCGGCCGCTCGTAAAACCATCACTGAAATCGGTGGTCTACGCGCTATTCCTTGGGTATTCTCATGGTCACAAAGTCGTGTTATGTTCCCAGGCTGGTATGGTGTTGGTTCAAGTTTCAAGGAATTTATCGACCAAGATCCTAAAAATATTGAAATCCTTCGTGACATGTATAAAAACTGGCCTTTCTTCCAGTCGCTTTTATCTAACGTAGACATGGTCTTGTCTAAGTCAAATATGAATATTGCTTTTGAGTACGCACAACTTTGTGAAAGTGAAGAAGTGCAAGCGATCTACTATACTATCTTGGATGAATGGCAGTTGACCAAGGATGTCATTTTGGCTATCGAAGGGCAAGACGACCTCTTGGCTGAAAACCCATATTTGAAAGCCAGTCTAAAATATCGCATGCCTTACTTCAACATTCTCAACTACATCCAGCTTGAGTTAATCAAGCGCCAACGTCGTGGAGAGCTATCTACGCATGAAGAAAGATTGATTCATACGACCATTAACGGAATTGCTACTGGATTGCGTAATTCGGGCTAATTTCCATCGTCTTTTTCGAAAAATCCGTAGGAATTTTACTTTTTTAAAAAAATAATTCATATAATCTCTTGACAAGCATTTTAAAAATGTTATAATTTAACCATTCAGAAAGTAATCATTGAAATTTTTTAGAGAGTCTGTGGTTGGTGAAAACAGATAGATGAAAGTGATGAAAATTGGGCTGAATGTTATAAAGAATTTGAAATCATAAGAATTCGGTGCGCACACCTTACAGTGCAACTCGTGAAGCGAGATTGAGAGATAGGGATATTCCCTATAATTGAGGTGGCACCGCGTATCGACGTCCTCACACAAGTTTTTTGTGTGAGGACTTTTTCTATGGGGAGGATAAATAATGGAATTCAAACGATGGCGACGCTTGGTTAAGCGATTTAAAAGGTAAAATTAGAAGTAAGCATTGAAAAATAAGGAGAAATAAAATGAATAAACGATTAATGGGAATTATCGCAGCATTAGCTGTTTTAGTAGGTGGAAGCCTAATCTACTCTAATCTAACAAAACAAGAAACAAAGACCGAAACAGCTAATAAGACAGCCAAGGTTGGAGTTCTTCAGTTTGTCAGCCATCCATCACTCGACTTGATTTATCAAGGGATTCAAGATGGACTTGCCGAGGAAGGGTATAAAGGTGATCAAGTTAAAATTGATTTTATGAACTCAGAAGGTGACCAAAGTAAGGTTGCCACAATGAGTAAGCAGTTGGTGGCAAATGGAAATGATGTCGTTGTCGGTATTGCAACACCTGCAGCGCAAGGTCTAGCAAGTGCAACAAAAGATCTTCCTGTTATCATGGCAGCAGTAACAGACCCAATTGGTGCTAACCTTGTACAAAACTTGGAAAAACCAGGTGGGAACATCACTGGAGTTTCTGACCACAACCCTGCTCAACAACAGGTTGAATTGATCAAGACATTGACTCCTGATGTCAAGACGGTTGGAGCCCTTTACTCAAGTAGTGAAGATAACTCAAAATCACAAGTCGAAGAGTTCAAAGCTTACGCAGAAAAAGCTGGTTTGAAAGTAGAAACATTTGCAGTTCCATCAACGAACGAAATTGCTTCAACAGTTAACGTGATGACTGGTAAAGTAGATGCAATCTGGGTTCCAATTGACAACACAATCGCATCTGCATTCTCAACTGTAGTATCAAGTAATCAAACAGCTAAAAAACCAATCTACCCAAGTGCGACTGCCATGGTAGAAGCAGGTGGTTTGGCATCAGTCGTTGTGGACCAACACGATCTTGGTGTTGCTACCGGTAAGATGATTGCCAAAGTCTTGAAGGGGGAAAAACCTGCAGATACACCAGTTAATGTCTTCTCAACTGGTAAATCAGTTATCAATAAAAAAGTGGCTCAAGAACTTGAAATCACTATCCCTGAATCAGTTCTCAAAGAAGCTGGTCAAGTGATCGAATAAGAAAACGGGAGGAGTTGGATACATCTCCTCCAATTTTTAAAAGAAGGAAATGAATGTAACATGATAGTATCGATTATTTCACAAGGATTTGTCTGGGCTATCCTTGGTTTAGGAATCTTTATGACCTTTAGAATCCTAAACTTCCCAGATATGACAACTGAGGGCTCCTTCCCACTAGGAGGAGCAGTTGCAGTAACACTGATTACTCAAGGCGTTAATCCTTTTCTTGCTACCTTAGTAGCTGTTGGAGCAGGTTGTCTTGCAGGTTTAGCGACTGGTCTACTCTATACTAAAGGAAAGATTCCAACACTCTTGTCTGGAATTCTAGTCATGACTTCTTGTCATTCTATCATGCTCATGATTATGGGAAGGGCTAACCTTGGTCTTCTAGGGACTAAACAAATCCAAGATGTTCTTCCTTTCTCATCTGAGGTTAATCAATTATTTACAGGCTTGATTTTTGTGACTTTGGTTATCCTTCTTATGCTTTTCTTCCTAGATACTAAATTGGGACAGGCCTATATCGCAACAGGAGATAATCCAGATATGGCTCGTAGTTTTGGTATCAATACTGGACGTATGGAGTTGATGGGTCTGGTTTTATCAAACGGTGTGATCGCCCTTGCAGGTGCCCTTATCGCTCAACAAGAAGGATATGCGGATGTCTCTCGTGGTATCGGGGTTATCGTAGTTGGTCTTGCTAGCTTGATTATCGGTGAAGTCCTCTTCAAGAGTCTTACCCTAGCAGAACGCTTGGTTACTATTGTAGTTGGTTCCATCAGCTATCAATTCTTGGTATGGGGAGTCATTGCTCTCGGCTTTAATACTAGCTATCTCCGTTTGTACAGTGCCCTTATCCTAGCAACTTGCTTGATAATTCCAACCCTTAAGGATAAATACTTGAAAGGAGTCAAGTTAAGCAAATGACAGCAATTGTAGAATTAAGAAATGCCACTAAAATTGTTAAAAATGGCTTTGACGAGGAAAAAATTATCCTAAACGATGTTTCTCTTGATATTTATGAACACGACTTCATTACAATCTTGGGTGGAAATGGTGCAGGAAAATCAACACTCTTTAATAGCATTGCAGGAACGCTACCCTTGACTAGTGGTAGCATTCGTATCATGGGCGAAGATGTGACTCATTTCAGCCCTGAAAAGCGTGCCAAGTACCTCTCTCGTGTTTTCCAAGATCCCAAGATGGGAACTGCCCCTCGTATGACCGTTGCAGAAAACCTCTTGATTGCAAAGTTTCGTGGAGAAAAACGTGGTCTTTTTCCAAGAAGACTCTCAGCTTACAAGGAAGAATTTCAAGCAACTATTGAGAAGGTTGGCAATGGTCTAGAGAAGCACTTAGATACACCGATTGAATTTTTGTCAGGTGGACAAAGGCAGGCCTTGAGCCTCTTGATGGCAACCTTGAAGCGTCCAGAACTCCTTTTGTTGGATGAACATACAGCTGCTCTTGACCCTAAAACAAGTGTGGCCTTGATGGAATTGACAGATGACTTTGTCAGTAAGGACCATCTTACTGCTCTGATGATTACCCACCATATGGAAGATGCTCTCAAGTATGGAAATCGTCTCATTGTTATGAAGGAAGGACGAATCATCCAAGATTTAAACAAGGATGAGAAAGCCAAGATGAAAATTTCTGATTACTATCAACTATTTGAGTAGATGATTTTAAATAATTGATATAAAAACTTGGAAGTGGAATTTTTGCTTCTAAGTTTTTTGTATTAAAGGGAGATTATCTAAAAATGGTTTGGATTCCACCGTCTAAGATTTTATAGTATAATAATTATAAGGAAAATGTTGCTAAAGATAAAAAACTTATAAAAAAGAGTTTTGCATCTAAATTTTATCTTGTCTTTAAAATAAGGTATCTAAAATGTATTTTTACTTTGTAAATTATATAAGTTCTAGATAAGGAAAAAGTCATGAAAAAAATTTTAAAAATTGTACTCATAACTGTATTAGGTTTTCTAACTTTGTTCGGTCTATATCGTGTCTATCAAAAGAATTATTATAATGGAGTGTATGAATCTTTAAGTAATGTCTTTTTAGAAATGAACTATGCAGAAACCCATAGTGGTGTTTTACCTGGACTCGCTGATTTTAGCAAAGCCGTTGATGGAAGTCAGTCGTTTAGAGATCCAGACTGGATAATTTCCATAGGACTCGATGCAGACTTGTCTGAAAATGAAAGTTTAGAAGTGATTGTAGGTTTTGAAGAAACTTTTATTATTGAATACCAACAACTGTTATCTGATGGGAGATATCTATTTATTAGATATAATTATAAGAATAAAAATCTTAACCAAACTATCGAAATTTCGGATTCTAAAAGTTCACTAGCATACTACTTAGCTGGATATAATATAAGAAATAAGGATAGTGGCGAGATAAATTTGGAGTCGTATTTTAAGAGATCAGGCACTGTGGAAAAACCCAATTTTTACTTAACTAATCCCAACGAAGCACTAGAGTATTTAAAGCCTTATGGGATTGATGAAGCTTGGATTAAAGAAAAATCCCACTTCATGCTTTATGATGTTGTTCTGGCACGTTGGTTCAAAAATGGTAGTCAACGTTACTCAGTTGACAATCTTGGAGATGTAGAGATTGTGCCATTGAATGTTTCCAAATAGATTGTCCTACTTATGTAAAAAGTACTTTCTATCAAGTGTAAAATGTATGACTTGGAAAAAGATGTTTATATCTATATTTTAGGATGATGATCGAAATTTTGTGTTTAAATACGGTAAATAGTTACCTTCCATGTTCTACGGAAAAAATATCGAAGGATATTCCTAATTCAGATTATTGGAGCTAATTATAGATTGGATAAGTAATGTAACTTGATTGAAGGGAGAATATGATTTTGTGTTTAAGGAGTTCTTTTAAGTTTTATGATAGAAGATGATAAAAATGTAGTAGTAGGAGTTATAAGAATTTTTCAAATCTTTATATAAAAATCTGATTTGCGCGATTATATTGATTAACAAGAAAGAGGTTGCTAAGTGAATAAAAAAATGTTTTATACCTTATCTATAGGAGCATTTGTAATCATACTACTACCGCTCGCTTTCATTTTTTTAAAGCCACGATATAGTAATGTTTTTGAAGAAATTTATCATGACGAGTACCATCATGCCACAACTTCTTTTTTACGTACGAATTCTACTTTAAATAGAATACCTGATATGGAAGTAAATAAAACAGGAGGTCTACTTTACGGTTCAACTATAGAAAAGTATCGTTCAGAAGTCTTACCTACAGGAGTTGAGAGTATTTCGTACAGTTTTTATTATCCAGATGGTAAACTAGATAGCGGGAGAATGTCTATAGACTTTCTATTCATGCATAGTAGTGGAGTGATTATAGATATATATTATAAGTATAATCACGAATCTGATAAATTGGTTCAGTCTCTAAACATTATTCATGAAAAAAGGTTGACAGACCTCAATCAAATTATGGAGTATGTAAAGGAGAAAAAAATTAATCTTTCACCATACTTTACTACAAGTGAGGAATTGTTACGAAATAAGATTATTCCAGACTGGCTTTCCGTCTATCCTAGTCAATTTTCAGTTGAAAATTGGGGTAATGTAAAGATGATTAGGGAAAACGCAATAGATTAAAGGAAAATCCTAAAACTGTTTACGGATGAGGTGAATCATATGAAGAAACAAAAAGAAGGCGTGATAAATAACATTATTTATGTAAATACAAGTTGCCAAGATTCAAAGTGTAGAGTTTATCCAACAATAACAAATTTATTTGGTATTTTAAGAGAAATTATCCAAACAGAAGAAACTACAGAAAGCATTCTGATTACACCTTTCTATATCAACGAAAAATTAGATTTTCAGGAAGAATTAGATATTGGAGTTTTCTATCTCGAGTGTGCAGACACAGTAACTGTAGAAGATAAAAAGAACTTTTTAAGAAAACAAATGTATTGGTTACATCCAGATTCTGATTATAAAATCCTTGAGAATTACATATCAATGGAAGATGTAGAACATACTAATTTTTTAGTAGAAAAGAAAGATGTTACTGGTTTTCAAGATAGCATTAATAGATATATGGATTATCTGATGATTCGAGGTATTCCTCAAATGATGGAATGGCTTTACGATATGACCACCCTAGATGTGGCATCCCTCCCATATGGGTATTTTTGTTTTGAGATCGTATCAAGTTGAGTTTCTTTGAAATATCTAAATGAGGTATAAATTGAAAAAATCAGATTTTGTTATTTTAACCATCTTACTGTTTACTGTATCCATCCTAACTCTTGTGATCTGTAATATAAAATGGGGAATCATTACTTTAGGTCCAAATGAAGAGACAAAGGTGCGAGTGAACGGACACTCCGAGAGTTTGGACTCCATAATCCATGTAGAGGTAATTCCAGTTACTACAGATGGGAAGATAAAGCTTTCTCGAGGTGATGATTGGTTCGAACCTGAAAAAGGAATTGGATATAATATTAAGGATTCTCAGATTGAGACCTATCATTACAATGAAAAAACACAAAGCTGGGATGTAACGATATTAGAGAATCCTCATAATGGCATTGGTGTCGATCGCGAAGGTATTATTATGGATCCACCTCAAAAGACACTTTTTTCGTTTGCTTCAAAGAAAGGATTTGAGATCAAAATAAAGAATTTATCTAACCAAACTGTTAAGGTTAAAGTAAAAGTGACATATGATTAAGGTTTGTTATTTAGAAAGCAATAGATTCAAATACTAGATTGATTAAAAATAAACCAGTCAAATCCTGCTAACTTTCAAATTGAAGTACCAAAATCAAATAGAAGTCATAAATATGAATAGGAGAAAGAAATGATATTACGAGATATATTTGATGCAGCTCAAGAAGGAACGTTTGAAGAGTTTCATTCGCTCTACAAGGGCGATGTGAATCAAATTACACATGAGAAGTTGAATTTGTTAAACATGGTTTTAACTAGCAATACTTTGCTAGATGAAAAACTAAAGATTATTCAGTTTCTTATTGATGAAAAAATTGATGTTAATTGTTTAGACTCAGATAATAGAAATGCCTTACATAATTTGTTTCAATTTAAAGCGAATTGGAGAGTAGATGTTGAGTATGCAACTAAAGTCTTGTCAATGTTGTTAAAAGCAGGGATAAATGTTAACCAAGTTGATAAATATGGGTCAATTCCATTGATTACTGCGATTACAGTCTTGAAATTAACAACTAAGGAAGCATTACCTTTATATGAGATGTTGATTGCTAGTGGTTGTGATATTCACCGTAAAGATTTTCAAGGGAAGTCAGCTATAGATTATGCGAGAGAATTTAGTTGGAGACAAGATTTATTATCTGAAAATGGAGGGTTACTTGCTGATGAATAATAGTGATTTTGGTGGATTTATGGTTTCAAATAATGTATTGAATGGCTATCCGATTCAGTACACTTATAGAGAGAAATCTTCAATTTCTCAGTTAAATGGCTGGACAATATTATCTTCTATTGATGATGAAGAATATATTTCTGATCCTGATAATTTTACAATTCTAGGTGCGACAAGTATACTGCAAATTGCTCCAGTTCTACTGGAAATTTTTCCTGCAAAATATGGAACAGATTTGTTTTGGCTATACGAGGATAATGTACATATAGGGTTTTATGATTTAAAGTTAGAAAGAGAAGTTACCATTACAGAGATTTTGCAATAATCTTTTCTGAATGACTATGGTAAATTTAAAAAAACAAATGAATGATTAAGCCAAGTAGCTTTAAAAAAACTAGAAATTCAGATAAAGCACTGTTTTTCTGAAAATACAAATAGTAAGGAGATAAAAACATGGCATACATACAAGAAGATTTTCAAGAATGGACTTTCCTCATTTGCTTTTACTAGGGAGTTTGCTGGGGAATAAGGCCTTCATTTAGACTATAGCATCTAGTCTTTGGATGATTTGGAGTCTTAGATATTGGCTCACAAGGGAGGAGATTAAAGTGACGATAGAAACAGAGTTGAAAAAAATTGGTAAAAGTTTATCTTTAATAAATGACAGTCAAACCTCTAACAAGATATCTTCTACTAATTTAGAAAATATAAATGATATTTTAAATGATTATTTACCCCTTCATTTGAAATGGATAGAGAAGGGAAATTCTTGGATTGTTAAGTCATTAAGTGAGAATCGTCAATTAGATAGACAAGCCTTTTCTCAGTTACTTGTAGGAGTTAGAAATCTGTATCTTGATTTAGAGGAACTTCAAGATTTACTGATTGAAGTATCAAATGAAATAGATGAAAATTAGAGGTTTAAAACGTAGAATGGAATAATGGAGGTATATATGACATCAGAGCTAGAAACTAAAAATGAAGAATGGGTAGAAGTCTTTAAAGGTTTGATTCCTGTAGATAAGTATAAGTTAAAAGTCTTGTTGACAAACTTGTCAGATGGTCAAGAAATTCGGTTGATTGGAGAGCAGAACCGTTTTAAATTATCATGTATTTATTATGATGAAGCACGAGTCTTTAGCAGGAAATTGTATTTATCTGCAATTCTAGATAAAGAGATGTTTAAAAAATTTGAAAAAAATAATTTCCAAAATGTCATTTATGAAGTCAAAAATAGTCAATTAGTGAATAAACTCGGATATACAGCCTATGGTAGTGCAGGAACTTTGAGTTCACGACATTATATAATCATAACTCAAGATGGTGTAGTGGAGATTCTTGTTTCTGCAAATTTGAAATTAGATATCAGCCAATACTAGAAAGTTTGCTAATCAAACATGTACACCGCTGTAGTATAATTATCAGAAAATAGAACTTGGAGAAATGATATGGAAAAATGGACGAAAATTAAACCGGGCTTTATTCCTTTTGGTGACTATGGTATCGAGATAAATATAGATGGGGATACTCTAATTGCCTACTTGGAAGATTCAGAAAAATTTAAATTTACCTTTACAAAAGTTTGGGCTTTCCGTTCAGTCTACGAAAGTTTAGAATTAATAGATAGTTACTGGGAGCAAGGATTAGCAAAGAACAGACCACTTTATCTTACCAACTATATCTATGAAGTCGAGAATGCAGAATTTGGGGACTTGGTAGCTTCTGCAAATATAGCTAATAAAAAGCTCCATCACTACAAATTAATGTCGACGCATTTTTTAGTGGACGTTGTATCCGAAAACGATGTAAAAGTGGAGAAAGTGACTAGCTAGTTTTATGAAATAGTCTCATGTAAAGTGTATGAAATGGTTTACTTTTTTTCAGAAATAAGCTATACTAGTTAGAGTAAACTGTGATAAAATGGAGGTATTGTCTATGGTTGACAAGAGACTCATCGAAGAGATCAAAAACAATACCAATATTGTCGAAATCATAGGAGAAGTGATTTCCTTACAAAAATCTGGACGGAACTTTTTAGGGCTCTGTCCTTTTCATGGTGAAAAGACCCCTTCCTTTAACGTGGTCGAAGATAAGCAATTTTACCACTGTTTTGGATGTGGTCGTTCTGGAGATGTTTTTAAGTTTATCGAGGAGTATCAGCAGGTAACCTTTGCAGATGCGGTGAGGATATTAGCTGAGAGACTTGGGATTCAGATAGCAGCGCCTGTTCAAGGTTCTGTACAGCCTAGGTCACCCCATCAAAATCTCTACGATATGCATGATAAGGCTGCACGGTTTTATCATGCCATCCTCATGACAACTAAGATGGGTGAGGAAGCGAGGAACTACCTCTATAAACGTGGCTTAACAGATGATGTTCTCAAGCATTTTATGATTGGTTTGGCTCCAGCAGAACGCTCTTATCTCTATCAACGTTTATCAGATGATTATAGTGATAAGGACTTGCTGGATTCAGGTTTGTTTTATCTATCTGAGAGTAACCATTTCTTTGATACCTTTCATAATCGTATTATGTTTCCTCTTTCAAATGATCAAGGAAAGGTGATTGCCTTTTCTGGTCGAGTATGGCAGGAGGCCGATTCTCAAACTGGAAAGTATAAAAATAGTCGAGCGACGGCAATTTTTAACAAAAGTTACGAATTATATCATTTGGAGAGGGTAAAAAAAGGCTCAGGCAAGGCTCCTGAAATCTACCTGATGGAAGGGTTTATGGATGTCATTGCTGCTTATCGCGCTGGTATTGAAAATGCAGTTGCTTCTATGGGAACCGCTCTGACGAGTGAACATGTGGAGCATCTGAAACGCTTTACTAAAAAGGTTATCGTCACTTATGACGGAGATAAGGCTGGGCAAGCTGCCACAGCGAAAGCCTTGGATGAGCTTAAAGATTTACCTGTTCAAGTCGTCCAGATTCCTGACGCAATGGATCCGGATGAATATCTGCAGAAAAACTCTCCTCAAGACTTGGCTTATCTCTTAACCAATACACGCATTAGTCCTGTTGAGTTTTACATTCATCATTTCAGACCGGAAAATAGTGAAAATCTACAAGCTCAGATTGAATTTATAGAGAAAATTGCTCCCTTAATCGCAAAGGAACCCTCTATCACAGCTCAGAATTCCTACATTCACATTTTGACGGATCACTTGCCATCTTTTGACTATCAGCAAGTCGAACATATTGTCAATGAAAGTCGTGTCAGACAGAGAAAGGAGAAGGTCAAGGAGACCTATAGTCCGAGTCCTGTCACTATGTCTGTTACCAAGCAGCTGACAGCAGTGATGAGAGCGGAAGCCCATATCCTCTACCGAATGATGGAACATCCCTTGGTGCTTAATGACTATCGTTTAAGAGAGGATTTTATCTTTGAAACTCCAGAGTTTCAGACCTTGTATGGACTCTTGATTGATAATGGAAGTATCTCATCTGAGGATTTGGCTCATCAGACTAGAGAAGTGGAGAGTGCGTGGTATCAAGTTCTAGCCTTAGATTTGCCACCTGAGATGTCCCCTCAAGAGTTAGCCGAAGTGGAAGAGTCTAGAAAAAGAGCTCTTTTGAATCAGGAAAATCTGCAAATTAAAAAGAAAGTTCAGGAAGCTAGCCATGTCGGTGATACAGACACCGCTTTAGAAGAGCTAGAACGCTTAATTGCCCAAAAAAGAAGAATGGAGTAAGAATGGCAACAAAACAAAAAGAAGTAACAACCTTTGACGTCCAAGTAGCGGAATTTATTCGCAATCATAAAAAAACTGGTACAGCAACTGATGATGAAATCAATAACGCCCTCGTAATTCCCTTCACTTTAGATGTGGAAGGTATTGAGAATCTTTTGCAACGCATTCAAGATGCTGGTATCTCAATTACGGACAACGAAGGAAATCCTAGTGCGCGTGTTTTGAGCACTGAGGAAGAACCAGAGTTGACTGATGAAGATTTGATTGGTTCAACCTCTGCTAAGGTCAATGACCCTGTCCGTATGTATTTGAAAGAAATCGGGGTTGTGCCTCTGCTTACAAATGAAGAGGAAAAAGAGTTGGCCCTTGCTGTTGAAGCAGGTGATATCGAAGCTAAACAACGCCTTGCAGAAGCTAACCTTCGTTTGGTAGTATCTATTGCTAAACGTTATGTTGGACGTGGAATGCAGTTCCTTGACTTGATTCAAGAAGGAAACATGGGCTTGATGAAGGCCGTTGATAAATTTGACTACTCTAAAGGGTTCAAATTCTCAACTTATGCGACTTGGTGGATTCGTCAGGCTATTACTCGTGCCATTGCTGACCAAGCTCGTACCATCCGTATCCCTGTACACATGGTTGAAACCATTAACAAGCTTGTTCGTGAACAACGTAATCTTCTTCAAGAGTTGGGACAAGATCCAACTCCTGAACAAATCGCTGAACGCATGGATATGACACCTGACAAGGTTCGTGAAATCCTCAAGATTGCCCAAGAACCGGTTTCCCTTGAGACGCCAATCGGTGAAGAGGACGACAGCCATCTTGGTGATTTTATCGAGGACGAAGTGATTGAAAATCCAGTAGACTATACAACTCGTATCGTTTTGCGTGAGCAGTTGGATGAAGTGTTAGACACATTGACTGACCGTGAAGAGAATGTCTTGCGTCTCCGCTTTGGTCTTGATGATGGGAAAATGCGTACTCTTGAAGATGTTGGTAAAGTCTTTAACGTAACACGTGAACGTATCCGTCAGATTGAAGCCAAAGCTTTGAGAAAACTTCGCCAGCCAAGTCGAAGCAAACCACTTCGTGATTTCATTGAAGATTAAGTTAAGGGAGAATGAAGATGGCTTACACAGAAGAACAAATCGAAAATATCAAAACACGTATTTTGACAGCCCTAGAAGAAGTTATTGACCCTGAATTGGGGATTGATATCGTCAATCTTGGTCTGATCTACGAGATTCGTTTTGATGGCGATACAGGTGAGACTGAAATTGATATGACCTTAACAACCATGGGTTGTCCCTTGGCAGATCTTTTAACTGACCAAATCTATGATGCTATGACGGACGTTCCAGAGGTTACTAACGTTGAAGTCAAATTAGTTTGGTATCCAGCTTGGACTGTTGAAAAAATGAGCCGCTATGCTCGCATCGCTTTAGGCATCAAGTAAATAAATGATAAAAAGAGAAATAGTATAAACGCCAGGAAATTCCCAGCTTTTATACTATCTCTCTTTTAATTTGCTGATTTTATTTGAAGAAAATGGTATAATGGTTACTATGGAAAAAGAGAAATTACGCATCAATATGCTAAGTTCAAGTGAAAAAGTGGCGGGCCAAGGTGTGTCTGGTGCTTACCGTGAACTGGTACAGCTTTTAAAACGAGATGCGAAAGACCAACTGATCGTAACAGAAAATCTTCCAATCGAAGCGGATGTTACTCATTTTCATACGATTGATTTTCCTTATTATCTCTCGACCTTTCAGAAAAAACGTTCTGGACGTAAGATTGGCTATGTTCACTTCTTACCTGATACCTTGGAAGGTAGTTTGAAGATTCCATTCTTCTTAAAGGGGATTGTCAAACGCTATGTATTTTCTTTTTATGACCGTATGGAGCATCTGGTTGTGGTCAATCCTACCTTCATTGAGGATTTGGTGGCTGCTGGAATTCCACGTGAAAAAGTGACCTATATTCCTAACTTTGTCAATAAAGAAAAATGGCATTCACTTCCTATAGAGCAAGTTGAGCAACTTCGTAAAGATATGGGAATTGATGAGAATCAGTTTGTAGTCGTTGGTGCAGGTCAGGTTCAGAAGCGTAAAGGAATAGATGACTTTATCACTCTAGCTGAGGAATTACCGGATATCACTTTTATTTGGGCTGGTGGCTTCTCTTTTGGGGGAATAACCGATGGTTATGAACGCTATAAAAAGATCATGGATAATCCTCCTGAAAATCTAATTTTCCCAGGGATTGTTGATCCAGAACGGATGAGAGAACTCTATGCCTTGGCTGATCTTTTCTTGCTTCCAAGTTATAACGAGCTCTTTCCAATGACTATTCTAGAAGCTGCGAGTTGTGAAGCACCCATTATGCTTCGGGACTTAGATCTTTATAAGGTGATTCTAGAAGGAAATTACAGACCAACCACAGATGTGGAAGAGATGAAAGAAGCTATCTTGGAATATCGAGAGCATCCAGAAGCGTTGAAAGAATTGAAAGAAAAGGCAAAGGCTATTTCAAGAGAATACTCAGAAGAGCATTTGCTTGAAATCTGGCTTAAATTTTATCGGGAGCAAGCAGCTTTAGGAAAAAAATGAGGTAGTATATGCGAATTGGTTTATTTACAGATACTTATTTCCCACAGGTGTCGGGTGTTGCGACCAGTATTCGAACCTTAAAAACAGAACTTGAAAAGCAAGGACATGCCGTCTTTATCTTTACAACAACAGACAAGGATGTTAATCGTTATGAAGACTGGCAGATTATCCGTATCCCTAGTGTTCCTTTCTTTGCCTTTAAGGATCGACGTTTCGCCTATCGTGGATTTACAAAAGCTCTTGAGATTGCTAAACAGTATCAACTAGACATTATTCATACGCAAACTGAATTTTCTCTTGGTTTATTAGGGATTTGGATTGCGCGTGAATTGCAGATTCCAGTAATTCACACCTATCATACGCAGTATGAAGACTATGTTCACTACATTGCCAAGGGCTTGTTGATTCGTCCTAGCATGGTCAAGTATCTTGTAAGGGGATTTCTTCATGATGTGGATGGTGTGATTTGTCCAAGTGAGATTGTGCGTGACTTGTTATCGGATTATAAGGTCAAAGTTGAAAAGCGTGTCATTCCTACAGGTATTGAGCTTGCCAAGTTTGAACGTCCTGAAATTGGACCAGAGCACATCAGTGATCTACGAGATAAACTAGGTATTAAGAAAGACGAAAAGATGCTTCTTAGCCTTTCACGTGTTTCTTACGAGAAGAACATTCAAGCTGTTCTGGCAGCACTTCCAGATGTTCTAAAAGAAGAGCAAAATGTTAAATTAGTCGTTGCTGGAGATGGACCTTATCTGGAAAACCTCAAGGAGCAAGCAGAAGATTTGCAGATCCAGGATTCTGTTATCTTTACAGGTATGATCGCTCCAAGCGAGACAGCACTTTACTATAAGGCGGCTGATTTCTTCATTTCAGCTTCAACTAGTGAGACGCAAGGCTTGACCTATCTTGAAAGTCTTGCAAGTAAGACTCCGGTAATAGCTCATGGAAATCCCTATCTTGATAACCTCATCAATCATAAAATGTTTGGAACTCTTTATTATGAAGAGAGAGATCTAGCAGGGGCTATTTTAGAAGCTTTAATTGCAACTCCAAAGATGAATGAAAAACTTTTGGCTGAAAAATTGTATGAAATTTCAGCTGAAAATTTTGCTAAGAGAGTCCATGAGTTTTATTTGGATGTTATCATCTCAAACAATTTTGAAAAAGAATTAACTCGTGATGAACCGATGACACAACGGATTTTAAAGACAGTATTTTACTTGCCACAGCAGGCAGTTTCAGTTCCAGTCAAAAGTTCTAAACGAATGTTAAAAGCATCCAAGAAACAGTTGAATGATTTGAGAGATTATTGGAATGACTAAGGTCTTCGAAGAAAGGAAATGAAGAAATGAAAAAGAAATTTATGAGAAGTAGTCGAGATCAAAAAATCGGTGGAGTATGCGCTGGTTTAGCTAATTATTTTGATATTGATCCGACAATCGTACGTGTGATCTGGGGAGTTCTAGCTTTTTGTTATGGTAGCGGACTTATTGCTTACTTAATTTTGTGGGCAATTGCTCCAGTTTCGGAAGAATATTAAAAATAGGGAATTATAGAAAAGGAGAAAATAATGGCATTTGGTGATAATGGAAAACGTAAAAAAACATTTTTTGAGAAATTGACACTATTCGTCGTTTTGATTATGTTGTTTGTAACCTTAGCAGGTATCTTTGCTACAGCCATCGGTGTATTTAGCAGATTTTAAGAAGCTAGTATTTCTAGCAAGTAGTAATAGTTGGTGACTGGGATTTCCCAGCCCTTTTTAAAGTGAGAAAAGAATATGAGTATGTTTTTAGATACAGCCAAGATTAAGGTCAAGGCTGGAAATGGTGGCGATGGCATGGTTGCTTTTCGCCGAGAAAAATATGTCCCTAATGGAGGACCATGGGGTGGTGACGGTGGCCGTGGTGGTAACGTTGTTTTCGTTGTAGATGAAGGTTTACGTACCTTGATGGACTTCCGTTACAATCGTCATTTCAAAGCCCAGTCAGGTGAAAAAGGAATGACTAAAGGAATGCACGGACGCGGTGCAGAAGACTTGATTGTCCGAGTACCTCAAGGGACAACTGTGCGTGATGCTGAGACTGGAAAAGTTATCACTGACTTGATTGAACACGGTCAAGAGTTTATCGTTGCTCACGGTGGTCGAGGTGGTCGTGGGAATATCCGTTTTGCGACACCAAAAAATCCTGCTCCAGAGATCTCTGAGAATGGAGAACCTGGTCAGGAACGTGAGTTACAGTTAGAACTTAAAATCCTTGCGGATGTTGGTTTGGTTGGCTTCCCTTCAGTTGGAAAATCAACTCTGCTCAGCGTAATTACCTCTGCAAAACCTAAAATCGGTGCCTACCACTTTACAACAATCGTTCCTAATCTTGGTATGGTCCGTACTCAATCAGGTGAGTCATTTGCAGTGGCAGACCTTCCTGGTTTGATCGAAGGCGCTAGTCAAGGTGTGGGCTTGGGAACTCAGTTCCTTCGCCATATTGAGCGTACTCGCGTTATCCTTCACATCATTGATATGTCAGCCAGTGAAGGACGTGATCCTTACGAAGATTATCTTGCTATTAACAAAGAGTTGGAATCTTATAACCTTCGTCTTATGGAACGTCCCCAAATCATTGTTGCTAATAAGATGGATATGCCAGAAAGCAAAGAAAATCTTGAAGAATTCAAGAAAAAATTGGCGGCTAACTATGATGAGTTCGAGGACTTACCAGCCATCTTCCCAATCTCAGGTTTGACTAAGCAAGGTCTTGCACCTTTACTAGATGCAACAGCCGAGCTTCTTGATAAGACACCAGAATTTCTTCTTTATGATGAGTCAGAAATGGAAGAAGAAGTTTATTATGGTTTTGACGAAGAAGAAAAACCATTTGAAATTAGTCGTGATGACGATGCAACTTGGGTACTTTCAGGTGAAAAACTCATTAAACTCTTTAACATGACTAACTTTGATCGTGATGAGTCTGTCATGAAGTTTGCTCGTCAGTTGCGTGGTATGGGAGTTGATGAAGCTCTCCGTGCCCGTGGTGCCAAGGATGGAGATCTAGTTCGTATCGGCAAATTTGAGTTTGAGTTTGTAGACTAGGAGATAGCTATGGGAGATAAACCGATATCTTTCCGAGATTCTGATGGAAATTTTGTTTCTGCAGCAGACGTCTGGAATGAGAAAAAGTTAGAAGAACTCTTTAATCGCCTCAATCCAAATCGTGCTTTGAGACTAGCAAGAACTAAAAAGCAAGCTGAAAATAACAAATCATAAAATAAACCCGTGATGATAGTCATCACGGGATTTTATTAACGATCAAAAAATAGAGGTGGTGCAAATTGTTTGAGGCGTTCAAAGCAAGATTGAGCTTGTTCTTTATCCTCGCAGATAACCAAACAGACATCATTGCCACAGATAGTAGCCACAATTTCAGGGAAGTTTAGGGCATCTAAGATGGATCCAAAGGATTGCGCCAAACCTGGATAGGTTTTGATGACAACCTGGTGTTGAACAGGATGCATCATGTAGAGGGCTTCCTCCATATACACTTCTAGGCGTTTTTCCCACTTTGATGTGGAACCAGTGTTGATTGCATAATAGGAGTGTTCACCTTCACGAATTTTAGAAAGGTTCATCAGATTAATGTCTCGTGAAAGAGTTGCTTGTGTGACATGGACTCCGTTTTCAATCAGTAGTTCTTGTAGCTCAGTTTGGGTATGAATCTTTTGCTTAGTGATTAGGGCTCGGATGAGCTGGTGTCTTTGTTCGGCCTTGTTCATCTACAGTTACCTCCCTTTGAAAAGGTATTTCAAGATTGGACTGTGCGAGATCGACAGTCAAGTGATAGTTTGTATTGTCACGTATAGTGATTTCAAAGTCTGTAGTATAGAGCACCAGACGAAGTGTATCGTCTTTCTGAAGTTTGTAGATAGTTGGTTGCAGTTCAAATTGGAACTCCATCCATTCATCTGGTTTAACTTCTTCAATTTTTAATAAATCATGACGATTTTGGAGGTTGAGGTAGCCTTTGGTAATAACACGTTGGGCATTTGGACTAAATGGTAGTTCGCAAAGGTTTTCCAGCATGTGATAACGACCATTATCAATCGTACGAGCAGCCAAAACTCCTGGATATGGTTGAAGGTATTTCTTTTGACCAAGTTCGAGAAGTTGAGCAGAAAGTAAGCCTTTGTTTGTACTTGACTTGAGACGAAGGTTTAGTTTAACACGACCATTAAGGTGGATATTTTCAGTCACCGGTAGGTCAATCGTAATCTGGTTAACCTTGCCTTGATAGAGTTCATTGTTAAAGGTTTGGTAAGTCTTTCCATATCGTTCGAAGTCAGAATCTTGGTAATGATTTTCAATAACAGCTTCTTCAGTACCTAAAGAGAAAGTTTTATGGTCAGTTTGATTTCCAAAATCTTCAAGTGACAGCCAGGTTTGAGGAGCAGTATTGTCTTGCCAAACGACTCGTGGAAGTTGGTAGTCAGTTTCTTGGTTCAATAATTTCTGCGTCAAAAGAGCATTCATGGATTCACGGAAATCAATAGACTGCCAATTGTTCATATAAACATGGGCGCCGTTATGGTAAAAGAGATGTTTTTTAATATGACTTGGAAGAGCATTGAACATTTGATAGACGTGAAGAGGTTTTACATTCCAGTCTTGTGAACCGTGGGTAAAGACAACTTCAGCCTTAACCTTTTGAGTATTGAGTAGGTAGTTTCTGTCATGCCAAAATTGGTTATAATCTCCAGTTTTACGGTCTAGATTTTTCTTGAGTTCTTCTATGGAAGCTTTATGAGCCTCGTTTCCACGAATAAAGTCACCAGCTAAGAGATTACGAGAATAAGTTAATTCATCTAATGAATCGAAGTCCTCCCCTGGATAGCCACCAGGGCTTGTTACCAGACCATTTCCTCGGTAATAGTTGTACCAAGAAGAAATACCGGCTTCAGCAATGATAACCTCTAAACCATCAACTCCTGTAGTAGCAAGACCATTAGACATTGTACCCAGATAAGAAAGACCAGTAGTGGCGACTTTGCCATTTGACCAGTCTGCCTTAACTTGACGTTTACGACTATGGTCCGTAAAGGCACGGCAACGGCCATTTAACCAATCAATAACATTCTTGTAGCCTTCGATTTGACGATAATCACCATTTGGCATCAGACCTTGTGAATTCTTGGTTCCAAGACCTGATACATAGATATTAGCAAATCCTCTAGGAAGGAAGTAGTCGTTAAGTGTGTAGCTGCTATTGATATGAGTCAGTTTTTCTTCAGCTTCAGAAACAAGTTCAGCATCCCCGACAGGTTCAACCAAGTCCAGGGTTGGATTTTCTAACGTAATTTCATGTGGTTCCTTGACTTCTAGCTCAGCTTCCATTTTGTAAAGAGCTTTATCGCTTGATTTATCATTGGTTCCTTGATGGTAAGGACTTGCCGTCATAACAGCTGGAATTTTGCCATTGTAAGTCGGACGGATGATGCTAACCTTGACTAAATCAGGTAGACCATCATTATCAGAATCAATACGAGTTTCCACATAAACAACTTCACGAATAACATTGTTAGTTGAGAAAGTAGCCAAACTCTTTCCATTGAAGTAGTGGTAATCATTGTTCTCAGGGATAAGACCATCACTAACTAGCTGATCAATCAAGGTATTTCCCTTTTTAGTGCGCGTGTTAAGGAGTTGATAGAGATTGTCAATCAAATCTCCGTATACAATAGGGAATGCCGTTTCTTTATGAAAAGCTAGACCATCTTCAAAGTCTATTAAGTAGTTGAAACCAAGCAACTGAAAGGCAACAGTATAGAAAATTTCTGAAGTTAATTCACGATCAGAATTGAAGAAAGTGAGCAGATCAGTTTCTTTGTCAACCGCTAAAGTTGAGAGGGGATAGTCGGTATTTTTATAATTGAAAAAACAATTTCTAACAAAAGCTTCAAACTGTTCCTTAGTTGAAAGCGCAGGGTCGATCTTGAACCCAAGACTGGATAATTCCTGTAAAGCTTGTTGCTGAGTTACAGGATAGTAACTGAATTGATTAAAACGCATAGATGCCTCCTTTGAAGAATCATTCTGAATTTATTATATCAAAAAAGCAAGGAAAATGATAGAATCAGCTGGTCTGGAAAGGCTAAATTGCTAGTAATCTAACAGAGTTTAAGAGAGTGTTTTAACAAGTCCTATATTGTTTTTTTGAGTATCATTAAAGCTTATGCTATACTAGAAATATGTTAGATTTGGAGAAATATGGTGTGACCATGTGGGAAGAGGACAAGATTATCTCTTTCCGTCAAAAATTATTAGCTTGGTATGACGAAAACAAGCGTGATTTACCTTGGAGACGGAGTAAGAAACCTTACCATATCTGGGTGTCTGAAATCATGTTGCAGCAGACTCGAGTTGATACCGTCATTCCCTATTATGAACGTTTTTTGGACTGGTTTCCGACCGTAGAAAACTTAGCAAATGCTCCTGAGGAACGCTTACTAAAAGCCTGGGAAGGACTTGGCTATTATTCTCGTGTCCGCAATATGCAAACAGCCGCTCAACAGATTATGAGTGAATTTGAAGGCAAGTTTCCGTCAACTTATGCAGGTATTTCAAGCTTAAAAGGGATTGGTCCCTATACAGCTGGTGCAATTTCTAGTATTGCCTTTAACCTTCCGCAGCCTGCAGTAGATGGCAATGTCATGCGTGTTTTGGCACGTTTGTTTGAAGTAAATCATGATATTGGAAATCCTAGCAATCGCAAGATTTTTCAAGCGATGATGGAAGTTCTGATAGATCCTGATCGTCCAGGTGATTTCAATCAGGCTTTGATGGATTTAGGTTCAGATATTGAGGCTCCTGTCAATCCAAGACCGGAGGAGAGTCCTGTTAAGGACTTCAGTGCTGCTTATCAACATGGAACCATGGATCGCTATCCTATCAAGGCGCCAAAGAAAAAGCCAATTCCTATTTATCTAAAGGCTCTTGTGGTGCAAAATAGTCAGGGGAAGTTTCTATTAGAGAAGAATGAGAGTGAAAAACTCTTGGCTGGATTTTGGCATTTTCCCTTGATTGAAGTTGATGAATTCTCAGACCAGACTCAGGACCTGGACCTTTTTAATCAAGTAGCGGAGCCAATTCTAGAACGGGGACCATCTCCACAGGAGAGTTTTGAACAGGACTATGATCTTGAAGTTGATTGGCAAGATCTACGTTTTGAAGAGGTCAAGCATGTTTTTAGCCATCGCAAATGGCATATCCAGATAATCGCAGGACAAGTTACTAAGACACAGGAATATGTTGATAGAGAAGTCCTTTGGTTAAGTCCAGAAGAATTTATCAATTATCCTCTAGCCAAACCCCAGCAAAAAATCTGGCAAGCCTATTTGAAAAGAAGCCACTAGCATCGGTCTTTCGTGTCTTCTTTACATTTTTTTGGTATAATGAGATAAGGAAAAAGGTGACTAAATGAAAAAAATACTAATTGTAGATGATGAAAAACCCATCTCAGATATTATAAAATTTAATATGACCAAGGAGGGTTATGAAGTTGTAACTGCTTTTAATGGTCGTGAAGCTCTTGAACAATTTGAAGCTGAGCAACCAGATATTATTATCTTGGATTTGATGCTTCCTGAGATTGATGGACTTGAAGTTGCTAAAACCATTCGTAAGACAAGCAGTGTCCCTATTATCATGCTTTCAGCTAAAGACAGCGAGTTTGATAAGGTTATCGGTCTTGAACTTGGGGCGGATGACTATGTAACTAAGCCCTTTTCAAATCGTGAACTACAAGCACGTGTTAAGGCCTTACTTCGCCGTACGGAGCTAGCTTCTGCCGATAACCAAGAGCCTGAAACGAAACTACAAAGTCTACAAATCGGTGACTTGGAGATCCTCCCAGATGCTTATGTCGCTAAGAAATATGGAGAGGAGTTAGAGTTGACTCACCGTGAGTTTGAGCTCTTGTATCACCTAGCGTCACATATTGGTCAAGTGATCACCCGTGAGCACCTCCTTGAAACTGTTTGGGGTTATGACTACTTTGGAGATGTCCGTACAGTTGATGTAACCATTAGGCGTTTGCGCGAGAAGATTGAAGACACACCAAGTAGACCTGAATACATCCTAACTCGTCGTGGAGTGGGATATTACATGAGAAATAATGATTGAAGTAATTAAACAAACAATTTTGACGAGTGACTTTATCTTTATCCTCATCCTAATTGGCTTTATTATGCTGGTGACTTTTCTCTTACTGGAAAGTCGTCGCGATAATATTCGTCTGAGACAGCTGAATCAGAAGGTCAAGGATTTGATTGCTGGTGATTATTCTCAAGTTTTGGATATGCAGGGAAGTTCAGAGATTACCAATATCACAAACAATCTTAATGATTTGTCTGAAGTAATCCGTCTGACTCAGGAAAATCTCGAACAAGAGAGTAAGAGGTTGCATAGTATCCTAGCCTATATGACAGACGGAGTACTTGCGACCAATCGTCGTGGCCAGATTACCATGATTAATGATATGGCCAAGAGACAACTAGGCATTGAAAGCGATGATGCTCTTAATCAAAATATCCTAGAGTTGCTCAAAATTGAAGAAGAGTATGAACTGAGAGACCTTATTACCCAAAGTCCTGAGTTGATGATTTATTCGCAGAATCTTAATGGCGAGTATATTAGTTTGCGCGTGCGTTTTGCCTTGATTCGTAGAGAGTCTGGTTTTATCTCTGGTCTAGTAGCAGTATTACATGATACGACTGAACAAGAGAAAGAAGAGCGTGAGAGAAGGCTTTTCGTTTCGAATGTTAGTCATGAATTGCGTACACCTTTGACAAGTGTAAAATCCTACCTTGAAGCCTTGGATGAAGGAGCCCTAACAGAACCAGTTGCTCCAGATTTTATCAAGGTGTCTCTTGATGAAACCAACCGTATGATGCGGATGGTGACAGACCTCTTGCACCTCTCACGGATTGACAATGAGTCCAGTCACTTAGATGTTGAGTTGATTAACTTTACTGCCTTTATCACTTTTATTCTCAATCGTTTTGATAAGATGAGAAATCAGGATGATGAGAAGAAATACGAGTTGGTGAGAGATTATCCGATTAACTCCGTGTGGATTGAGATTGATACGGATAAGATGACCCAGGTGATTGATAATATTCTAAATAACGCCATCAAATATTCACCAGATGGTGGAAAAATCACTGTAAGCATGAAAACTACAGATGATCAGATGATTTTGTCTATCTCCGACCAAGGTCTAGGGATTCCAAAGCAAGATTTGCCGAAGATTTTTGACCGTTTCTATCGAGTAGACAGAGCAAGAAGTCGTGCTCAGGGTGGAACAGGATTAGGATTGGCTATTGCTAAGGAAATCATCAAGCAACATAAGGGCTTTATCTGGGCCAAGAGTGAATATGGCAAGGGCTCTACTTTTACCATCGTACTTCCATACGATAAAGATGCCGTGAAAGAAGAGATTTGGGAGGATGAACTAGAAGACTAGAATGAGTGATATCGGTTTTAAATACAGTATTTTAGCATCGGGTTCCAGTGGAAATTCATTTTACTTGGAAACACCAAAAAAGAAAATTTTAGTAGATGCGGGATTATCTGGCAAAAAAATTACAAGCCTCTTGAGTGAAATCAATCGTAAACCAGAGGATTTGGATGCTATTTTGATAACGCATGAGCATTCAGATCATATCCACGGTGTGGGCGTCCTTGCTCGTAAGTACGGCATGGATCTTTATGCCAATGAGAAAACTTGGCAGGCTATGGAAAATAGTAAGTATCTCGGTAAGGTTGACTCGTCGCAAAAGCATATTTTCGAGATGGGAAAAACCAAAACCTTTGGGGACATCGATATCGAGAGCTTCGGTGTGAGTCATGATGCAGTCGCTCCTCAGTTTTATCGTTTTATGAAGGACGATAAGAGCTTTGTCATGCTGACGGATACAGGCTATGTTAGTGATCGTATGGCTGGCATTGTCGAGAATGCAGATGGCTATCTGATCGAGTCAAATCATGATGTGGAAATCCTGCGAGCAGGATCTTACGCATGGCGACTCAAACAACGCATCCTGTCTGATCTTGGACATCTCTCAAATGAAGATGGCGCAGACGCCATGATTCGCACACTAGGTAATCGTACCAAGAAGATTTACCTAGGCCATTTGTCTAAGGAAAATAATATCAAGGAGCTAGCCCACATGACCATGGTCAATCAGTTAGCTCAGGCAGATCTGGGAGTAGGAGTAGACTTTCAAGTTTACGATACTTCACCAGACACCGCAACACCATTAGCTGATATATAAAAAAGAAGGCCTATGCCTTCTTTTTTATATACTATTTTACAACCCAGCAAATTCTTTGATTTCTTGTGCTGACATTGAAGAGTCGCAACGGACATTGATTTGTCCATCCGCAATGTGAACAAATCCTGGTACAGTTGGGATTCCGTAGCGTGAGCGGAATTCTTGCAACTCATTGAGTTGGCTTGGTTCTTCACTGTTGATGAAGTAGATGTGAGCTTTGGTTTCAGCTACGACACCTGCTAAAGTACCTGCAAATTTACGACAGTAAGGGCAAGTTTTGCGACCGATAAAGAAGGTTGCAGTTTCTTTTTTATCAAGAGCTTCTTGCGCACGCGCTACTGTAGTGACTTCAAGGTCTTTGATATTATCTAAAAATTGTTCCATGAGATTACCTCGCTTTCATTGATATGTCTAGTATGCCATAAAGTTTCTAAAATTGCTTAGATTTGATACGAAAAAAGATGAGATTGGTTGGTCTCATCTTTTATAGGACTTTATTTTACAAAAGCATTGATTTCTGCTTCAATGTTGGCAATTTTAGCTTGTGATTCTTCGTTGGTTTCACCTACAACTGCAATGTAGAACTTGATTTTTGGTTCTGTCCCTGAAGGGCGAACGGCAATCCATGAACCGTCAGCAAGTGTGTATTTCAACACGTCACTTGGAGGAGTTGTCAAGTTTGTAACAGTACCGTCAGCAGCAGTAGCAGTTTGAGCCTTGAAGTCTTCTACGACAGTGATAGCTGTTGTGTTCCATTCTTTCGGAGCATTGTTACGGAATTTAGCCATGATCGCTTTGATTTGTTCAGCACCATCGACACCTGAAAGAGTAACAGAGATTGTTTTTTCTGCATAGTAACCGTACTCTTTGTAGATTTCTTCGATGCCGTCAGCAAGTGTTAAACCACGTGAACGGTAGTAGGCAGCAAGTTCAGCAACGACAAGAACGGCTTGGATAGCATCTTTATCACGTACGAATGGTTTAATCAAGTAACCGAAGCTTTCTTCAAATCCCATCATGTAAGTGTGGTTGTGTTTTTCTTCGAATTCTTGGATTTTTTCAGCGATGAATTTGAAACCAGTCAAGACGTTGAACATAGTTGCGCCGTAGCTTTCAGCAATCTTCGTTACCAAGTCAGTTGAAACGATAGATTTGCAGAGAGCGGCATTTTCAGGAAGAGTTCCAGCGTTTTTGTGGGCTTCCAAGATGTATTTAGCCATGATAGCACCGATTTGGTTACCTGAAAGGTTAAGATAGCTACCGTCTTTTTGAAGAACTTCAACACCGACACGGTCAGCGTCAGGGTCAGTTGCAACAAGCACATCAGCTCCTACTTGGCGACCAAGTTCTTCTGCAAGGGCAAAGGCTGCTTGGCTTTCTGGGTTTGGAGATTTAACAGTTGAGAAGTCTGGGTCTGGAGTTGCTTGCGCTTCAACGACTTGAACAGAATCAAATCCTGCTTGAGCAAGAGCACGACGAGCTAACATTTCACCAGTACCATGAAGTGGAGTGTAGACAATCTTCATGTCTTTACCAAACTCTTCAATCAAGGCAGGGTTGATGTTAACGTCTTTTACTTCTTTGAGGTACTCAGTGTCAATTGCGTCACCAATAACTTCAATCAAACCAGATGCTTTTTCAGCTTCTACATCAGCAACTTCAACTGCAAATGGATTTTCGATAGCACGGATATAAGTTGTCAAAGCATCCGCATCGTGTGGAGGCATTTGTCCACCGTCTTCACCATATACCTTGTATCCGTTAAACGGAGCAGGGTTGTGGCTAGCAGTAATCATGATACCTGCGAAACAATTGAGGTGACGAACGGCAAATGAAAGTTCAGGAGTTGGACGAAGACTTTCAAAAACATAAGATTTAATACCGTGTTTAGCAAGAACTGCTGCAGATTCAAAGGCAAACTCTGGAGAGAAGTGACGGCTATCATAAGCGATGGCTACACCACGTTCTTTTTCATTTCCACCTTTTGACTCAATCAAACGAGCCAAACCTTCAGTTGCTTGACGAACAACGTAGATATTAATGCGGTTAGTTCCAGCACCAATCAATCCACGCATACCTGCAGTACCAAACTCAAGATTTGTATAGAATGCGTCTTCCTTAGTTTTTTCGTCCATGTTTTCCAAATCATGACGAAGATAGTCTGGAAGTTCTGCGAAATCAACCCATTTTTGGTAGTTTTCTTGGTAAGCCATAGGAAATCTCCTTTAATATATAATCTGATCGCCTTCATTATACCACGATTTGAAGTTTTAGTAAAACCTTAGCATAAGTTTCTGAAAAAGTTATGAAATATACCTAAACCACAAGTCTTGAACGGCTTACCGAAACATGCTATACTAACTGTATGATTATTTTACAAGCTAATAAAATTGAGCGTTCTTTTGCAGGAGAGGTTCTTTTTGATAATATAAACCTACAAGTAGATGAAAGGGACCGCATTGCCCTCGTTGGAAAAAATGGTGCTGGAAAGTCTACTTTACTCAAGATATTGGTTGGAGAAGAGGAGCCAACCACTGGTGAAATCAATAAGAAAAAAGATATTTCCCTCTCTTATCTAGCACAGGATAGTCGCTTTGAGTCTGAAAATACTATTTACGATGAAATGCTACATGTATTTGATGATTTGCGTCAGACTGAAAGACAACTTCGACAGATGGAGTTGGAGATGGGGGAAAAGACTGGTGCAGAATTAGACAAACTTATGTCTGACTATGATCGCCTATCAGAAAATTTCCGTCAGGCTGGAGGATTTACCTATGAAGCCGATATTCGCTCTATCTTAAATGGATTCAAGTTTGACGAGTCCATGTGGCAGATGCGAATCGCTGAGCTTTCCGGTGGTCAAAATACTCGTTTAGCCCTTGCCAAAATGCTCCTTGAAAAGCCTAATCTCTTGGTCTTGGACGAGCCGACTAACCACCTAGATATTGAAACGATTGCCTGGTTAGAAAACTATCTAGTTAATTATAGCGGTGCTTTAATTATCGTCAGCCACGACCGTTATTTCCTCGATAAGGTTGCAACCATAACACTCGACTTAACCAAACATTCTTTAGATAGATACGTAGGAAACTACTCGAGCTTTGTGGAGCAGAAGGAGCAGAAGCTCGCAACTGAAGCTAAAAACTACGAAAAGCAACAGAAGGAAATTGCTGCTTTGGAAGACTTTGTCAACCGAAATCTTGTTCGAGCTTCAACGACCAAACGTGCCCAATCTCGACGCAAGCAACTGGAGAAAATGGAGCGCTTGGACAAGCCTGAAGCTGGTAAAAAATCAGCTAATATGACCTTCCATTCTGATATAGTATCTGGTAATGTTGTTTTGACAGTGGAGAATGCTGCTATTGGCTATGATGGTGAAATATTATCTGAACCTATCAACCTTGATCTTCGTAAGATGAATGCTATTGCCATTGTTGGTCCTAACGGTATTGGTAAGTCAACCTTTATTAAATCCATTGTGGAACAGATTCCCTTTATCAAGGGTGAGAAGCGCTTTGGTGCTAATGTTGAGGTTGGTTACTATGACCAGACTCAGAGCAAACTAACACCGAGTAATACAGTCTTAGACGAACTCTGGAATGATTTTAAGTTGACACCTGAACTGGAAATCCGTAATCGCCTAGGGGCCTTCCTTTTCTCAGGTGACGATGTTAAAAAATCAGTTGGCATGCTGTCAGGTGGAGAGAAAGCTCGATTGCTCCTAGCTAAACTTTCCATGGAAAACAATAACTTCTTGATCCTCGACGAGCCGACTAACCACTTGGACATTGATAGCAAGGAAGTTCTGGAAAATGCATTGATCGACTTTGATGGAACTCTTCTCTTTGTCAGCCATGACCGTTATTTCATCAACCGTGTTGCCACTCATGTGATGGAATTATCTGAGAATGGATCAACACTTTATCTTGGTGATTATGACTATTATGTTGATAAAAAAGCAGAGCTAGCAGCTAGCCAAGCAGAAGAAGCGGCAGCTGTTGACCAAGAAAAAGAAGTTTCTCCAGTTAATGACTACCATGCCCAAAAAGAGAGTCAAAAAGAACTGCGTAAATTGATGAGACAAATTGAAAGTCTTGAGGCAGAAATCGAAGAACTGGAAACTCAAGCCCAAGCTATCTCTGAACAAATGCATACCACCAATGATGCAGATGAACTCATGCAATTACAAGCAGAACTGGATAAAATTAGCCATCGTCAGGAAGAAGCTATGCTTGAATGGGAAGAATTATCAGAGCAGGTGTAAAGATGGAAAATCTTGGAAAAGTCTTTCGTGAATTTCGAATCAGTAAAAATTACTCTCTAAAAGAAGCTGCAGGAGAGGCCTGTTCGACCTCCCAATTATCTCGCTTTGAATTAGGGGAGTCTGATCTGGCTGCTTCACGTTTCTTTGAAATATTAGATAATATTCACGTGACGATTGAAAATTTTATGGATAAGGCCAGAAATTTTCAACATCATGAGCATGTCAGCTTGATGGCTCAGATTATTCCGCTTTACTACTCAAATGATATTGCAGGTTTTCAAAAGCTTCAAAGAGAACAACTTGAAAAGGCTAAGAGTTCAACTAATCCCCTCTATTTTGAGCTGAACTGGATTTTGTTACAAGGTCTGATTTGTCAAAGAGATGATAGCTTTAGTATGAAGCAAAGTGCGTTGGATAAGGTGGCAGATTATCTTTTCCAAACAGATGAATGGACCATGTATGAGTTGATTCTATTTGGTAATCTCTATAGCTTCTATGATGTTGACTATGTTGCTCGACTTGGTAGAGAAGTGATGGAGAGGGAAGAATTTTATCAAGAAATTGGTCGCCATAGAAAACTGGTCTTGATTTTAGCCCTTAATTGTTACCAGCATTGTTTAGAGCATCTTTCTTTTGAAAATGCAAGCTATTTTGAGACTTATACAGAGAAGATTATTGGAAAAGGAATCAAACTGTATGAGCGTAATATTTTCCATTATCTAAAAGGCTTTTCCTTGTACCAAAAAGGACAGTGTAAAGAAGGCTGTAAGCAGATGCAAGAGGCTATGCATATTTTTGATGTGTTAGGTCTTCCTGAGCAAGTAGCCTACTATCGGGAACACTACGAGAAATTTGTCAAAGATTAATTTTCCCAAATATGGGAAAAATGAGAAACTCCTCCAAGTTTTGATACAATAGTTTCAAAATTTGAGAGGAGTTTTTATGAATCGATACGCAGTACAGTTAATTAGTCGTGGAGCTATAAACAAGATAGGAAATATGCTCTATGATTATGGAAACAGTGTTTGGTTGGCATCAATGGGAACGATAGGACAGACCGTTCTAGGAATGTATCAGATTTCTGAACTCGTCACATCTATTCTCGTAAATCCCTTTGGCGGAGTCATTTCAGACCGTTTTTCTCGTCGTAGGATTTTAATGGCGACGGACCTTGTTTGTGGGATTCTTTGTCTGGCTATTTCTTTCATAAGGAATGACAGCTGGATGATTGGGGCTTTGATATTTGCTAATATTGTCCAGGCCATTGCCTTTGCTTTTTCTCGGCCTGCCAATAAAGCTATTATAACGGAGGTTGTAGAGAAAGACGAGATAGTGACCTATAACTCTCGTTTGGAGCTAGTTTTGCAGGTGGTTGGTGTTAGTTCTCCTGTGCTTTCTTTTCTTATTTTACAATTTGCTAGTCTCCATCTGACGCTCTTATTAGATGCTTTGACCTTTTTCATCGCTTTTGCCCTAGTCGCTTTACTTCCCAAAGAAGAACCAAAGGCTCAAGAGAAGAAACTTTTTACAGGGAAAGATATTTTTGCAGATATCAAAGATGGCTTGCACTATATCAGGCATCAAAAAGAAATTTTCTTTCTCTTGTTAGTGGCTTCAAGTGTGAATTTCTTTTTTGCAGCTTTTGAGTTTTTGCTCCCTTTTTCAAATAAACTCTATGGTGTAGAAGGAGCCTATGCGACTATCTTAACCATGGGTGCAATTGGCTCAATCATAGGAGCACTGATAGCCAATAAATTTAAATCGAGCATGAATACACTTTTGTTCTTATTGATCCTCACAGGAGTAGGAGTTTTCATGATGGGCTTACCACTGCCTAATTTTCTTACCTTTTCAGGAAACCTAGTTTGTGAATTATTTATGACAATTTTTAATATTCACTTCTTTACTCAGGTACAGACCAAGGTTGATGGAGACTATCTGGGGAGGGTATTGAGTACCATTTTTACACTGGCAATTCTCTTTATGCCGATTGCGAAAGGTGTAATGACATTTTTACCAAGTGTGCAATTAGTTTCCTTTTTAATCATCGGACTTGGAGTTATTTTACTTTCGTTGGTATCAATGATCTATATTCAAAGACAAGGGTAACACAGAAAAAAAGCAACGGCACCGTTGCTTTTTTTGTTTTCATCTATCCACCCTGAGGGAATCGAACCCCCATCTCAAGAACCGGAATCTTACGTGATATCCATTACACTAAGGGTGGAAACTTTAATTATTATACCAAAAAAGAGAGCTGAACTCAAGTTTTTTCTAAACTCAGCAAAAGGAGAATAAAAAAAGATTCAGTATTGAACCGAATCCTCTATATGATTATTTTTTCTCAAGAAGAGCTTTAATTTCTTGAAGAACTTCTAATTCAGTTGGACCAGCAGGTGCTTCTTCAACAACCTCTTCTTTTTTAGTAAGGCTTTGAGCTTTTTCCATAGCTTTAATCACAAAGAATAGAACAGTACCAACTACAAGGAAGTTGATAACAGCACTCAAGAATTTACCATATGTAACACCATTCCATGCAAGCTCAGCGATGTTTTGTACTTTCGCAGCTTCCAAGGCTGGGTTCAATAGGAGTGGAGTGATGATATCATTAACAAATGAAGTAACGATAGCACCAAAAGCAGAAGCGATGATCACACCGACAGCAAGGTCTACAACATTACCGCGGAGCAAAAATTCTTTAAGATCTTTTAACATTTTCTTTTTCCTTTCGAAATTTTACAATCTAAATTATAACTTAATCATCTGTTGAATGCAAGAAATATGCTTAGTGTTTTTTAAAAACAAAAACTTTACTGAAGATGTAATTGAGGACTATGATAGTAACTTGTGCAAAAATAGTCTCAATTGTATTGATAGTATTGAGATTATCACCTACAAACTGACCGATAATATGGGGGAAGCTCGTCACAAAAATAAAGGTCAGCAGTAGGTCTAAGAGGAAGGTAATGAACCTTGCGGTCGTAAATTTTATCAGACGCATGAACCAATTTTTTCGTTTTTGTTTAAAAACAATGGTATCGTTGGTGAAAAAAGCAAACAAAATTCCAGTTATATTTCCCAGAGCAGTCGCCCATAATTCTTGTTGGAAAAAGTAAAAAATAGTGATACGAACAATGATAGAAACAAGTGTAGTTGCAACCCCGAAAAATAAGTAGGAGAGGATTTCATTATCGAAGAATTTTTTGATGTATGTTTTCATAAAAATAGTATAGCATAAAGGAGATAAATGTGCTATACTTGTAAGGTTGACTTGCTCAACCCTTGGTGCTTAGCTTCTTTCACCAAGCATATTATATGTGATATTGTCACTAAAGGAGAAAACATGAAAAAATTAACTGTCCGTGATATGGCAGATATTGCCATTGTCGCAGCTATTTATGTGGTTTTGACAATCACACCACCACTGAACGCCATTAGCTACGGAGCTTACCAATTCCGTATTTCTGAAATGATGAATTTCCTATCTTTTTACAATCCTAAGTACATTATCGGTGTTACTCTTGGATGTATGATTGCAAATTTCTTCAGTTTTGGAATCATCGATGTCGCAGTTGGTGGAGGCTCTACGCTTGTCTTCCTAAGTTTAGGCGTATGGTTGTTTAGCAAATACAGCAAAGACTATCTTTTTAATGGATTGATTCGTAAAGATCATTTCTTCTTTTCAATTCTTTTTTCGATTTCAATGATCACCATTGCTGCTGAATTGAACATCGTAGCAGAAGCACCTTTCTTCTTAACTTGGTTTACAACTGCTATCGGAGAATTCGCTTCCTTGATTGTTGGTGCTATTCTTATCGGAAAAATCGGTAAACGTCTTGATTTGACTAGATAATGAAATCATATCAAGTATTCATGAAAAGGTCTGAACTCTGTTCAGTCTTTTTCTTATTTTTCTATAGACCCAGACTCTCAACAAAAGTGGTATTATAAAGAAAAAAGGAATTATTTTAATATGTATAGTTATCGTATTTCAGTTTTTGAAGTCCTTTGGAAAAATCAGGTCATTAGATTTTTGTTAATTTTTTTAGCACTATTTTATTTCTATCTTTTTTTCCAAAGAGTTAAGACATCCTTAAAAAGTGGTGGGAGTATGTTGGATCCTTTTCATATTGCAAAGGGAAGATTATACATTCACACGATTATTCTTTTTAGAAAAAGGATTGTTCCTCTAGCTGAAATTAGACAGATTGATATTGATTACGTTCGAGGGAGAAGAATGAATGGGGACAGGTATCATCTGTACTTTACAAGGAAAGATGGAAAATCTTTTACTTTTCATTTTGGAAAAAGCAAAAGAAACGAGGAGTTAGTGAAAAATCTTGCCAATGTGGCCAAGAAGTGCCATATTAAAATCTATTATTATTATTAAGAGTCGATTGCTAAAATTGAATTGTTGTCACTTGTGACAATTGTCAAAGCCAGGAGAGTAGCTAATATGCTTCAACTACAAGTAATAAGAGAAGATAATCAACTGAGAAACTTATTGATGCAAGAATGCGATATTCTCTTTTATGACCAGTTGAAAGAGGTTGAATTTTCTCAGAACAATGAAGTTTATTCTCTTTCGCCCATAGCCTTTGCTAAAGACGGTAGTGGGGGAGAATATGTAATTCTTGAAGATCAGAGTATCGGCTTTATAGGGAGTGAAGGCCAAGTTGGGAGGTTAGCAGAAAGCCTTGATGACTTACTTACCTTCTTACTTCATGCTGGTTCTATCTCTGATTTTTCTTGTCGTTTGCTCTATCAAAACAAGCATTTGTTGGAAAAATTCAGTCAGGGATTTATCGACAAAGCACGAGAAAATTATCAGTCAAAAGGTGAAGATTGGGATAAAGTGAGAACTGGACTTGCACAAGAGTTGGGACTTGAATTTGATCCAGAAAAACTGCAAGAGTTAGCCTTAAAATTTTATCAATCAGCCATAAGAACCCCTCTTTTCACTTGTAAATATGGTCATGCTGAGGATGAATATGTTTGTGATTCTATTTTGTCCGATATTATCGGCTTGTGGGTTTCAGAGCTTGTTGGAATGAGTAGGGAAGAAATTATGAACTTTGGCAACTAATAACTAGATGGTAATGATTTTTCGCTGTAGCTTGGGTAAGGATTTCTAAAAAAGATGATGGAAAAATAAGGTCTGAAATTAATTTAAAAAAAGAAAAAATCTTTATTTCCTTAAAGTTTTTTATGTTATAATAGTAACAGAAAAATTTTTAGGAGTTTATATGAGTTCTTCAGAATTTATTTCAAAGATTGATTATTATTGTCATAAGAAAGAAAGTTTATTTGACAAAAGTAAGTTCAAGTATGCCATTCGTTCCATGTTTGCAGGTGCTTTTTTAACCTTTAGTACAGCCGCTGGGGCTATCGGTGCTGATCTACTAAATAGCATCGTTCCAAGTGCTGGCTATTTTCTTTTTCCCTTTGTGTTTGCTTGGGGACTGGTTTACATTGTATTTTTAAATGCTGAATTGGTCACATCAAACATGATGTACCTGACAGCTGGAACATTCTTGAAGAAGATTGATTGGAAGAAAGCCTTTATTATCTTACTTTATTGTGCTTTTTTCAACTTAGTTGGAGCCATCTTGGCAGGTTGGTGCTTTGCTAATTCATCTGCTTTTTCACACCTGACACACGACAGTTATCTAGCAAAGATTGTTGCTAAGAAGTTAGCACGACCTAGTGATTTGGTCTTGTTGGAGGGGATTTTGGCAAATATGTTTGTAAATATTGCCATTCTATCTTCTATTTTGGTTAAGGATAGCAGTGCTAAGTTGTGGATTATCTTATCAGCTATCTCTATGTTTGTTTTCTTGTCAAACGAGCACATTGCAGCTAACTTTTCATCCTTTAGCATTATTAAATTTAGTATTGTTTCTGACCAAATTGCTAACTTTGATATTCCAAATATCCTACGCCATTGGGGAGTTACCTTTATCGCTAACTTGATTGGTGGAGGATTCCTGATAGGATTACCATACGCTTTTTTAAATAAAAACGAAGAAACTTACGTTGATTAGACCTGAGTGTTTTATATTGGTGTAATAGAAGAAGAGAGAATCATTGCGATTCTCTTTTTATTTAGAATTAAATGCAGTCATTACTGGCTGATAACTTTAATCTAATCTTTATTTCAGAAATTTATTATTACTCCAATTTATAAAATATATTAAATAATTTAGTATAGAAAACATAAACCTAACTAAAATAATAATTATAAATTAATAAAATAAATGTATAGAATAAGGATGGAAACGATTGCTAAAAGTGATAAAAATATTGTAAATAGAATTAAGAAAGCCTTCCCATAATTTCGATTTTATGTTATAATATTCACAAATAAAAGTTTTAGGAGTTTATATGGTTTCTTCAGAATTTATCTCAAAAATTGAGTTTGCTTGTAAGAAAAAGGAAAGTCTTTACAGTCAAAGTAAATTCAAGTATGCTATCCGTTCAATGTTTGCTGGTGCATTCTTAACATTTAGTACAGCAGCTGGTGCAGTTGGAGCTGACTTGATTAATAAGATTGCTCCTGGTAGTGGACGTTTCCTCTTCCCATTTGTTTTCGCTTGGGGATTGGCTTACATTGTCTTCTTGAATGCTGAGTTAGTAACATCTAACATGATGTTCTTGACAGCTGGTAGCTTTTTGAAAAAAATTAGCTGGAGAAAAACAGCTGAAATTCTTCTATACTGTACACTCTTTAATTTGATCGGTGCTCTTATAGCAGGTTGGGGATTCGCTCATTCGGCAGCTTTCGCAAAATTGTCACATGAAAGCTTTATTTCGGGTGTTGTAGAGATGAAGTTAGGGCGTGGTAATGATTTAGTCTTACTTGAAGCAATTTTGGCTAATGTCTTTGTAAATATCGCGATTCTTTCATTCGTTTTAGTTAAGGATGGTGGAGCAAAACTTTGGTTGGTTCTTTCAGCGATTTATATGTTTGTATTCTTAACAAACGAGCACATCGCCGCAAACTTTGCATCATTTGCTATTGTGAAATTCAGTGTTGCTGCTGATTCAATCGCAAACTTCGGTATTGGAAATATTCTTCGTCACTGGGGTGTAACCTTCATCGGTAACTTTATCGGTGGTGGTCTACTGATGGGATTACCTTACGCCTTCTTAAATAAAAACGAAGATACATACGTAGATTAAAAGTTGGATTGATTCCAACTTTTTCTTTTTGTTTATCCATGCTATAATGAAAGTAGAATAGATAAATTTAGAGGAATAACATGAACGAGATTAAATGTCCAAATTGTGGCGAAGTTTTTACAGTTAATGAAAGCCAATATGCAGAACTGCTTTCTCAAGTTCGCACTGCTGAGTTTGATAAGGAATTGCATGAACGAATCAAACAAGAATTGACATTGGTGGAACAAAAATCCTTAAATGAACAACAGGCAAAACTGGCTCAAAAAGATCAAGAAATTGCCCAGCTTCAAAGTCAAATTAACAACTTTAATACAGAAAAAGAATTGGCTAAGAAAGAAGTGGAGCAAAGTGCAAGTCAAAGCTTGCTAGAGAAGGAAAAAGAAGTCCAAGCACTGGAGAATCAGTTAGCTACCTTGCGCTTGGAACATGAGAACCAACTTCAAAAAACATTATCTGATTTAGAGAAAGAACGTGATCAGGTCAAAAATCAGCTCCTTCTACAAGAAAAAGAAAACGAGCTTTCTCTGACTTCAGTTAAGCAAAACTACGAAGCCCAGCTTAAGGCAGCTAATGAACAGGTTGAGTTCTATAAGAATTTCAAAGCCCAACAATCTACAAAGGCTATTGGTGAAAGTCTGGAACATTATGCGGAAGGTGAGTTCAACAAGGTTCGTAGCTTTGCCTTCCCAAATGCCTACTTCGAAAAGGACAATAAGGTTTCTGCGCGTGGTTCTAAAGGGGACTTTATCTTCCGTGACTTTGATGAAAATGGGTTAGAATTCATTTCCATTATGTTTGAGATGAAAAATGAAGCAGACGGGACAGAGAAGAAACATAAGAATGCAGACTTTTACAAGGAATTAGACAAAGACCGCCGTGAGAAAGACTGTGAGTATGCTGTTTTGGTAAGTATGCTTGAAGCAGATAACGACTACTTTAATACAGGAATTGTTGACGTTAGCCATGAATATGAGAAGATGTATGTCATTCGTCCCCAGTTCTTTATTCAACTAATTGGACTCTTGCGCAATGCTGCCCTTAATTCCCTAAAATATAAGCAGGAGCTGGCTTTTATCAGGGAACAAAATATAGATATCACTCGTTTTGAGGAAGATTTGGACGCCTTCAAGGTCGCCTTTGCAAAGAATTATAACTCAGCTTCTGTCAACTTTGGCAAGGCAATTGACGAAATCGACAAGGCAATTAAGCGGATGGAAGAAGTCAAGAAATTCCTGACAACATCAGAAAACCAACTCCGCCTCGCAAACAATAAGTTAGATGATGTTTCTGTTAAAAAATTGACTCGTAAAAATCCGACTATGAAGGCTAAGTTTGATGCTTTGAAGGGGGAGTAGTTTTATTTGTAATGTATGGTACTAGTTCAACAATATGAATGAGGAATTATAAAATGAATAATAAAAGCTTAATACCTATGCCTGATCTAAATTTGGATGACATAGTACATCTGTCAAAAGAAAATGAAAAGTTAATTGTTAATTTTCTAAGTGCATTAGACGAGTTACATACAATCAATCAATTTTATCATATTTATATTTTTAATTTTTATCAAATACTTTATCACTTTGAGTTGGATACTAACGATAACATAAGAAAACAAAATGGTTTGAATGGCGATGAATTCATTATTATTAATTCTTTACTTATAAATTTAATGAGCTCATCTAAGACTTTAGTTGATTTGTTAATCCACTTTGATAAGAAATATTCACAAAAGTTAGAAAAAAAGATAAATAAAATATATGATTCAGAGTTTTCGTATATATTGATTATGACTTTAAGAAATTTCGCATTGCATGGACACATTCCTCTATCTTTCAGTCAAAATAAGTATAGCTTTAATTTAGATTATATACTAAAAGAAGGCGAAAAGTTTAATTTCAGTAAGTCGTCAAAGGAAGCTTTTATAAGAATTCGTGATGAAATTAGGCATGTGTATGGAGATATAGCAAATATTGCTTTTACAAAAACACTTATGGATTTTCACCTTAATTTACTAAAAATTCATTATCACTTTTATCTCGAAAATAAATCTTTACTAGAAAGTTTCTTTAAATCTGTAGAGTTAAAATTACAAAAAGAGAAAAGAAAAATAAAAAATGGACAATTAATTATAGAGATTGATGGGGAATGTCACAGTATTATAATGTCCAGTAAAATAGCATTGTTGAATAAACTAATGCAAGAAGCAAAAATTAACTTTTACGATTTTAAGAAACAAAAGTCAAAAAGTTGTAGGGATAAAAAGTTAAAAGATAGTAGTAAACTAGAAAGCAAAACATGAACGGTATTATCAATTTAAAAAAAGAAGCGGGGATGACCTCGCATGATGCAGTTTTTAAGCTGCGTAAGATTTTGGGAACCAAGAAGATTGGTCACGGTGGGACGCTAGATCCTGATGTGGTGGGCGTTTTGCCGATTGCCGTTGGTAAGGCGACTCGCATGGTCGAGTTTATGCAGGACGAAGGCAAGATTTATGAGGGTGAAATCACCCTAGGCTATTCTACGACCACCGAGGATGCTAGTGGCGAGGTGGTTGCTGAGTCACCGGTCTTGTCTCCTTTAGATGAAACCATTGTAGATCAAGCGATTGCTAGTTTGACTGGGACCATCACACAAGTGCCTCCTATGTACTCTGCTGTCAAGGTCAATGGTCGCAAACTCTATGAGTATGCGCGTGCTGGTCAGGAAGTGGAACGTCCAGAACGTCAGGTGACCATTTATCAATTTGAACGGACAAGTCCGATTTCTTATGAGAGCGAACTTGCACGATTTACTTTTCGTGTAAAATGCAGTAAGGGAACCTATATTCGTACCTTGTCGGTTGACTTAGGAGAAAAACTTGGCTATGCAGCTCATATGTCTCATTTAAAACGAACAAGTGCAGCTGGCTTACAGTTGGACAATGCTTTGACCTTAGAGGAAATTGCAGAAAAAGTAGAGATTGGACAACTTGATTTTCTACATCCGATTGAGATTGGGACAGGTGACTTGGTCAAGGTTTATTTGACACCAGACCAGGCAGAAGAAGTGCGTTTTGGTCGCTTTATTGAATTGGAACAAACTGAGAAGGAATTGGCTGGCTTTGAAGGTGAAAAATTACTAGCCATTTTAGAGAAACGGGGCCAACTTTATAAGCCGAGAAAGGTTTTCAATTGATTAGGACTGGTGGTAAAATCGCAAATTGATTTTTAGTTTTAAAAAATGCTAAAAGACAGTTCAGTTTAGACCCGAAAAAGTTATGAAAAAGGGTTGAAAACACGGTGGTATTTGACAGTTTTGCTTGCTTATGATAATATTTAAATAAAGAAAAGCTAGAAAACTTTCAGAGGATATTATGAGTATTGAGATGACTGTAAGTGAGATTGCTGAGGTCTTGGGCTTGTCCCGTCAAGCAATCAATAACCGTGTCAAGGAATTACCTGAAGAAGATACGACTAAAAATGATAAAGGAGTCACTGTGGTAACTCGCAGTGGCTTGATTAAGCTTGAAGAAATCTACAAAAAAACCATTTTTGAAGATGAACCTGTTAGTGATGATGTGAAGCAACGTGAGTTAATGGAGATTCTTGTTGATGAAAAGAATGCGGAAATCATCCGTCTTTATGAGCAACTAAAGGCTAAAGACAAACAGTTAGCTGAAAAAGATGAACAGATGCGTGTTAAAGACCGTCAAATCGCAGAAAAAGATAAGCAATTGGATCAACAACAACAGTTAACCCTACAAGCCATGAAGGACCAAGAAACCCTTCAGTTGGAGTTGGATCAGGCTAAGCAAGAAGTACAAGCAACGAAGAAAGGCTTCTTTGCTCGCTTATTTGGAGGATAAGAAAAAACTGCTTGGTTTCTAGGTATAACCAAGTAGTTTCTTTTTACAAATACAGTAAGGAATGGATAAGATGGAAAAATTAAGAGATTACATTTCATTTGATTTGGAATTTAATAAACACCAGGATAAAACTCACTTGATTCAGGTTTCTGCAGTCCGTTTTAAAGATGGTGAAGAAGTAGGAGCATTTGACTCATATGTTCATACAGATGTACCATTGAAAAGTTTTATAAACGGTTTAACGGGTATCACGTCTGAAACCTTGAAAGATGCTCCGAAGGTGGAAGATGTTCTCAAAGATTTTCAAGCCTTTATTGGTCAATTACCTATCGTTGGCTATAATGCAGCTAAGAGTGATTTACCGATTCTATTGGAACATGGTTTGGATTATAGTATCCAATATCAAGTGGATCTCTATGATGAAGCTTTTAAGCGACGTAGTTCGGATCTTCACGGGATTGCCAATCTCAAGTTACAAACTGTTGCAAGTTTTCTAGGATTTAAGGGACAATCTCATAACAGTTTAGAGGATGCTCGTATGACTGCTCGTGTTTATGAAGCATTCCTAGAGTCTGACGAAAGTAAAATCTTACTGGACGTCAAGAGTAGTCTTAACTCTAATCCCTTTGGTGGTTTAGATTTATCACAGCTGTTTGATTAGGAGGTTTTATGAAACCTGAAAAGCCTAAAAAATTGGGTTTTAAAAAGATTTACCTCAATCTTGATAAAATCCTCTTTCTATTTTTTCTAATCTTTATGTTGGTCGACTATATTTGGTTACCTTTGAATTCATTGATAGCGGGTTTTTTGCTAAGTCAGACGGGCTATTTGTTTATTTCTTACAATAACATTTTTGCCATTATCAAAAATGCTCCTATAGTCAGTATTGGCTTCTTAATCTTAATCATTCTTAACCTTTTAGTTGCTTATTTTCAACTCAGTCTTCTCTTTATAGGGGCGCGTCATCTTCTCTATCATGAGAAAAGAACACTGATAGAATACAGTCGTAAGGTCTTTCGTGAGAGTCTTGTCTTTATGAAAGGTCTGACAATTACAAAAGCCTTATTTATCTTCTTCTATGTTGCCATGCTTTTTCCTTTTATCAGGAAGTTTTTAAAGATTTATTATTTTAATAAAATCGTAATCCCAGAGTTTATTCAGACCTACATGGAAGATAAATACTGGATGTGGTGGCTAGGTATAATCATCTTGTCAATCCTCTTCCTCTACGTTTCTGTTAAGTTGGTATTTGTTCTTCCAAAAATCTTTTATGATAAGATGACAGTCAAGGAAGCTGTGCTCTATAGTCTTGAAAGAACTAGAAATCAATTCTGGTTTTACGCTTGGCATCTCTTTCTCATTGTTGTCAAAACAAATCTTTTCTTTTACTTGCTTCTAATCCCACTATTAGTTGGGCAGTTTTTAGTGGATGGTCTCACACAAAGAGAATCCTTGATTCTTGCTATTTCAAACTATACCTTGATTAAAAATATCCACTATATGGCCCTGACTTACTTCTTGGTTAAGTTCACCTCATTTTTAACGGGTGAGGAATTGGATATTATACCGAGACGAAAAAAAGACCATCTCATGAGATGGGGAGTTATGGGGTGTGCGAGTGTCATCTTTGCTATTGAAGGCTATGTCTATTTAGAAGCACCAGTTGCAAATCCTCCGCGCGTGATATCCCACCGTGGTGTTTCCAATGGTAATGGCGTGCAAAATACTGTAGAATCTCTAGAAAAGACAGCTCAACTAAAACCAGACCTTGTTGAAATGGATGTGCAGGAAACCAAGGATGGTCAGTTTGTCATGATGCACGATGCGAATCTGAGAAGTCTAGCAGGATTAAATGTGACCCCTCAAGACCTAACTTTAGAAGAGTTGAAGCAGATAGATATTTTTGAGAATGGCTATCAAACTAAGATATCAAGTTTTGATGATTATCTAAATCATGCCAACCAACTAAATCAGAAACTACTTATTGAGATTAAAACAAGTAGGAAAGATAGTGCTCAAATGATGGATCATTTTCTTGAAAAGTATGGTGCTAAGATTAAGGTTTATGGTCATCAGATGCAATCTCTAGATTACCATGTTATTGAAAAGGTAACCCAGTATGATAAGGAGATTCCAGTCTTCTTCATCCTGCCCTACAATTCCGTTTTCCCAAGAACAAATGCTACCGGCTATACCATGGAGTATTCTACTTTGGACGAATACTTTGTGACCAAACTCTGGAACACAGAGCAGAAGCTCTATGTTTGGACGATTAACGGTTCGGAATCCTTTAACAAATCGCTTCATCTAGGAGTAGATGGTATGATTACGGATAATTTGGAAATGGTACAAGAAGAACTTGAAACTGCCCAGGAAGACCCAGAATACGCCGATTTACTTCTAAAGAAGGCAACAGAATTCTTTACTTTTTAGATAAGACAAAAGAGGCTGAATTCAGCCTCTTTTTATGCTATTAGAATGGTAATTTTCCTGCAAAAGCACCGAGTTTCTTTTTGGTTGCCTCATCGATTTGTTCAAGAGCTGCATTCACTGCCTGAACAGTCATGTCAGAAAGAGTTTCGATGTCTTCAGGGTCAACAACCTCAGGATTGAAATCAATTTTTGTGACCTTCTTATCTCCAGTCAATGTCGCAGTTACAAGGTTTTGAACAGAAGTGCCAACAAATTCTGTAGCAGCAAGTTCCGCTTGACTTTGCTCCATTTGTTTTTGAAGTTTTTGAGCTTGACGCATCATGTTTTGCATATTCATCATAAGATTTAAGGTTTCCTTTAACAATTTTTTCTCCTTATTTTATCAATTTTAGATAGAAATGTCTAATGTTAATTTATAGCTTGTAATATTAAATTTTCTGACAATTCTATTGAAAAATGAGAAAAAGGATGCTATAATAAAACGAAAATAAAATGGGCTTCCCATGATTTAATAGGAGTATCTAATGAAAAAACTTGGTTTTATCCTTTTATCTTCGGCATTGTTGTTATCTGCTTGTGCAGTTCGTTTTGAACAATCGTCAACTACAAGTGATTCCTCTCAGGTTACAAAATTGTCAGAAGATAACCAAAAACTATTGGATAAGGCAACTAGTGACTACAAAGTATTTGTGGAAGAACAGATTGATAAACTTTTAACGGATACAGAAGGTTTTGTTCAACTATTGAAGGATGGTAAGTTAGAAGAAGCTAAAAAGGCATACCCTTTAATCCGTATGTCTTATGAACGTTCAGAGCCGATTGCAGAGAGCTTCGGAGAATCTGATGTGAAGATTGATTTTCGATTAGCAGACTACTTAGATGAAAACAAGACCGAAGAAGGTTGGTCTGGTTTCCACCGTATCGAGCGCATTCTTTGGGAGGAAAACACAACCAAAGGAACTGAGGTTTTTGGTGACCAACTGGTAAATGAAATCAAGGAATTGAAGGCTAAGATTGCGACTGTAGATGTTGATTACAAGATTATGCTAACTGGGGCTGTCGATCTTCTAAATGAAGTAGCGACAAGTAAGATTACTGGTGAAGAGGAGATTTATTCTCATACAGATTTGTATGATTTCCGTGCAAATATCCAAGGTGCTGAGAAGATTTTCCAGCTATTTAAACCCTTGCTTGCAAAATCAGATGCAGCCTTGGTTAAGGAATTAGAGGAAGATTTCAAATCTGTCAATAGTTTGTTAGACAAACACATGACGGACAAGGAACATTATAAACTCTATACAGACTTAACGAAAGAAGACACTAAAGAATTGTCTGAAGCAGTGACAAAACTTGGTGAACCATTATCACAAATGGGTAAATTTCTTGGTGGAGAATAAGTAATATGACAAACAAAGGCGAAAAATTTTTTGAACAAAAAATGGACCGTCGAGAATTTCTAAAAAAAGCAGGTATCGGAGGTGCCGGTCTCGCACTTGGACTCTCTGGTGCTTCTGCTTTTTTCGCACCTAAGCTTGATGGTCAGGAGAAAATCTCGTACGGGGATGAAAAAATAGCCTTCTATGGTAAACACCAAGCTGGCATTACAACTGTCATGCAGAAAAACATCTATTTTGTTGTCTTGGATTTGTATACAACTGACAAAGAGAAAATCATCCAGTTATTTAAAGATTGGACGGATTATAGTGCCAAACTTGTAGAAGGAGAATTGGTTAAAAAAGATGGTAACAATAGCCTCTTGCCTCCAAGTGATACTGGAGAAACAGTTGGGCTTAATCCTCATCGTTTGACCCTGACTTTTGGAGTTTCGGCTAGTTTCCTAGAAAAAATGAAACTAGAGAACAAACGTCCAAAACTTTTTAGAGATTTACCTCCATTTCCAAAGGAACAATTACGAGAAAAGTACACGGGTGGAGATATTGTCATTCAAGCTTGTGCAGATGACGAGCAAGTTGCCTTTCATGCTGTTCGTAACCTTATCCGAAAAGGAAGAAATGCAGTTACTCTTCGTTGGAGTCAATCAGGTTTTGCAGCTATCGGTAATCGTATGGAAACTCCTCGGAATCTCTTTGGCTTTAAAGACGGGACTGCTAATGTTACCACTGAGAAAGAATTTGATCAGGTTGTGTGGGCAGATAGTAAGGATTGGATGGAAAATGGTTCCTACATGGCCGTTCGTCGCATCCAGATGTTCCTTGATACTTGGGATCGAACCAATCTGGAGGAGCAAGAAAATACCTTTGGACGCTATAAGGAAAGTGGAGCTCCTTTTGGTAAGAAAAACGAATTTGATGAGGTGGACTTGAGCCTTCTTCCTGACGATTCTCATGTACGCTTAGCAAAAGAAGTGGATAAACCTCTCCTGCGTAGATCCTATTCTTATTCTGATGGAATTGATGAAAAGACAGGTCAGTTTGATACCGGTTTGCTCTTTATCTCTTTCCAAAAGGACCCAGATAGCTTTGTTAAAGTGCAGACCAATCTGGGTGCTACGGATAAAATGAACGAATATGTTACTCATATAGGTAGTGGCCTCTTTGCCTGCTTTGGTGGAGTGGAGAAGGGAGGTTACATTGGGCAGAAATTATTTGAATCCTAAAAGTCTTATCCTCCTATTTGCTTGTTTCTTCCTATTGATTTTTCCGGTAGGAGCTAAGGAAAATTTGAGTCCCTACTTTGTGAAAATAACTGATGCAACTAAAGCTGTTAAAGAAGGCAAACAAGATCAGGCAAGAAAACTAATCGATGAAATGACCAAAGATTTCGAGAAAGTCGAGAATTCTGACTCTGAAGCAGGGCGACAAGTTCAAGAAAAGTTGGCCTTAACTGGTGATATTACTGAAGACCAGTTAACTCAGATTTCTTTAGCCCTTTTGACATTTGAGAAAGAGCAAAATCCAGTCGACCTTGATGTAGAAAAAGAGAAACTTGTTTCACGATTAGAACCTCGTTTTGAAGCCTTAGACAAGGCAATCGCTTCTCAAGATCTGGAAGCAGTAAGAGAAGCCTATAAAAAAATGAATTCAACCTGGACCATCAATGAAGTAGTGGTTCGCGACCATAGTACAGCTCATTATGGGCAAGTGGAAACAGCAATTTCCTTCTTGCGTAGTAGCATTGAGACTGAACCAACGAACTTTGATACTATTCAGGCATCGTTTGATGATTTGAAAAAAGCCATTTCTAACTTTGTTGAAGGTACAGAAATAGCGGCGACATCATCGAATCTGACCCTTAAGGATGGAATTGATCTTTTAAAAAAGGCCTTGACACAATTTCAAGCTGGTCAAGATAGTGAAGCAGCTGCAAGCATGAAGGAGTTTATTACTATTTGGCCCACCATCGAGGGTTCTGTAAGTACAACCAATCCTTCGCTTTATACCAAGGTTGAAAGTGAAAGTCCTGTCATCATGGTTAAGGGAAAGGAAAGTGAATATCAAGAAAAGCTTTCTAGCTTGATTGCAGAATTGTCTCAAATTGATACTAGCGCTTCCTATAATGCATTTGATGCCATGCTCATCTTGCTCCGTGAAGGTGTCGAAGCTCTTTTGATTGTCATGGCGCTTGTGACAACTTTGAAAGCTGCTAAGATGAGAAAGGGACTCAAGTGGGTCTATGGTGGTGCATTTGCTGGTATAGTGGCCAGTCTTTTAATTGCCTATATCCTTCAGATTGCCTTTCCAGCAGTCACCTCAGGAACTAACCGTGAAATCATCGAAGGTGCAGTCGGGATTTTTGCGGTTATCATGATGATTTTAATCGGTATTTGGCTCCATAGCAAATCTTCTGTTAAAAAATGGAATACTTTTATGGAATCACAAATGCAAACTGTCACGAAAACAGGCTCTTTCCTTTCTATGTTCGCTCTGAGTTTTCTGGCCGTCTTCCGTGAAGGTGCTGAGACGATTTTATTCTACGTAGGGATTCTGCCAAGGATTTCTAGTTTTGACTTTGTCCTAGGAATTTCTCTGGCCCTCTTAGTCTTAGTCGTGATTGCCTTTGTGATGAACAAGGCCAGTCAATTTTTCCTACCTCACAAGGTTTTCTTTATCCTGACTTGGATGATTTATGCCTTGGCTTTCAAGATGACGGGAGTCAGTATCCATGCCTTACAGTTGACAAATATAATTCCAAACCATCTGATCTCAGGAATACCAAATATTGATATATTGGGAATTTACCCTAGTTGGGAAGGGTTAGCAGGTCAGATTATCTTTATCCTCGTAGTTTTTCTAATTACCATTAGACAGGGTGAAAAGTGATGGATCAAAAGGAATTGACAATTATTGAACATTTGGTAGAATTTAGAAAGAGATTGCTAGCAGTAGTTGTTTGCTTCTTTCTAGTATTCTGCGTTTCACTATTATTTGCCGATCAGGTTTATCAATTTATCACACAAGGCTTTAGTCAGAAGTTGATCGTCTTAGGACCGAATGATATTTTATGGATTTATCTCCGTTTGGCAAGTTTGATGGCCTTTAGCCTTACCTTGCCCTTTACCGTTTATCAAGTTTGGAGTTTCGTCCGACCAGCCCTTAAAAATGAAGAAGCAGGGGCGATTTTTGCTTATATCCCTGCAACTTTCCTTTGTTTTATCTTGGGATTAGCCTTTGGCTTTTATTTTGTAACACCAGCTATACTTCAGGTCTTACTGGGACTAGGTGAAAACTTATTTGAGACGCAACTGACAGCACAAAATTATCTAGCCTTTGTCTTTCAAACAACTGTACCACTAGCGTTTATCTTTGAATTGCCAGTTATCATTGCTTTTTTTACCTCAATTGGTTTGATTGGACCTGGCCTACTCATTTCTTATAGACGTTATGCTTACTTCATTTTATTGGTATTGGCAGTTATATTGACGCCGGCCGATTTTATTAGCGATTTAGCGATGACTGTTCCCCTAATCCTTTTGTATGAGGTTAGTATCGCTATTAGTAAATGGATAATTAAGAGAAAAAGGAAAGGAGAAAAAAATGGGAATCTTACGTGATATTGGTGCACCAGGCTTGATAGTCATTGTTCTTGGAGCATTGTTGATTTTTGGACCAAAACGCTTACCAGAGCTAGGCGAATCAGTAGGAAAGATGCTTGCCGAGTTTAAGAAAGCCGTTAAGGGCATCGGTGAGCAAGAAGAAAAATAAACGAAAAATGATTGAATAGAGTTGAGAATTGTTAGCTTGGAATTATCTCTGGCTACAATCTCAACTTTTTTATTTAGTTTAAGGTTTCTTTAAGGTTTCTATAATATTCTAAAGAACTCTATATTAATAGGATTGACTAGATCTTGGTAGAAGAAATTAGATAATCATTTGCTTTTTTTTAAAAGAAAGTGCACTAGGAAGAAATAATGTTCAGATTAAGGTTTAAAAAGAGCGTTTTCTAGGCATAAAGTCTTTGTATTTCTTTCAAGATAGAGCCAGATTGTGATATAATAGTTAACAATAAGTTTTTTTAGAATGAACTAAAGGAGTATAAAAATGATCTACGCTGGAATTTTGGCGGGTGGCACTGGCACACGCATGGGGATCAGTAATTTGCCAAAACAATTTCTAGAGTTGGGAGACCGCCCAATCTTAATTCACACTATTGAAAAATTTGTTTTGGAACCAAGTATTGAAAAGATTGTAGTTGGAGTCCATGGAGACTGGGTTACACACGCAGAAGATTTAGTTGAAAAATTCCTTCCGCTTCATAAAGATCGTATTATTATCACCAAAGGTGGTGCTGATCGTAATTCTAGTATTGAAAAAATTATTGAAGCTATTGATGCTTACCGTCCAATCACGGAAGATGATATCGTAGTCACACATGACTCAGTTCGTCCCTTTATCACACTTCGAATGATTCAAGACAATATCGCTCTTGCTCAAAAACATGATGCGGTTGATACTGTGGTTGAAGCGGTGGATACTATCGTTGAAAGTACAAATGGTCAGTTCATTACAGATATTCCAAATCGTGCTCATCTCTATCAAGGACAAACCCCTCAAACCTTCCGTTGCAAGGACTTTATTGACTTGTATGGTTCTTTATCAACAGAAGAAAAAGAAATTTTGACAGATGCTTGTAAAATCTTTGTCATTAAGGGTAAAGATGTTGCCTTGGCAAAAGGGGAATACTCAAACCTTAAAATTACAACAGTTACAGACTTGAAGATTGCTAAAAGCATGATTGAGAAAGATTAGAGACATGATTAATCAAATTTATCAACTGACAAAACCAAAGTTTATCAATATCAAATATCAGGAAGAAGAAATTGATCAAGAGAATCATATTCTCATCCGACCAAATTACATGGCGGTTTGTCATGCGGATCAACGCTACTATCAAGGAAAACGTGATCCAAAAATCTTATCAAAGAAACTTCCAATGGCTATGATTCACGAGTCTTGCGGAACGGTCATTTCTGATCCAACTGGTACATATCAAGTCGGTCAGAAGGTTGTCATGATTCCAAATCAGCCACCAATGCAAAGTGATGATGAATTTTACGAGAACTACATGGCTGGTACTTATTTCTTATCTAGTGGTTTTGATGGATTCATGAGAGAGTTTGTTTCTCTTCCTAAGGATCGCGTGGTAGCCTATGAAGAAATTGAAGACACAGTTGCTGCTATTACAGAGTTTGTCAGTGTTGGCATGCATGCCATGAATCGTTTCATGACGGTATCTCACAGCAGACGTCAACGTATTGCAGTTATTGGTGATGGTAGTCTAGCCTTTGTAATGGCAAATATTATCAATTATACCTTGCCTGAAGCAGAGATTATCGTCATTGGACGTCATTGGGAAAAACTTGAACTCTTTTCCTTTGCGAATGAACGTTATATCACTGATAGTATTCCAGAAGATTTAAGCTTTGATCATGGATTTGAGTGTTGTGGTGGTGATGGATGCGGTCCTGCTATCAATGACTTGATTCGTTACATCAAACCCCAAGGTACCATTTTGATGATGGGAGTGAGTGAGTATAAGGTTAATATCAATACTCGTGATTCTTTAGAAAAAGGCTTGTTATTAGTTGGATCTTCTCGTTCTGGAAGAGTTGACTTTGAAAATGCCATTCAAATGATGGAAATTAAGAAGTTTGCCAATCGTTTGAAGAATATCATTTATCTAGAAGAACCAGTAAGAGAGATTAAGGATATTCATCGAGTTTTTGCTACAGATTTAAATACTGCCTTCAAGACAGTCTTTAAATGGGAAGTGTAAGGATATGGAGGTTGACCGTGGAGAAACTTATTAAAGAAAAGATTGCTTCTTTATTATCGGAAGAAGAGGATATTCTCAGTGTTGAGCAACTAGGTGGGATGACCAATCAAAACTATCTAGTCAAGACGACTGCAAACCAGTATATCGTTAAGTTTTTCGGTAAAGGTACAGATAAATTAATCGATCGCCAGAATGAGAAGTTCAATCTTGAATTGTTGAAAGATTTGAAATTAGATGTAGAAAATTATCTTTTCGATATTGAAGCTGGTATCAAAGTTAATCAGTACATTGAAAATGCTGAGACACTTGATTCAGCTACCATTAAAACCAAATTTGAAAAGATTGCACCAATTCTACAAACGATCCATGCTTCTGGTAAAGAATTAAAAGGAGAATTTGCTCCTTTTGAGGAAATCAAAAAATATGAATCATTGATTCAAGGAGAGATTTACTATCCAAACTATGAAGCTGTCAGGAAATCTGTATTTTCTCTGAAAGAAGAGCTTGAACAAATTGGAATTGATAAGAAATCATGTCATATTGATTTGGTTCCTGAAAACTTTATTGAAGCACCAGATGGACATCTTTATCTCATTGATTGGGAATATTCTTCTATGAATGATCCTATGTGGGATTTGGCAGCCCTCTTCCTAGAATCTGAATTTACAAGTGCAGAAGAAGAAGACTTTTTAAGTCATTATGAGAGTGACAAGACTCCAGTTTCAAGGGAGAAGATTCGTATTTACAAAATCTTGCAAGATATCATTTGGAGTCTTTGGACTATTTACAAAGAAGAAAATGGTGCAGATTTCGGAGATTACGGAATCTCTCGTTACAATAGAGCAGTAAAAGAATTAGAGTCTGAAGGAGAATTAAATGAAAACTAAAAATGGAGTTTCTTTTGGGCTACTATCAGGTGTGTTCTGGGGATTAGGATTAACTATTAGTGCTTATATCTTTTCAATCTTTACTGAGCTTTCGCCTTTTGTAGTAGCAGCAGCACACGATTTTCTGAGTATTTTTATCTTGCTAGGATATCTTCTCGTTAAAGAAGGAAAGGTACGTTTTTCAATCTTCTTGAACATTCGAAATGTCAGTGTTATTATCGGAGCACTATTGGCTGGGCCAATAGGCATGCAGGCCAATCTCTATGCAGTCAAATATATCGGTAGTTCATTAGCATCCTCAGTTTCAGCTATTTATCCTGCAGTATCTGTCATTCTCGCTTTCTTTTTCTTAAAGCATAAGGTTTCTAAGAATACAGTATTTGGAATCTTATTAATCATTGCAGGCATTATTGCTCAGACCTACAAGGTTGAACAAGTCAATTCTTTCTATATCGGAATTCTTTGTGCCTTAATTTGTGCTCTTGCTTGGGGGAGTGAAAGTGTTCTAAGCTCATTTGCTATGGAAAGTGATCTCAGTGAACTTGAAGCCCTCTTGATTCGACAAGTAACTTCCTTCCTGTCCTATCTTGTTATTGTTCTCTTCTCGCATCATTCATTTGCAGAAGTGGCAAACGGACAATTGTTGGGACTTCTGATTGTCTTTGCAGCATGTAATATGATTTCTTATCTAGCCTACTATATGGCTATTAATCGATTGCAACCAGCAAAAGCAACAGGTTTAAATGTGAGTTATGTAGTCTGGACTGTATTGTTTGCAGCAATTTTCTTGGGTTCACCCCTTAATTTACTAACCATCATTACTTCACTTATCGTAATGGCTGGTGTTTATATTATTATTAAAGAATAAAGGAGAAAACGCGTGAAAGCGATTATCTTAGCAGCGGGCTTGGGAACTCGTTTGAGACCCATGACGGAAAACACTCCCAAAGCCTTGGTTAAAGTCAATCAAAAACCTTTGGTTGAATATCAAATTGAATTTTTAAAAGAACGTGGAATTGATGATATTATCATCGTTGTAGGTTATTTGAAAGAACAATTCGACTACCTTAAAGAAAAATACGGTGTCCGTTTGGTCTTCAATGACAAGTTTGCTGATTACAATAACTTTTACTCTCTTTACTTGGTAAAAGAAGATCTAGCCAACAGCTACGTTATCGACGCGGATAACTATCTTTTCAAAAATATGTTCCGAAATGATATCGAACGTTCAACATACTTCAGTGTTTATCGTGAAGATTGTGATAATGAGTGGTTCCTAGTTTACGGTGATGACTTCAAAGTTCAAGATATCATCGTCGATAGCAAAAATGGACGTATCTTAAGTGGCGTGTCGTTTTGGGATGCTCCAACAGCTGAAAAAATTGTTGGATTTATTGACCAGGCTTATGCAAGCGGCGAGTTTGTTGAACTCTATTGGGATAACATGGTCAAAGATAATATCAAAGAACTAGATGTTTATGTAGAAGAGTTGGAAGAAAATTCTATCTACGAAATTGACAGTGTCAAAGATTATCAAAAATTGGAGAAAATTTTGTCTTCACAAAAATAAGCAACTTTTATAAACTGATACCTTACCTATTTTTACTTGACTTTTCATGTTTGATACAGTATACTAGTGAAAATTTAACCTTTAAGGGAAGTCCAGAGAGACTCACAAGGTGTCAGAGAAAAGAAGCTACAACTGAAACAAGTAAGCGAATGCTTATTTGGTACTTTTGTGCAAATATCTTAACTGAAACCTTGCAATTGCAAGGTTTTTCTTTATCTGATCCCATTAAAATTTAAGGAGGAAAAGTTATGAATCCAAATTGTAAGAAGCGCATGGGAGCTATTCGCTTGGAAAAGATGAAAGTGATTGAGCAAGAGGAAATCGCGCCATCAATCTTTGAGCTTGTACTTCAAGGAGAAATGATCGAAGCTATGAAAGCGGGTCAATTTCTTCATTTGCGTGTACCTGATGATGCCCATCTCTTACGTCGTCCAATTTCGATTTCATCCATAGATAAGGCTAAGAAACAATGTCATCTTATTTATAGAATCGAAGGTTCTGGTACAGCAATTTTTTCAACTTTGAAACCAGGTGATAGTTTAGATGTTATGGGACCTCAAGGAAATGGCTTTGATCTATCTATGCTAGACAACCATAGCAAAGTTCTTCTTGTTGGTGGAGGAATCGGTGTGCCGCCCTTACTCGAAGTAGCTAAACAACTGAATGAGCGTGGTGTTGAAATAACAACTGTTTTAGGATTCGCTACTAAAGATGCTGTTATTTTGGAATATGAATTATCCAGATTTAGTCAGGTCTTTGTAACGACTGATGATGGATCTTATGATATTAAAGGAAATGTTTCTGTAGTGATTAAGGAATTTGACACTGAATTTGATGCCATCTACTCATGTGGGGCACCTGGTATGATGAAATATATCAATCAAACCTTCCATGACCATCCAAGAGCTTATCTATCTCTAGAATCCCGTATGGCTTGTGGTATGGGAGCGTGTTATGCTTGTGTCATGAAAGTTCCAGACAGTGAAACTGTTAACCAACGTGTGTGTGAAGATGGCCCTGTATTTAAAACAGGCACAGTAGTTTTATAAGGAGAGTGCCATGACTACAAATCGATTACAAGTCTCTCTAACAGGCTTAGAGTTAAAGAATCCTATCATTCCTGCTTCAGGCTGTTTTGGTTTTGGTCAAGAGTACGCCAAATACTATGATCTAGATCTTTTAGGCTCTATCATGATTAAGGCGACTACCCTAGAACCGCGTTTTGGGAACCCGACTCCAAGGGTGGCAGAAACACCTGCAGGTATGCTCAACGCCATTGGTTTACAAAATCCTGGTTTAGACGTCGTACTCTCTGAAAAATTACCTTGGCTTCAAAGAGAATACCCAAATCTCCCAATTATCGCCAATGTTGCTGGATTTTCAAAGCAAGAATATGCAGCAGTTTCTAGTGGTATTTCCAAGGCACCTAACGTGAAAGCCATTGAGCTCAATATTTCTTGTCCAAACGTCGATCATGGGAATCACGGACTTTTGATTGGGCAAGACCCAGATTTAGCTTATGATGTGGTAAAAGCAGCCGTAGGGGCATCCTCAGTTCCTGTCTATGTAAAATTAACGCCTAGTGTGACGGATATCGTGACTATTGCAAAGGCAGTAGAAGATGCTGGTGCTAGTGGTCTCACTATGATCAATACCCTTGTTGGTATGCGCTTTGATCTTAAAATCAGAAAACCAATCATAGCTAATGGAACTGGTGGTATGTCTGGACCAGCAGTCTTTCCTGTAGCTCTCAAACTCATCCGGCAAGTAGCCCAAACTACTAATCTTCCAATTATTGGAATGGGTGGTGTTGACTCGGCAGAAGCTGCATTAGAAATGTACTTGGCGGGTGCCTCAGCAATTGGAGTCGGTACAGCAAACTTTACCAATCCATATGCCTGTCCTGATATCATTGATAACCTACCAAAAGTCATGGACAAATATGGTATAGATAGTCTAGAGCAACTACGTAAAGAAGTGAAAGAAAGTTTATTCTAAGTTTTATGCCTTATATTAAGCCTAAATTGTTTTGAAAGCGCCATTTTTCTGGTATAATAAATACTATGATTATTACAGTACCTATTAAAACAGAAAAAGACATTGCAACACCAGGACCAAACGTCCTTGTATTAGGTTATTTTGATGGAGTTCACCTTGGACATCAAAAATTATTTGACATAGCTTCTAAGATTGCTGCTGAAAAGCGCCAGGGAGTAGCTCTAGTAACCTTTAACGAATCACCAAAACTAACCCTTAATCCGTACTCACCTGAACACTTATTGCATATTTTGAATGCTAGTGAACGGGAGCGTAGATTGAAGCGAGCTGGAGTTGAAAGCTTGTACTTGATGGATTTTTCTAGTCGAGTTGCAAACATGACTGCTCAAGAATTCATTGATACCTACATCAAGGAAGCAAAGGCAGATACTATTGTGGTTGGTTTTGACTATACTCTTGGTTCAGATAGAAAAACAGCTGAGGATTTAAAAGAACTCTTCCATGGTGAAGTGATTATCGTTCCACCAGTTGAGGACGAAAAAGGGAAAATTAGTTCTACACGAATTCGTCAAGCCATCTTAGAGGGTGATGTGAAAGAAGCTAGAAAACTTCTTGGTGCGCCACTGCCAACTAGAGGTGTAGTGGTTCACGGAAATGCTCGAGGTCGAACAATTGGCTTTCCTACAGCCAATCTAGTCAATTTGGATCGGACTTATATGCCGGCTGATGGTGTCTATGCTGTTGATGTTGAAATTCAGAGAAAAGTCTATCGTGGAATGGCTAGTCTAGGAAAAAATGTGACCTTTGATGGTGAAGAAGAGCGCTTTGAAGTTCATATCTTTGATTTTTCTGATGACATCTATGGCGAAACTGTAAATGTATATTGGTTAGACCGTATCCGTGACATGGTAAAATTCGATAGTATAGATCAATTAGTCAAGCAACTTAAGCAAGATGAACAGATGGCAAGAAAATAGGATTTGAAATGATAGGAGAGTTTGAGATTATCTCAAGCTCTTTTTTTGAAATATCATATATTATTTTCGGTAATCGCTTTCTTTCCCAATTTAATAGTATTTGTGTTTAAGATGATTATTGAAATTTATAGGAATTTTTGCTATAATTTAATCATCAAACTAAAGGAGATTATGATGTTTAAAGAAAAAAGAAATAAAGGCTTTATTTCAGGGCTTATTCTTTCACTAGTTTTCTTTGCTTTTTCTGCAGGAACTGTCTTCATGTGGAATCATCACCAGCATCCAATGGATCCATTTTCAGATGATACTCGGTCAGGTAAAGAAGTTACTATGACTGTCTATGATATCTATCCAGAAGTAGTTGGAGAAGTTGATGGTGGAAGTGTTTTATACCTTGTGCAATATAGCAATGATGGTGATGGTAAATTTGCAGTTGTAGAGGCTAAAGAAAATGATAAAGAGATTCAAAAACTTATGGAACAAGCTGCAACTGAAACACTTATAGATAATCCAGCTACTCTAGTAGGTACACAGTTACAACCTCTAAGTAAAAATGTTAACAACAAATCTCGAAATAATAGAATTGTAGACTTATCTGGCTTTCTTGACTCTATACTTGAACCTGATTCAACTGTTGCATTGAACATGAACTCAAGTGTCTATCTAAGTTTGACTGAACACTCAAAAGATGGCTGGTGGCATCTCATAAGTGCTGCAATTTTTGGAGGAATTGGACTATTTACATTAGTGGGTGCCTTTCTTCTTCGTAAAAAATCTATCGCAGCTTTTGAAGAGCTTTATCAAGCCTATCCTGAATTGCAAGGAAATGTTGAAAATCTAACTGGTTTGGCAGAATTTTATGATGAGAGTCTAAAGGTAATCCTCTATAAAAATCATCTCATCACTTACTATAAAGGAACGCAAGCTTTAGACCTACGAGATGTTGAGCAACTTTATCTAGTTGAAACGAGAATTAACCGTTCCCTAATCACAAATAAAGTCTACCAGTTCTGCTATGTTCGTAAGAATGCTAAGAAAAAACAAGACATGACCTTGAAAACAACTAAAACAGTTCAAGAGCAACTGGAAGAACTTTGGGATTTAATAGCAGATAAGTTTCCAGATATTCATATAGGAGTTTAATAGCAAAGCATCGATTTTCGATGCTTTTTATGTATATGATAATTTGTCATAATTTTTAATAATTTGATTAGATTTTAGAGGAAATTATAAAATCAATTTATCGGCATGTTGTTATAAAGTTTACGAATTTTTGATACAAATTAAAAAATATGCAATTATCATTTGAGATTTCAAAAAAAATTCTATAATTTCAACTAAATTATAATACTTGGTAACAAAAATAAAGAGCATGAGTAAGAATTTTTAAAGGGTTCAAGATGCTAACAGAGTATAATCAAAGAAGTAGAATTTTATATTATTTTTAAAGTTTATACCATAACATAAAATAAATGCATAAAATAAATAAGGTTTTCTTTCTAATTTTTGGTTAAATAATTAGAAAAAATGGTTAAAATGTGGTAGAATGTAAGGTAGCATCAATTTTTAAGATTGATAGAAAAAACGGAAGGTGTATACATGTTTTTTAAAAGAAATGAAGGTCAATTTAGAGAAACAGATCGTGTTACAAGATTTAAGTTAATCAAGTCTGGTAAACACTGGTTACGTGCCTCTACATCCCTTTTTGGTTTATTTAAAGTCATTCGTGGCGGAGTGGATACAGCTCAAGTATCAACAGAGATTGTTGAGGAGCGTTCTTCTACACCATTGACAGGAATCGATGTCCTTAAGGGGATAGTAGCGGCTGGTTCGGTTATCGGTGGCGGAGCTATCGTTCAGACGCAGGTTTATGCTAATGAACAAACAGCAGTAGAAAAAGTAATTGATACAGATAGCACGCTCGTCAATACGGACAAAGTTGTTCTAGGGACAGTTGGGCAAGAAGATCAAGAAACTCCAGCTTCAGATGTGACTTCTCAGTCTATCAGTGAGAGTGTATCAGTCTCTGAAAGTCATTCTTTATCAGAGTCTTTGTCTACAAGTATTTCTGCATCAGTATCAGCATCAACTTCTGCATCAACTTCTGCATCGACTTCTGCCTCAACTTCAATTAGTACATCTGAGTCAGTAGCTAAATCAGAAAGTCTTTCTGGGACTGGCTCTACAAGTCCTACAGTAACAAGCTCGGCAAGTGAGAGTGTTGCTGGCGGAACTACCAAGGCAGAGGATGGAGTAGCAAATAAAGCTAACGCTACAATTACCTATAATTCTACAGTAGCTAACTTGAATACTGCTTCAGCAAATGCAGTAGTATCTGACAAAGTCTATGCTAGTGAGGCAACTGTTTTAGCAACTGCTGCAACAGGGGTTGTAACTGCGACTGAAACTGACAAAAAACGTGCAGAGCAAGAGAAAAAACTCAAAGGCCTTTCAGATGAGATAGGAACCTATCTCGGTCGACTAGGTCATCGTGAAGGAGCAGAGTCTACGCTTCTAAAAGGAAAAGCTACGATTGAAGCTATTCAAAATGCTTTGGCAGATCCTAACGCTGACCTTAACACCCTTATCACTGAAGCTACTAGAACACGTAATAGCGTGGTAAACACAGTCCTTCGTGCTAGTTCTGGGGCGCGTGACTACCGTAATGGTCAAGCTTTGACTTCTTCAAATGACTTTCGTATTCCATTTAATACAAATGCTTCTTTGGGAAATGCAAGTTATGACCCTAAGGCTAAACTAATTGTTACCAATAAAAACCAAGCAAACTACTTTAAAACATCAGGAACTGCAAATCTAAGTGGTGGTACAGTAACCTTAACACAGAACACAAGTGGGCAAGCCGGTTCCTATACATTGAAAACTAAGATAGATATGACTGAGAGCTTCACCCTAAAAGGTAAGATCAATCTTGGAAATTCTTATGAAGGCAATACTACTAATGGTCACTATGGTGGTGATGGGATTGCGGCGGTGTTTTCAACTGCCGAACCTGGTGTTATAGGAAATGCTAATGGAAACGGTTCTGGGGCCTCTCTTGGTATGGGAGGAGATAATCTCAAAGGTTCCTTTGGATTTAAACTGGATACGTGGCATAATACGGGTGCACCGGATGCTGTAAATAAAGCCTCAGCCGATCCAAAGATTAATGGTTATCAAAATGGAGCATTTGGTGGCTATATCTATAACTACAATGGTAATAACAGAAATGCCCAAGGAACTGTCTATCCAGTAATCCGCACCTTTGAACATTTAAATCAAAACCCAACAGATAATTCCTTAAGAGACTACCAGGTTTCTTACAATGGAACGACCAAAGTAATGACCGTTACTTATAATGGTGGTCAAACCTGGTCTATGAATCTGCAATCAGATAAAATTGCAACTTCAAGGGATATGTTTGTAGATGGTCGTCCAGTTAATACGAATGCTCTCAAACTTGAGAATACCAAAAGAAGTTTGTTGGACAACGCTGGTAATCCTGAAGAGCTAGCCTTGGCCCTCTTCGCTTCGACAGGCTCTGGAACCAACTTGCAACAATTTAGACTAGAAAAATTTGAATACTCTGCTCGTGGTGCCTATGTTACAGTTAATTTCATCGATGCAGATACTGGAGAGGAAATCCCTGGTAAGGATGAGGTGTTTATCCAAGAACTTCCAGGAAAAACGGTCGATCTTAGTCAATATCTGAACATTAAGGGTTACCAGTTGAAAGCAACAAACGTTGCTACTGCTCGAGGATTTGTGTCAGGAAATAAAGTCGGAGTTCTTGAAGGGAAACAAGGTATTACCTATGCCTTCCATAAACTCAAACAAAATGAACTTTATAATGCTACACCTAAAGTTCCAACTGTTTATACTTTGCAAGGGGAAGCTGCGACAGATGTTGCTAATGTAAATAACTTTGTCACTGTTGATCCTGTTGACAGTTCAACACCTGCTGTCACTGGACATAGCATTTCTTGGGTAACGCCAATCTCTACTAGTGCAACTGGGCCTCAATCAGCTCTAGCACGTGTTACCTATTCTGATAATTCGACAACGGATGTAACAGTCAACTATACTGTTTATCCAAAAGTTGAAACCAAAACAAACAATGGTGTGAAAGGTCAATTTTATGCCTTTAAAGCAGTTCCAGGTAGTGATAAAACTGTTGGAGGAAGCTATGCCAATAATATCGGTGGAAATTCATATCTTTATCTCAATACCGACTCTCTTCCTTCAGGAACAACCTTCTCTTATGAGTATCGTCTGAATAACAATGCAAGTGCGCAAGTAAGTAGCCAGGGTGGGTCACCTAAATTTAGTGATGTCTGGCATACAACAGGTGCTAATCCTGTGTCACACCATACAACTTACACCGTAAAAGCGACTTATCCAAATGGACGTTTTGGTACTGTATCATCTAGCAATGCAGCCCTAACAAGTGAAACTAGATTTGACTATACTGTAGTTGATCCGGTAGCAAAACGAGAGTATGTTACTACAGTTGGTGATAAGGCTTCATTAGCGGATATTATTGACAATCCAGGTAATGCTATTAAGAATTCTGATGCTGGAGTTGCGATACCTGCAGATACAACATTCAGTTGGGAACAAGCTCCTGACGACGCCATGGTTGCTAATCCAGGATTCTACACAAGAAAAGTAAGAGTGACCTTACCGCAAGGTTCTACTGATGCAGCAAGAAACAGCACATCTGTTCCAGTTATCTTCAAGGTCAATCCACAAGCACCACAAATCGCTAATGATCAGGTGACAAATACTGGTGGACTTCCAGATAAAGGAATTACAGTTACAAATGTGACGCCGGGTGCACTTGTTACCCTGACATTAAACGGACATACATTCCCTAAGACTGCGGGGAATAATGACACAAGCGTAACCTTTACTGCGACAGATTTAAAGGCTGCCTATGATGGAAACAACGGTCTCCTTCCAACAGGTGACGTAACTGTTAAACAAAGTAAGGTTTTCCAAAATCCTGGTACTAGTGTAAATGAAACCTTGGAATCAGCTACAACGACTAAAACTATTACCAAGGAAAATGTAGCACCTGAAGTAACTTTTGAACTTTATATTAAGAATGATAAGACTGGCCAATGGGAAAAACAAACGATTAAGAATAATGTTCGTCCTGGAGTCAGTGGTTACGAAGTCTTCGCAGGAGATGAGATTAAAGTTGTTTTAACTGCTAAAGATAATAGTGGTAAGATTAAAACTCTGAAATTAAACGATGGAACTTCAGATATCAGTCGTATTTTCCAAGATGGCTATGCTTCAAATGATACTGCCCCAGGTATCAAGGATACACCTACTACGGCTTCAACAACAAATCCAAAAGTATTAGAGTACACTGCTACTTATGGAGAAAATGTCCAATATAAAGATGGAAATAAATGGACTCGTGGAACTAATGCTACAGACTTATCGGATAATACTGGTAGAGTAACGGCTGTAGTTGCACAAGGAAAATTGAATGAAAAATTCCCAGGAGCTCAACCTACTAACGCCATTGCAGTTGCCAATCCAAATGCGTTGACAAATGATGAACGCACCAAGATTCTTGATGCAGTTAAAACGGCAAATCCTCAGGTAGCCAACCGCATTAGCGATTATAGTATTGCTACCGATGGTACTGTAACGATTACCTACAAAGATGGCACAACGAACGATGTGACTATTAAGGTAATTCCACAGGCACCAGTTATCTCAGTTGCTTCTACTAATGAAACTGGTGGCTTGCCAAATCGTTCGATCGTTGTTACAAATGTAACACCAGGAGCTCTTGTAACCTTGACTTTAGCAGGGCATACGTTCGAGAAGAGAGCTAAAGATAATGAAACAAGCGTTACTTTTGAACCTGCAGAAGATCTGAAAAAGGCTTACGACGGTAACAATGGTCTCCTTCCTACTGGAGATGTAACAGCTAAGCAGACAGTTGCTGGTCTCAATTCAGAGGTGACGAAAAGTAAGATTACTCCTGAACGTGTGAATCCAACAATTACCTATACTGTAACAGTAAATGGTCAAGAGCCTAAGAAAGATAGCAATGGTCGTTATCTGTTCTATGCTGGGGACAAGATCCAGATTACCTATACAGGTAAAGATAATAGTGGTAAATTAGTCACACTGAAGGTCTCTGGTAATAGAAAAGACTTGACGGACTTCTTCGAAAATAGACGTGAATGGGGAAAAGGTCCAATCACAAATATTATCAATACCTTAACAAATGATGACCAAACTACCTTCACCATTAATGCGGTTACTAACAAAGACCTTGATTGGAGATCAGGAAATACCTGGGGACGTTGGCTCAATGCTACAGATCCAAGTGGAAACACTGTTGACGTTGGAGAAATTCGAATTCAACAAGATCAGTTGCAGAACTTGTTTAATAAACCTGCGATTGACTTGACTGAAGTAAAGGATAAAAATCATTTATCAGAATCTGATAAGGACAAAGTTCGAGAAGAAATCAGAAAAGCTCATGATAAGGTTGTTACAAACGGTCGCAATCGTATTTCAAGCATTGATGTAAGTGACAGTGGTGTTGCAACAGTTTACTATAAGGATAATGCCAAAGTGGCATCTGGTAGTCAGCCGTATGCACCAACTGTTTATAATCAAAATGAGACTGTTACGGATAACAAATATCGTTCTGAATCAGCGTCAACAAGTGCATCAGTGTCAGCGTCAACTAGCGCATCAGTAAGTGCAAGTACTTCAGCAAGTACATCTGCTTCAACAAGTGCAAGTA
>NZ_KV817785.1 GCF_001814775.1 Streptococcus sp. HMSC067H01
CTGGCAAGTATGGTTTGTAGCCTGGTACATTAGGCACAACTGGTTTACCTGGTTTACCTGGATCTGTTGGATCATTTGGATATTTCACATCTGGTGTTGATGGGAATTTCGGATCATCAGATTTCGGAACCAAGCTGCCAAGCGGTTTGTAAGTAACTGTATCTGTTGCTTCAGGATTTTCTGGAGTAACTGTCTTACCACCGGCTTCTGTCTTATCAGCGTAGTAACCTGGAATTACTGGAACTGATACCTTACCGTAAGTATGGCTCTTCTCAGTCCATGTTGTAGTTACAGAAGCTTTGTTTTCTTTACCAGTAAACGTAAAGTCATCTTGGACATTGTCCGCTGGAGTCTTATCGCCTGCTCCTTCAAACTTAACTGTTTGTTTAGTTGGTTTCTTCACATCATTTACGATTGGTACGTAGATGATTGGTGTGTCTTCACCTGGGTTTGTTGGAAGGTTTGGAAGTTCCTTACCTGGTTCTACTGGTTTATCTTTATCTGGTTTCGTCGGATCGTTTGGATCTGGCAAGTATGGTTTATATCCTGGTACATCTGGAACAACTGGTTGACCTGGTTTCGTTGGATCCGTTGGATCATTTGGATACTTCACTTCTGGTGTTGA
>NZ_KV817786.1 GCF_001814775.1 Streptococcus sp. HMSC067H01
TATGGTATAAGTGACAAATGTTTTTCAATGCTTTCTGTTGCTTATCAATAGTTGAGTTTTTGCTTATTTTTATTTAAAATCATTTCCGTTGATTTTCGTCATTTTTTTAAATCGTATTCATCTTCGTATTCATTTTCATACTCACCTTTGCCCGTATAGTTGAGAAGGCTGCAATTTAGTTCTAATAGTTTACATTGGAGGGGTGTCCCTCCAACTCCCCGACCTCTGGACAAGGTCTATTTTTTTGAAAAAATTTAAAAAAACTTCATCAAAACGCTTGACTTTCTCGGTGTACCGTGATATAATATAATCAAGATAAGGAAAGGAGGTGAGGAAGTTGAACAAAGAAGATTGGCTTAGGTTACTTGAAAAGGCGATAGACAATATCCCTGAAACGGTAACTGCTATAGCAAGTCTGGTGACTGCAATAACAGTCGCAAGACAAAACAAAAAGCGTAAACCCGAATCCCGCAAAAGAAAAAGGTAAACGCTAAGAGGTGGGGGCGAAAGCCCCTCACACCTCTATTTTATCAAATGAAAAGAGGAAAAGCAATGGTTAGTGCAATAGCTATTTTTATAATTGCAATCAATGTATATATCTATCTAAAAAATAAAAAGGACAAATAATATGAGAAAAGTTATTCAAGAATTATTAGACAGTTCAATGTCTACATCTGCTATTTCGCAAGGCGCTGGAGTTCCATGGACTACTGTTTCTGACCTTAGAAAAGGAAAAACAAGCATGGACAAAATGGCCCTTCTCACAGCAGAAAAACTTTATGAATTTGCTACAGCTGATAAGCAGTGATTTCGGTCACTGCTTTTATTATTGCAAACAAAAAAGCCCGCAAGCCTGAGCCTGCGGGTCATTAAGAAGAAAAATAGAATCTCCTTTCTTTATTTAGTGGTAACAATTAGTCCATCAGGTAATACATTAAATGCTGGTTTGTCTGAACGACTGCCATCTTCGTTGACGTAGTACCAGCCTCCTTCGACTTTGACAAGTTCTTTTGAAGACATTTCGCCATTCTCTTCTTTGAGATGGTATAGTTTGTCCTTGTATTGAACCCAGCCAGTGACCATTGCTCCTGAAGCATCAAGATAGTACCATTTGCCATTCACAAACACCCAACCAATGGCCATTGCCCCATTTTCTTTGAGGTAGTACCACTTATCATTTTCTTTGAACCATTGACTGGTTAGACAATATCCTTTAGCATCAAAGTAGTACCACACACCGCCGATTTTTTCCCATTCTTCTTTTGGGTAAGATCCGTCAGGGTGTTCCCACCACCAACCAGTATCATTTCTTTTCCATTTTGGCTCGGCTTCTTCGTCATCTAGTAAAACAATGTTCTTGTCGTATGGATTTGAAGAATATTGCCACCATCGAATCCCATCCATGCTAGGAAAATACTCAAAATCAGCATTTCCATCATTTAGCCCATACCCGGCAATCCAAAGGCTGTTTGGGAATTTCGCAAGAATCTGCTCATAATAGATATTATTGAGCGTGAATGGCTTGTAGCTGTAATAGATTGGCTCATAGCCATTTTCTTTGAGGATTTCCATAAAGCGAATACATGCATCTGTATTTGCCTGTTTATCTCCGCTAGCGTGATCTTCGTAATCAAGACACAAGTATTTTACTTTTTGAGGTACATTATCAAGGAAGTAACGTGCCTCTCGTTCAGCTTCTTCGATGTCACCTCCAAACCATGCGAAATGATAAAATCCAACAGGGGTTGATTGCTCAACTTGAGCATGTCGGCAAGGGTTCAGATAGCTTGTACTTTCAGAAATCTTGATGATGGTATTTTGTGTACCCATTTCTTCCAAAATCCCTGTAATATCGTATCCATTGTGGCTGGATACGTCGATGAATAAGTCGTTTTTCTTCATTGTCCTCTCCTAGTTTTGGACTGGCTCTTGATAGTCAAGAGCGCGTTTGCTGTCAGAAATTCCTGCAGTTGTTGGGTCTGGAATGATATTTAGGATATTTACAATCGTCAACCCCACAAGATAAGGGTTCGCAAAGAATTTGCCAAGCAAGTCTAAAACGACTCCCCAACTGACCAAATCTTCTAGTTTAAGATTGAAATATGCGAGAATCGGCAAAGCTAAAGCAAATGCCACTCGCAATAAAAATGTTTTGTTTTTTAAGTTAAAACGTACTTTCCAGTTAATCATGTTTATTCTCCTTTGTTTTTGTCGTCATCTTTTTCAAGTAATCGCTGAAATGCTTTTAAAATCGGCTGAAAAAGAGTAACGTTTCCTTTTAATTTTCGATAATTTTCAATAAGTGATTGAAATGTGAATGCGATGTATCCGAGATAAATCGAATACAAGAATGCGAAGCCTGTTTTTTCAGGTAAAAGCACGGACATCGGAATAAGGATCATCAGTAAGAGAACTCCTAAAATCTTGCGAAGGAGCCCATTGATGCCGATTTTGCTCTTATACTCGATGTCAGGGTTTGCGATAGCAGCAATCGTTCCTGTCACAAAATCAATGATTTCCATTGAGACAATCAATGCCAGGGCGTACAATACCAATCCGTCTTCGGTCTGAACGACGCTTCTTAAAAAATTGAAAAATTCGATCTGCATACAACCTCCTTTGTCTATACTTCTTTCAGATTAAATTTCAAGCCACGGAATTTACTAGCAACTCCAGTGACGTTTTTAGCTGAAATTCGATAAAATCCGATATCGAGCACAGCTCCGTCTGATAATGACTGCCCATTTGATGTCACAATCACGTTGTCTCCAAAATAGCGGATAATTGACGGACGTTCAATATAAACCGAAACCTCAAACATTGTCTTTATTTGAGTAGAATTTAGTTGTCCTTCTAAATCGAAACCATCAGTTCTAGTAATCCACTTCACATCTTTTTGTTCATCTGTCAAGTAATCTGAATAATTCAAATCAGATGCCACTTTGTTATTCTGATACCCGATTTTACTAATCCCTGAAACAAATACCGTTTGAGGAATCAACTGACTAGCTAAAAATTCTGCCCCTTTTTGATGACCAAGATCTCCAAAGTGACACATGTCTGGAATTAAATCCTTGAGCTTGTATTCTGAATGGTTCAAAATATTACTTGTGCCAGCGTTATAATCAATGAATGGTAATCCTAATTCTTCGGCTAAATCCTTCTTGATGTTGTCAGCAATCGCATTAATCTTCGAACCAAATCGTTTGTAATTCTCAAATTCAGCTTGAGTGCTCATTAGTACAGGTTTAATCCCTTTCGCCAACAATCGATTGATAACATTTATATGATCGTCACGAAATGATTTAATCTTACTCACGTCGTACACCATATCGTTGATGCCCATTGCAATGAACGCATAATCAATGGATTCAGGTATCGGAGATAGAACAGCATCCAGATTTTGACGAAGCCAATAAATGGTTTTTCCTGAAAATCCTCGATTATAAATTTTATGATCAAAATTGTAACCACGTTGTTGATTAATAATATTATTAAGTATTCCAGAATATGTATTATTTCCTTCTTTTAGATTATTAATATTATCGTTGTTGCTGGTGTAATTTGAAGTCCTCCAACCATCCGTCGTGCTATCTCCCAGCGTCACAATAACAGTTTTTTTAGTCTGAAGGTCGACAATCAATTCTTCTAATTGCCATGCATTATTTAATAACGATTTTGTACTCTGAATAAAATTATTACTAGAATAATGCGTGAGTTCTTCAAGATATACTGATGCAATCAAAATGTCTGTATTCTTGCTTGTAAAAGTTGCTCCATTAGACATCACTGAACTCTTTACTAGCTTAAACTTATTTTCTATAGTATCCAAAATAAGATGATGTAAGAATCCACTGCTAAGTTGAAGATTTTCATGCTCTTTTATCGAGTAGTAACTTGTCCCTTTTGAAACAATAATCTCATTCTGTTCTCCAAAACCATTAAAACTAAACGTTTTTGAATAATTGTCATAGATTATTTTGCCTTGTACAACCGAACCGATTAAGCTATCCTGCGTATATTCTGAGTAGCCAATTGTCTTAACGAACATAGAATTAACTGGATAATGTAAAGTACCCTTATACATAATAGCAAGTATGACTTGCGTTGACGTGATGTTCTTAACGTTCGCCAAAGTCATCACGGTTAACCCTTTATTTTGGAAGTCGTAAACAACATATTCTGACAATCCAGTTGGTTCGTAACTAATGCTCAAATTAGCATTTGGAGCATAATTTTTATTTCCAAACGAAATCCATGTATCTTTTTTTAAGGATACTGTTTTAGTCTTACGATCAATAGTTAATAATCCGTCGAAAATTACGCCGAACTGATTAGGAACGCCGTCAGTTGGCGATTGATATGAACCACCATCCGCCCATGAACTTCCGTCCCAATAATTCCAGTGGCCGTTATCAGTTGTAACATAAATACCTTTATCACCAGATGGCTTTGCTGAACGTAAAGCTGAAACATTTGGATATGTTCCTTTAGGAGTTCCGTCTAGAATATTATTAAGCATAGCTTTTATTTCAGCTTCGTCTGCTTTTGAATTGATAATATTATCAATCGTAGAGAATCTATCGGATAGATGGTCAAAGGTGCCTCTGGCCTTAGCCACTTCCATATTTGTGTTGCCATCAAATGTTGCATCTTCATAGACTCGTTCTATACCGTCATGAATAGCTTGTCGAACATCGCGACCAAAAACTCCTTCCTTGATAACTTTTAAATATTGGTCAATTCCCATTTAAACTTTCCTTTCTAGATTTTCAATTCGTTTCAATATATCATCTAAGTCAACTTTCTTTGAAATTAGCAAATAATCCAGTTTTTTCTTATCTTGAGTAGATAAGAGTTGGCTAGACTGTTCGTTCACGGTATTATTGACAGTTTCAACTGTCTCTGCAGCTGCATTAGCAATAACTCGCACTTCTTCCAATCTTGCCTGTTGCTCTTTAAGCTGATTAGTTGTAACTAATTGCCGAGTTCGCTTACGAATATTATCTGACTGCCACTCTTCCGCAGACTTAAATTTTTCTCCAATCGTCAAACTAGATCTCTCAACATTTAACAAATCAATCTGTCGAGCAACAACTCTCAGTCGCTCGTCGATAAACATAACAGGATTGATAACCCTATATGTGTTACCTTCCTCAAACTCGTCAAAATTCGGGTTGATGTGCGATAAGTTGACTGCTGAAACAGAGTATTGATAAGCTACAGCTTTTTGAGTGGCTAGCTGGCTTTCTCCTGCCTGTTTTAGAGCAACAGGGTTCTCTATGTCATCAAACGTGGCAGTCTCCATTTTGATACCATACTCGGCAATCAAATCAGGTCTATCGATGTAGTCTTTTCCGTTGTTGACTGAGGCAATGCTGACACGCTGATTTGTCTCACTATTTTGCTTGCCATATACAAGCAGGCGAGATACGATGCCCTCTGGGTTGATATGCTGCTTTAATGACAATAGATTGACAGAGAGCTTGATTTCCGTGTCGCTGTCAACACCAATCTGCTTCTTAAAATCAAGATATCTCTTCCCATTCTCCTTGCGAATTTGTAGTTCCAGTCCATACTCGTTCAGGATAAGGTCTGTCAATGTGGCAAAAGTCGACTTGGCAGGGTCTACATCGGCTTCCATGTGGTCGCCTGTTGCGATTAGGTCTGTCAAATCACCTGGCAAAAATTCCTTATAAGATTCCAGGTTGTCATTGTGGAATTTCAAGACTTGTTTTACAAAATCAGATTTCTTCCCGCGGTAAATTTGTTGCCTTTGTTTGCTGTCGTTCAGAAAATCAAGCTCCGATTTGGCATTGTATGCAAATGTAAACACTCCACTTTCTGCCATGTCATTTGTGATTGGGGCTATACGACCGTAAAATACTTCTCTACCTGTCCGCATATTGACTACTTGTACCATGGTCTGTAAAGGCTTGATAAGAGCCTTGTAACCAGCGTTGTTTGGCAAAAACTGGAAATCAAACTGGGCAATCTTATTGATTTCAAACTTAATAATGGCCGACAAGAGCTTATTCCCGCCGGCCATTGAATCGTGTATCGGTGTCACGTTGGCACCATTAATCAAACTAACTGCATACATCAAATCAGCTCCTTAAACCATTTGAACGAGATTCTGCCGTTTCCTTTGATGCGAATTTCATTCTCTTTTTCGAGTGTGAAAAAGTCATATACACGACTACCTGGAATAATACTGAACTGTTGATTCCGCATAGTCAATGTCATGTTGCTGGTCGACGTAATCTCTGGTCGTGCCAAGCTGATGCCTGTGTTGACCAATAGAATATCAAGCGAACCTTTAACATCGAAAGCAATATCTTGGAATGCGTCTAGTTCAAAGTTAAATTCATCCCAGATATCGCTTCCTTCAGCTTTCTCGGAAATCATGAAGGGATAGGCTGTGAATGTGATTTTTAGCACACCATGCGCCCAATCCTCTTCAAAAGCACTATCCCCTTGGACTTCGGCTAGGAAATAAAAACCAGGAATTGCATCGTCATATAGAGGTGCGAGTCCAGTAGTACCCATTAGCCAGTTAATAGCACTTGTTTTAGCCATATTCATGGCTTCTTTCGTGCCATAGATTGTATTCTTGATTTTGATTTGATAGGTCAAGGTCCTCTGTTCGTAGAGCTGCCCGCCGTAAACCGTTGAAAAATCATATTTTTCATTTGAAAATGGAATTGGCACCAGTACCTTCTTTTTGTTAGGGATGCTAATTGACCGTTCATTTAACAAAAGCAAGCCTTCATCTTCAAATGAGTGCCTGCCATTGTATCTAATTCCGTAGTGTTTAGCCAACTGTGCCTCCTCCTTCGATAATTTGAATACGCTGTGCTTGGGCATCTGAAACATATCCCACAATCAATTGAGCGAATGTTTTGCCGTCAATATTTAAAATGATTGGTTGTGGATTTGGTTGTTCCACGTTCACAATAATCTTGTCTTTGACAGTAGACATGATATGATCTGCTATCATTCCAAGTGTGCTTTCGTTTAATGGCAATACCGCTTCTTTACCAGCCTCTCCACCACCCATCAGCCCATTACTGTTCATGCCGAAAATGGTTGGTTTGGTTAAAATACCACCTTTGGCAAACCATGTAATATCAATAGATGGCAATGACCCCTTACCACCGAATCCCCACGGTGCCTCGCCACCGCTGATGTTGAAGCGTGGTAGTTTCGGTCTAGGTAGTGACCATTCAAAGTTAAAGAAACCCTTCATAGCATTGATAGCATTGGAAACAGCATCTCTAGCACCGTTAATGGTATTCGTAATAGTATCTCTAATACCATTCCAAACACTGTTTACAGTATTAAAAATGCCAGACATTATACCACTAATTGTGCTCGATATTCCGTTAAATACATTAGAAATAGTATTGGAAATCGAGGTTACTATATTGCTGATGAATGACAATATGCTATTCCAAATTGTGGATACTATATTGAAAATCATGTTGAGTACAAATTGGATATAGGTCACAATCGCTTGCCAAGTTCTTTGAATGTATTGCTGAATAGCTGTGAGAACTGTCTCAATGATGGACTTGATTGCATTGATTAAGCCGTCTACAACACCTCTCATCGTCTCCCATGCGCCAGACCAGTCACCGTTAATCGCCTGCATAACTGCCTTGATGATTCCAAGTACAGTGTTGATTGCTGTCTCTACAATTGTTTTGATGACTGTCCAGACTGTCTCGATGACTAGTTGGATATTCGACCAAGCGGCTTGAATGAGTGGCTGTAAAGCTGTCATGACTGTGTTAATGACAGATAAGATGGCATTCCAGACTATTTCTGCGGACGACTTGATCAACTCTTGATTTTCCGTCCACCAGTCCACAACCACTCCAAACATGCTCATGATGAAGTCAGAGATTTCACTTACCACACTATTGATAACTTCCAGGATAGCATTCCATACAGTGGTTACTAATTCACGAAATCCCTCATTAGTCTCCCAGAGATATTTAATCCCAATAATGAGCCCTGTGATTGCTGCTGCTATTAATGCTACGGTTCCGATTATAGGTAGTGCTGCTGTAATCATTGCTCCGATGGATGTTTCAAGTGCGACTGCTGCTGCTTGCAAGGTTAAGAATATCGGGACTAGAATCCCAGCGACTGTGACTACACCTCCCAAAATCACGATGAATTCTTTTACTGGACCAGGTAGACCACTGAACCACTCTGCCATATCTTTGACTATGTTTCCCAGCACTTCAAATACAGGGGCTAGAACTTCAGCAATTGCTGCGCCTAGTTCGGACATAGCTAGCGTGACTGAGTTTTGTGCTGTCTTAAATTTATCAATTGGATCCAGAGTAGCTTCAAATGTCTTTGAAACCGCTCCTACTGAGTATTCAGCAGATTCAGCGAATGATTGGAAGTCAAAAGAACCACGCTTGATTGCGTCAATCATTTGAGGTGCTTTCTTAGCACCAAATATTTCCATTGCTAGTCCCATTGCTTCAGTTTCGCTAGTAGTGTTTTTTATCTTATCAATTGTTTCGATAAGACCTTCTTTCAAAGTTTTACCTTCTTTAGCATAAGTTCCTGCTGCTTTTGTTAAACCTGACAAAGCACCTGAAGCATCTACACCACTTGTTTCAAATTGCCCAAGTAGTGCTACACCTTCTTCAAAAGAAAGGCCTAGCATTTTAATCTGTGGTGCGCCTTCAATAGCTTTCTTCATCAAGTCATCAACAGATACACCAGTCGATTGAGCTGTGTAGGTTGTAGAGTCTAGGACTTTCGCTAAATCACTAGTTGATAGCTCGTAAGCTTCCAAGGCTTTACTTGCTGAAATAGTTGAATTGGTAATGTCTGTACCGTTGATTTCAGCAAACTTAATCATCTCTATGGAAACATCTTTGAGAGCATCACCAGTCAGTCCAAACTGTGTATTGACCTCTCCGACTGCTTCACCAGCCTTACTGAAATCTGTCGGGATCGTTGTTGCGATGTTTGAAGCAATATCTTGCATTTCTTTCAAACTATCACCTGTCGCACCAGTTTTGGTCACAATAGTGTCCATGCCTTCATCAACTTGCCTGAAGGCTTCTAGTGCATTCTTCCCAAAATCCACAAGTTTCTGACTAATGTCAGCAAGCTTTTCTGAGAATTGATTAAGTAGTTCAGCTTTTAGAAGATTGTTTGTTTCAATTAGGGTTCCAGTTGCTTGTTTGCCAGCACTACCCAAACTCTTCATCTCCTGAGAAAGATTTGAGTACGCTGCTTTAGCTTGATTCAGTTGTGCTTCCATTTTGTTAGCTTCAACCGAATTTTCACCATACTCTTGCTTGGTTAACTCTAACTGCTTCTCAAGATTTTCAATCTGCTTAGCAACGATAGTGGATTGAGCACCTACTTTTTTCTGTGCCAGAGCTAGTTTTTCAGATTCGCTAGCATTTGCTCCTAACTGGCTTTCTTGCAATTTAAACGAGCTGACAACTTTTTCAGACTCACTTGCAAGGCGATTCTGCTCTTTCTGCAAGTTCTGAAGCTGACTTTTATTGCTTTGGGTAGCATTTCCGTTTTCTGCAAGTGCCTGGTTAACGTTTGCTAGTTTGCCTTCGTAACCTTTCAGGACATTCTTAGTAGTTTCAACTTCACGTTGAAAAGCTCGATACTGCTCTTCACCAATCTTTCCTTCTGCAAATTGCTTCTGGACCTGCTCCTCTGCAGTCTTCAAAGTTTCGAGTTTCTCTTTAGCGTTGGAAACCTGTTTTACCAAGAGTTCCTGTTTCTGGCTAAGCAAGACAACGTTACCAGGGTCAAATTTCAAGCCTTTATCAATTTCTTTGATTTCCTTGCTGGCATCAGAGGCAGACTTATTGACATTTTTTAAGGCCTTATCTAAGCCGGTTGTGTCGCCACCAATTTCAATATTGATACCCTTAATTTTTCCTGCCATGTGTTCTCCTTTCTTTAAAAATAAAAGTGCTGAGAGAGCGATTCTAGCAACGTTTTCCTTGAGTTAACAAGGTATTCATCGTAGAAATTCTCTCAAAGCACTTTAGAAATTATCAATATCGTCTTGTGTAGCTCTTCTTGTCTTAACTTCGGTCTGTTTGTCTGGATCACGAAGATTGACATAGTCTGTTTGGTAGTCAAGGGCCATGCCAAGTGTGATGTGTTGTAGCTCCTCTACTGACAGACCGACTTCTTTACAGCAGGATAAATAGGACTCTACTGTAAAAAGTTCATCACTTGCAGATTCGCTGTCATCGAAGGCTTTTTTGTGTTCATGTTTGCCTCCAGCATTTCCATTAAGACAGGAGCGACGTCTTGGACAGGGAAATATTCCAAATCCATGTAAAAATTGTCGTAAGGCTTGACCGTAGGGTCTCCCGATTTCACAAAAGTCCAAAACAGTCGGTTAAAGAAAGTCATATCGAAATCTTTCAACATGGACATGTCTAGCTTACTGACATCAATTTCTTTCTGTTCTTGTGACAAAGCCACCATTTTCAATAGGGCGTCGCCCTGGAACATGTTCATCAAGTCCTGGAAATAGTCACGACCAAATTGATTTTTGTAAGCAATTGGTGTATAGCCATTAGTCACCAACCGAAATTCTTGGTCCCCAATTTGATAAAGTCGTTCCATTAGCCACCTACCCCTTCTGTCGCTCCAAATGTCACGCCGTCTGCAGGTTTATAGACATTTGTAAACCAGCCGTCGTAAACTTCTTTGGTTGTGTTTGCTGTTGTCCGAGTCTTAACAGCTTTATCAGATGATCGTGGGACTGATGTAAAGGAAAGTTCCGTAGTGTTCGGGTCTCCTGACTTAGTTTTGGAACCCTGCTTTGGTCGAGTAACTGTACACTTGTACATTACGTGACGAGTAGCATTCTTATCCCCCTCAATTTGGAACATCATCGCAAAGGCTGCTTTCTCCGCATCAGCAAACTCAGACTGTGTTCCGTCTGAAGCTAGCTTCTCCCCTAAAATTTCAGTTTGGAAATACTCGGTCAAGCGAGCAATTGTCAATGTACCTGTGTAGCCCTTGTTGGTTGAGCCGCCATAGTAGGTCACGTTGTCTGCTTGGAAATCAATCGTTTCTCCTTGTGGTTCAATTGTCAACTCGACGGCCCCAGGTAGTGCTTGTGGAGTGTCGTAAGTCAAATTGCCTAGGGCATCCTCTGAGGTAATTTTGGCAATATGGACTTTCTCCAAACCAAATTCAATTTTGTTTTCTTTTTTTTT
>NZ_KV817787.1 GCF_001814775.1 Streptococcus sp. HMSC067H01
CAGGAACTAAAGATCCAGTTGAAGTAACAGCAGAACCAGGCTCAACCGTTGAGTTGTTCGATAAAGACGGCAACAAGATTGGTGAAGGTGTAGCTGACGAAAACGGTACAGCAACGATCACACCAACGAAAGATATTCCAGCAGGTGGCGTAACAGCGAAAGCAACCGACCCATCAGGAAATACATCAGACGCAAGTGAACCAAAAGTTGCGACAGATACCACAGCGCCAGCTAAACCAGAAGTTAAGACAGATCTAACAGGTAAAGCAGGAACTAAAGATCCAGTTGAAGTAACAGCAGCACCAGGCTCAACAGTTGCTCTTTACGACAAAGATGGTAACAAGATTGGTGAAGGCGTAGCTGATGAAAATGGTAAAGCTAAAATCACACCAACTGTAGATATTCCAGCAGGACCAGTAACAGCTAAAGCTACGAAAGATGGTCAAACATCAGACGCAAGCGCACCAAAAGAAGCTACAGTAGCTACAGATGCAGATAAGAACACTCCAGTAGCGAAAGATCAAACTGTTAAGCCAGGAGATAAACCAAATGCTAAAGATTCAATTGATAATGTAGGTGATCTTCCTGAAGGAACAACAGTAGAGTTCAAGACACCAGTGGATACAACAACTCCAGGTGATAAAGGAGCGACAGTCGTTGTGACTTACCCAGATGGTTCTAAGGATGAAGTTCCAGTTAAAGTAACTGTAAAAGATCCAGAGAAGACATCTGATGCAGAAAACAACACTCCAACTCCAAAAGATCAAACTGTTAAGCCAGGAGATACACCAAATGCTAAAGATTCAATTGGTAATGTCGGAGATCTTCCTGAAGGAACAAAAGTAGAGTTCAAGA
>NZ_KV817788.1:0-414 GCF_001814775.1 Streptococcus sp. HMSC067H01
TGCTTGCACTTGTTGAAGCTGATGTACTTGCTGACGTGCTTGCGCTTGTTGATGCGGACGTGCTTGCTGACGTACTTGCGCTTGTTGATGCAGACGTGCTAGCCGACGTACTTGCACTTGTTGAAGCTGACGTGCTTGCGGACGTACTTGCGCTTGTTGATGCAGACGTGCTAGCCGACGTACTTGCACTTGTTGAAGCTGACGTACTTGCTGAGGTGCTTGCGCTCGTTGATGCAGATGTACTTGCTGACGTACTTGCGCTTGTTGATGCGGACGTGCTTGCTGAAGTACTTGCGCTCGTTGATGCTGATGTACTTGCTGAAGTACTTGCGCTCGTTGAGGCTGAAGTACTTGCTGACGTGCTTGCGCTTGTTGAAGCCGATGTACTTGCTGACGTGCTTGCACTTGTTGAGG
>NZ_KV817788.1:514-29597 GCF_001814775.1 Streptococcus sp. HMSC067H01
TTGCTGATTCAGATGCTGATGTGCTTGCACTTGTCGATGCTGACTCAGATGCTGAGGTTGACGCGCTTGTGCTTGCACTTGTTGATGCTGACTCAGACGCTGAGGTCGACGCACTTGTTGATGCTGATTCAGACGCTGATGTCGATGCACTTGTTGACGCTGACTCAGATGCTGAGGTCGACGCACTTGTTGATGCTGATTCAGACGCTGATGTCGATGCACTTGTTGACGCTGATGTGCTTGCACTTGTTGAAGCCGATGTGCTTGCTGACGTACTTGCGCTCGTTGATGCTGATGTACTTGCTGAAGTGCTTGCGCTCGTTGATGCTGACGTGCTAGCTGACGTGCTTGCACTTGTTGAGGCTGAAGTACTTGTTGATGTACTTGCGCTTGTTGAAGCTGACACACTTGCTGAAGTACTTGCGCTCGTTGAGGCTGAAGTACTTGCCGATTCTGACTTGTGATCCGAATCCGACAAATCAGGAGTCACTGTATTTTTGGTTCCATCTTTGTAGGTAATCGTTACAGTTCCATTGCTATCAATATCGTACGATTTAATACGGAAATCTGACTCTGGGTTTGACGCCTTCACCGCATTAAGAATCTTATCAAGGTCTTCTCGAGTCAAAGAAGTTAGATTAGAAACCTGGACAGCATCTTTTGGTTTAACACCTGGGAATTTTTCGTTCAGTTTCCCTTGTGCTACTACAGTCGTTACTCTACCCGTATTATCTGATAAATCTGTAGCATTTGTTCCACGCGTCCATTTGTTTCCGTCAGCATACTGTACATTTTCCCCGTAAGTAGCAGTGTACTCTAATACTTTTGGATTTGTTGCTGAAGCTTCAGTAGGAGTATCCTTAATGCCTGGTGCTGCATCATCTGAAGAATAACCATCTTGGAAAATATGATCTATATCAGAAGTTCCATCATTTAATTTTAGAGTTTTAATCTTTCCACTATTATCTTTAGCAGTTAAAACAACTTTAATCTTGTCGCCTGCAAAGACTTCGTAACCACTAACTCCTGGACGAACATTATTCTTGATCGTTTGTTTTTCCCAAAGACCAGTCTTATCATTCTTGATATAAAGTTCAAAGGTAGGTTCTGGACTTACAGTTTCCTTGGTAATCGTTGCAGTCGTTGTAGCCGAACTCAAGGTTTCAGTCCCACCACCCGGTAGAGTGACTGTCTTCTCTTGCTTAACGGTTACATCACCTGTTGGAAGGAGACCATTGTTGCCATCATAGGCTTTCTGCAAATCAGCGGGTTCAAAGGTTACGCTTGTGTCATTATTCCCCGCTGTCTTAGGGAATGTATGCCCATCTAAAGTCAAGGTTACAAGAGCTCCAGGTGTTACATTCGTAACGACGATCGAGCGATTTGGTAAGCCACCTGTTCCATTAGTAGAATCAACTGAGATGACTGGCGCTTGTGGGTTAACTGTGTAGGTGATCGGAACACGTTGTTTGACACGTACTCCCGTACCATCAGCAGGTAGTTCAACTTCTACATCTTTTGTGAATCTACCAACTCTAGAAAGTTCTGGAGCACCATCAACCCAAGTGAAGTTGGTCTTAGTCACATCATAATCAGGGCTACCTGTCACCTTGGTGATAGAGTCTTTTGGATTTGCAACTACCCGTTGGTAATTTGGATCATTTGTCTGGTTTTGAGTAAAGACATAGGAACGATTAGTCTCAAACTTGTAGACATTATGAATAACGTCTACGGTCTTGCTAAGCAATTTCGCACTATCAGTCTCACCCAGACGTCCTTTAGGAAACGTAAAGGTTAGTTTGAAGCGTTGTTGTCCAGCTTCTGTCGTAGTGATAGGAGCAGCGGACAAGCGAGTTCCATGTTCATCTGTCCATGCTTGTTTAGAACCACTTGGGAACCAAGCATCTCCCGCTTTAAATGCATAGTTAAGCCAGTTTGAACCATCACCATTGTGAGGAGTTGTTCCTTGAATATCATTAATCGGAGCTTTAGGCGCGATAGAGGTCATGGTACTGTAGGTGATCGTAACATCCTCGTAAGAACCATCTACATAGGTCACTCTGGCTACAGCTTTTTTATTATCCCCAGAGTTAGTCGTATCAATTCCTTTACCTTCCACCCAAGCGACAGTAGCACCTTGTGGTAGTTGTTTGCCACCTTCAAGTTGTACAAAGTTAGCCGCATTTGACAAATCACTAGCTGTTTCACCAACATAAGTATAGACTGTTGGCACCTTGGCTACAGCGTTATACTTATCAGTCTGATCCTTGATTACAAATTTGACATAACCATTGTCGGCTACACCATTTTTAGCATGATCACTATCAGAGGTATTGCGATCATCCTTCGCCATCAAATAACGTTCAAATGTTTGGCCTTTTACAAATCTTGTAGCCAACGTACCAGTTATTGTAATGTTAGCATTTGCTTGATCAGTCAAACTGGTAATTGGATTTGAACGATTAAGTCCAACATATCCTGCGTAGTCGTTTCCGCTCGCATTATCCGCAGTTTGCTTCATTTCAAACTTCAATGAAGAAATCTTGCCAGAATCATCGGTCGCACTAAAGGTGAGGTTAGTAGGCTCCCCACGATAGATATCGATTTCTTTAACATCTGGTCGATCATACGGAATCACTAGTTTTGGTCGTTCGTTGACTGTCACTGACTGTGGAATTGGATTACTACGTGTACCATCTTTGTAGACAATCGTTGCTGTACCGTTGTTTGTAACTTCAATATCTAGGATACGGTGAGTTGTTTGATTATTCTTAGCATAGATAGCATTCTTGACATCTGTTTTTTCAGCTTCTGTCAAGTTGTTTTTATTCACAACCGGTGTAAAGTCAGGATTTGTGACTGCAAGACGGTTCCTAAGTTCCCCTTGGGTAATACGAACATTACCTAAGCCTGTTGTGATATTTGTATTGTTTGCTAGGTCTGTAGCGACCGCATTCCGTTGCCATGTATTACCTGAATTATATTGCAAATCATCTTTAAGATGGGCATTTACAACAATATGAGATGGATTGCTTTCAGGAGCATCGATGGTACCAGTCAGGTGAGCAACCGTACCTGTACCATACTCATTTCCTGTACCAGTATCACCTTGGAAGAAGTTGCTTGTTAGGGCTCTTCCACTAGCTGCAGCCTTAGCAACAATTTTGAACTCCTTCAGTTTTCCACTATTATCAGATGCAGTAAAGTCAACTGTAAAGTCATCGCCTGCATAGACGATGTGTTCCATCCCACGAGTAGGGTCTGGACTTGGAGTCGCTGGGATTGGTTGACCATCGCGGGTCACTGTCACGCCAACTCTTGGACGTTCTTCAACTGTATCCGTTGGTTGAAGTGTATTAGCCGTACCATCTTTATAGGTAATAGTCGCCGTACCATTGCTTGAAACATCAATCGATTTGATTCGGTGAGTATCTTGGGGGTTTTTGTCAAAGATAGCTTTCTCAACAGCCTCTTTCTCAGTTTTTGACAGATTATTTCGGTCACCAACTAGGGTTTTGGCTGGATTTACAACCGGCAGACGATCCTTGAGTTGTCCTTGGGTGATACGAACGTTACCAGGCCTGTTATCTCCAGTATTGTTGACGTTTCCTACTTGGTCAGTTGCAACTGCATTGCGTTGCCAAGTATTCCTATAATCTGGGACCCATTGCAAGTCATCCTTGAGGTGAGCACTAACAGTAATACGAGCAGGATTTTCCGATGTTGCAGTGATATCCCCTGTTAGATTGCTAACATCACCAGTACCATACTGAGTTCCTTCAAAGAAATTGCCAGTGAGTGCTGGGACAGAACCATCCGCTCTAGGAACAATCTTAAACTCTTTTAACTTACCACTATTATCAGTTGCAGTGAAGTCAATTGTGAAGTTATCACCTGCATAAACAACATACTCCTTTCCAACTCTTCCAGGTGTTGCAGGGATAGCTTGGCCATCACGCGTCACGGTAACAGCAGGAACCGGAACTACAGTTTCAGCTATTGTACTTGCTTGGACGACATCCACAGTATTATCACGGTAGGTGATGGTGATTTCACCTGTTTCAGACACAGTAATGTTACCTGTTACACCATCCTTAGTATAGTCTGAACCTGAAAGGATACTTTTGTTTGCTGTTTTGAAGTTTTCAAGAATTTGAGCTCTTTCAGTAGGACTCAAGGCAGACGGATTGTTAACTGTAACAGTGGCACCACTGACAGGCTCGTTACGCTCGTTGAACCCTCTGATGTAAACAGTCATTGTCGCTCTTGTCTCATTATTGCTTGAATCCGTCACCCCAAACTCAAGAGTATAACTTCCTGGAGTCATAGGATTCCATCGACCATCAGATAGTTCTCGACCGATTGTACCATCTATAGTAGAAGTCCAAGACTTCGCCCATCCCTTAAATCTATTGTTTCCGTCAAACACCTGAAACAAATTATTTTTCGGGAAGTGACCATTCAAACCAGTAATCTCTGGAGATGGGTAAGCAATAAATCTCCTCAATTGGAAATCATCGGAGAACTTTAAAGCTACAGGCGTATTCGGTGCCGTTTCAAACTTGTCATCATTAAAGAAAGTAAGATAAGATGGCAACTCAATTTTTGGCGCTCTATCTGATGTTGCTCCTGTTGTAACAGTATTTGTCATTACAGAAGTATAGTTGCCAGGAGGGTTACTTGCTGAAAACTCCTTACTACTTGTCGCAACTTGTGCATTCAAGGTTGCCTGAGTTGAGCTATTATTGGCTGTTGCAAAAATCTCAATAGTGGCATCCAAATTTCTATTGTAGCCATGACGATTCTGGAAAATATACTCATTGTTGGACTGGCTTTGCAAGTCCATTTTCACACCATTTAGATAGGCTGCTGTGATTGTCGTATTCGGATCAACCCTAGCAATCAAACCGGCATAGGTAAGCGCACTCTGGGCATTCATAAAGATTGTCCATTTTACCTCACGACTAGTAGGCGCAAAAGTCCCAGATACAATACTTGCTGTTGTTTGCTCATTCTGAGTTCGAGGCGAGAATCCTCTGAGACCATCCCCTGTCGGCATAGCTTGCCCGTTACGGCTATCACGTTGACCTGAATTTGCACGTAAAACGGCATTGGCGATTGAGTTACGAGCTGAAGTAGCCCGTTGAACCACTTCTGTCAAATCACCAGTTGGATTTGCAAGTGCTTTTTCAATCTCTACTACAGCAGCATTCACCTTAGTGATAGCTGAATCGGTATTTGGTAAACCAGCAGCCTTAGCAAGGTATTCGCCCATTTCAGCAGAAAGAGTAGCTAATTTTTTACGGTCTTCTGCTTGCTTTTTAGCACTTGCTTCTGCAGTCGTTGTCGCAGCAAGAGTAGCTGTTGTAGTAGCTGTCAAACTAGCATTTTGACTTGTGAAATTTTCTGCAGTTGAAAGAGCGCTAGAAAGATTAGGATTAACCTTCACAACATCAGTAACTGCCCTAGGATTAGCAGTATCAACCGCGCTAACACTATCTTGGCTAGCTGGAGCTTGAGAACCCTCTACGCTTGAAGTTGTAGAAAGCGAGGCACTTGCTACGGTCGACGCACTAGCTGATGTTGAGGTGGAACCGCTAAGTGAAGTTGAAGTGCTGGCTGATGTGCTAGCTGAAGTACTAGCAGAGGTAGATGCCGATGTACTAGCCGACATTGACTCTGACAAAGACAGACTTTCTGATACAGAGACACTTTCACTCACAGACTGAGAGCTTGAGGCAGAGCTAGGGTTCTTGTCATTCCCCTCTCCAACTTTACCAAGCCGGACTTGATCAGAATTGACTAGATTGTCAGTACCATCTACAACTTTCTCAACAGCAACTTGTTCGTTGGCATGGACCTGTGTATGAGTGGCAATCCCCCCACCAACTACTGCCCCTGCGGCGGCTATTCCCTTGAGGATATCTAACCCTGTTATGGAAGTTGATACACGATCTTCTACAACTTCAGTTGTCACCTGAGCAGTATCAATACCACCACGAAGAACTTTAAACAAGCCAAATAGAGACGTTGAGGCACGCAACCAATGTTTTCCTGACTTAATCAGTTTATAGCGAGTAACACGGTCGGTTTCTCTATATCGTCCTTCTTGACGTCTAAAAAACATGTTTTTTTCTCCTTAAGTTCACTTTTTACAAAAAACGATATATCAAAATTTTTATCGAAAAGACTATTGTTATTTCAGGTGTTTATACACTTTTAATGTGCCAATATACATACAATTCGAAATAATTTTTGATACATAGTTTTCTTTAAAACACTTTATTATAGCACATTCTAGCTTGCTCTGTCCAAAGATTATACTTAAATAAATACATTTTTTCATTTTATAAACATTCTTCATCACCGAATGAGAAATTTCTGGTCTTCAATAATTGTTTTTTGTAGAATTAAGATTATCGATACGTATTCAGACCTATAATTAGCTAAAACATTCTTTAGCGAGAGCGTAAAGAGCCTACAAAAAAAGCCGCCTGATTGGGCGACTTAATTTTTATAGGGAGATTATTATGAAAAAGTTTTAGGAGTTAAAGTTAAGGTCTTCTTAACTTACGGGTTAAGTATACAACTCCTAACTTAAAGTTTCCTTAAGTTATTTTAAATGTGAGATTTTTCCATTTTTCTTGCCAATTTTTCTTGGATAAACGTTTTTGATAGAGCTTCATCCGGTCTTCATTTTCTAAGAAATGAGGAGTCGGAGCAACCTGAAAGTTCAAAATTTCCTCCAAACCATAAGGGGCAAAGAGCTCCAAAGTTGCGTCAGCATGCAAGCGAAGACCTATCGCCGTACAACGTTCGGGATATTTACTCATAGCGTCACAGGAATTCACATACGGTTCCGTATGGGGACTATGCTGATGCATATAGACTTGATTCTTCAGCTCCCATTGATACTGGGGAAAATCCTCTCTCAACTTACTTTCTATAGCCAGCGTTTCTTCGTAACTCACCTCTGGGTCAAAGAAAATCACATCCACATCCGTATCACGATCAAAAGCTGGTTTCTCTGACAAAAGATTCCAGATAAAATTTCGGACCGAACCAGCTGCTAACCAGGAATCTTTCAAACCAAGGTTACTGATGATAGTCAGAATAGCCATCATGTCAGGATTTTCTCTAAAAGAGTCTAAAATTTCAGTCTCATTTTTCAATATATTCATACCCCAAATGCTCATAAGCCTTGGCTGTCGCGACCCGTCCTGAACGAGTTCGCATGATAAAGCCTTTCTGGATTAAGTAAGGTTCATACATATCTTCTACCGTCTCACGCTCTTCAGCGATATTCACAGAAAGAGTTCCTAGACCGACAGGACCCCCACCGTACATCTCAATCATGGTGCGAAGGATTTTCTGGTCCACATAGTCCAAGCCTTCATGGTCTACATCCAGCATAGTCAAGGCCTTGTCCGTAATCACATCATCAATCAAGCCATCGCCCATAATTTGGGCAAAGTCGCGCACGCGCTTGAGGAGACGATTGGCGATACGAGGAGTTCCACGACTACGTAAAGCTAATTCCGAAGCAGCTTCATGTGTAATTTCCATCTCAAAGATATCTGCCGTCCGCTCGACAATCTCTGTCAAGTCATCATGGGCATAATACTCCATGTGACCAGTAATCCCAAAACGTGCACGAAGAGGATTTGAAAGCATACCAGCTCGAGTCGTCGCACCAATCAAGGTAAAAGGTGGCAATTCCAGATGAACACTTCGGCTAGTTTCCCCAGCACCAATCATAATGTCAATGTAAAAATCTTCCATGGCACTATATAAAACTTCCTCGACAGCCATTGGTAAACGGTGGATTTCATCGATAAAGAGCACATCTCCAGGCTCCAAGTCATTTAAAATCGCTACCAAATCACCCGCTTTTTCGATAACGGGACCAGACGTCTGTTTGAGATTAACTCCCAATTCATTGGCAATGACAAAAGCCATGGTTGTTTTCCCGAGACCTGGAGGGCCAAACAAGAGAACATGGTCCAGCGCCTCATCACGCATTTTAGCCGCCTCGATAAAGATTTGAAGCTGATCCTTGACCTTATCTTGTCCGATATATTCACGTAAATATTGGGGACGGAGGGTACGCTCTACCAACTCCTCATCACCCATGATTTCATTATCTAAAATTCTACTCATGTTTCTATTATAGCAAAAATCCAGCCTACAAACAAAAAAGCCACCGAATTTGGTGGCTTCTTTAGGGAGATTATTATGAAAAAGGTAAAATAAAATCTTATTAAATCAATGCTTTTGGAGGGTGTCCCCTCCAACTCCCCGACCTCTGGACAAGGTCTATTTTTTTGAAAAAAATTTAAAAAAACTTCATCAAAACTATTGACATTATACAACTTTAGTTGTATAATGGATACATAAGGTTAAGGAGGAAACCTTAGACAAGGAAACTAGTAGAAAGGAAAACAAAATGTTTAAGTTCAAAAAGAAGCCACTCAAAGTCAAAATAAATAAGATAGTCATCAAAATAAACTTATTTATAATCAGCTTTGAATGGCACTTAGAAATTGGATAGTGAGAAATCACTATCCACCCCTTCGGGGGTGTACTTAAATTATAACAGGAAAAACAATGAAAGTAAATCTAAAAATTAGAAAAACCACCAAGCGTGAAAAAGTTGAATTTATTATCGGACTTCTTTTACTCCTATTTGCAGTTTGGTATTTTATGAGGTAATATATGTCAGTAGATATTAAAGCTATCCGCTGGCTTTTAGACAACGCCACAGCCTATGCTATCAGCAAAAACTGTGGCGTATCTATTCAGGCTGTGGATAAGTATAAAAATGGTGTATCAGATATTATGAACATGCGTTTAAAACACGCTATCAGCATGACTTCTTACGCCCATACACTACAAGAAAAACAGTGAGCACCATCACTGTTTTTTCTATTTTGAGTAAACAAAAAAACCGCAAGCTATTGCCTGCGGTTAGTGTAATAATTTTTTAGTCTTTCTGTTTTATTTTGTCGTGATGAGCCCATCAGGCTCAATATTGAAGCTTTCTTTTTCAGCCAATCGGCCATCTTCAAGCATGAGGTAGTAGCCACCGTTGTAAGGGACAAATGCATTTGACACCATATCGCCATTCTCTGAATTGAGGTAATACCATTTCTCATAGTATTTAACCCATCCAGTCTGCATGGCACCATCTGCATTAAAGTAGTACCATTTTCCATTGATCTTCTTCCATCCACTATTGGCCATGTAGCCGTCCTTGTTAAACCAATACCAGCACCCATCTGTGTGATATAGCCATTGGCTCTCATACATATATCCGTTGTCATTGAAATAGAACCAGTTACCGTCTACTGCTTCAAATTTTGCAGTTGGATATGAGCCATCTTTACGGCTCCACCACCAGCCAGTTCCGTCATGCTTCCAGCCAGATTGATCTTCTTGAGGCGGTACAATATATCCAACAATAGAATTAACCGAACGCTCATTGTAACGACAAGGCCCACCTACTTCTAAGAAATCAGCGTTACCATCAATATTCTGCTCGATGGTTTTAATCGTTGAGCCGTCTGAGTCTTCATAGACAAGCCCAGTATGGCCATAGTTCACACCATCTCCAGCGACAAAGTTCTTAACGAAGAACCAGCCAGCCTTAGGATATTGGGCGCCATATACGACTTGTAAGCCTGCTGATTCTGCAGACCGTAGCAAGTCGATAGCATTGCCCCAAAGACGGAGGCCGAAGTATTCATAGATACCGTAGCAAGTAACATCTGCACATTGGTAGCCATACCTTTTATCATAGTCAACCCCAGTTCCTGCATCAGCGTGAGCAATGAGGTCGTTAATCATATCTTGTTTCTTAGACATTCGTATCATCCCCTCTCCACGCACCATTCATCTGCTTAACTGCTGACTCAACGAATGTATCAAGATCCTTATCAGTCATGCTGATGTTATATTTTGACAACTCTGCACGGATTTTAGTTCGCGCTTGTTCCAGCTTCTCTTCGCCTTTATATCCAGTTTCAGCAGATACCTGCTCTACTGCGTTGACGGCATTCTTGGCCAAGATTTCGACAATCTTGACTGTTTGTTCACCGCCTTTTTTAATAAGGTACTCTTTAACAGTTTTGACTGCAATACCAGTCAAGATGACAAGAATACTAATTGCTGCATTGATGATGATTTCGTTAATTTGATTCATTTTAATTTTCCTCCACAATTTCTAATTCTAGAAATTTTTCATACAGTACCTTGATGGCTCCATTACCACCAAGTTCAACATAACTTTCATAAAGACGAGACAATTCCTCAATCTCATGCTGATTGGTATTGCCTCGGCTAATGGCTTTTTTTAGGTTTTCTTGCAATCGAAAACGTTGTAATCTTTGAAGACCTTTTCCGATAACACTCAATCCTTTGCTATTATCTTTGCCAATGTTCTCAACATTTGAGACTGTTTTTTCAATAGCACTAATTTTGTCAGATAAGAGACTGATTTGCTTGTCAGTCTCTTTTGTATTCTGCGTGCTTTTGAAAGAGAAATAGCTAGGAATGATTACGATTAGAATCGGACTCAATTTATCCAGAAATGCTAGTAATTCCAATCAGACCACTTCCAATCTACTGTGCAGAAACTCGAGTAGTTTCAAGATCACTTCCATTCTTTTGGCCATCCCACTTCCAGATTGCAAGAAGGCCATTTTGAGATGGTCCACCTTCAAGTTGCTTGAGAGATTCACCTTTGTAGCTGAAAGCCTGATTTGTCTGAATCAAGACATGCTTGCCTTCGCCATTCAATTCAACGTGTTCAGGATCTTCAACGACAAACATATCCCCTGGTTGATAGGCCTTTCCTTCTTCTGCAAATGGGAAGAGTTCGACAAGTTCCTTGTAGGTTGTACCGTAGGCGATTTTCTCGCCCATGATTGAATCCTGTGCCATGACACGTACTACTTTATCGATTTTATTTGCAAGCGCAGAGAGTCTATCCTGTTCGCTCTTGTTGTGTGCAATCTGCTGTTCAGCTTGTTCAAGCTGCGCCCGCGCTTTGACGATTGCTGAACCTGGATCCAATTCAACCTTCAGGATATCAAGCACCGCTTGAATCAAAACGTCTTCTGGTTCATTTGTACGATCTCCTGCAAGTTCACGCTGGTTAGTGCTATAACGATTCCCGTCTTGCAAACGGATTTCTACAACGGTTGTAACATTGTCTCCAAAACCACGAGTATATGGTCTGGTTGCTAGTTCATAATTGTTAATTGCCATTTGTCATTTGTCCTTTCACTTCTTCAAATTTTGCTTTGAGCTCTTCGTCTGATTCGATGATTCGTTTCATCTGCTCGAGCTCCATCGCAGTCACTGTGTAGAGGGCTTCGAGCGTTGCTGACTGAGTAGCCTCATTACCGACTTTTTCACCTAACGATTTAATTGTCAGGCTGCTGATTTGTTTGTCTTGTTCGTTCATGCTATTTTCTCCATTTTTTCTATTTTTTGATTTAATTCTTGGATGGCTTTGATTAAATAAGGCACAAGAGCAAATGTGTTGTAAGAGTATGCGCCGTCAGGATTTTCAAAAAATGCTTCAGGAGCGTACTTCTGTACATCTTGCGCCATGATACCGCAAGCGATATCTTCGATTTTGCCATCGTATTCTTTGCGATAGCTGTACGTCTTCAGACTTTCGACTACATCTAGCCCAGAAACTGTACTAGCTTCGATATTGTGCTTATATCGACGGTCAGATACGTCTTTGTTCATCAGGATCCAGTCGTAACCACCGCCTGAGTAATAAAGATATAAAGAACCGCCAGAAGGCTCAATTTTCGAGTATTTTGGTGATGAAATCCAATAACCTGAGCCACCGCCTGAATTTTTATTGTTGTAGTAAATATCCCCTGTAACACGCAAATCTCCGTGAACAACAGGCGTATTCCAAAATTCGGCACGGTTGTAGCAAAACATTTGACCTGTATTTTTAACAAACCATGCAGTGTCGCTTGGGCTGTTCCAATTATTCCCCCAGTTAACCCATAAAGCTGTCTGCCCCCATTGCGTGCTACCGTTACTCATTCCGACAGCAAATGAATTAGTACCTGTCAACCAATAAGTTGACGGGTCTTTGTCATGTGTACCAATTTGAAATCCACCAATCCGCCCTTTATAACCTTCAAGCAAGGTTGCAGTGACTACGACTGACCTTAATTTGTTGATAAAGGCTTCTTTAGCAGCAAGCGTATCTGTGAAGAAGTCGCTTGAGACAAATCGTCTTGCCATTGCCATATCCATGACCAGCTTGTCTGCTGTGATAGAATTCGTTCGTATGATATCCGCATTCAGAGTCGCGAATGTACCCTCACCGACAAATAATCGCTTGAAATAACCTTGAATAGCGGTCAGCTCATCAAGTAAGGTCTTACCCTTCAAGCGAATTTTTTCAGCCTCAATCAAAATCTGATTGTTCGTCGCATTGATTTGCGAAACGATTGAGCCTGCGCTGGTTAGATTTTGGACAGACCATGAGCCATCCAACTGTCTTTGGACGGTTTTCACAGCTTCAAGAGCATCATTGGGCGCTACTGAGTAATCAGATGGAGCTAAGCCCTTTTCTACTTTTATCAAACCATCATCGTACATACGAGCTGAGAATCTGACGAAATAAGCATTTGCTGGTACAGTGATTTGATTGATGTTGTGTTGTTTACCTACAGTTGTTTTATAAGCATTTAAGCCAGTTACGCGGACATCAATAGCTTTTTTATTCTTATCGAAAAATTGCCAAGCGGTCCAAGCCATTCCATTCTCAGGAAGAGTTACCCAATGTTGAAAAATAATTTTTGTGTTTGGTTCTACTGAAATGAAATCGGATGTAACCTCCTTTTGCGTGACATTCGCTATGTAAATGATTCCATTATTTCCTAAAAATCCTTTAGTAAGTGTTGAATTCAAGAATAAATTCTGATGTTCCGCAAAAGCCTTCCCAACCTCAACCTGGAACAGCTGGCTGGTCATGGTCATACGAGCCACATTATTAACAATCCCATTTTCAGTATTGCCCAGAATTCGCTCATAGAGCTGACTAGTCTCTCTGACACGTTGGAAATCAGCCTGATTAGCCTTGCCAGAAATCATTGACGTGATGTCTGCGAACCTACCATCTACTGATTGCTTGTAGTTAGCAATCTGAGTGGCTATCGATCCATTTTTTGAGTTGGTAATAGCTTCAAACCTACGCTCAATTCCTCTCACATCTTCCTGATAGCTTGCTTTTCCAACAAAATCACGAGTGACCAATTCACGGACAGCTGTCGCTTGTCGTGCGCTCTCTTCTCGAGTGTATCTTCTCAATGCTTCTTGTCGCTGACCATCTTGACCGACATAGCCCTCGACTGCTGACATCTTAGTAGATAGCCCTTCAGCTGTCTTCTTGAACTCAGTTTTGGCGACTAAAAGTTCAGCTTCTTCATCTTCTAGAGCTGGTGAATAGTCTGTCGCCACACTACCGATTTCAACCTTAATTCCTGTAACCCACGCTGTACCGCTTGTAGCACCTTCAAGATTGAATCGCAATGATGTTTTTAATTGGTCAAAATTTTGGTTCTCAGAGTAATCATAAGTGAATGTTATATACTTCCAATCTGACGATCCAGCATATATCCCAAGCGTAGTGTAGTCTGGACCATTCTGAATTCCGGTCTCACTATTTTTTCTAAAAAGATAGTGTTTAAAGCAATTGAAGGCATTCCAAGAATTTTGACCTTGGACTACATTCTCGTATTTGATCCAAGCGCTAAAAGTAACTTTTTGATACAACCTTGAGCTGAAATCTGGTTCAATGTTGAACGTTAAAGTAGAGTTGTTCTCTAACCTATAGCATTCTTTTTGACCTGTGACGTGGTTTTCAGGTAATTTTTCAATTACAGCTCCAACCGTCTTGGATTTTATCCATAGATTCCGCCCCCCGACCTTCATCTTTGCAAAGGTCTGAGTAATTCCATCGATGTCCTGTTTAACCTCTGATTTGGTCGCAAATCCGTTCATCTGGCCAGTCATGCGACTAAGGGCCTCTGTGGTCGTTCTGCGATATTCTGACGCTTGATTGACTTCACTTGTGACCGTCCGTTTTAGAACGTCCAAATTGCCTGTCAGAGTTGACTGGGTAATGTAAGTTTGGTCTTTGAACGCTTCAAGTCTAGCGATTGCATCAAATCCAATCTGCTTGGCTTCCTGTGCAAGAAGGCTACTTGCGACAGCGTTTTTCAAGGCTTCCTCAGCCTTGCGCTTGGCTTCTTGTAATGGACCGTTGTTAAAACTGCTAAAGCGCTGGTCAATAGTGCCAGACAGTTCTTGCTTGACTTGTTCGGCTTTAGCTCTGGCAAGTTCAATACCGTCCGCAATTTCTTGTCTTAACAATCCAGCTTGGTGATCAAAACCTAAGTCTGCATTTTGAAGAGCCTTTTCTAGGGCGATTTCTTGTGCAGATTCTGTTACTCCAAGGATGGCATCCGCTGCACTAGATAAGCCACCAGAAGCTCTAGAACCACCAGTGCCTGCCTTATCATCGAAAGTCAGAGAGATGTACTCTTCTTTTAAGGCGTCGAACTCATAAGCAACAGCTTTCTTGAATACATCGACATTGTGTTTCCAGCTCTTGAGGTTTACCGTATCCCCCATGTGAACAACTTGCCCATCAAGTTCATAGGATTCAATCTTGATAGCATCAGAGACCTTGTCAATGCCTTGATTTGTAAATTTAGCCTGTGCCCACTTCTGCAACTCTTCAACGCTCTTTGCGTTGTTGTTCTCATACTCTTTTTCATTGATGTAAGGATAAGAGTTAATAAGAGGACTATCGACAGTCACTCTGATAGTCGTTTCTTTTTCAGCGCCTTCAGGCTTAAAAGTTGATTTGGCATGGATTCTTGTGACAACATTCTGACTGTTTCTTGTACGTTGGTAGTCCTTCAGATTCTTGTGCGTTGTAATAACAACACCACGATTCTCACCACGACTCTTCTTGACAGTCATCGCAAAGTTATCACGAACCAGCTCGCCTTCCCATGTACCAACAATGCTGTGCTTACCGTCCAGCAATACAGAGTACAGAGTTTCTGTTTCAGTCGTGTTGAAGGTCCTACGATCCTGGATATCGCTATTGAAAGAAAAATCTCCCAAAGCGGTTTTGGTGTTTTGGACCATGCGAGAAAGAGCCATGCCACAGCTCTGACTAGTCACACTTACTGGTGTGATAGAACGTTGCATCACATCGTCTGAAATGTGATAGGCTATGATTTCCAGATGATCATTGTGTTCAACAGGTTTCTTAATGCGAAATAGCTGCGCACCAAGAACAGGAGTCGGCGCTTTTATCAACATATCTTCTTGAATAAGTTGATAAATACAAGAGTCAGAAATAGGATATTTCACAGTTAAGGTGAAATCGCCATTCATGGTCTCTTTAACAATCGCCGAAGTTGCTTCATGAAGTGGCTCCCCGTTCCACCGAACGGTTCTCACATCTTTATTAAGTAGATAAAGCAATTATGCCCACCCCCAAACCGTCTCGATTTCAAGCGATTGAATACCTTGACCTAGAACAACCCCAACATTCTTCACTTTCGCTGGATCAACTGTGATAAAATCCCCTGACCATTTGACTGGCTTCCCTGTTGTCGTTTTAAAACTTGGATTGTCAGGATTATTGACCATCACAAGCGACTCAGTGAGTCGTTCAAGACGAATGACCTGACCAGCAATTGTAAATGAAGTTTCAGAAGCGCTCTGACCAATGATTGTGATTTTAGGAAAGGCAAGAGCAGAACCTTGAACGGTCAAGGTCCCACTTCTTGTCAATCTCTGTGTATCGGTGCCTTTAAAGTATTTTGTAGGGTGGCATGTGAAGGTTGCTTTGGTCATGTAAAGACCAGATTGCACTTCTTCAAGGTCGCTCAAATTGACCTTATAGCACCAAAGACGAGTTGTTTTGACTCGCTCACTCTCTAGCCAGAACTTTTCACGGATAAACAGACTCATAAATTGGTTCATCTGCTCTTCGGTCGGTTTGACTAAGTAAATCGTATAGGATTTCTTGACCAGTTCTCTATGCTTGTTCGTCTGAACAATTGCCCCACTGATACCACCATGCTCCAAAAGAGCTGTCTTGCTCTCTCCCAGAGAGATTGAAGGAGAGTCATGGACAATGACTTTAAAAGGAAAAGACGATGTTCTCACACCGTCAATCACAAGCTCATTATGCTTTATCATGTAAACCCTCCTCTCAATTGTGTCCTACGTTGTAATTCGTCAGCAATGCGCTGAGCCACCTCATCAGCAATACGACTGATGTCAGCTTCTTCTCTTACAGTGTTACCACTAATGGTAATGTTAATGGTAGGTGAAGTTCCACCCATAGTCTGAGCTATCCCTCTACCGATAGCACCAAGTGTTTTATCATTGAGTGGTAATACTGCTTCATTCCCAGCTTCACCACCAACCATCATGTTATTACCGTTCATTCCAAAAATGGTTGGTTTCGTCATGATACCGCCCTTGGCATACCATTCAATTCCAATACTTGGAACACCTTGACTTAACCAATCTAATGGATTGGCTGAACCGCTCACATAAAAGTGAGGTAGTGGAATATGTGGCCAGCTGATGTTGAAGTTAAACAATCCTTTGATGGCTTCAATAGCTGAAGAAACAGCATCCCTTGCACCATTGATAGCGCCTGAAATGGTACTCTTGATACCTTCCCAAACACTTGATACAGTACTAGATATAGCATTTAATACATTTGAGACAGTATCCTTGATGCCGTTCCAGACATTTGATACAGTTCCTGAAATACCGTTGAGAATATTTGAAATGTAACTCTGGATAGCTGATAAAATGGTCTGAATAATGCTTTGAATAGCTTGCCATACAGTAGAGAATACTCCCTTGATGGTTTCCCAAGCGCCTGACCAATCACCAGTGATGATCTGCATAACTGCTTGGATAACACCAAGGACAACATTGATTGCAGTCTCAACAACGGTCTTGATGATTTCCCAAGCTGTTGTAATGACAAGTTGGATATTATCCCATGTGGCTTGAATGAGTGGACCTATGTACGTCATGACCGTTTCAATAACTGTTGAAATGGCATTCCAAACAGTCTCAGCACTTGTCCTGATAAGTTCCTGGTTCTCCGTCCACCAAGTAACAACCGTCCCAAAGATGCTCATGACAAAATTAGAAATCTCTGATACGACTGCGTTGATGACTTCAAGAATCGCATTCCAGACGATTGTGACAACTTCACGAAAACCTTCGTTTGTATCCCAGAGATATTTTAAAGCAATTACTACTCCTGCAATAGCAGCAGCAATCGCTAAAGCTGTCCCAATAATTGGGAGAGCAGCTGTGATCATTGCACCAATCGAAATCTCCAAAGCAGTTGCAGCCGCTTGTAGTGTTAAAAATATAGGGACAATTACACCTACAATAGCTACAACAGTACCAATAACCACTACAAACTCTTTAATCGGTCCAGGTAAGCCGCCAAACCATTCAGCAAAACCCTTGACGATATTCCCTAGCATTTCAAAAACAGGGGCCAAGACTTCTGCAATTGCAGCGCCTAGTTCAGACATGGCCAAAGTAGCTGAATTTTGAGCAGTCGTGAATTTATCAATTGGATCTAATGTGTCTTCAAAAGTTGTGCTAACTGTTCCGGCGGCATTCTCAGCTGTCCCAGCAAAAGTTGTAAAATCAAAAGCACCCCGTTTAATTGCATCAATCATTTGAGGTGCTTTTTTGATCCAAAAATCTCCATAGCAAGTCCCATGGCTTCTGTCTCGTTACTTGTATTTTTGATTTTTTCGATAGTTTCTGTTAAACCTTGTTTTAAAGTCTTGCCTTCTTTTGCATAGCTTCCAGCAGCTTTAGTCATCCCTGACAAAGCAGCTGAAGCATCGATGCCGCTTGTTTCGAACTGACCTAAAAGAGAAACCCCCTCATCAAAACTAAGCCCTAACATCTTAATCTGTGGTGCGCCCTCTATAGCCTTCTTCATAAGGTCATCTACTGACACGCCGGTCAATTGTGCAACATAGGTAGTGCTATCAAGAACTGTAGAGAGATCTTGAACACCAAGCCCATACGCTTCTATAGCTTTTCGGGATGAAATTGTTGAATTGGTGATGTCTGTTCCATTGATTTCAGCAAATTTTATCATTTCCACAGACACGTCTTTGAGCGTATCACCGGTCAATTCAAACTGTGTATTGACCTCCCCAACCGCTTCACCAGCTTTACTGAAGTCTGTTGGAATTGTTGTTGCGATGCCTGAAGCAATATCTTGCATTTCTTTCAAGCCATCGCCAGTCGCGCCAGTTTTTGTGACAATGGTGTCCATACCTTCATCAACTTGACGAAAAGCTTCCAAAGCACTCTTTCCGAAATCAACTAACTTTTGACTGATTTCGGATAGTTTTTCGGAAAATTGATTAAGCAATTCAGCTTTTAAGAGGTTGTTTGTTTCGCTAAGAGAACCGCTTGCTTGTTTACCAGCGTTCCCAAGGTTGCTCATCTCTTGAGAGAGATTTGAGTAAGCTGTTTTAGCTTGATTCAACTGTGTTTCCATTTTATTGGCTTCAGCTGAATTTTCACCATACTCTTGCTTTGTAAGAGCTAATTGCTTTTCTAGGTTTTCAATCTGCCGAGAAACAATATCAGATTGAGCTCCAATCATTTTCTCAGCAAGCGCCAATTTGTCAGCTTCACTTGCGTTAGCTCCTAGCTGACTTTCTTGCAATTTGAATGAACTGACTACTTTTTCATTCTCGCTAGCTAGTTGCTTCTGCTCATTTTGCAATTCTTTAAATTGGTTCTTGTTGTTCTGAGTAGCACTCCCGTTCTCAGCAAGTGCCTGGTTGACGTTTGCTAGTTTACCTTCGTAGCTCTTCAGGACGTTTTGAGTAACTTCGACTTCACGTTGAAAGGCACGGTACTGATCAGCACCGATATCACCATTTTTGAACTGCTGTTCCACCTGAGACTGAGCTTGTCTCAAGGTTTCCAGTTTCTCCTTGGTCGTCGAAACTTGCTTTTGCAAGACTTCTTGCTTCTGAGTCAGGAGCGTTACGTTTCCTGTATCAAACTTCAAGGCCTTGTCAATCTGTTTCAACTCCTGACTTGCATCAGTAGCAGCCTTATTGACATTTTTCAGCGCCTTCTGCAAGGGTTGCGTGTCGCCATCGATTTCAATTTTGATACCTTTGATATTTCCTGCCATATTTCCTCCTTTCTCAAAAAATAGAAAAGCGCTGAGATAGCTTCTACCACTGATAATGCAGTCAGACTAAGGAACTTGGTCTCAGAATTGCTCTCTCAGCACTCATTTTTTCTTTAAAAACTGTCAAAATCAGCTTGCGTGGCTTTCCGTTCGCCACCCTTATCCTCACTCCGTAAATTAACATAATCTGTCTGATAATCCAGAGCCATTCCGATTGAGATGTGCTTTAGATCATCGATAGACAGGCCAGTTTCTTTACAGCATGACAGATAAGACTCTACTGTGAAGATTTCTTCGCTAGCTGATTCTGATTCATCTGGTGCTTTTTTGTCGTCATGCTCGCATTCAGCATTTCCATCAACACAGGACCAACTTCCTGAATCGGAAAGACTTCCATTTCCATGAAAAATTGTTCATAAGGCTTGATATGAGGATTTGCAGATTTAGCAAAGGTCCAAAAAAGACGGTTGAAAAAGGTCATGTCAAAATCTGACAACATCGAAACGTCAATATCAGTTGCTGTCAACTCTTTGTCAGTTTCCAGCTTGTTCAATTCATTCATGAATGATTGATTTTTCAACATTGAAAACAAATCTTGAAAATAATCTTTCCCAAATTGTTGCTTGTAGGCAATAGGAGTATAGCCATTAGTGCCTAACTCATACTCCTGATCGCCAACCAAAACGATTTTGCGCATACTATTCCTCCTTAACCAACAGCAGTAGGTTCATACACTTTCTTGAACCAGTTGTCATAAATTTCCTTATTATCAGCTGATGTGATAGAACGTTTAACAACTGAATCCAGAGGACGAGGACTTGCTTTAAAGCCAAGTTCACGCTCGTTGACGTTTGTACCATTTTTGGTTTTTGAGCCATTGCCTGGACGACTCGCTGAACAATAGTAAAGAACGTGACGTGTTTTATTCTTGTCCCCTGAAAATTCGAACATCAAGGCAAATGATGTGAATTCTGCATCAGCTTTTTCAGTCAAAACACCCGTCTGAGCATCTTTGATTTCACCCAAAATTTTAGTCGCAAACATTTCAATAATGTGAGAGATTTTGAATTTTCCATCATACCCTTCGTTTGAGTTCATAAAGTGATAATCGATGTCATCTGCTTTGATTGGTGTTGATTCGCCCTTTGGATCCAATGTCAATTCCATTGCCCCAGGAAAGCGGAAAATTTCATCGTAAGCAATCACTCCATCTGCACCAATTGATTTAATTGGCGCAACGTGAACATTTTTTAAACCAAAGGTTACTTTATTTTCTTGAGTCATGTCATTCCTCCTTAGTATAGATAGACCGTATAAGACTTGACATAGAGTCTTTCAGTCTCGATAAATGTTTCTTCTTGAACATCGAAAAAGAGCTCGTGGGTTGTCCACAGCTCTTCCAGACGTTCTTCCAAATCTTCATCCTTACTCTCAAAAGCTAGCTCGACTGTCACGCTCTTAATCTGATGATTAACCGTGTTGTCAGCTGCATTGATGACTGGACTTAATTCATAATAGACCAGGTAAGGTAGGTCAGGAGCGTTCCCAGTTTTAAACGCTCGATAGGTGACAGGCAGGTTTCCCTGTTCCAAAATAGCAGCAAAGTCTGATAGCTTCATTTCCCAATCTCCTTGATTCGCTTCTCAAAGTTCTCTTTAACTTTCTCCTCAACAGGTTTAATATGTGGAAATGCCCGACTACGACCGCCATTTCTCAAAACATGCCCATTTTCTAGTAAGTGAGTTAAACGATAGGTTGGAGCCGCGTTGTAGATGACGTATGACCCCTTAGCATTTTTCTTGAAGCGCCAATTTCTAGCATACTTTCCATAACGTTTTGGACTAGTCGCTTTTAATTCCGTAACGGCTTCGTTTACAACGTCCTCAGCAATCAGGTCAATCTTATCTTCTACCTCAGCAGAGTACTCTGCCATTGCTTTTGCAATTTCATTCGCTAAATCACTTGTTAAGCTCATTTCAACACCTCTGACAAAGTCAACTCTAAAATTTCAGAATCGATAGGATAGGTTTTCAAGATACGATATTGCTTGCCTTCAAATTTCGCAAACTCCTGATTCTCATACTCAAAATTTCGAATCTCAACGACCAAACTCGGTTTTAGACCTGCCTGGTTTGCCTGATAAAATTCAGAGCGAGCGACCCTCTTTTTGCGACATAAGAGAGTAACTTCAACATCTTCAGAGATTGGTTGTAGTAGCTTGTCCTTACCTGTGACTTTCTTAGAGATCAGCGTGATTTCATGATTCCACATTCTTGACCTCTTTCTTTGATGCTAGTTGTAAATTATGCAGTCGCCATTGAAGGTGACGTGGCATATCCACCCCACCCTCATAGCGATAGGCAGCATAGTCAACGATAAACATTTCATGGTCAGCACGCTCACCGACAAGCTCGATACCGAGGTTATCGGTCAATTCAGTGATGACACTTGAAATGATTTTTTTTAACGGCTTGTCTCTCAAGTCGGTTGAAATACCCAGCTTAAGCTTCAACAATTCTAAAAGCTGACCTTCGTTCATGTTTACTCCTCAACTTCCTTAGCAGGCTCTTCAGCAGTTTCCTCAACTGTCTCTTCCTGATCAGCTGCGGGATTTTCCTTAACTTCTTTTGTTTCAGGAGTTGGTTTCTTAGGTTCATCCTCTCCCGAAACCTCAAGGAAGATAGAGCCAGCAGTGTTGGCACCAGTCAAAAGGCCATTGGTAAAGCTATCTGTGGGCTCATATCCCTCACGAGGAAAGATATCGCCAACAGCATAGTCATGTTTTTCAGGATCAGCCAAGTCCTTGAAAGGACGGATTACTTTATAGCTCATACGCTACCTCCTTAAGCTACAACATCAGTGTAGGTTCCAAACACCCCAGCATCTTCATCAGTCTTCTTGATATCAAAACGAAGATATGAAGCTAGGTTCTTACCGAATCGATGGTTATCTTCCCAATTCACACTCAACTGCATACGGTCAAATAATGTAAGGAAGTATTCAACATCTCCGATAAAGTACTTCATTTCCCCTTCTTGACCCAAAAGAGTGTCATCAACAGGGTAGATAGTTTTTCCAGAGAATGAATAGCCCGTTGGTGAAGTGATGTCAGGTTGAAGCATGTAGCGGCCGTCCTTGTCCTTAACTTTATCCAATGCGTTGAACATAGAGTCAGTAACAACAAGAGATTTTTTATAAACAGATGAAATCTTAGTATTTAAAATATCTTTAAGTCCATCATAACCGCTAGCATTTACAACTTTTGCAGTTTTCAAAACATCCGCAACAATTGCCAATTTTGTTTGTTCGTCTTGGTCTTGGATGTCTGCTTGCATGATTCCAATAAGGTCATATTGTGCATCTTCAATCGCTTCACGAGAGATAGGAAGTTCACCACGATAAGTCTTGATTTTATAATCAACATCCGTGATTTTTGTTTTTCCTAATTCTGGATTTTCTTCAAGTTCACCAACCTCTGTCATCTTACGATTTGATTTCTTCATAACTGGATAAGTACCTGATCCACTTGTTACTTTCACAATATGGATTAGGTTAAGCAGCGGGTTCTGACGTTCAGGTGTTTTTTGTGGTTCCAAAACCTCTTTCGGAATGATCGCTCCTACATCTGTTGTTTTAACACCTGTGCGTTTTTGTCCACGAGAGCGGATGAATTCTAGTACTGCGTCACGTTGTTCCAATTTTTGTCCTCCACGATGTTCTTTGCTTGGATAAGTCGGTGCTTTGCGATTCAATTCTTCAACTTGATTTTGCAAATCTTCGATTTCTTTTTCAAGTTGTTCTTTTTCTGCCAATTTATCTTCCAATTCTTTTTGGATATCTTCCAGGTTCTTTTCAACCGCTGAAACTTCTTCATCATTTCCAGCTTGATCCAATTTCTTCGCTTCAAGTTCAGAACGCTTGTTCAATTCCTTGATTGATTCTTCAAGCTCTACCACTTTTTCTGCTTTGTTGCGCATGCGAGCGCCTAAAATCAATGATTTGTGCATAGGTTAAATTTCTCCTTAATTTCTTTCTTGCGCTTGTCCAGCGCTTCACGATTGGCACGCTGTTGACTTTCAAAGTCTTTCTGCCGTGCAGCAATTTCCGTTTGCGGATAGGCTGGGAATGTGCATGGACTCACTTCAAAGATTTCTAATTCTAAGACAGTGTCCAGGTACGAACCATCTGCTTGCTCTTCCGTGTTGATTTTGATCGGGATAAAGCCAAAACTACATCCAATCACATCACCACGCTGAACACGAGCATAGGCCCCAACAGCTTGTGGGTCATCTTTATTGATAATGATATCACCGTAAAGTCCGATTTCATCAACTCCCAAAGTGACCGTTCCATTGCCAGTCCGACCAAGCACTAAACTATCATCATGGTTAAATAATGCCCTGATGTCAGCTCCTTTGATAGCTTTTTCAACACCCTCACGTTTGATTACCTCAAAGTAACCCGGCCATAATTCAGTAACTTCATCAAACTTGATAAAGTACCCACTCAAAATCAAATCACCGCTATCAACTTCTTCTCGTGTTTTGAATTGAGCGGTACGATAACTATTCCGTTTCTTCATTCTCTTCCTCACCTCCTTTCAACTTCTTCTGGTCCCCAAGTCTGTCTTGCGGTAGATAATTTTCAAGAGCAAGGAGCTCATCCATATCAGGATCTGGTGGCATCCCAAGCCAATCCCTCCACTCATTTCGACGCATTGCCATATTTTGGGTCATCTGTTTAGCTACTGATGACAATTCTGTAATGTCATACGAATAAAGCGAGCGAGCATTGAGTTTGAAATACCGATTATTTGAGACAAGTAAGTCTCTAGTTAATGTCTGAGTGATCGTCGTAGCAATACTCATAACTGTTGTATTGACAAAGTTGTTGTATTCTTCTTTGTCGAAATTTCCAACTCCTAAAATAAAAGCTGGAACTCCCAAAAGTCCAGCAACTGTTTTCTTGTCAATTTCAACAGATTCATTGATAGCGATATCTTTTAAGCTGAGTGGCTTAACCTGTTCTACACTCAACAAAGCATCAGGAATAATCCACGGCTCACCTGCCTGACTTGTTGTTAAGTATTTCTTAGCGACCTTGTCTCGCCCCTCTTGCGTGCCCAATTCTCCATTCGAAGAATCAACCTTAACAATCAAGCTAGGAACGTTCTTGCCATTCATAAAGCCTTTTTTGATTTGAGTCGCAAGATTTAAATTCCTAACAATATCCCTCAGAGCAAGCCTATATCCAGTCCCTACAAATGGATTGTCTGGATCAGGATTGATTACAAAGTGCACGATTTCGCTTGGGTTGTAGTCAATGCCACGATAGTTCACAACATAACCAACATCGTCACTCTTGAATGATACTTCACTCATAGAGAATGGTCTCAGGTTCAAAATGTAATCATTCACAGGATCATATTCGACATGAAGAACCGAATTCCCGTCACCAAATAGCAACAGGTCACGCACAATCTTGAAAATCCAAGTTTTGCGAGTCATGTTTTCGCATGGATTTACATCAATCTTCCGAGCTAGTCCATCTTTAACCCGTATGTCTCCCTTGTCGGTATTCTCCATCAAATGAATGGTCATATTTGATACCATGTCAGCAATCTTGTTGACCGCAGCAATCACATCAGGATTGCGAGCCAGTGGCACATAGCTATCACCGTCGATATAAAGACCAAAATCTGAATGAGTGATAACATTCGTTCCGCTTCGACTCTTACCACGTTTCAAAAATCTATCTAAAAGCCCCATCTTTCCTCACCTCCTTTCTCTAATCAAAGAAGCTCATCACATCGCTATTCTTACCAAGATTAGCAAGAGCCTGAATACAAGCAAAGACGCTAGCATCAAACAAGTCAATCCTTGCAGTACCACCGTCACCGTCTAATTTCTCATATTGCACAGCATCATCCACCTTTTCAATAGCTCTAACATTACTTACACAATATTCATAAGCATCAGAATGAAGATAGTAAAACTCTTTATTCTTAACTTTGAACTCAATCCGTCTGAATCCCTCTGATTTCAGATAGAAAAGCTGTGGTTGGTCAATCATCTTAAACCGAGCTTGTTTCATCTTCGTCAGAAACTCACGGCCAAACTTCCTATCCATCCCAACAGCAGCAATCTTGAAACCTTTCTCCCTCATCTTGATGAACCATTTAACAATATCATCATAGAGAACGGTCGGAGTATTGCTCATTGTTAACCACCCATCAGACTGCCAGCCAAAGAGTGGAATCCCGTCATCATTGGCTTTCTTTTGAGCGTTGACACGAGGGAAGAAAGCGTGTGTGATGCAGATATCAACATCTTTCTCGCCATCATGATAAACTCCATAAAGAGCAGCGGCGGTCAAGTCATGCAACCTTGACAAGTCAGCTCCGCCATACCACTGAATAGGTAAACGTGCCAGCTCTTCTAAGGTCCAATCGTAACAACTGTCTGAAGCAATAAATTCATCAGGATTGAAATAAGCGTTCATCGAGTTAGTAAAGACATTCAATGTCTTGTTAAAGAACTCATTCCTAGTCTGTGGATCGTTCATAGCCTGCTCAGCTTCTTCTCTCAAAGCCTTGAGCGACACCGTCACACCCCACGAGGGGTTGGCTTTCTTAAGAACATTCTCGTCCAGGTAATCCCCCACGTCTCCATCAGTCGTCTGGTCAGCTTTGCAGATAAACATGAACAAGGAATCATCCTTGACCAATTGCTTAAGGACCTTTTGACAATATTTAAGACGATTGGCAAGGAAACCAGTAGGAATATCACCAGCCGTAGAGATAACAAAAAGCATACTGTTTCGGTATGCTGACATTGTTTTCTTCATAAGACCATATTTCTTACTGTTCCTCATCGTATGAGCTTCATCCAAGATAATAACATTCCCGTTCAATGAGTCTAAACGGCTCTCATCATTTGCCAATGCCTGAATGAAGAAAGAACCCTCATTACCAAAATTAGCAGTAATAGAGTGTTCTTGGTTATTATCCTTGATACGAATGTTCTTGTCATTCCATCGTTCAACATTGAACTTCAAGAATCCAAAGGCTTCCATCGCTTGCTTGACCGAGTTGGCCACGATGTAGCATTTTGAACCGCTGTCTGTGTCTAATATCTGATAAGCAAGAGCGATTGCAGCAGTAAATGAGGTTTTCCCATTCTTCCGAGCAAGCATGATAAGCGCTTCTTTGAACCTGCGCTCATTTGTACCCTTGTAGTAAAATCCAAACAGGTTCACAACTACAAAATGTTGCCACGGTTGCAAGAGTAATGGCTTGTTACGGATAGACACCGCAAACATATCATCGCCCTGCTGATGGACTATCGTGTTTTCGATGAAGTGGACAACGAAATCAACGATTTCCTCATCCATTTCAAACTCAGGATTTTCAAGATCACGCAAGAAACGTTCAGCTGCAAGAATGTTCTCCTCGCAATGTTCCTCTCTGTGAGAGATGACGTGTCGAGCATACTCTTTCGCTTTATCAAGATTACCCATTGCCAGTCACTCGCTTCTTCTTGATTTCGTTCTTGAACTTCAGGACCTCAGTAAGAACTGATTCACCCTCTTGTTCTACTACCTCACCAAGCGACTTAGGATTCATCATCAACTGATTAGAGTAGCTGAGGATGTCTTTCCTCAAAATTTCCATCGCTGTCAAGATTGGAACTTTGCGCTCATTCTCAGCACCAGCCTTATTGACGTAGGTGTCTGTTACTGGATAACCCATGTCAGCATAATCTTGAGCAAGTTTCTGATACTGATAGAGCATTCCTGCAAAAATATCAATGATCATTTCGAACTCTTTCCGATAAGTGCCCAAGTCTTTCATCTGCTTGACCACTTTTGACTTAATCGACTTTGCTGTAATTGGTTTAGCCAAAAACTACCTCCTTTCGTCAAAATCGCTTAGTTTTTACCCCCTTTTTGTTTGAAGGCCCCCGACTTGGAAAAAGTTCCCTTCACCGGTACCCTACTGGCCAAAATGATTTTCAAAAAGAGGGGGGGACTAAAAATTTTCATTTTTCATTTTTGAAAAAATTTAAAAATTCTTTTTTTCTTTTTTTCTGCCAATACAATCCTTGATTGATTACTCTATCGTTCACTCTATCGTGAAACGTATTGTGTTTCTTATTCGTCAACGGCAAACAATTCCATTCAACGAATTCAAGTTCGGGATATTCAGATACAGGAAAGATATGGTGAACCATTTCTGCTTGAACAGAAATTCCGTAACGCAAACTTTCTTGACAAAGATAATCATGCTTACGCATTATCCTATCACGGAACTTCTCCCACTTCTTAGATTTCAAGGATGGTCTGATAGGTTTGTTATACATGGCAAACCTCCTTTCCAATACTAAAAGGGACAGGCCAGTGACCTATCCCCTCTCATACAAGAAAACCATGCTACCATAATAAACCTTTTTTTGTGAGACTTCAAGATGCCTTTTGTCTCATTTTATTTTGTTTATAAAATCATAGGCCAATACAAAAACAAATACGAGTGGTAAGAAAAGAAATATCAATCCATTCTCAACTAACTTTAATACATCACTTTTTCCCCAATCAAAAATAACGACTAAAAAAATTAAGGTTAAAAAATAGACAACTAGATATCCTAAAAATAATCCCAATGTTTCATCCTCCATCTATACCAATTTTATCCCTCACCTTCACATATCTTATATTTTGTTAAACTCATTCTAAATCTCAAACCCTTACTAATCATAGGTTTTAAAGAGTTTCATTTTTTCAGTTTATGCTTAACTCATTATGTGAAAGTAATATCTAAAAAAAATTAAATGACAAAGTTCCGTAAAGCATCATCAAGCTCTGCTTGCTCTATCCCTATGTATCTCAATGTGATTGCAGGTGATGAGTGATTGAACATTTTCTGTAATGTTCCTACGTCCTTTGTCTTGTTGTAATATTTATAGCCGAATGTCTTGCGCATTGTATGCGTACCAACATTATCAATGCCAAGTTCTTCTGCCGCTTCATGGATGATTTGATAGGCTCGCTCACGAGTGATCGCTTTATTTTGACCTTGCCTACTCTTGAATAAGAAATGATGAAATGGTTTACCCTCGACATATCTCCTCATTTCTTTCTTGAGTTCTTTTGTCATCCGTCTTGTTATCTGTTTGCCAGTCTTCCGTTCTCTCAGTTTGATGTGCCAACCTTGAACATCTTTAACTTTCAAGGTGAGTATGTCTCCGACTCTCAAACCAGTATTCAGGCCTGTAATGAATAGCATATAATACATCTCATTCCACTCTCTGAGATAATCTTTCATTGCCTGAATATCGTCATTATCTTTTATTGGTGATACAAATTCCATGCTCTACCTCCTTTCTGCAAAACAAAAAGCCAGCATTTGCTGACTCTTGACGATACTTCTGTTGGACAACTTTTCTGACTAGAATTAAGGATGACTCCTAAAGTGTGATATGTGTTTTTGTTTCAGAAGTTCATGCTATCATAATAGACCTTTTTTTATGAGACTTCAAGATGCCTTTTGTCTCATTCTTGTTTACAACTCACCTTTCAGTATAGCGTACTGTTCTAAGATAATCCTCCTCCTTCTATAAATTGTGGCTTTGCTCATGAATTTCTGTTCCGCTATTTCTTCCCATCTTAATTGAGGATATCTCCAGCGTAAATTAAAGATCTCTTTATCTTCATCAACTAGATTGATCAGGAGTTTGTTAATAATAGCTTTGAACCCTTCGAGAAATTTTAAGGTTGGATCATCTGCGAGCTTGACCGCGATGGTTTCTG
>NZ_KV817789.1:0-33394 GCF_001814775.1 Streptococcus sp. HMSC067H01
AAATTAATTGTCTAACTTTTTGGGGTCAGTACAGTGACTGACGTTTTTAAAATGATTATTTAGCTAAACCTTCAGCAATCTTGTCAAGGTTGTATTTCATCATGTTGTAATAGCTATCGCCTTCTTTACCTTCTTCAGCGATTGAGTCCGTAAAGATTTGAGCATAGATTGGGATGTTTGTGTCTTTAGAAACAGTCTTCATTGGACGATCATCGACACTGGATTCAACAAAGAGTGATGGAACTTTCATTTGGCGAAGTTTTTCCACCAAAGTCTTGATTTGGTCAGGTGTTCCTTCTTCTTCAGTATTGATTTCCCAGATGTAGGCACTTGGTACACCGTAAGCTTTAGAGAAGTATTTGAAGCATCCCTCGCTGGTTACGATGAGTTTCTTGTCAGCATCAATAGCGTTAAATTTCTCTTTGGCTTCCTTGTCAAGCTTGTCTAGTTTTTCAGTGTATTCTTTGAGATTCTTTTCGTAGAATTCCTTGTTGCTAGGGTCTTTAGCGATGAGTTGCTTAGCAATATTTTGAGCATAGATGATCCCGTTTTCAAGGTTAAGCCAAGCGTGTGGGTCTTCTTTTCCTTTTTCGTTTTGACCTTCAAGGTAGATAACATCAACGCCTTCGCTGACTGCAAAGTAGTCTTTGTTTTCAGTTTTCTTAGCATTTTCTACCAATTTTGTAAACCAAGCATTTCCACCTGTTTCAAGGTTGATACCGTTATAGAAAATCAAATCAGCTTGAGAAGTTTTCTTGACGTCTTCAGGTAGTGGTTCGTATTCGTGTGGGTCTTGACCAACAGGAACGATACTGTGAAGATCAATCTTGTCACCAGCAATATTTTTAGTAATATCAGCGATGATTGAGTTTGTGGCAACAACTTTTAGTTTTTGACCAGAAGCTGCATCTTTTTTTCCACTAGCACATGCTACAAGAGCGATGACGGAAAGAAAGAGAACGAGTAATGTACCTAATTTTTTCATTAGATCCTCCAATTTATTGGGGTTTTGCCCCTTATTTTAACAAATGTTTATTTTTCAGTTTCAAATATCGTTGTTTTGGAGCGATAAAGAAGCTAATGAGAAAGAAACTAGCAGCTGTGAGCACGATACTAGAACCTGCCGCAACGTTAAAGCTATAGCCGATAAAGAGCCCCAAAACTGAAGCTATCGCTCCAAAGGTTGAGGAAAGGAAAATCATGCTTTTCAGGCTATTAGCATACAGATAAGCAGTTGCAGCTGGGGTAATCAGCATGGCTACAATCAGGATAGTTCCGACACTTTGCATGGCTGTCACAGATACGAGAGTTAGGAGTACCATGAGAAGGTAGTGATAGAAATTGACAGGCATTCCCATGGCTTTGGCCAAGAGTTCATCAAAGGACGTTATCAAGAGTTGCTTGAAGAAAATCCAGATTAACAAGAGAATGGCTGCCCCTACCCCCATGGTAATAAACATATCCGTATCTTGGACGGCCAGGATATTACCAAAAAGGATATGGAAAAGGTCAGTTGAACTTTTAGCGACACTAATCAAGATGATACCGAGGGCTAAGAAAGAAGAAAAGGTAATGCCGATGGCGGTATCGCTTTTGACAATCGAGTTTCCCTTGATGTAGGTAATGATGATAGCAGCTAGCAGTCCAAAGACAATGGCTCCGATAAAGAAGTCAATGCCCAAGATGAAGGAGAGGGCTACACCTGGTAAGACAGCATGTGAAATGGCATCTCCCATGAGTGACATCCCACGTAGAATGATGAAACATCCTACAGCTCCAGCTACGACCCCGATAACAATAGCTGTTATCAAGGCATTTTGTAAGAAATGGAATTTTTGTAATCCATCGATAAATTCTGCAATCATAGGTCACCTCCATTGAAAAAGAGTCGATTACCGTAAGCTTCTTTGAGATTGGCTTGGGTAAAGGTTTCTTTGGTCGGACCAAAAGCAATCACTTCTCGATTGACAAGCAAGACTTGATCGAAGTAGTTGGGAACCTTGCTGAGGTCGTGGTGGACGATAAGGACCGTCTTTCCAGCTTTTTTCAGATCTCTCAGCGTATTCATGATGATTTCCTCACTGACTGAGTCAATCCCAACAAAGGGTTCATCCAAGAGGATATAGTCGGCTTCCTGCACCAAACATCTGGCAATCAAGACCCGCTGGAATTGACCTCCAGAGAGTTGACTGATTTGCCGTTCAGCGTAGTCAGCTAGGTCGACGATTTCAAGGGCCTCTTGCACTTTCTTCCAATGTTTAGCATTTAAACTTCGAAAGAGAGGAATAGAGGGAAACAGTCCTAACGAGACGCATTCCTTGACCTTGATGGGAAAGTTGTAGTCGATATTGATTTTTTGTTCGACATAGGCGATTCGATGTAAGGATTTTTTAACTTCCTTGTCATCGAGAAATGCCTGACCTTGATGTGGGATAATTCCCAGCATACCTTTTAATAATGTTGATTTCCCAGCGCCGTTTGGGCCAATAATTCCGGTAATCGTTGGTCCTTGGAGCACTAGTGAAATATCCTTTAGTGCCAACGTTTCTTTGTAGGAGACACTGAGGTTTTCGATACGTATCATACAGTTATATTCCTCCTATCTTTTAATATACCTTAAAATAAAAATTAAGTCAAGTTAATTTTTGTAAATATTTAAAATATTAACTAGAAAACAATCAGAAGAAGACGGCATTTTTAATTGCATTCCCCAGGGATTTTTGCTAAGCTAAGAATAAGTGAAAAATGAAAGCGAGAACAAGATGACACGTTATCAAGATGATTTTTATGATGCAATAAATGGTGAGTGGGAAAAGACTGCTGTTATTCCAGCCGATAAATCGAGAACAGGTGGTTTTATCGACCTTGACGAAGAAATCGAAGAGTTGATGCTAACGACGACTGACAAGTGGTTGGCAGGAGAAGATCTTCCAGAAGATCCTATCCTAGAAAACTTTGTCAAGTACCATGCTATGGTCAGAGATTTCGATAAGCGAGAAGCTGATGGAATCGAGCCAGTCCTCCCTTTACTGAAGGAATATCAAGATTTGGAAAGTTTTGCGGATTTCGCAAGTAAACTAGCTGCATTTGAATTAGCTGGTAAACCAAACTTCCTTCCATTTGGAGTATCACCAGACTTTATGGATGCTAGAACCAATGTTCTTTGGGCTAGTGCTCCAGGAACTATTTTGCCTGATACAACCTACTATGCGGAAGACCATCCTCAGCGTGAGGAATTATTGAACCTTTGGAAAGAAAGTACTTCTAATCTCCTCAAAGCCTATAACTTCTCAGATGAAGAAATCGAAGATTTGCTAGAGAAACGATTGGAATTGGACCGCCGTATCGCAGCTGTCGTACTTTCAAACGAAGAAAGTTCAGAATATGCCAAACTTTACCATCCTTATTCTTATGAAGATTTCAAAAAGTTTGCGCCTGCCCTACCTTTAGATGACTTCTTCCAAGCAGTGATTGGACAAACTCCAGACAAGGTTGTTGTAGATGAAGAACGTTTCTGGCAAGCAGCAGAGCAATTCTATAGTGAAGAAGCTTGGCCTTTGCTCAAGGCAAGCTTGATCTTGAGTATAGTTAATCTTTCAACTAGCTATCTAACAGATGAGATTCGTATCTTGTCAGGTGCCTACGGACGAGCTCTTTCAGGAGTTCCAGAGGCTCAAGACAAACGTAAGGCAGCTTACCATTTAGCTCAAGGACCTTTTAAACAAGCTCTTGGCCTTTGGTATGCCCACGAAAAATTCTCTCCAGAAGCCAAGGCAGACGTAGAGAAAAAAGTGGCGACCATGATTGACGTTTATAAGGAACGTTTAGCTAAAAATGACTGGCTGACTCCTGAAACTCGAGAAAAAGCCATCGTCAAACTCAATGTCATCAAGCCTTATATCGGTTATCCAGAAGAATTGCCAGTCCGCTATAAAGATAAGGTAGTGGATGAATCTGCTAGCCTCTTTGAGAATGCCCTAGCCTTTGCGCGTGTGGAAATCAAGCACAGTTGGAGCAAGTGGAATCAGCCAGTTGACTACAAGGAGTGGGGAATGCCTGCTCATATGGTCAATGCCTACTACAATCCACAAAAGAACTTGATTGTCTTCCCTGCTGCTATTTTACAGGCACCATTCTATGACTTGCATCAGTCATCTTCTGCCAACTATGGTGGGATCGGAGCGGTTATCGCCCATGAAATTTCTCATGCTTTTGATACAAATGGGGCTTCCTTTGATGAAAATGGAAGTCTCAAGGATTGGTGGACAGAGAGCGATTATGCAGCCTTTAAAGAAAAGACACAGAAGGTTATCGACCAGTTTGATGGCCAAGAATCTTACGGCGCAAAAATCAATGGGAAATTAACTGTATCCGAAAACGTTGCCGATCTAGGAGGAATCGCTGCAGCGCTAGAAGCTGCTAAGAGAGAGCCAGATTTCTCAGCTGAAGAGTTCTTCCATAACTTTGCTCGTATCTGGCGTATGAAAGGTCGCCCAGAGTTGATGAAACTCATGGCTAGCGTTGACGTACACGCGCCAGCTAAACTCCGTGTTAACGTCCAAGTGCCAAACTTTGACGACTTCTTTACGACCTATGATGTCAAAGAAGGCGACGGAATGTGGCGTTCACCAGAAGACCGTGTGATTATTTGGTAAAATGATTTCTTAACCAAGTATAACTTGGAGTTAATGACTCATGCTTGAAGTTTATCCATCTGAAAATGCAATGCTATCGAGGTTAATATGAAGAAATATTTAATGATGCTTTCAGCTATTCTTTCAATTTCAGTTTTGGCATCTTGTGGTCTCAATAAAAATAGGAGCAATACAGAACCTTCATCTGCACTATCATCTGTTTCCAAAGACGATAAGACTAGTACATCAACAGAAGCAAAGACTGAAAATATAAGTGACTCTTCAACCAAGGCGTCACAATCGACTGTTGAAAATAAGAAGGAAACTGGACAAGATGTATATAAAGAAGTGATTGAACGCTATAATCACTTTACAGACCTTTTAAAGCAAGGTAATAGAGAAGATTTATACGAGGAAAATAAACAACACAAGATTGCATCAGAAGAATATGGCATGATTTTCTCTCGAATGGATTATCAAAATGCACCAGACTTTAAATATGCCCTTCTTGATTTGAATAAGGATGGGCAAGATGAGTTGCTTATTGGGGATGAAAAATTTGTTTCAGCCATTTATTATTTGGAAAATCAAAAACCAAACTTACTTCACACAGCTTATGTAGCTTCTGCAGGTGGTTTTCGCTCAGGCTTTGTTATTTACGAAAATGGTCTAGTCTCTTATGCAGACTGGCAGTCAACTCGTCCAGAAATGAACCTGGCTCTATATTCGTTTGATAAAAATGGAGTGCAGAAGATTAAAGAAGCAACTATTCAAATCGGTGGTAATGAAAAAGCAGAGCAAGTTTTAGATATTTCTTCTGAAAAGCTTGATTTGTCTAACCTTGACTGGAAAGAATTGAATCCAGCTAATTAGTTTTGAATTATTTTTCTAGTCAATGTTGATTCTTCTGAGCAAGTAATGATGTAGAAATTGAAGCTACACAAAAACCAAGGATGATTGTCCTTGGTTTTTCTCTTGCTAGAAAAATGGATTAAAGGTTTTTTCGTGAGCGATGGTCGTAGCCGGACCATGTCCTGGATAGACATCGTAGTTTGGAAGGGTGAAGAGCTGGGTTTGGACACTATGAAGGAGTTGTTCCATACTACCAGTTGGCAAATCTGTCCGACCAATGGTTTCTCGGAAAAGGGCATCTCCCGTTAAGACCAAGTGTCCATCTGGGAAAACCAATGAAACTCCACCGATAGAGTGGCCTGGCGTTGGTAAGACTGTGAAGCGGAATTCTTCAATCTGGTATTCTTCATGAAAGACAAAGGTTTGTTCAGCTGGTTTGCAGATGACATCTGCCATATCGTCATGTCGAGGGAGACCAGAAAGATTATCAACAGGAGTATAGAGCCAAGATGCTTCACTTTCTGCCACATACACTGGAGGATTTCCAAAAGTATCTCTGACCAAGTCCAGACTCAAGATGTGGTCGTAGTGGGTGTGGGTCAGAAGAATGGCACAGACCGGTTTGTTGATGGTTTCGATAGTCTTGCGAATGGCCTCCCAATGGCTACCAGGATCAACTACAATCAGGTGTTGCTCCCCTTCAAGATAATAAGTATTTTCATAGGCGACAGGATTCACAGTTTTATGGATTTTCATAGGATTTCCTCTTTCAAAGATTTACAGTTTCTAGTATAACACAGAAGAATAAAATAAGGAATCAAGAAGAAAGTCCCTCCATAAAAGAAGGGACTTTTTTAGACATTAAAAATGATTTTTCCAGGCATGGAAACGAGCATCCAGCAGGAGTTGAGTTAGATTTTTTAAGATTTCAACTTGCTCAGGCTCCAGTGTCTGGGCTTGAGAAACAAGTTGTCGAACATGGTCAATAGCATTTTTAGAAGACAGTTCATTAATGGAGCTGATTCCAGACTCTAGGATGGTTCCAAAGAAGAGATCAAAGTAGAGTTCTAGTTCTTCATCGGGCACACTGTCCACCCATTCTTTAAGAGTGTCTTTGATTTGGAGGCTTTCGCTACTAATTTCCTCTAGTTGGACAAAGTGAGTTCCTTCAGTTTGCCAGCTGAAAGTGTTGTGTTGGGCGATGCCACCGAGAGTTGTAGATTTGACGACGGTAGGAGTATCAGGAACTTCTAGCATCATGCCAATGACAGAACCTTGTGGGACGAAACGGTGAATTTTTGGAATGACATCTTGATAACCAGTGGTTTCAGTCAGATGAGCCTGCAAACCAGGGGCATCATAGGTATAAACTGCAGATATCTTGTCTTGCAATTCAGACTGGATTTGACTGGAAGCATAGACAGCCAGATTCCCACCTTTAGAATGTCCAGCTACAATCACTTTCTGTTTTGGGTGTTGGGTAAAGAAATCTTCCAAGTATTCAAGAGCATGCTTTTGGGCAGGGATTTCCTTCATGTAGGTCATATGGAAATCTTCCTTCCAACCAATAATACTATCGTCAGTACCTCGAAAGACAATCAGATAAGTATCTAGGTTCAGACGATAGGTCATAGCAGCGAACTGTTTCTGTTGCTCCGTATCAATCTCGTTGACAAAGTTAGAGAGTTTACTATTTTTAAAACGTTTGTGCTGGGCAAGCTGGTCTAAGAGTTGCAGACGTTCTTTATTGGTCAACATGTTAGTCTCACGAGGGACACGTGTTGCGACATCGCTTAAACGATTGACGGATTGGTCTAATAAGTTATCAAAAGAAAGATAGGTCAGCTCTGTCAGAGCTAGTATATCCAATTCATTTAAGGGAAGATCATAAAAAGAATCGTATTGAACGTCAGTTAGGTAGTCGAAAATATTGGACATGGGAACTCCTTTCTTAACTTTTATCATATCAGATTTACATCAATTTCGCTAGTAGTGAGAAGAATTTTGCTATAATATAGAAAAAGGAGGAGCAGATGCATAAGATTTTACTAGTAGAAGATGATCCAGTAATCCGTCAACAAGTTGGGAAAATGCTCTCTGAATGGGGGTTTGAGGTAGTCATGGTAGAAGACTTCATGGAGGTTCTAACACTATTCGTTCAGTCTGAGCCTCATCTGGTTCTCATGGATATCGGCTTGCCTCTCTTTAATGGTTATCACTGGTGCCAGGAAATTCGCAAGATTTCTAAGGTTCCCATTATGTTTTTGTCTTCGAGAGACCAGGCTATGGACATCGTGATGGCCATCAATATGGGGGCGGATGATTTTGTGACCAAGCCTTTTGACCAGCAGGTTCTTTTAGCTAAGGTACAAGGATTATTGCGCCGCTCTTATGAATTTGGAAGGGATGAGAGTCTCCTAGAGTATGCTGGAGTTATTCTCAATACCAAGTCTATGGATGTGCATGTCAATGGAAAAGCTATCAGTTTAACCAAGAATGAATTTCAGATTTTACGGGTCTTATTTGAGCATGCGGGAAATATCGTAGCGCGTGATGATTTGATGCGGGAACTCTGGAACAGTGACTTTTTTATCGATGACAATACCTTATCTGTTAATGTCGCTCGTTTGCGCAAGAAACTGGAGGAAGAAGGTTTGATTGGTTTTATCGAAACCAAGAAAGGGATAGGGTATGGATTGAAACATGCTTGAACTTAAAAGTTTTTTTCTAGCTTATATCCGTTCGCGTAGCCGTTTTTTTGCTTTTATTCTTGCTCTTACAGGTTTGCTTTTTCTCTTTGAAATCTTGTTTGATAAGCAAGGGCCCTACTTTAACTATTTCTTCTTTCTATCTACATTTTTGACATTTTTGTTTTTGGTATTTGATTTCTTGATAGAATTGCAACGTTATCGTAAGGAATTGCTCTATGGCGAAAGAAAAGCTAAGTCACCAATGGAAGTCCTTCTAACTGAAAAATTAGAGAAAAGCGAATCTGAACTCTATCAAAAGAAATCAGATGCTGAAAACCGCTATAATGATTTGGTGGACTACTATACACTCTGGGTTCATCAGATAAAAACACCAATTGCAGCCAGTAAACTCCTAGTGAGCGAGGTGGCGGATCGCCAACTGAAGCAACAGATGGAGCAGGAAATTTTTAAGATTGATTCCTATACCAACCTCGTTCTCCAATATCTACGCTTAGAAAGCTTCCATGATGATTTGGTGTTGAAGAAAGAAAATATAGAAGATCTGGTCAAGGAAGTCATTCGCAAATATGCCATTTTCTTTATCCAGAAAAACCTAAGTATTAATATGCATGACTTGGACAGAAGGATTGTGACGGATAAAAAATGGTTGTTGGTGGTCATTGAACAAATCCTTTCAAATAGTCTCAAGTATACTAATGAAGGTGGAATTGAAATCTACATGGAAGGTTCAGACCTTTGCATAAAAGATACTGGTATTGGTATCAAAAACAGTGATCGGTTGCGAGTCTTTGAACGTGGATTTTCAGGATATAATGGTCGAATGACCCAGCAGTCATCTGGACTTGGGCTCTATCTAACCCAGAAAATCAGCCAAGAATTAGGACATCAGATTCAAATAGAATCCGAACTTGGGCAAGGAACAACTGTGAGGATTAAGTTCTCTGAAGTGAATTTACTGATTGAATGAAAAGAATTGTGAAGAGCTTGGAAGAAACCTTTCAAGCTCTTCTTTAGACCTTGATATAGTGAGAAAAAAGGCTCCAATCAGATAATACTCTTCGAAAATCAAATTCAAACCACGTCAGCTTCGCCTTGCCGTACTCAAGTACAGCCTGCGGCTAGCTTCCTAGTTTGCTCTTTGATTTTCATTGAGTATAAAATAGTTTAATCTTACAAAAATGTAAGATTAAAGGCCTCTTTTGTAAGGTTATGTTATGGCAAGCCATCTTTTTTTGGAGTAAACTTAGAGCATAAAGAAAAAGGAGAGGAACCATGAAAACAATTTTACAAAAGAAACATACAAGTAAGCCGAGTCCAAAGGATATCGAGCGAGTTCAAATCGGCATCGAAATGATGCAAGCTCAGTTTCAATTAATGGGATATTAAAAAGGAGAAGTTAAAATGACACTATTAGATGTAAAACACGTTCAAAAGATTTATAAAACTCGCTTTCAAGGTAACCAAGTAGAAGCCCTGAAAGATATTCACTTTACCGTTGAAAAAGGCGACTACGTCGCTATCATGGGTGAGTCTGGATCTGGAAAATCTACTCTGCTCAATATTCTTGCTATGCTTGACAAGCCAACGCGTGGCCAGGTCTTCCTAAATGGAACTGACACAGCTACCATTAAAAATTCTGAAGCATCAAGCTTCCGTCGTGAAAAGTTAGGCTTTGTCTTCCAAGACTTCAATTTGTTAGATACGCTTTCTGTTAAAGACAATATCTTACTCCCTTTGGTATTGTCTAGAAAGCCTATTACAGAAATGATGAAAAAATTGGTCGTGACGGCCGAAAATCTTGGCATCAATCAATTGCAGGAGAAGTACCCTTATGAAATCTCTGGAGGGCAAAAACAAAGGGTAGCAGTTGCACGGGCTATCATCACAGAACCAGAAATTCTTCTTGCGGACGAGCCAACTGGTGCCCTAGACTCTAAATCATCTGCAGCCCTCCTTGATATCTTTGATCAGATCAACGAGCAAGGGCAAACCATTCTCATGGTGACCCACTCAACAGCTGCGGCTAGCCGTGCAAAACGTGTTCTTTTCATCAAGGACGGTATTCTCTATAATCAAATCTACCGTGGTGAAAAGACGGATCGTCAGATGTTCCAAGAAATCTCTGACACCTTGACTGTTATGGCAAGTGAGGTGAACTAGTATGTTTCGATTAACCAATAAGTTGGCCATATCCAACTTAATTAAAAACCGCAAACTCTATTATCCGTTTGCTTTGTCTGTCATTTTGGCAGTCACAATTAGCTATCTCTTTTACTCTCTAGCCTTTAATCCTAAAATTGTGGATTTACGTGGTGCATCTGCTATACAATTTACCCTACAACTAGGGCTTGTCGTTGTGACACTTGCATCTGCCATTATCGTGCTTTATGCCAACAGTTTTGTCATGAAAAATCGCTCCAAAGAACTGGGTGTATATGGCATGTTGGGCTTAGAAAAGCGCCATTTAATTGGTATGACCTTTAAGGAACTCTTGATATTTGGGCTAGTAACAGTCACTGCCGGGATTGGAATTGGTGCCCTCTTTGATAATCTGATTTTCGCTTTACTACTTAAACTTGCAAAGATGAAGGTGGAGCTAGTTGCAACTTTCCAATGGTCCGTAGTGCTTTCAATCCTTCTGGTATTCGGTTTTATCTTTTTAGTCATCGTTTTCCTGAACGCTGTACGCATTATCCGTATGGATGCTCTCCAGCTTTCTAGAGAAAAAGCGAAGGGTGAGAAGAAGGGGCGTTTCCTAGTTCTTCAGACACTTGTAGGGCTAATAGCTCTAGGAAGTGGCTACTACCTAGCACTAAGCGTAACAGATGCTTTCAAAGCTGTCGCTACTTTCTTTATTGCGGTTATGTTAGTTATTGTAGGGACCTATCTCTTATTCAATGCTGGGATTACAGTTTTCTTACAGTTGCTCAAGAAAAACAAGAGATATTACTACCAACCCAACAACCTCATATCTGTTTCTAACCTCATCTTTCGTATGAAGAAAAATGCTGTCGGTTTAGCAACCATTGCCATCCTTTCAACCATGGTTTTGATTACTATGTCTGCAGCTACTAGTATCTACAACGGATCTGAGAATATGAAAAAACTCATGTATCCTCACGATTTTGATGTTAAGGGACAACATGTAGAAGTTGAGGATTTAGACAAGCTTTTGACTCAATACGCTAGCGAAAAGAACCTAACCATCAGCAATAAGGACGTCCTCAATTATGCAAGTTTCGGTCTTTCGAGTCAAGAGGGGACCAAATTAACCACCTTTGAAAAAGGGCAAAACAATGTCATGCCTAAGACAGTCTTCCTGGTTTTTGATCAAAAAGATTATGAAAAAATGACTGGACAAAAGCTGAACCTTACTGGTAACGAAGTAGGACTTTGGGCTCGAAATGACCAACTTAAAAATCAGAAAGCATTTAGTCTGAACAATCAGAACTATACAATCAAGGAAGCAATCCAGCAAGATTTTGTCATCAATCATGTTTCAAACCAGTATGTTCTTTTGATTTCAGATTATAACTACCTTGTTGTACCAGATCTTCAAAGCTTTTTAGATAAATACCAAGATTCTGCTGTCTATCCTCAGTTCTACGGTGGTATGGATGTAACAGCTAGTCTAGAGGAACAGTTAAAGCTATCTGATGATTTTGAGGAGTTTGTAAATAATTTTAGTCATAATCTCAAAAATGAAGACGGCATGGTTTATGGTGGAGGCACTGCAAGTGACGCAATTGCCCAAATGAATGCTCTCTTTGGAGGAGTTCTCTTTATTGGTATTTTCCTCTCTATCATCTTTATGATTGGAACTGTACTCGTTATCTACTATAAACAAATCTCAGAAGGTTATGAGGATCGTGAACGCTTTGTCATCCTGCAAAAAGTGGGCTTGGATCAAAAACAAATCAAACAAACCATTAACAAGCAGGTCTTGACTGTTTTCTTCCTCCCTGTAATCTTTGCTTTCCTACACTTAGCTTTTGCCTATCATATGTTAAGTTTGATTCTTAAGGTCATTGGGGTAGTAGATACAGCTATGATGTTAAGTGTAACACTTTCTATTTGTGGTATCTTTGCCCTCATCTACGTACTTATCTTTATGATTACTTCAAGAAGCTATCGTAGAATTGTTCAAATGTAAAAACAGAAGCATCAAAAAAGAGAGTGGGACAGAAATCGTTAATTCATTAGAATTCGATTTCGTTGTCCCACCTACTCAACCACTGCGTCTTGCTCGACAATCCAAAGACAATTGAGAGGCTAGGACTTTTGTCCCAGCCTCTTTTTTAGTAGCTGGGATTTTGTACCAGATTTTATCTCTTATTTCTCAACACGTGATTTGTTGGCGATATCAACTAGGATTGCTGCTACAAACTCATCATGTTTAAACATTAAAACGGTATTCACTTTCAGAGGAGATATCGTTTTTCTTCTTCGGATAAGGATACAAAAATTTCTTCCTTTCTCTATCTTTTAAATTAATTGATTTCTTCAGAGAAAGACTGTAAAATTTTTGATATAATGTTAAGAAGGGACTGATTCAAGACAGTCATATCTGGTCTTTCTTCCAGTCATTTTTCAAACAATATCAGTTGATAATCAGCTTAAATCAGATCTATCAGTTTGTCTATCTTTCTCTGATGGAGATCATGTCCTATCTTCACTTTGATTATTGGAAAAAACGGCTCGGTCAGGAGCTAGTATGAATAAGGAGAACAAATGAGACGTTTAAAAATGTTATGGCATATTATACAGGTTACGGGTTTTACTCGGTTTGCTCTGAGTTTTGTGACCTTTGTTTTTGGGTCAGGAGGCGTGCTTTTCCTAGTTGAACCTGCTATCACAAATTACGGAGACGGTCTTTGGTATGCTTTTGTGACTTCGACGACTGTCGGCTACGGGGATCTCCTAGCTGTGACCTTGATTGGAAGGATTACCAGTGTCTTCTTGACGATTTATGGGCTCATATTTTTTGGCTGTTTATCAGCTGTTATTATTAATTATTATACCGATTTAAATAAGGAAAGAGGAGAGGACAAATGACTGCCAATTATTCAACACGGGAATTCCGCGAGAAACTATATGATGACCTTCATGTTCGATTAAGAGATACAGCGATTTTGATGTGTGCAATTTTTATTGCCTCTATAGGTCTAAATATGAATTCAACAGCTGTCGTTATTGGAGCCATGCTGATTTCCCCTCTAATGACACCGATTGTTGGACTGGGATTCGGTTTAGCTATTTTTGATACACGTTTAATCAAGCAATCTCTAGAGGTTTTATTGACTCAAGTATTGGTCAGTTTGCTTGTCTCGACTTTGTATTTCTGGATGTCTCCCTTATCTTATGCAAGTAGCGAGTTGATCGCACGAACCTCTCCAACCATTTGGGATGTTCTCATTGCTATTGCTGGTGGGATTGCTGGTGTGATCGGTTCAAGGAAAAAAGAAGCAAACAATATCGTACCAGGAGTAGCCATCGCAACAGCTCTGATGCCACCTATCTGCACTGCTGGCTATGGTTTAGCTAATGGGAATGTACGATTTTTATTGGGGGCTCTCTATCTTTTCTTGATCAACTGTGTCTTTATCATGCTAGCCAACATTGTTGGAACAAGAATTTTGATGAGAAAATCTCCTTTAACTTCATTTAAAGAGCTGAGCATTAAAATGAGAATTGGCTTGATTTCTTTGATTGTATTGTTGATTCTTCCAGCTAGCTATTCGGCAGTTACTCTGACAATAGAACAAGCGCGCAAAGAAGGGATCAAACAGTTTGTAGGAAAAGAGTTCGCCAATTATACGGTTATTAATCAAGTCTACAAGTCAAGTAACAATGAATTGGTCTTGACGGTTGTTGGAGATCCGATTTCAGAAGAAGAATTAGAAACACTCCACCAAAAACAAGCCTCTTACGGTATTCAATCTGTTCAATTGAAAGTCAAGCAATTCCATAATTCAGCAAAATTAGATAGTGAGACGATTAAGGAATTTTACGAAAACATTGACAAGTATATCGATCAAAAACTCTCTGAAAAAGATTCACAAGATGACATCGTAAAAGAAATTGAGGCAGACAAGGACTAAGGATAGTCAACTTATCTAACTCATGGAAGCAAATCTTGGGAGGATATCCTATATCCAAAAGTTAATGGATAGAAAGGATTGTTGATGAGAATATCATTTGTGGTGGTTTGACCAATCACTACTAGCTCAGCTTAATCAAAATATAAAAAAGCAACAACTATTTCAGTTGTTGCTTTTTCTTACTGAAAAATGTTTCTCAGACTGTGATCGTTTTATTTCTCAACACGTGATTTGTTGGCGATATCAGCTAGGATAGCTGCTACAAACTCCTCTACTGACACAGTGTTCGTTTCTTTTTGTCCATAGCGACGAACGTTGACAGTTCCATCTTCCATTTCCTTGTCACCAACGATCAATTGGTAAGGAATCTTGCTAGTTTGTGATGCACGGATCTTGAACTGCATTTTTTCATTGCGTTCGTCCACATCAGCACGGACACCACGGTCACGGAGCTTCTTAGCCACTTCCCAAGCGTAGTCAACGTGTTTCTCGTTAGATACTGGGATGAGGGTTACTTGGTGTGGCGCCAGCCATGTTGGGAAGGCACCCTTGTAGTTCTCAATCAAGATAGCTGTGAAGCGTTCCATAGTTGAGATAACCCCACGGTGAATCATAACTGGACGGTGTTCTTCACCATCAGCTCCGATGTATTTAAGGTCGAAGCGTTCTGGAAGCAAGAAGTCAAGTTGGATAGTAGAAAGAGTTTCTTCTTTGCCAAGAGCGGTCTTAACTTGAATATCCAATTTTGGTCCGTAGAAGGCTGCTTCCCCTTCAGCTTCAAAGTAGTCAAGTCCCATGTCATCCATAGCTGATTTCAACATACGTTGAGCATTTTCCCACATTTCATCATTATCAAAATATTTGTGAGTATCTTGAGGATCACGATATGACAAACGGAAACGATAGTCAGTCAAGTTGAAATCTTCGTAAACATCGATAATCAATTGAAGCGTACGTTGGAACTCATCTTTGATTTGTTCAGGTGTTACGAAAGTATGACCATCATTAAGTGACATTTCACGTACACGTTGAAGCCCTGTGAGAGCACCAGATTTTTCATAGCGGTGCATCATACCGATTTCGGCGATACGGATTGGCAATTCACGGTATGAGTGAACATGGTGTTTGAAGACTTGAATGTGGTGTGGGCAGTTCATTGGACGAAGAACGAATTCTTCCCCATCTCCCATATCCATAGTTGGGAACATATCTTCTTGGTAATGATCCCAGTGACCTGAAGTCTTGTAAAGTTCTACAGAAGCAAGTGGTGGAGTGTAAACATGTTGGTAGCCAGAAGCCAACTCCTTGTCGACGATGTAGCGTTCCAATTCACGACGGATAGTCGCTCCATTTGGCAACCAGAATGGAAGTCCTTGACCAACTTCTTGAGAAATCATAAAGAGATCCAATTCTTTACCAAGTTTACGGTGGTCACGTTCCTTAGCTTCTTCACGCATTTGAAGGTAGTTCTTCAAGTCTTTCTTGTCAAACCAAGCTGTACCGTAGATCCGTTGCATCATGGCATTGTCGCTATTTCCACGCCAGTAAGCACCAGCTACGTTGAGAAGGTGGAAGATTTGGATGCGACCTGTTGATGGGACGTGTGGGCCACGGCAAAGGTCTACATATTCACCTTGACGGTAGATAGTCAAACCGCCCTCATCTTCTGAGTGTTCTTCAATCAATTCCAACTTGTATGGATCATTTTTGAAAATTTCACGCGCTTCATCTTTAGTCACTTCCTCACGAATAGATGGGAAGTTTTCTTTCACGATTTTCTTCATTTCTTCTTCGATACGAGGAAGGTCTTCGTTAGAGATTTGACCCGCTTGGTTGTCTGTATCGTAGTAGAAACCATCTTCGATAGCTGGACCAACACCCAAGTGAATGTCTGGGAATAGGCGACGAGCAGCTTGGGCAAATAAGTGGGCCGCTGAGTGACGCAAGATTGGAAGAGCGTCTTCATGATCAGGTGTTACGATTTCGATGCTTCCGTCTTCAGTGATAGCACGAGTAGTATCGATGAGTTTGCCGTTAAATTTACCAGCAAGAGCTTTTTTCGCTAGGGAATTGCTGATAGATTGGGCAATTTCAAAAGTTGTAACGCCAGATTCGAATTCACGAACAGCGCCATCTGGGAAAGTAATTTGAATCATGATTTTCTCCTTATATTGGTTATCCATTATTTCTAAAGTAGAAGTGTTTCCCTATTTTGCAGTCTTAAATCAAGAAAAACAAAAAGCGACATCCTAAAAAGGACGTCGCAACGTGGTTCCACCTTCATTTATGTTCCTCAAAAAAGAGGGACACCTCTGATTGGCTCTAACGTGGCCACCGTTTTATGTTTGCATAAAAGTCAGTAGAGTAGTATCAGTATAGTCTTCCTATGCGTTCTCAGCAACCACGCACTCTCTGGTAGAAAGGGGCTAAGTGACTTGTCTCTATGCATTATTATAGCATGATTGTGAGATTTTTCAAGGATTTTGTGAAAGTTTTTTGTTTTTCAGTTTTTGCACTAGATTCTTAATAGCGACACCGACAGCCATACCCGCGAGGGCAAAGATTTCATAGGCTAGGAAGTAGAGAAGGATAAATTCTCCGAAAGTAATGATGGTAAAGCAAAAGAGCAAGCCAACGCCAATTAACCACCAAACTGAGAACTTGAAACGATAAGAGTAGAATAGTGATACTATGAAAGTCACCAGTGGAGAGAAGATAATAACGTTGCCGATGGTGAGCTCCTTCAAGATATAGTTTTCAGTAATAGTCCATAATAACAGCTCATAAAGTGGACAATAAAAGAAAAATACGACCAGATAGTAGGGGAGATATTGCGGGAATTTACGCATGGTAATCACCTCTCTTTTCAAGATGTCTACTTAGATATCCTTCCTATAACTATTATAGCACTTTTGCGGTAAGAATAGTAAATCAGTTGACAAAGAACTTAGTTATTGGTAGAATAGGAAATGTCGTAAAGACAAATAACTTCTTCTTGGTTACAGGCATGCCAACCTGTCACTCGGATGAAGCCAAATAAAAAGGAGAAACATCATGGCAATCTCAAAAGAGAAAAAAAATGAAATCATTGCACAATATGCACGTCACGAAGGTGATACAGGTTCAGTAGAGGTTCAAGTTGCTGTCCTTACTTGGGAAATCAACCACCTTAACGAACACATCAAACAACACAAAAAAGACCACGCTACTTACCGTGGATTGATGAAGAAAATCGGTCGCCGTCGTAACTTGCTTGCATACTTGCGTAAAAACGACGTTAACCGTTACCGTGAGTTAATCAACTCTCTAGGACTTCGTCGCTAATCTTGCGTCTAAAACGTTTCTATACTTCGTTGGCTTCGCCTCGATGTACCATCAGTACAATTTTCGGCTTGCCGTCTAGTCTATAAACGTTTTATCCAGCAAGAATCAAGCTCTCTGACTTCAGGGAGCTTTTTTATTGAGATTTTATCGGCCACAATTTTGGAGACTACAAAAACACAGGAGACTTAAAAAGGACTGTAAAGAAAGTTTTATCGGCCACAATTTTGGAGACTACAAAAACCTCAAATGGTAGTAGTCTGCAAGACCCTCGGAGAGCCCACACTTTACGAAGTAAAGTATAGTATGTTATACTTTACATGGAAGTAGTCACCGAATTCCAGTTAGAAATTACTTTGTAACTACGTTTTGAGGAGGAGTAAAATGCTTTCCTACGTTCGACATTACCCATTAGCGATAGCTAAATTAATGTGTCTGTGCTCTCCTAAAATCTGCTGATTTATTACTGACTAATACAGGAGGTTTTTATGGGACAGACAATCATATCTGCTATTGGTGTTTATATTTCCACCAGTATCGATTATTTAATTATTTTATTTATTTTATTTGCACAGCTATCACAGAATAAACAAAAATGGCATATTTATGCGGGGCAATATCTAGGCACAGGCTTACTTGTAGGGGCGAGTTTAGTTGCTGCTTATGTCGTTAATTTCGTGCCTGAAGAATGGATGGTTGGATCGCTTGGTTTAATCCCTATCTATTTAGGGATTCGCTTTGCAATTGTTGGAGAAGGTGAGGAAGAAGAGGAAGAAATTATTGAAAGATTAGAACAAAGCAAGGCAAATCAACTGTTTTGGACAGTTACATTGCTGACAATTGCGTCTGGCGGAGATAATTTAGGTATCTATATACCTTATTTTGCTTCGTTAGATTGGTCACAGACCCTCGTGGCCTTGCTTGTGTTTGTAATCGGCATAATTATCTTATGCGAGCTTAGTCGTGTGCTATCCTCTATGCCGTTAATATCCGAGACAATTGAAAAATATGAGCGAATCATTGTGCCCTTAGTATTCATTCTACTTGGACTATACATCATGTATGAAAATGGCACGATAGAGACTTTTCTGACCGTGGAGATTTTTTAGTTTACTAGGATTTTAGCCCGAGCTCAAATCAGCTCTCTGATTTTCAGAGGGCTTTTTTGTGTGCATTTTTCTAGTCTTGCTCATGATTTAGAAATGTGGTATACTGTTTATTAAAATTGTCAAAATTTTTAATCTTGGTTAAAGGAGGGGTTCATGCTTTCCAAATTTTATGGAAACCATCAAAACCTGAGATATTGTTTTTTACTAGCTATCCTGTTAGGAGCTTTGGGACTCTCTCTATTTTTAGCTGTTTCTATGGGGTCTGTTCAGATTAGCTTGAGTGATACCTATCGGATAATTTTGAATCAGTTAGGGGCTCCTCTTGAGATAGGAGACATTTCAAAGTCTACGCTTGCTATTGTTTGGAATATGAGATTGCCACGGGTTTTTCTTGGATTGATTGTGGGGGCAGGCCTATCTATGTGTGGTAGTGTCATGCAGTCAACAGTCAATAATCCAATCGCAGAGCCCTATGTGTTAGGAATTTCTGCTGGGGCAACCTTTGGTGCGACTTTGAGTATCATTCTTGGCTTTAAAGTTATGATTGGTCTAGGCTCTTTCCTTGGAGCGATTTTAGCAACACTTGCAGTCCTTCTGATTGCTTCCATGCAAGGCAGGATGACAACTTCAAGTCTCATTTTATCAGGGACGGTGGTCAATGCACTCTTTTTGGCTTTTTCAAATTTTATTATCTCAATTGGCGCTAATGCTGACAGTGTCATGACCATCAAGTTTTGGACCATGGGTTCTTTAGCGGGGACTTCCTGGGCTCACTTAACCTTGCCAGCAGTAGTCGTGGGAATAGCCTTTTTGTTTTTCTCTACCCAATATCGTGTTTTTAATGCCATGATGATGGGAGATGAGGCAGCCTTGACCTTGGGAATTCCCCTACGTTTTTATTGGTATCTCTATGTGACGATTGTGGCTGTGCTGACAGCTATCTTGGTATCGACCTGTGGGATTATTGGTTTTGTCGGTCTGATTACACCTCATTTGGCAAGAAGCTTGGTTGGTACAAACTACAGAAGACTTTTTCCGATTGCTACTTTACTTGGCGCTCTCTTTGTTGTCTGGGCAGATGTCCTTGCTCGTGTTTTGATACAAAATGCTGAGCTGCCGATTGGTATTTTCACAGCCTTAGTAGGTGCACCTTTCTTTATCTATATGGTTGGAAGTAGACGAAGGGAGGTGAAGGTCTGATATGGATTTAATGTGCAAAGATATCCACTTTGGAATCGGAGAAAAAAAGATTCTCAAAGGAGTCTCACTCAAACTGGAGGGAAAGCAATTTCATACTATTTTGGGACCCAATGGCAGTGGGAAGACTAGCTTGTTGAAACTTCTCTATCGACAGGAAAAACCTGATCAAGGCTTGATTTCTCTAGATGGGAAACCACTGGAACAAATGAGCGTTAAGGAAACGGCAAAACAGATGGCCGTCATCACTCAGTTCAATCAACTCCAGTTTGATTGTACGGTTGAAGAAATCGTTATGCTGGGCAGAACACCCCATCTTGCTTTCTTACAGAAGGAAAAAGAAAAAGACTTTGCCTTGGTTGAGGATGCTCTGATCAAGGTAGATATGTTCGAGAAAAGAAATCGCCTCTACTCTTCTCTGTCAGGAGGAGAGAAGCAGCGGGTTTTGTTGGCACGCGCCTTGGCCCAAGAACCGACTCTCCTGCTCTTAGACGAACCGACCAATCATTTGGATATCAAGTACCAGCTAGACTTGTTAACCATTGTCAACCATCTCAATATCAATGTACTAGCAGTATTACACGATATTCAGCTGGCTTGTCGTTATTCAGACTATCTCTATCTGATGAAAGAAGGAGAAATTGTTTACCAAGGGACTCCAAAAGAGACCATCACACCCGAGTCTTTGCAGGCTGTCTATGGCGTTCAAAGTAAGATTACTTGGACAGAAGATCAGCAAGCCATGATTCACTATTTATAAAAATTAAAAAGGAAAATAAAAACATGAAAAAAACACTTAGTATTTTACTTGTAACAGTAGCTACCTTATCTTTGGTAGCTTGTGGTAACGCATCTAAAGAAACATCATCTGCACCAGCTACAACAGAAGCTAGTCAAAAAGCTAATACAGAAACCAGCTACCCTGTAACTATCAAAACTTATGATGCTAAAGGAAATGAAGTCGAACAAGTCTTTGAAAAGGCTCCTGAAAAGGTCATCACTAACAATCTTTCAACAACTGAAATTCTACTTGAACTTGGTTTGAAGGATAAAATTGCCGGTATGCTCAATCCTGATAATGCCGTAACTGGTAAATACAAGGAAGCAATTGAAGCCATCCCTCATATTGGTGATAAAAAATCAGTCTCACAAGAAACAGTTCTTTCTTATGAACCAGATGCCTTGATGGGCCGCAACATGATGTTTTCTGAAAAGTCAATGGGAACCATTAGTGCTTGGAATGAAAACAAAATCCCTGTTTATACGCAAAAAGCCTCACTATCAAATATCCAACAGGATTTAGGAAATATCGTAGAAGATGTGAAGAATCTTGGTACCATTTTCAATGTCCAAGACAAGGCTAACCAATATGCCGAGCAATTACAAGCTAAAATCGATGCGGTTAAAAAAGCCAACCCAGAAACACAGGGTGAAAAGAAAAAAGCTCTGATTATGGTGGCCTACAATGACGAAACCTTTGGTGCCTACAAGTCAGCCCTTCAAGAAAGTTTGCTTAACCAACTTGGTTATACAAATGTCGCAACAGGAACTTCTGGCTTGACCCTGGAAAATCTAGTATCAATGGATCCAGAGTTGATTATCTATGTAACTAGTGACCGCAATCAAAAGTTAGATGAAAAAGCAGTGGATTTGATGAAGGCAAATGCTGTTTTGGAAAATGTCCCAGCAATCAAAAATCAAAAAATCATGACTATCTCTTACGATGAGCTGATGGATTACGGTCCTGCAGTGATTGATTCCCTTGAGAAAATCAATGACTTTATCAAGAAATAAGGAGTTTAACTGGGAAGGGATTCGAGTTAGGGTCAGTCTTCCTTCAAACTATGATCCTCAACAAGCCTACCCAATGATTCTTTTAAATGACGGACAATTGGACTATTTGTCAGACCTATCTCAATCTGTAATTTTGGTGGGTTTGATTCCAGAAAATCGTCTGGATGACTTTACACCTTGGAAAGCTAGTTCTTTGAAAGAAGGGGCTCCAGATTTTGGTGGAAAGGTAGATGCCTACCATCAAAAGCTCTTTCAAGGAATTCTAACAGCTCTAAAAAAAGACTACTTGATAGATGAAAGCAGGATTGCTTATGGAGGCTATTCACTGGGGGGGCTTGCTGCTGTTTATAGTCTCTATAGTAGCCATCTTCCTGCGACCTGTATCTTTTCTATCTGTGGTTCTTTCTGGTATCCAGAATTTATAGACTTTTGCAGGGAACATGACCTGATACAGAGCCAAAGCCTTATTTATCTGCAAAATGGTCAGACAGAAGGTTCCAATCATTTCAACCGCCTGTCTAAGGCTCCTCTTTTTGCAAGGGAACTTCATGATCTGATTTCAGAAGCAGTTCCCTCAACATATTCCACCTTTGATGCATATGGGCATCATGAAGCTCTCGACCAACGCTATCAACATTTTTGTGATTGGCTAATGAAGGAATGGGAGCTTAAATAAAAAAGCGATACTCTCTGTTTATAATGGACAGAGAGTATTTTTCTTGTCTTTATTTGTCTATATTTTGAAATTTTCGTGGGTTTATCTAAAATGAAAGTTTAACTGAAATGCATCAAAATGTGGTATAATGAGTAGATAGATAGAATCGAGGATATTATGTCATTTACGAAATTTAAGTTTAAAAAATATATAGAGGAAACCTTGGAGGAGTTGAAGTTTACCACTCCAACAGAGGTGCAAGATAAGTTGATTCCTATTGTCTTGGCAGGTCGTGACTTGGTTGGTGAATCAAAAACAGGTTCTGGAAAGACTCATACTTTCTTGCTTCCAATTTTCCAACAGTTGGATGAAGAGAGCGATAGCGTGCAGGCAGTTATCACAGCTCCTAGCCGTGAGTTGGCAACGCAGATTTATCAAGCTGCTCGTCAAATTGCAGGACACTCAGAAGTAGAGATTCGTGTTGTGAACTATGTTGGTGGTACAGATAAAGCTCGCCAAATTGACAAACTGGCAAGCAACCAGCCCCATATTGTTATCGGGACGCCAGGTCGTATCTATGATTTGGTCAAGTCTGGTGACCTCGCTATTCACAAGGCAAAGACTTTTGTAGTCGATGAAGCTGATATGACCTTGGATATGGGATTCCTAGAGACGGTTGATAAGATTGCAGGAAGTCTTCCGAAAGACTTACAGTTTATGGTCTTTTCAGCAACCATCCCACAAAAACTGCAACCATTCTTGAAAAAATACTTGTCAAATCCTGTCATGGAAAAAATCAAGACCAAAACAGTTATTTCTGACACGATTGACAACTGGTTGATTTCGACCAAGGGTCGTGATAAGAATGCTCAGATTTATGAGTTGACTCAAGTCATGCAACCTTATCTAGCCATGATTTTTGTCAATACAAAAACTCGTGCGGATGAATTGCATACCTACCTAACAGCTCAAGGCTTAAAGGTGGCTAAGATTCATGGGGATATTGCTCCTCGTGAACGTAAACGGATCATGAATCAGGTCAAAAATCTTGATTTTGAGTATATCGTAGCAACTGACTTAGCTGCGCGTGGGATTGACATCGAAGGTGTCAGTCATGTTATTAATGATGCTATTCCACAAGACTTGTCCTTCTTTGTCCACCGTGTCGGACGAACTGGACGTAATGGCTTACCAGGAACAGCCATTACACTTTACCAGCCTAGTGATGACTCAGATATTCGTGAGTTGGAAAAACTAGGAATCAAGTTTACTCCTAAGATGGTTAAAGACGGAGAGTTCCAAGATACTTATGACCGTGACCGCCGTGCTAATCGTGAGAAGAAACAGGAAAAACTGGACATCGAAATGATTGGCTTGGTTAAAAAGAAAAAGAAAAAAGTCAAACCAGGTTATAAGAAAAAAATCCAGTGGGCCGTCGATGAAAAACGCCGTAAAACCAAGCGTGCAGAAAGTCGTGCCCGTGGCCGTGCAGAACGTAAAGCTAAACGTCAAACATTTTAAGAATAAGACAGTAGAACCAAGTCGGTTTTACTGTTTTTGTATAGTTCTAAATCGGGATTGTCAGAATTCATAAGTAGATGATGTTAAAAACTTAAAATTTAATCAGATCATTCTTTTAAATTTCTGAAGTTTATAATATACTTAAATTAAAAGTAGATTATTGGAGAAGGTAAATGAAAATAAAAATAAAAATGAAAGACTTTATTGCTGGGATTGGTGAAATAAATGTTATTGTATATTTGATATATGTGTGTACTGGTCTCGCTCCTCTCTTTCATATATTGATTATTGGTTCAGAAGTGACTACTGGAAAAATAGTTTTAACTATCTTAGGCGTACTTTATGCTATCTTTTTAACGATTGCTAGAATTTATCGAAAGTTTTTCTGGTAAGAATCATCATGAAATATTAAAATCCCATCAGAAATTTGAACTGCACCCCAAAAGTTAGACAGAAAAAATCTAACTTTTGGGGTGTTTTATTATGAAATTGAATTATGAAGATAAAGTTCAGATTTATGAACTAAGAAAGCAAGGACAAAGCTTCAAACAGCTTTCGAAAAGATTTGGTGTGGATGTTTCTGGTCTAAAGTACATGATGAAATTAATTGACCGTTATGGCATAGATATTGTCAAGAAAGGGATGAATCATTATTATTCTCCAGAACTAAAACAACAAACGAATTAAGGTAAAACTAAAAGGACTCAGTCCTGTGCAATACAGAACTAAATCCTTTACTTAAATTATTTGTCTAACTTTTTGGGGGCAGTACAGCTTTACTTTTTGGTATAAAATATGTGCTTTCTATGACTAGGCAATTTTCTTAATCGAAAAATTACGAAATAGAAAGAGAGATTTCAAATCCATGCATCCATTCGGATTTTACTACGATGTCAATTTTTAAAGCATCTGCTAATTGTTTGACAAGATAGAGACCCATGCCTGTTGATTTTTTCCTTGTCTCTCCTGAATCACCTGTAAATCCTTTTTCAAAGATATGAGGGAGGTCGCAAGATTTAACTCCACACCCATTATCCCTAATAATCAGGGTTTTGCGCCCCTTGTCACTTGACATAGAAATCTTGAGTTCTGGTTTGTCAGAGCTATATTTAAGGGCGTTGGCTAGTATTTGAGACAGGATAAATCCAAAACTGCGTTGATCGGTATAGCAGATTCCTTGTATGTTTTCTAACTTAATCGTAAAATTCTTTTCTTTGAGCAAGGGATCAAAGTTCTCCAAAAGATCCTGGATACACTCTTCTAGGTCAAGGTCTTCAAATAGAAAATCATTTTTCTCACTTTTCACCCTGTAGTAGAATAGGATCTGTGATACATTTCCTTGGATTTGATTTTTCACATAGTCCAATTTAAAAGCAGTATCCTCAGGTAGTTGGTCACTTTGATTGTCTAAAAGGAGGGAAAGAAGCGATAAAGGAAGTTTAATCTCATGCGCCCATTTTTCAACATAGTCCTCGTACTCGGCTAGTAATGAGTTGAGTTTTCCTATTTGAGCCTGCTTTTGATAAAGTGCATCTGCTATTTTTTCAATGCTTTCTTTCTCTGAGGCACTTGATAGATTCAATAATTCAAGCTCAGTATCGATCTTAGGATTGGCTATGAAGGATTTATAAGCAGCGGCTTTTTTTCTTTCTTTTCTTATAAGTAAGAATGATAGGATGAAAAAAAGCAGGACGGTGGCTAAAATATAGAGAAGGATGAGAGCTTGAAACATTCTCACATCTGAAAGCCAAAGCAGGACAGCTGTAAATAAATCAAATGCTAAGAGAACAAGTAACCAAGGCAGATAACTAGCTAGATATTTTAGATTATGTTTCATCTGGACTTACCTCTTCTAGCTTGTAACCAATACCTCTGATGGACTTGACTTTAAGGGCAATGCCAGCCTGTTTCATCATCTTTTTCAGCCTTGCAATGTTTACTTGTAGGGCATTTTCATCGATGAACTCAGTTGTATTCCATAGTTTCATGCTTAGTTCTTCTTTTGTGACGACAGAATCAGTTGTCACTAATAAGGTTTCTAACAATTTCCCTTGGTTTTTAGGGAGTAAAATCGAATGTCCGTTGATATAAAGAGTATAGGTATTTCTATCCAGCAGGAAATTATCTTTTTCAAGCAAATTTTGTCTACCTTCATAGCGTTTCAAGATGTTTTCTATACGAGCCAAGAATCTTTCTTTCTTGAAAGGTTTTGTTAAGTACTCGTCAGCCCCTAATTTTAGGGCGTAAATCTCATCTTTCAGTTGTTCACGGGAGGTGAGAACCAATATGGGCACAGAGCGTTTGGACTTGAGATTCTTACAAATGTGGAAACCTGTTTCTCCTGGCAAATTCAAATCTAGTATGATTAAATCCGTATCGTATTGCAATACTTGCTGGCTTGTATCTTTGAAGTCAGTCAATTTATCAACTTGATAACCCGCATTCTCTAACAAAATGACAATTTCATCTCGAATCAAGGCTTCATCTTCAATAACCAGAATATGCTTCATATCGGCTCCTCCTTTTCCTATTTTATTCTACCTTATTCATCTCTTTTGGGTTCCATTAATGACAACAAGTACTTGTTGCTATTTTTCTTTACAATTCTTATATAGATGACTTCAAATCCAGCTAACAGTAGTATTATCAGCATGGCTGTGATAAATTTCTGCCCCATGGCCATTCTTGCACTGGCTGGTACTATTCCTGTGAGGAGGGAGCTCACTCCGAAGCTACTACTGATAAGTGCAAGAGCTATTGGCAGACCAAAATACCAATTGATTTGCTTTTCTGAAGATTTACAAAGAGTTTCGTAGTTTGCTCCAAGATGGATTAAGGTCTGGTATCGTCTGTAGGATTGTCTTTGTCCCATCAAAAACTGAACGCCGATAATTGTATTTGCGACAACAAGGAAGATGATAGCCAGATAGATGGTGATATAGCTGGCAGAGATAATGTAAAATAATTGTCTTCCCATATTTTGTATATAACTTTCATAGCCAAGAGGGCTTTGATTCAGCTTTTTATTGGTATCTGAGATAGCTTTCATCAGACCTTTTTCCTTGACCAGCTCAGGAGCCAAGATACCACTAACATAATTTGAATACCGACCATCTGTATAGCTCATAAAGGTCTCATCTGGGACTATGAGGGCTACAGAAATGGTTATTTCACGATCCGTTACAATCGGTAAAGACTGAACCTCTCCAATCAATTTTACATCATTTCCCATGACTTTGATTTGAGGATTTGTTTTCAGAACAGAGTTAACTAGATTCTCATCCGGGAGAAAATCTTTTCCCATATACAAGTAGGCTTCCTTGTTTGTTAATTCTAGAGGAGGGAGATTGGCAGCCTTTCTAAGCTCATTGTATTCAGAAACTGGTATGAGGTGGGAAGTAGTAGACTGTTTAAATTTATGGAGCAAAATTTCCTTGTTCTTGCTGTCTTTTTGCTCTTTCAATACCTTGATGAACTGTTCAAAGGACACGGATTTGTGTTCTTTCGGTTCGCCCACTTTGATTTGTAGAATCTTTGAAAACTGTGATGTCAGTCCAGCAGCTTCAAGCTCTTTTTTAACTGTATTCATATCAAGATTTTCATCTGTTTCCTGCTTGCTATCTCTAAATGTATAATCCAAAACGTGGGTATGATTGCCTGAATTGCCACTTGCAATGGCAACACCTGCTCCAAAGAGGCACAAGGCAGAGAAGATTAAGAGAAAGCAGATAGCCAGTATAGTTGAGCGCTGGATAACTAATTCCTGAATCTGTCTAAAATTATAGGTGTGGAGTTTTCGATTGCTTCCAAGCTTGACCAAAAAGTCTATAAACAAACGCATACCAAAGAAGAGTAGTATAGTTCCTAGAGTTCCCAAGAGAACAGTGATGCCCATTGTTATGACATTTTCCCAAGCTTGTCCACTCATCCCCAAGTAATAGGCTGTTCCTAGAAGCAAAATTCCGAGGACAGAAGCAAGAAGGTACACACCCTTGGGGAGTAGTTTCTTCATGCCAGAAGGAGAATAGGATAGCAGATCTCCGATTTCCTTATTGGCTGTTTTTGCACTTAAAAGGACAAAAACAGCTAATTTTACGGCTAGGAAACCGATGATTGTATAGAATAGAGCTGTAGTAGATAGAGAAAATTGATGTTCAATAATCCCTAGCCCAACAATTTTAGCGGTTATTAGGCTAATCAATTCTGAAATTAAGATGGAAATAGGAAGGCCTATTCCAAGAGCAAGGATACTGTTTCTCAAATCCTCGAGTAGGAGCAGCAAGAACAGTTTGCTTCTTCGCATCCCTAGCGTTAGATAGACACCAAATTCATGTTTTCTCCTTTCCATCTGCATGCTGCTTGCGAAGTAGACTAGAAAAAAGAGAATAAAGAGGGTTGCTACATAAAGAATGGGAATCATGCTAAAGAGTTTATTTACAGCGTCACTCTCTATTTGTTTGAGAAAGATCATCACATCTTGATGGGACAAAGAAAGGATGATGTAAAAGGAGATAATAGAAAGAACCATGGAACTGAAATACAAGCCATTATTCTTTCGATCCCTCTTGCTATTTCTTGAGACTAATTTAGAAAACATTGCCATCACCTCCAGCCAGTGCAGACATGACCTTTAGTATTCTGTGGTAAAAATCTTCTTGACTTTCTCTTGGATAATCACGTCGAATTTCATGGAATAGTTTTCCGTCTTGGATAAACAAGATGCGGTTGCAAAAGCTGGCAGCGACTGAATCATGGGTCACCATGAGAATGGTGGTTTCTTCCACTTGATTCATTTCAGATAATTTTTGCATCAAAATGGTCGCATTTTTTGAATCCAAAGCTCCTGTGGGCTCATCTGCAAATACAATCTTAGGGTCTAAAATCAAGGCACGCGCAGCAGCTACCCTTTGCCGTTGACCACCTGATAATTGAGATGGGAACTTATCCAGAAGTTCAGAAATATCTAGATATTGGGAAAGCAATTCTAACCGAACCTTGCTTTCGTTGGCATCGACCTTGTGCAAAGACAAGGGGAGTAAAATATTTTCTTTGGCTGTCAGATTGTCCAAAAGCTCAAAATTTTGAAAGAGGTATCCAATTTCCTTGCCACGATAATCAGCTAACTGACTACCTTTTAACTGACCTAAATCTTTTTCTTGCATTTGAATGGAGCCGTCAGTTGGTTTGATGATAGTAGCGAGACAGTTAAGAAGAGTTGTTTTCCCAGAACCACTGCTCCCCATAATCCCTAAGAACTCACCTTTGACAACTTGAAAAGATATACCGTTCAAGGCTTTGGTGATATTCGGCTCTTTTCCATAATGCTTTTTTAATGATTCTACTCGTAAAATTGTTTCCATGTGAAACACCTCCATCTTTTGTTACTTTAATTATAATATGAATCAGAGTAGAATAACACTTACGGATGATGTAAGAATTCTTTATCGCTGACTTTTATGGTCAGTTTATTGGACTTATACTTACTATATTATAGCATGGTTTCAAGGATTTAAAAAGAGGAGTTGAGAGTCGAGAAATTTTCCTAATATTGAAATTATAAAAAATAATACCACTGTAGTCCATGCTCCAGCAGTATTATTTATTATTTTATAGGAAACTTTACTCCCACTCAACGGTTGCAGGTGGTTTACTTGTAATATCATAGACGATACGGTTAACATGGTCAACTTCGTTTACGATACGAACTGAGATTTTCTGGAGAACTTCCCAAGGGATCTTAGCGAAGTCAGCTGTCATACCATCGATAGAAGTGATAGCACGGATAGCAATTGTATAGTCATAAGTACGACCGTCACCCATAACACCTACTGAACGAACGCCAGTGTTAACAGTGAAATATTGCCAGATATCGCGGTCAAGACCTGCTTTAGCAATTTCTTCACGAAGGATAGCGTCTGATTCGCGAACTGTTTCAAGTTTCTCTTCAGTGATTTCACCCATGACACGAATAGCAAGACCTGGACCTGGGAATGGTTGGCGCCATACAATGTGGTCTGGCATGCCGAGTTCAGTACCTAGTGCACGAACTTCATCCTTGTAAAGAGTGTTGAGTGGCTCGATCAGTTCAAACTGCATGTCTTCTGGAAGTCCACCCACATTGTGGTGAGACTTGATAGTTTGAGCAGTATCCGTACCGGACTCAATCACGTCAGTATAAAGAGTTCCTTGAGCAAGGAATTTCACGTCTGTTAATTTGCTTGCTTCGTCATCAAAGACATAAACAAACTCGTTACCAATAATCTTCCGTTTTTGTTCGGGATCAGAAACACCAGCCAATTTATCAAGGAAACGTTTGGCAGCATCTGCTTTGACAATGTTCAAACCAAACTTACCACCAAGCATATCCATAACTTGATCAGCTTCACCTTTACGGAGAAGACCGTGGTCTACAAAGATACAGATCAATTGATCTCCGATAGCTTTTTGGAGAAGAACTCCAACAACAGAAGAGTCAACACCACCAGAAAGTCCGAGAAGAACACGTTTATCTCCAACTTTTTCACGGATTTGTTTGATTTGCATCTCGATGAAGTTATCCATAGTCCAGTCACCTTTGGCACCACAGATATTTAAGGCAAAGTTACGCAAAATATCATAACCGTGAACTGAGTGGCGAACTTCTGGGTGGAATTGGATACCGTAAATTTTCTTATCAGGGTTTTCAATAGATGCATAAGGACAGTCTGCAGAAGTTCCAGTACGAACAAAGTCAGCAGGAATTTCCGTTACAGCATCCCCGTGGCTCATCAAGACAAGTTGCTCATCTGGAGTACCCGCAAAAAGAGCTGATTCTGTGTGAGTCAATGTTGATTGACCGTATTCACGGTTACCAGCATCGCCTGCAGGAACAACCTTACCACCAAGCTTGTGAGTCAATAGCTGCATACCATAGCAGATTCCCAAAATCGGAATTCCAAGTTCAAAAATCTCTGGATCAATATCAAACGATCCTTCTTCGTAAACAGAGTTTGGACCACCTGAAAGTACAATCCCGATAGGATTGATAGCACGGACTTCGTCAGCCGAAATCTTGTGACTTTTTAGTTCTGAAAAGACACCAATCTCACGGATACGACGTGAGATGAGTTGGTTGTATTGGCTACCATAGTCCAGTACGATGATCTTTTCGACATCTTGCAAATCAGTTGAAATGTTGCTCATCTTTTCCCTTTCTTAAAAGAAATATCTTCTTGAATATTCTATCATAAAAGGGTTAGAATTACCAACCAAACAAGTGCAGTTTGACTTTTCCCTATGAGATAGGGTACAATGGAAAAAATAAAGAAAAGAAGTGAGCAAGCATGTTACCAGCTTATATGAAAATCCACGACCAAATCAAGAAAGACATTGATGAGGGAAGTTGGAAAATTGGGGAAAGACTTCCAAGTGAGCGAGATTTAGCTGAGGAATTTGAAGTTAGCCGTATGACTCTGCGTCAAGCCATCTCCCTTTTGGTCGAGGAGGGGGTTTTGGAGCGTCGTGTGGGTAGTGGGACCTTTGTTTCTAGTACTCGTGTTCAGGAAAAAATGCGTGGAACAACTAGTTTTACGGAGATTGTAAAAGCTCAGGGTAAAACACCATCGAGTCATCTGATTTCCTATCGTCGAACGATCCCTAATGAGCAAGAAGTTGAAAAATTAGGGATTAAGGCCACTGAAAATATTATCCGGATGGAACGTGTTCGTTATGCAGATCAAGTTCCTGTAGTCTACGAGGTAGCTTCTATCCCTGAGAAATTTATAAAAAATTTTAAGAAAGAAGAAGTAACCAAGCACTTCTTTCAAACCTTACAGAAACATGGTTATCGGATTGGTAAATCTCACCAGACTATATATGCTCGCTTAGCCAAGGAAAAAATTGCTCATTATCTGGAAGTGGAAAAGGGGCATGCAATTTTAGGGCTTACTCAAGTTTCTTACTTTGATGACGGGACGGCTTTCGAGTATGTAAAGAGCCAATACGTCGGAGAACGGTTTGAATTTTATCTAGAAAATAATTAGTTTTTATGAAATCTCTTGAAGTAGGATTTTAACTCTTGCTTTAGGAGATTTTTTGATCTTGTATTCATGTAAAAAAGACTGGTTGGGAAATGAGAGAAAAAAAGCAATAATCTAGGCATTTTTCTAGAATTCGTGTTATAATAGTTAGGTTATATGGTCCCGATAAGGTGGTAGGCTTGATTGCAAGTACTCTTCCTGCCAGTTCTTTGTAACTCTATAACGAATATTTTTTAAGGGGGGACATTTTTTATGTCAGAACGTAAACTTTTCACGTCTGAATCTGTATCTGAGGGGCATCCAGATAAGATTGCAGACCAAATTTCAGATGCTATCTTGGATGCTATTTTAGAGCAGGATCCAGAAGCCCACGTTGCTGCTGAAACAGCTGTTTATACTGGTTCAGTGCATGTCTTTGGTGAAATTTCAACTACTGCTTATGTAGATATTAACCGTGTAGTTCGTGATACCATTGCAGAGATCGGTTATACCAATACTGAGTATGGATTCTCAGCTGAAACAGTAGGAGTTCATCCATCATTGGTAGAGCAATCTCCAGATATCGCTCAAGGTGTTAATGAAGCCTTGGAAGTTCGTGGAAATGCTGATAAAGATCCACTTGACTTGATTGGAGCTGGAGACCAAGGTCTCATGTTTGGTTTTGCAGTGGATGAAACTGAAGAACTCATGCCACTTCCAATCTCACTCAGTCACAAGTTGGTTCGTCGTTTAGCAGAACTTCGTAAGTCTGGTGAAATTAGCTATCTTCGTCCAGACGCTAAATCTCAAGTTACTGTTGAGTACGATGAAAATGACCAGCCAGTGCGCGTGGATACAGTCGTTATTTCAACTCAACACGATCCAGAAGTGAGCAATGAACAGATTCATGAGGATGTGATTAACAAGGTTATCAAGGAAGTGATTCCAGCTTCTTATCTTGACGATGAGACTAAATTCTTCATCAATCCAACAGGTCGTTTCGTTATCGGAGGTCCTCAAGGGGACTCAGGTTTGACGGGTCGTAAGATCATCGTAGATACTTATGGTGGTTACTCACGTCACGGTGGTGGTGCCTTCTCTGGTAAAGATGCCACTAAGGTTGACCGTTCAGCTTCTTATGCAGCTCGCTACATTGCTAAAAACATTGTTGCTGCAGGTCTTGCTAAGAAAGCAGAAGTTCAATTGGCCTACGCAATCGGTGTAGCTCAACCTGTATCTGTTCGTATCGATACCTTTGGTACTGGTACAGTAGCTGAAAGTAAACTTGAAAAAGCAGCGCGTCAGATCTTTGACCTTCGTCCTGCAGGAATCATTCAAATGCTGGATCTCAAACGTCCAATCTACCGTCAAACAGCGGCTTATGGACATATGGGACGTACAGATATCGATCTTCCATGGGAACGCTTGGACAAGGTTGATGCCTTGAAAGAAGCAGTTAAATAATAATTAAAAGAGGCTGGGACAAAAGTCCTAGCCTCTCA
>NZ_KV817789.1:33494-48382 GCF_001814775.1 Streptococcus sp. HMSC067H01
AACGAATTACCGATTTCTGTCCCACTCTCTTTTACTTTTATTTATTGATAGTCTTTAAAAAAGCCCAATTCCCAATGGACTTAGTCCCATACTCTAACTCCATGAAATCTAGTAATACATATTCGTTCTTTTTGTAGAATGAAACATTTTTTTCTGTACTGGTAATGAGTCCTAAGCGCTTGCAACCCTTGGATTTGACATAAGGCTCAACTGCATCTCTAAGAAAGGCACTGCCCACTCCTTGTCCTTTAACGGATGGATTGACTGCAAGGAGCATCAAATACCAGTCAAAGCTATTAGATTTTTTCAAATGTTCTTCGGAACGATCTACTAAATCAAGGTACTTCATAAAATTTCTAGGGCTAATGTAACGAAACAGTTTTATAACTCCATTTAGCAAGTAAGATAAGATAGAAAGATCATTTTGTTGTAATAAGGCGACAGCTAATATTTCTCCACCTCGTTCAGCTACTAAACAAGTTTCCTCTTTGATGTAGAGGCGAGTAAGAAGGCTTTCCAATAATTCTAAAAAAGCAGGATAGTAGTCAGGCTTCTTCAAGTCATCTATAATTAGAGTTAAAAAAGGATACTCACTAAAGCTATTGGCTACTACTTTTCCAATTTTTGGGTATTCGTCTAGCCTGGCTCTTCTATATATTATTTTTTCCATTTATAAGCTCCTTAATCGTCTATCCAAAACCATTATAGCTTAAGTTCCTTTATTTTTCGACGAAAACAACTTTCAGGCGCATGAATGTGAACGATTTTTGGAATATGTCCAATTTTTTGGTGATGAGTAGAAAACTATCGGTTTAAAGCTATGTTATATTTTTTGACTAAAAGACTAGACAAAAGCACCCAATGAAGTTAGATTCTTATATCTAACTTCATTGGGTGCTGTCTAATATGGCTAAGATTTATTTTGTAGGGATTGAAATTTCAATCAGCTTTTCAGAGTAGAGGGTCTTGATATTAGCTTCATCGATATTTTGCTTGTCAATCTTACGATTTAAGAAAAATTCTTGGATTTTCTCCATCTCTTTTTCGCGGATAGCGCGATGTTTATTTGAAATGAGGATTTCGTAATGAAGCGGTGCCTGGGTGAAAATAACATCTGTATTACCCGCAGAATAAACCTCTACAAGTGTTGCATCGGTGCTTTCTAACTGACTTTTAACAAGTTGCGAGTGTGAATTAGTAGTGTTGATGAGCTTCATAGGGTTTCCTCCTGAGTTTCTATGTCTATTATAGCACTTTTTGGAAAAATTGGGAAAGTTAACTTAAATTTGATGTTGTTTTTTCCAAGATTCGATAGCCCATTTATGACTTCCACGTTTGAGGTTAGCAATAGCTTCATCAATTGGGAACCAGGCTAGATAATTGAAGTCTTCCAAGGGTTTTTGAACTTCTTGGAAAGAAGTTGCTTCGTAGAGATAGGCTGGATTGTAGTAGTGAGTATCGCGATGGCTAGAATAAAAATACTCGTCAGCCTGACCATAATAGCTACCGATTTCAGCCGTAAAGCCTAATTCTTCAATCAATTCTCGTTTGAGAGCTTCAAAGTGGTCTTCACCTTCTTCGATTTCGCCACCTGGCAAGAACCAAGCACCATTTGGAGCTTGAACGAGGATAATCTTTTCATGTTTTGCATCAGGAATGACTGCATAAACACCGTAGCGAGTCTTGTAGGTTACGCCCTCGATTTTCTCTCCAAATGTAGGATTTGTCATAAATGTCTCCTTCGTGATTGCGCTTTCTTTCTATCATATTAAAGAATGCTCTTACTGTCAAGTAAGAACATTCTTTTAGTATGAAGGAATTAGTCATTTGAATCAACTGTTTCCAATTTATTTTTTGATTTTATGATAATCTTACCATTGCTTGTCATGACCGCTTTGAAATCCTTCTCTCTAGGATTTTCAAGGTAGTAGTCTGTAATCGCATCTTCGATATAATCTTGGATTGTACGACGGAGCGGTCGAGCTCCCATTTTTGGATCATAGCCAAGGTCTACAAGTTTTTCTTTGACCTTATCTGTAACATCTAGGTGGATGTTATTGCTAGAAAGGCGTTTATTGACATCATCAAGCATGAGGTCAACGATTTGAAGGAGATTTTCCTTGCTGAGAGCTTTAAATTCAATGATACCATCAAAACGGTTCATGAATTCTGGACTAAAGAAGTTGCCTAATTCCCCAAGAACAGAGTTGGTACGGCCTTCTCTAGCAGCACCAAATCCAACGCTGGCTTCTGCCTTACCTGTACCTGCATTTGAAGTCATGATAATGATGGCATCCTTGAAGCTAACGGTACGACCTTGACCATCTGTCAAGCGACCATCATCCAAGACTTGAAGAAACATATGCATAACGTCTGGATGGGCTTTTTCTACCTCGTCTAAGAGAATGAGAGAATAAGGATTGCGACGCACTTTCTCAGTCAGTTGCCCAGCTTCATCGTAGCCAACATAGCCTGGAGGGGCACCGACGAGTTTAGCGACGCTGTGTTTTTCCATGTATTCGCTCATGTCAAAGCGAATCATACTATCAGCAGAACCAAAGAGTTCGATAGCTAATTGTTTGGAAAGCTCAGTTTTTCCGACCCCAGTTGGTCCGACAAAGAGGAAGCTGCCGATCGGACGATTTGGAGAACCAAGACCGACACGATTGCGACGGATAGCTTTAGCGATTTTATCGACAGCATCGTCTTGGCCGATGACATGGGCTTTAAGGTCATTGGCTAAATTGATAAGTTGAGATTGTTCTTTTTCTTTGAGATCACCAACTGGTATATTGGTCTTTTGTTCGATGATGTGTTCAATGGTCTTTTCGCTGATGATTGGGGTATCCTGGTCGGTTACCTTGGTCTTTTGCATTTCCTTATACTTGGCAATCTGATCACGGAAGTAGGCCGCTCTTTCAAAGTCTTCATCACGAGTTGCCTGAGTTTTAAGATTTTCTGCTTCGATTAGGCGTTGATCAATAACCTTAGGGTCGACGAAGTTTAGAGTAAGATTCATTTTAGAACCAGCTTCATCTAGAAGGTCGATGGCCTTGTCTGGTAAGAAACGATCTTGGATGTAGCGGTTAGAAAGAGTAGCGGCAGCTTCGATTGCAGCATCGGTATAATGAACGTGGTGGTAATCTTCGTATTTCTTTTGAATACCTTTGAGGATAGTGATTGTTTCTTCCACTGTCGGTTCATCCACCTTAACAGGCTGCATACGGCGCTCGAGGGCTGCATCTTTTTCGATGATGCGGTATTCATTGAGAGTAGTAGCTCCAACAAGTTGGAGTTCACCACGAGCTAGGGCTGGTTTGAGGATATTTCCTGCATCCATATTGCCATCGCCTGCAGAACCAGCTCCAACAATCTCATGAATCTCGTCAATGAAGAGGATGATATCATCGCGTTTGCGAATTTCCTCCATGAGTTTTTGCATACGTTCTTCAAACTGACCACGAATACCTGTGCCTTGGACAAGACTAACGACATCTAAACGAATAACTTCTTTCCCTTGCAGTTTATGAGGGACATCACCGTCTACAATTTTTTGAGCTAAGCCTTCAACAACAGCGGTCTTACCAACACCAGGTTCTCCGATAAGGACTGGATTGTTTTTTGTTCTACGGTTAAGAATTTCAATGACGCGGATGATTTCCTCGTCACGACCGATAACAGGGTCAACATTTCCACGACGGGCAATCTCCGTTACATTGATACCATATTCTTCCAAGAGTCCTTTTTCTTGACTAGGCGGAGGAGTTTGAACTGGCCCACGATTTTGAGGGCCGTAACCACCATTACCTCCGTAACCGCCGCCTGACTGGGTTGGAGGAATATTATTGCTAGAAGAAGGTCTAAAGTTATTCAAATCGTTGAAGAAGTCTCCAAAGGGATCAAAATCACGGTTGTTTAAATCTGTAATTCCTTTAAATAAGCTATTGTTAGGATCAGTTTTGATAATTTTGTAGCAATTTTGACAGAGATCGATTTGCTTTTGTTGACCATTGAGATTGGTATAAAGATGGATTGTTGAGTCATTGATTTTGCAGTTTTGACAGAGCATACCGCCACCTCATTTCTTTCTTAGCACTGACTAAATCTGAAAGGTCAAAAATAGTCAAATGACTGTATAGTTTCATTATATCATGATTATTGGGCAATTCAAGTAAAAAGATTAGGTATTAGCACTTTTGATAATAGAGTGCTAATTTTTTTGAAATCTTATAAACTAGGTCAGCATCACTTGAGTTAGTCTCTTTACGGATCGCATCAGTTTTTTTCTAATTTAAAAGTAAAATTAAGAGCTACTTCTAGCCAATTTTTGAATTTTCATTGAGTTCGCTTAAATATAATTAAGTCTTGAGTATAAGAAAAAATCCTATTTGCAATACAAAAAGGATTCTCGTTAGTGAAGAGGCTGGGACAAAAGTCCTAGCCTCTCAATTGTCTTTGGATTGCCGAGCAAGACGCAGTGGTTGAGTGGGCTCTTATACGCTGATTTCATCAGCTTTTACAGCCCTACTCAACTGTGCGGAGGTGGGACGACGAAATCGAATTCTAACGAATTACCGATTTCTGTCCCACTCTCTTTATATCTATTATTAGTATAGAAGTTCGTAAATTTCCATCGCAATCAAGTCGATGCTGTCAAAAGTATATGTTTCACGAGCTTCAACATCACGAAGTGTAAAGATTGGGCCATTTTCTTCATCATGGTTAAAAGCAACTTCAGCTACAACAACTCCCTCGCGCTCAAAGTTACGTTTTAAGTTACCACCATCTTTTGTCATTGCTTCTAGGCGGTTGATGATTCTAACCAAATGTGATTCCATTTTGATTCTCCTCCATTTCTTATCGTTACTATTTTACCATAAAGAGTATCCACTTGACTAGAAAAAACTAAGATTTCTCGCTATTTCTGTTTTCTTTGAAATTTTATTGAAAATAAAAGAAAAAAGATTGCATTTTTATTCAAAACATGTTATACTCATACAAGTTTTAAGTTAGAATTAGAAAGTAGTGGATTTATGAATTTTTCTTTTTTACCTAAATATCTGCCATATTTTAATTATGGTGCTCTCGTAACGGTCTTGATTTCTGTTTTGGTTGTCTTTTTTGGGACAATTTTGGGTGTGCTCCTAGCCTTTGCTCAACGTTCAAAAATCAAACCTCTAGCATGGATTGCCAATATTTATATCTGGATTTTCCGTGGAACACCTATGATGGTCCAGATTATGATTGCATTTGCACTCATGAGTATTGATGCACCGACGATTCAGTTTGGGATTTTAGGGATTGAGCTTTCTCGGTTAATTCCAGGGATTATCATCATTTCAATGAATAGTGGTGCCTACGTATCAGAGACAGTTCGAGCTGGGATTAATGCAGTTCCAAAAGGGCAATTAGAAGCAGCCTATTCTCTAGGAATTCGCCCTAAAAATGCTATGCGCTATGTCATTCTACCACAGGCAATCAAGAATATCTTACCAGCCTTGGGGAATGAGTTCATCACCATTATCAAAGATAGCTCGCTCTTGTCAGCTATTGGGGTTATGGAGCTGTGGAATGGAGCTACTACAGTGTCAACAACTACTTACCTGCCCTTAACACCACTCTTATTTGCAGCCTTTTACTACTTAATTATGACATCTATCTTGACAATGGCTTTGAAGGCTTTTGAAAATCGTATGGGACAAGGAGATAAGAAATAATGACAGAAACGCTAATTAAAATTGAAGACCTCCATAAAAACTTTGGCAAAAATGAAGTGCTCAAGGGCATTAACCTAGAAATCAAACAGGGTGAGGTAGTGGTCATTATCGGACCGTCAGGTAGCGGGAAGTCAACCCTCCTTCGTTCGATGAATCTCCTCGAAGAAGCTACTAAAGGAAAGGTTATCTTTGAAGGAGTAGACATTACGGATAAGAAAAACGACCTCTTTGCCATGCGTGAAAAGATGGGAATGGTATTCCAACAGTTCAATCTCTTTCCAAATATGACAGTAATGGAAAACATCACGCTTTCTCCTATTAAGACAAAAGGCGAAAGTAAGGAAGTTGCTGAGAAGAGAGCCCATGAGCTTTTGGAAAAGGTTGGTTTACCAGATAAAGCAGATGCCTATCCACAAAGTTTGTCAGGTGGTCAGCAACAGCGGATCGCTATCGCTCGTGGTCTTGCCATGGAACCAGATGTCCTACTCTTTGATGAACCAACTTCTGCTCTAGATCCAGAAATGGTAGGAGAAGTACTAGCAGTTATGCAAGAACTTGCTCAGTCAGGAATGACCATGGTTATCGTAACGCATGAAATGGGCTTTGCTCGTGAGGTGGCAGATCGTGTCATCTTTATGGCTGATGGTGTTGTTGTTGAAGACGGAACTCCAGAGCAAGTCTTTGAACAAACCCAAGAACAAAGAACCAAGGATTTCTTGAGTAAGGTTTTGTAAGAGTTGTAAATTTATATCCATTTCGACTTTTTCTTAGGTAGATAGTTCGATAAGTTATAGCAAAACTTCTTTACTCAGTTTAGATTAAAGTTATAAATAAAAAGTAGGAATCAGAAAAAACTGATTCCTACTTTATTTTAGTTAAAACATGAAGCTAATGCTTGTAAGTATACCTAATACTGCGAAAATAATTTTCCAAACTTGGTGGTTCTTTTTGAAAAGCTTATCAGAGTATAGTGCTAGTATAAGAAATATAAAAAATAGTATATATTTATGAAAGATTGACAAGTCTATCCTCCTTTTTTGTAAGACTTCCTTTACTTATATTGTACATTATTTTCGATGCAGAATCAAAAAATAATATCTTTATTCTGTGGAGTTCCTTTATCCTCCAGTAAGAGAATGACTAGTCCTGCAACTGAGCTTTTTCTTATAGTTTCAGACTATAAGGTCTCTTAGTCAAGAAGTGTTAGAGTGATAAGCCATTTTTTGATATAATAGAACATATTTGATAGAAAAGAGATGAAACATGACGCAGATTATCGATGGGAAGGCTCTAGCAGCTAAGTTACAAGGGCAGTTGGCTGAAAAGACTACGAGATTGAAAGAAGAAACAGGATTGGTTCCTGGCTTGGTGGTGATTTTGGTTGGGGACAATCCTGCTAGTCAGGTTTACGTTCGAAATAAGGAACGCTCAGCTATTGCGGCTGGTTTCCAGAGTGAAGTTGTGCGAGTTCCTGAGACAATTACCCAAGAGGAATTGTTGGATTTGATTGCCAAATACAATCAAGATCCAGCTTGGCATGGGATTTTGGTTCAATTGCCTTTACCAAAACACATCGATGAAGAAGCTGTTTTATTGGCTATTGCCCCTGAGAAGGATGTGGATGGTTTTCATCCGCTCAACATGGGACGTCTTTGGTCTGGTCACCCAGTTATGATCCCTTCAACACCTGCCGGGATTATGGAAATGTTTCATGAGTATGGGATTGACTTAGAAGGTAAAAATGCAGTTGTCATTGGTCGTTCAAATATTGTTGGGAAACCAATGGCCCAGTTACTGTTGGCTAAGAATGCAACTGTAACCTTGACCCACTCACGGACTCATAACCTTGCTAAGGTAGCTTCTAAGGCCGATATTCTTGTCGTAGCAATTGGCCGTGCTAAGTTTGTGACTGCTGACTTTGTCAAACCTGGGGCTGTTGTCATTGATGTGGGGATGAACCGAGATGAAAATGGCAAGCTCTGTGGAGATGTTGACTATGAGGCTGTTGCGCCAATCGCTAGTCATATCACGCCTGTACCTGGTGGAGTTGGGCCTATGACCATTACTATGCTAATGGAGCAAACTTATCAAGCTGCATTGCGTAGCTTGGATAGATAATACAAGCATTGATTTTATATAGTGAAGAAACAAGTTCTAAAAAATGAACTTGTTTTTTCTTGCACTTATTTTAATAAAATTACAGTAAAACTTCTACAAATTATTGAAAATTCTCTACTATTTTGATATATTAAGGTTAACAATATTTATATCTAAAAATTTAGTTGGCGTTCTGGGAGGAGGTTTATTTTTTAGTAAATAATGTAATCGCTTACTAAATATATAAGAAAGGAAAATAGGATTTAATGGATAAGAGATTTTTTGAAAAACGTTGTCATTTTAGTATTCGTAAATTCGCCATTGGTGCGGCATCTGTCATGATTGGAGCTAGTATATTTGGTCTTCAGGTAGCGCAAGCTGCGGAGACAGAAAGTTCTGTTTCTACTGATGCGTCAATCCACCAAGTTGAACCTATAGATAAGCTTTCGGAAGACCTAGCTTCAGCTATTGATCATACAGAAGCAAATGCTGGGGAAGTTAGTTCAACCGAAACAGAGCTAGCGGACAAAGCTGAAGCGTCAAAACCAACTACTGTGGAAAAAGAATCAGAAGTTTTAACTCCCAAAGTTGAAGTTCTAGAAAAAACTGAAACAAGAGTAGGTGAAAATGTTCCGACGAGTCCAAAAGAATCTCCTGAAAAAGCTGTAGCTTTGAAGGATCATGCGGACCAGGTTGATCTGAAAGATTCTTCAACTACTAACAAAGATAAGGAAGAAAAGGCTTCTGCAACTGACTTACCTCAAGTGACAAAGGAGAAAGAAAAAGAAGGCCAACTTTTACAGGAAAGAAAACAAAATTTCAACAAAGACTGGTATTTTAAACTAAACACTCAGGGTGATTTTTCTAAGAAAGATGTGGATGTTCATGACTGGTCTAAGTTGAATCTTCCTCACGACTGGAGTATTTATTTTGATTTTGATCATAAGTCTCCTGCTCGTAATGAAGGTGGTCAATTAAACGGTGGTACTGCCTGGTATCGTAAGACCTTCACGGTTGATGAAGCTGCCAAGGACAAGGACGTTCGTATTAATTTTGATGGAGTTTACATGGACTCTAAGGTTTATGTAAATGGCAAATTTGTAGGTCACTATCCAAGTGGTTACAATCATTTTTCATATGACATCACTGAATTTTTAAATAAAGATGGCAGTGAAAATACCATTGCGGTCCAAGTTACCAATAAACAACCAAGTAGTCGTTGGTACTCAGGAAGTGGGATCTATCGTGATGTGACTCTGAGCTATCGTGACAAGGTGCAAGTGGCTGAAAATGGAAATCATATTACAACTCCAAAATTGGCTGAACAAAAAGATGGCAATGTTGAAACACAAATTCAAAGCAAGATCAAAAATACTGCCAAGACTTTAGCCAAGGTATTTGTGGAGCAACAGATTTTTACTAAGGAAGGTAAGGCTGTCTCAGATTTGGTTCGTTCTGTAACTAAGAGTCTATCAGGAAATGAGACAGCAGACTTTAAACAAACGATCTTGGTTAATAAACCAACTCTCTGGACAACCAAAAGTTATAATCCTCAACTCTATGTTCTAAAAACCAAGGTTTATAATGAAGGGCAGCTAGTTGATGTAACAGAAGATACTTTTGGTTATCGTTATTTCAACTGGACAGCTAAAGAAGGTTTCTCACTGAATGGTGAGAGAATGAAATTCCATGGAGTTAGTATTCACCATGATAACGGTGCCTTGGGGGCAGAAGAAAACTATAAGGCAACCTACCGTAAATTAAAACTCCTAAAAGATATGGGAGTTAACTCTATCCGTACAACCCACAATCCAGCAAGTCCACAGTTGCTAGATGCTGCGGCAAGTCTAGGACTTTTGGTCCAAGAAGAAGCCTTTGATACTTGGTATCGTGGCAAGAAAACTTATGACTATGGACGTTTCTTTGACCAAGATGCAACTCACCCAGAAGCCAAGAAGGGTGAAAAATGGTCTGATTTTGATCTTAGAACCATGGTTGAACGAGATAAAAATAATCCTTCAATCATCATGTGGTCACTCGGTAATGAGGTTGATGAGGCTGATGGTGGAGCTCGTTCACTAGAAATAGCCAAGCGTTTGAAAGCTGTCATCAAAGCTATCGATACAGAACGCTATGTGACCATGGGTGAAAACAAATTCAGTAGTAGATCTACAGGCTTGTTCTTAGAATTAGCAGCAATCATGGATGCTGTTGGTATGAACTACGGTGAGCGTAATTATGATGCAGTTCGTAAAGCGCATCCAGACTGGTTGATTTATGGTTCTGAAACCTCTTCAGCGACTCGAACTCGAGATTCTTATTTTGATCCTGCTCATTTACTCTGGCACGACAATCGTCCAAATCGTCATTATGAACAGTCAGACTATGGGAATGACCGTGTAGCCTGGGGTAGAACAGCTACTGAATCTTGGACTTTTGACCGTGATCGTGCTGGCTATGCAGGTCAGTTCATCTGGACTGGTTTCGACTATATCGGTGAACCAACACCATGGCATAACCAAGATAACACACCAGTAAAAAGCTCTTACTTTGGTATTATTGATACGGCAGGATTGCCTAAGAATGATTTCTATCTCTATCGTAGTGAATGGTATAGTGCCGAAGAAAAACCAACTGTTCGTATCATGCCTCACTGGAATTGGACTGAAGAAACGCTCAAGGAACGTAATATGCTGGTCAATGGTAAGGTTCCAGTTCGGACCTTCTCAAATGCCGCTAGCGTAGAATTGTTCTTGAACAATGAGTCCCTCGGTAAGAAAGAATTTGTTAAGAAAACAACTGAAGATGGGCGCCCTTATCACGAGGGAGCTAAGCCAAGTGAATTGTATCTTGAGTGGTTGGTTGACTATAAACCAGGTACCTTAACTGCTATTGCTCGTGATGAAAATGGTAAAGAGATTGCGCGTGATAGTGTGACAACAGCAGGGGAGCCAGCCAGAGTTCGTCTCACCAAGGAAGAGCATGTCATCACTGCAGATGGTAAGGATTTGTCTTATATCCATTATGAAATCGTTGATGAAGACGGTAATGTTGTGCCAACTGCTAATAATCTTGTTCATTTCAATCTTCATGGGCAAGGGCAAATCGTTGGTGTGGACAATGGGGAACAAGCTAGCCGTGAACGTTATAAGGCTCAGAAAGATGGTACATGGCAAAGAAAAGCCTTCAATGGTAAAGGTGTTGTCATTGTAAAATCTACTGAAAAAGAAGGTAAATTCACTCTTTATGCGGATTCTGCAGGCTTGGCTTCAGATCAGGCAACAGTCACAACCGTTTCAGGCAAGAAAGAAAATCGCCATTTTGTCGCTTTTGCCCCTGTGAAGGCAAGAACTGATGTCAGCGAAAATCCTAAATTGCCAGAGACTGTGACAGTTATTTATAGCGATGGTAGTGTCGAAGAAAAAACTGTGACTTGGGACATCCCAGAAGATCTCCTTTCAAGTGCTGGTGAGAAAAAAGTCCTTGGTAGTGTGGAAGGACTCGAAGCCAAGGCTGAAGCCCTTGTCAAGGTAGTTGCGCTTGATAAGTGGTTGCTAAAAGTAGCAACAGTCCCAGTGGGAACAGCAGCAGAAGATTTGGATAAAACTGTAACGGCTATTTTGTCAGATGGTAACTTGGTTGATGCGAATGTCGTTTCTTGGACCTTGAAAGATCCATCTGCCTTGACAAAAGAAGGTGGACGTACTGAAGCAACTGGTAAATTGGAAGGCAATGACTACGAGGTTACGGCAACCTTTATCGCAAGTGATCAGGAAACAGAAAGTACTGTTACAGGTCTCACAGTTGGAGATAAGACTCTTGAAAACTTTGAGTCTGGGAAGACCTACTACCGAGTATCCCTTCCTTATACTGCTGAAATCCCAAGTGTTGGTGCACAAACTACTGGCTATCAGGTAACAGTTCAACAGGCTTCGGCAGCTAATGATTATCAGGCTTCTGTGTTCTTGAGTGACCAGAAGGGCGATTTGGTTCAAACATATTTGATTCAATTTGTGAAAGAAGCTCCTGCCTTGACACGCTTGGAAGTAAGTGTAGAAGGTAAAGAAAATGCAACAGAAGACCAAGTTCTCCCTTATCATGTCATTGGACATTACGAAGATGGTTCACAGAGTGAATTTTCAGCGTCAGATATCCATTTGGAAGCTAAGTCAGCTGATGGTGCTCATCTTGAGGTGAATGGTCAGAATTTGCTTCTTTACAAGAAAGGTAGTGTAACCCTCACTCCTCGTATTGACAATCAAACTGATAAGACTCAGTCTGTAGCAACTGAACTGGTCATCAAAGAAAATACAGTAGACAAGAAAATTGTCAAACTTCATCCTGTAATTATCTCTACAGATATCAATCAGCAACCGAATTTACCTGATCAAATCGGAGCAGAATTTGATAAAGGCTTGCCTCGTAAGGTAGCTGTAACTTGGGACAAGGTAGATGCAAAAGATCTGAGCTACTATCATAGCTTTACCCTTAAAGGTCATGTAGAAGGCACAGACATTGAAGCTCTTGCCAACGTGACTGTTGAAGGTTTGCAGGTTGCAGAAGAAATCAGTTTAACTCTACCTAAGGGTGAAACGGTTCAATTGCCAGCAACCGTTCGTGCTTATCATTCAAATGGAACAACTGTATATAAAGATGTCGTTTGGGATAAGGTTCCTGAAAACTTTAGTCAGACTGAAGGTATCTATGAAATCAAGGGTCAATTAGTGGGTAGCCATCTGACTACCAAGGCTCATATTCGTGTTTCTAGTCAAGTTGTTGCTGGAAATAACATCTCTAAACAATGGACGGGTTCCCAATTGCCAGCGGCTATCGTGTCCAATACGGGTGGTGATGATTCGGCAAGTACCTTGAACGATTTGACAGTTTCAAGAGCTACTACAGATGTCAAGAACAGATGGACAACTTGGAGAACAAATACTGATAATGACTGGGCATCTATCTTGTTTGGTAACTCTGGTGATTTGACCAAGCGCTTTGTCGACAATCTATCAGTTGATTTCTATACAGACGGGGCAATCGGACTTCCAAAAGAATATGTTATTGAATACTATGTCGGTCAAGAAGTTCCAGATCTTCCAAATGATGTCAATAATGCTCAGCGTGATACCAACCATCCATTCAACAATGCTGCCAACTGGAAAGAAGTTGAACATCTCAAAGCTCCAGGACAATTATCTGCAGGTCAAACAAACCACTTTACATTTGATAAGGTTGAAACTTATGCTGTTCGTATGCGTATGAAGAAAGCAGATGGAACTGCTGGTGTTGGTTTGACAGAAATCACTATTTTAGGAAGTAAGGTTCCAAGTGCTACCAGCTCAGAAATTTCTATCCAAGTAGATGGCAAGAAGCTTGAGCATTTCAATCCATCTAAGACAGATTATTATATTCCTCAAGCAAGCAAGGAAATCACTGCCACAGCCAGCAACAACGGTTTGGTAACGGTTGTTCCTGCAACAAGTGAAAAAGGTGCGACACGTCTTATTTTGAAAGCTGAGGATGGAACTGTTCTTAAAGAATATCGTATCTTCCGTGATGACGAAAAAGAGTCAACACAACCAGTAGCTGCGGAAAATAGTGCCCAGACCTTGAATGTTGGCGATCAACTTCAATTGCCTGCCGAAGTAACAGTCTACTATCCATCACAAGCTGGCTGGGTTAAGGCTAACCTTGCTGTCCAATGGGATGCAGTGCCAGAACATGCGACTGCACAAGAAGGTAGTTTTGAAGTCCTTGGTCATGTTCTAGGAACAGACTTAACAACCAAGATGCAAGTAACAGTTGTTACAAAAGGTAATCAAGTTATCTCAGAAAATGCAAGCAATAATGCGACAGATTCTAAAGCCTTTGCGTCTACTACAAATGATACACAAGCAGCTTCTCGGGATAAGATTTTCTATATCAACGATGGTCATTTTAACGAAGATGGACGTTGGACTAACTGGTCTCGTACTCCGAAAGACCAAGAAACATCTGTGGGAATTCTCTTTAAGAAGAATGGTCAGATTACACCTCAGTCTGTTGGAAAAGTAGCCATTCAATTCTTCAAAGACAGTGGAACAGACGCACCAGCAAAAATGGTATTAGAAAGATATGTTGGGCCTGCCTATACAGAACCAAGCACTATTTCTCGTTATGAAGAAAATGCGGATCATCCATTTAACAAGGCAGAAAACTGGCAAGAAATTCCTTATAAGGCATCTGGAGAAATCGTGGCTGGTAAGCCAATCGAATTTACCTTTGATCCAATTCAGACAACAGCTATTCGAGCACGCATGACTCGTAAATCTACAACTAATGGTCTAGCAATGGTCGAATTTAGTGCTTACTCTCCTGCTAAAGCAAACGATGTGGAAACTCCTTCAGTGACTATTTCGGTTGCTGGAAAAGCATTGGAAAATTTTGATCCTGCGGTTTCAGATTATACAGTGAACTTAAATGGCACTAAACCACAGGTGACTGCTCAAGCAAGTGGTCACGGTGTGACAACGGTTGTTGAGTCTAGTCAGGATAACCTTCCTACTCTTGTCCGTCTTCTTGCTAAGGATGGTAGTCTTGTCAAGGAATATCGTATTCACTTCAAGTCTAGTCACCGTATAGTTCCTGAAGAAGGCGACCAAAGTCCTGTTCTCGAACGACCAAGTCTAGAAGTTGTGAAGACTCCAATTCTATTTAAAGAAATCATCCGTGAAAATAATGATTTAGCTCAAGATGAACGTCGTGTAATCTCAGAAGGTAAGAACGGTGAAAGAGTTGATTATGTTGAGGTTCTAGGATCTAACCGTACAACTGTTCATACAGATACGACTGAGGCGCAAGATCGAATTGTTGAAGTTAAGGTCAAACCTGTCATTACTACTAGCAAAGGTGACGAGCCAGCTCCAGTCGTAGAAGTTCCAGAATTTGAGGGTGGCGTCAATGCTGCTGAAGCTGCCAAGCATGAGTTGCCAGAATACACAGAAGCGATCGGGACAGCAGGCGACGAGCCAGCCCCAGTCGTAGAAATCCCAGAATTTGAGGGTGGCGTCAATGCAGTAGAGGCTGCTAAGCATG
>NZ_KV817790.1 GCF_001814775.1 Streptococcus sp. HMSC067H01
TTACATATGACTCTATGAAGGCAGAAGTAACAGTTGTAGTGGAACACAATGGAAAAGCTAAAGCACTTGTGAAAACAGTGACAGACGCTCCAGACAAAGAGTTCAACAACACTGTGACTCCACCAGAAGAGCCTAAGTTCCAACCAGAGAAATACGTTGTAACTGAAGAGAAATACTCAATTACTGACAACAAGCTTCTCGATGATGATTCTGAGTTGGCAGACAAGTACGGAGATACCAATAAAGATCCATACGCAGATAAGACTGACAACA
>NZ_KV817791.1 GCF_001814775.1 Streptococcus sp. HMSC067H01
ACTGTTACTTCTGCCTTCATAGAGTCATATGTAACTGTCGCATCAGATCCCTTAACTTCTTCAATTGTGTACTTGTAAGTGCCTTCTTCGCCTTTCTTGTACTCAATTGCTTTGAACTTAACGTTTCCGTCCTTGTCGTTCTGAACAGTTTCGATTTCTTTGCCTTTGGCATCTTTCAATACGAAGCTGAACTCACCAGCCTTCAATTCACGACCTTCCAGTTTCTTAGTGAAGTTGAAGTCCACTGAGATTGGTACTGAGTTAACACGTTTTTCAGTTGGTTTGCTTGGTTTCTCAACCTTCTTCGTAGTTGGGTTGTAGTAGTTAACTACTTGCGCTGCC
>NZ_KV817792.1:0-1234 GCF_001814775.1 Streptococcus sp. HMSC067H01
TACGAGTCTGGATGCGGCCTGTGATTCCTACCAGGTTCCCTTTTGCACCAGTTTGCGAAATTTTCAGCTTGCTGGCGCCACATGATGCAACTGATAAAATCAGCTTCACGATCACCTGCCTGATTCTTAAAATTGCGATTCACTGCCAAACTGAATGTCGCAACTGCAACATTTGATGGTGTGTATCGTAACTCAGGGTCACGAGTCAAGCGACCTACTAACACAACATTATTGATCATTCTCTTTCTCCTTCATCATTTTCTAAAACCGCATCTCTTATAAAAGTGTTGCCAATTTCATAGTATTTGTATTCCTCGGCTGTCACTTCAAATGTTTCTTCAACGTGCTTATTTCCTACTTGTCCTGAAACGACTAGGATATATCTTCTTTTGGTTCTGGTTGGTACCAGTACCGAGCTTTTTCCTGTCATGACAGGAATGAATGTTGTGTGAGGTTCATCAATGTACTTGTCTACAACCGTCCCGCTCGAAATCTGGTGACATGCTACGAGGAAGGACATGAGTAAAACAACACATAGGATTTTTAAATATCTCACTCCTCGACCTCCAAAAATTCTGGGGTTTCAAATTTATTCCCAATTACTTCAAAATGAAAATAAGCAAGATATAGTGGACTCCATCCTGCCACTCTTTTCTGTAATTCATCTACAAATATGTAAATAAAACTTGCATAAGATCCGTGCCATTTGATAACTGCTTTTCTGCCCTTGTAATCGACTATATCCCCCTCAAAAATCTCCTTGCCATTTTTGTCCAAAAGGCCTGTTGATTGCATGAGGTGAATGTCATTGTTCACAATCCATTCACCAGCAACAGAATCCTCATCAATAATCCAGATATCTCCATTTCCAACCATCACTTCGTCCGGTTGATACATACGATTTAATGAGCCGCCATCATACGCTCTGTACTTCGGTACCATGCTAAATCCTCCTTAAATAAACAAACTAGCTAGCCACAGAATAAATGCAAAATATATGATCTTTGAAATAGCTTGGGTAAGTTTTTTTGAAATTTCTTCATCACTATAGATTGTTGGATTTATGAAGGTTAGTAAAGCATCTAATCCCAAAGCCTGCCAAAACGAAATCTTTCCGACCGGGAGAATTGTCGTTACAATCTCATTCCAACCAAATTGAACAACAAGCGGTGAGACAATTGTTACGAGTAATACACCAATAATAATTCCTAGTCTTTTCATTTTATAAATCCTC
>NZ_KV817792.1:1334-8153 GCF_001814775.1 Streptococcus sp. HMSC067H01
CCATCAATCATCTTACCTTTGCGGTCCTTGATGACTTCATAAGCTTCTTCTAAGCAATTTTCAGTTGTAGTTCCATTACAAAATGAAACCGTACTAACCACGCTGTCAAGAAACATCAAATCTGCTTTGATTAAAGGAATTTGTGTTTCATTGTGGCAGATATGAGCATATAGCTTCTGAGCGATATTGCCCAAACTGGAAACCATCAACAATAATTCAAGTTCCTGTTGATTCGCTGAAATCTGAGCACCGTTCTTGATCTGTTGATCAAGTCCAATCAAAACTACCTGGATGTCTCCGAGCGCATCATAAATCAGTTCAGATTTGTCCTTTGCAATTCCTTCGAATAATTCTCCTGATTCTTCCATGAGCTTCAAGAACTGCTTAACTGGATTTGCTTCATGTAGATTTCGGTCAACAAACCACTGTTGAACCTTTTCTTCCAAATTCATTTTTGTATTCATCTCACTTTTCCTCCACTTCTTTAAATGATTCCATTGTCTGAATAATTTTTTCTAACATAGATTTATGTAATGTGATGTAATTGTTTTTCTTCACCTGTCCACAGAATATACAAATTCGTTTGCCAAGGTAATTACATTTTCCGTCTGAACGGTAACTTTCATCTGCTTCAATTTGTTCTTTATTAGCTGAGCTAACAAGAATTACTTCATCAGACTCGTTCCAATCAGGAATTCCCATACATTTGTGAAAATTCTCAAATGCTAAATCTGTTAAAATATCTCTAGCCATTCGTTTCCTCTCTTTTCTTCGTAATCAAGTAGTAGCAGTCAACTGCTCCGTAGTCAATCCTGATATTTTCTCCACTCATGCTTTTCCGAAAGCGTGGATTGTTAACAGCAGAGTAGCTGGCTTGATGTTGCTTTAATTCATTGATTGCGCTATGTATGTGTCCAAAACTCCCAATGAGTATCTTGCGGTGTCCGTTATAAATGAAGTATAGATTTATCATCCCTTCACCTCAACTGGATAGAAATTCCCAAAAGAACCTCTCAATGCCTTGCCTACCTGCAACGCAACTGCACGAGAAATGAACCGCATAGCTTTCCGCTCGTCCGAATACGAGACGTCAATTCCAGTCACACTAATAGCCACAGACATCAAGAACGGTTTATCTTCTCTTGTCCCATGTTTTAAGATAAACATCAGCCACCTCCATTTTCAAGCCTCTTAAGCAGTTCACGTTTACGTTTTTCAAGTTCTTCCTTGTCCTCCTCACTCGTAGTATTCACATAGTTAGGTTGAGACCACTCAGGAACATTTGATTTCTGATTACCTGGACGTTTGCTGATTTTGCTTTCTTTGTACGCTCGCTCACGTTCCTCGACTGCTGCAATCGTCAAAACTCCATCGTTCTTCCAATTCGTCAAAATTGCTTTAATATAGCTAAAATTTCTTTTACCATTGTCAGCAGCAAGACCAATTGCTTTCAGGACAACTTTCGCTTCCATTCCATCCAAAGTGATGAACTCTTTCAAGATTTCAAATTGAGTTCCATCCAACGGAGCAATACGAGATTGATATTCTTCCACGATGAGTTCGACTGGATTTTCATCTACATTTTTCTCTATCTCTGTATCTATATCTTTCTCTATATCTCCGTTACGCTTTGTTACATCGTTGTTACGTTGTAACGCTAATTGATTCTCTCGAAACTTACGAACCCTTCTGGCACTTGCTGTTTCACTACCAACCATCTCAGGAACTTGCTCTAAAAAATAATCACGGTCAGAGTTTCTAGTCAGCAATCCTTTGCTTTCTAAAAAAATCAATGTAATTTTGATATCTTCAACGTTTTCATCAATGACAAGAGCAATTTCTTCAGCTAGATTGTCAGCAAGTCCATCATAGTAGATGTGCCCGCCATCCTCTAAACTAATCAACATCATTTTGAGATAGATGATAGTATGCGTATCTCCACCTGCAATCTTACGAAGCAATTTCATTTCTTTAGACTTAAAAAAATCCTGAGCTAGTTGAATCCAGTAGTATCGCTTGTTTTTAACTACCATTGATACCCTCCGTTTCTCTACTAATCCATAAATGTTTCTTTTCGTGTCACGGGATCAATGTCAACACGGCGACCTGTTTTAAAGTCGATAAACCCTTTTTCAAATTGTGGCACTTGAAATTGAATCTTCTTTTTCGCTCTCATGGCCATTTTCAGCTTGATATTCATCATCAGCGATTCAATCAAGACCACTGAAACTACTGTGCATACTGCGATAATTTGTAAATTATTCATGTTTTTTATCCTCTTTTTGTGCTATAATATAGTCAAATAATTTTGCTAAGACCTTGTCCAGAAGCCTTTTAGTAAAGTTATTATATTTGATTAGAGAGCCATTTTTTGATGGCTCTTTTTGACCATTTCTTACCAGGTAATTCCTTTGGAAATCCCTTTAAGTAACGATAATTATCTGAAAATGTGGCATACTTAATTCCTAGAAATTCGCAGGTAGTGTTCACATCCATCAACTCTGGATAGTGATCACTATCTTTTTCTATTTCGACTAGCCTTGTGATTGTGTCTTTGATAATGGACTTAATCCATTCAGATAGTGAAAGTAGAACATTGTCCATCTTCTTCCCCTCCTACACTTCGTCAAATGAGTTCAATTTCATGATTTTCATCTTGGTATTGGTGCTTGGCTCCCAAGTCATCCAATAGGCCAGAGCTGCGTCTGCGAATTTTTTCGGTAGCAAGTCATAGCGACTGATATTAAAATGATCCTTGAAATCAATCTCAGCTTGTCTGAATACTGATTGAGCGAAGGTTTTGTCAGCATAAGCTGGACTGTCAATACCACCCAAGCAAGCTACTACACGAGCCTTACGCTTCTTCAGTAGTGATTGAGCATAGCTCGGGTGAATTGGCTGTTCGTTTTTTAGATAGTCGATATCTTCAATCATGCTAGCTTGTTGCTCACGCAATTTCTTTTGCCCAGTAAACAGAGCAATAAAGGCATCCTCGTCCAAGTCCTCGCGAATGAAACCGCCCTGTTTGCGAATGGCTGGCAAGACCTCTGATGTCACCCAACGCTTGAACTCCTTAGCCTGAGGTAACTTACTGGATAAAATAAGAGAGTAGAGACCAGATTCGTTGATGATCAACATATCCTGTGTTCCACCACTAGTAGGGATGCCCTGTTTTAGGGCGTCCTCTTCATCAACGTGAAGAGCAATCGCATTTCTAGCCTTGCTATATCCTAGGATGTCTGCAACATCTTTCCCGACAAACCAAGGCTCGTCGTCAATTGTCAAAGTACGGACTTCCTGTCCGTGAAAGTTAAAAATTTCGTTCATAATGTTCCTCTTCTTACTTTTCCTAGTATTAAAATAGTTTCCCAAACATCTAGTCCCTCAAGACTATCGATCATCAGCTGACTAAGTTGGTGATTTTTCTTCTGCCAATTCAGTATTATTTTCGCTTGCATGTATGCACCTCTCAGTGATTTCTCCAAGGGTTTTCAATACCCAAAATATCTACGACTTTTTCTTTCACATAATCACTTCCTTTGCCATACTTCAGCAGTTCTGAAATGACCGAAGGTGCGACGAATACTTGTTTTGCTAACTCGGCTTGAGTCATATCCAGCTCAATCAAACGAGTTTTGATTTTAGCCTTGATTATCTTTAGTTCTTTACTCATATTCTTCCTTTCTATATTTCTCTGCTTCTTTTGAAATTTTCAAAAGCATTGAAAGTCCCCCAACTACTCCATCTAGATACCCTCGCCCATAATCTGTCGCTAAGAGTTCCAATAATTCTTTCAGGTCTTCTTCGTTCATCCCTGACCTCCTTTTAAAAAATTATCTAAAAAGTTAGCGAATTTCTTGACATTGATAAATAAATTTATTAAAATCAAAACATAGAGAAAAGACCTACTAAAAAGTAAGGTTCTACCTAGAAAACGGACGCCAATCAGTTTCATTAGGCTTTATTTTTTAGTTGTCTTGTTCGCTAACTCTTTAGCTTACAAAAACTATTGTAGTAAATTTATTACAACTTGTCAACAGTTTTGTAGTAAATTTATTAAATATTTTTTGTCATGCCTTAGAAAGGTTGATGTATCAATGTTTTTCACATTTGAAAAAATAAAAGAATTGGCTGACAAACAAGGTATTTCATTAAATAAACTTGAAGAAAAACTAGGTTTTAGCAGAAATACAATTTATAACATGAAGAAATCTACACCAAATGTTGAACGAGTTTCAATGATTGCTGACTACTTCAATGTGTCCACAGATTATTTACTTGGTCGCACGGATAACCCAGCAATCGCTGGTAGTCATGACTACAAATGGGAAGGTAAGACTCTAAACGTTGAAGAAATGGCATCAAATGTTATGATGTTTGGTGGCCGAGAATTAACAGATGAAAAGAAGAAAATCATCCAGTCTATCATTGAAGGTTATCTCAAAGAAGCTGGTGATTAGAGGTACTGCTTAGTGACCGAAAAAGAAATTATAAGTCATTTTCAGATTCGTATTTTCGATTTTGATGGAGATTTGATGCCTGACGAACTTGGATTTTACGAAAAAGAAACCAATACAGCTTTCCTATCGAGCAAGCTCAACAAAAAAGAGAGGGTTAAGGTCCTACTGCATGAATTGGGACATAAGGACCACACACGCTCAGAGTACCAGAACGCTCGTCTACGCTGTGAAAACGAAGCTGATAGGAATATGATCCATCATCTCGTAAAAGACGCGATAGAAAGCTTAGATGACCCTACAGAGTTTGATTACCTCAAATTCATGTCCTACTACAATCTTAAAACCGTGACAAATGAAATCATGGTAAAAGAGGAATATTATAATTTAGCAAATATAATTTAAGGAGATGTTATGAACAAAGAAAAAGATTCTAAACCTTTTTATAAAAAAGTTTGGTTTTGGATATTGGTAGCTATCTTAGCTATCGGTGGTTCAAATGCTCTTACAAAACAAACGTCAAGCAAAGCAGACGAAGAAAAAGCAAGTGCGCTTAAAACAGCTCAAGAACTTGTCGAAAGTAAAGCGTCATTTTCTGAAAAAACACTTCTTTGGTATTTAACAGAAAGTGCGAGTCACAAATATTCAAAGAAAGCTGCTCAATATGCTGTTGAGAATGTTGGTGATGTTTGGGTTAATGAAGCGCTCGATATTGCAAAAGAAGAAAGAAGTGAAGGTAAGACTGACCAAGAAATACTTAAAAGTTTGACAGATAAAGATGCTCAGTTTACTGAAGAACAGGCCCTGAAAGCTATTGAAAAATTAAATGAATAAAAAAAGCCCCACAATCGCCCTCGCCAAAGTTTGATTGTGAAGCTCACCCTTATAAAAAATCAGCCATCAAAAAGGCCTCTTTTCTATACCCTATTTTACACCATGAAAGGGGTGATGTCAATATTCTCAATGTTTAGACCTTGTCCAGAAGCTGATAAACAAGGAGAATACAATGAAATATAATAAAACAAAATACCCAAATATCTATTACTATGAAACTGCAAAAGGCAAACGTTATTACATCAGACGCTCTTTCTATTTTCATGGTAAAAAGAAAGAGATTACTAAAAGTGGTCTCACAACCCTTCCACAAGCTCGTGCAGCCTTGACAGAGATTGAACAACAAATCCAAGATCAGGAGTTAGGTATCAATACGAATCTAACACTTGATAAATATTGGGATATCTATTCTGAAAAGAGATTGTCAACAGGGCGCTGGAATGACACTTCCTACTACCTCAATGACAACCTCTATAAAAACCATATTAAACCCAAGTTTGGTTCTGTTCTGCTTAAAAACCTGGATAGAAATGAGTATGAACTCTTTATCGCTGAAAAGTTGCAGAATCATACTAGATACACTGTCCAAACTCTCAATTCCAGCTTCATGGCATTGCTGAATGATGCCGTGAAAAGTGGTAATCTGCTCTCAAATCGCTTGAAAGGTGTCTTTATTGGCCAGAGTGATATCCCTGCCACTAACAAGAAAGTGACTCTCAAAGAGTTTAAGACTTGGATAGCAAAGGCAGAAGAAATCATGTCAAAACAATTCTACGCTCTAACCTATCTGACAATTTTTGGGTTAAGAAGAGGAGAAATCTTTGGATTGCGCCCAATGGACGTCACTCAGAACGACAGTGGACGGGCTATACTACATCTTAGAGATAGTCGAAGCAACCAGACCTTGGAAGGGAAAGGAGGGCTTAAAACGAAGGATTCAGAGCGATATGTCTGCCTTGATGATATCGGAACAGACCTTATCTATTATCTGATAGCTGAAGCTTCTAAGATTAAGCGAAAGTTAGGGATTATTAAGGAACAACAAAAAGATTATATCACGCTGAACGAAAAAGGCGGTCTCATCAATCCAAACCAGTTGAATAGAAACTTCAATCTAGTGAATGAAGCGACAGGATTGCATGTAACACCTCACATGATGCGCCACTTCTTCACAACTCAAAGCATTATTGCAGGGGTTCCGCTTGAACAATTAAGCCAGGCGCTGGGCCATACAAAAGTCTATATGACCGATCGTTACAATCAAGTAGAGGACGAACTTGCTGAAGCGACAACAGACCTATTTCTTAGTCATATTCGCTAAAAAGTCCCCGCCAAAACCTCAAAAAGTCCCCGCCAATTCCCCGACCAAAATCCAAAAAATACCGAAAAATATTGAAAAATGATTTTTAGAATAGTCCCCAAAAGCCTGAAATAGAGCTAAAAAACTCCACCTGATTGGGTGGAGTTAAGGGAGATTATTATGAAAAAGAAAAGTTTAGGATTTCTATTAAATAAAGTTAGGAGGTCT
>NZ_KV817792.1:8253-51302 GCF_001814775.1 Streptococcus sp. HMSC067H01
TAAATAAAGTTAGGAGGTCTTTATTTAATGATTACATGATACATGAGTAAACTTAAAGTTAACTTAAGATAAAAGAATTATTGTAATTTTTTTCGATCCACCCAAATCATCCCTGTACAATCATAAGTAGATAAGGTTTCAAACCCCAGAGAACGGTAAAAACCCAAGTTTTTTTCTGTCTGTTCAGTTACTAGTTGGACTTGATAGGCATCTTTGAAATCCCCTAAAGCCTCTTTCATCAAGTCGTTGCCAATCCCTTGGCGCTGATAGCTAGGCAAAACGATCAAATCCTGGACAAAAACTGATGAAAAACCATCTCCAACTAAACGGACCAAGCCCACCACGGCATCGCCATCAAGTGCCGTATAAATCGCTAGTGAGTGAGACAAGGCCTGCTCCAGCATCTGGGGTTGATGTGTATAGTTTGTCCAACCAACTGCCTGGTAGAGATGCAAAACGTCATCTAACTTAACAACTCCTTGCTTTTTAATAGTAATCATGTCTCCACCTCTTAGAGCTCTCTTAAGCTCTTGTACTGCTTCCCATTTTTATCAAAATTTTCAGGAACCAACCATGCTTCCAAACGAGTTTTGACTTGAGGCCAATCCTTATCGATCATGGACAACCAATCCGTATCTCTGGTGCGACCTTTATAGATAACAGCTTGGCGGAAGGTTCCTTCATAGACAAAGCCCAAACGTTCTGCTGCTCGTCTTGATGGCAAATTTAGAGCATCGCATTTCCACTCGTAGCGACGATAGTTAAGCTCCTCAAAAACATATCGCGCCAAGAGATACTGAGCTTCTGTCCCTATTCGTGTCCCCCTGAGCTTTGGAGAAAAGATAACAGTCCCAACTTCAACTACACGATTATTTTGGTCGATGCGCATAAGCGAAAAGGTTCCCATGGCCTTACCAGTCTCCCTATCCAAGATAGCATAGAAAAAACGGTCCTCACGAGCCAACATCTGATTTAAAAGGTTGACCAGTTCCTCCATATCTGCCACTGGCTCCTGAAAGAGGTAGGTCCACATGTCACGAGGAGTATCTGGGCCATAAACAGCTAGTAAATCCTCCGCATGCTTTTCTACCGAGAGAGCTTCTAGAATCGTATATCGCCCTTCTATCCGTACAAGTGAAGGCAAAACTCCAGGTGTATCATCTACAGGTTCACCAATCATCTGACCATATTCATTTACTGGCATAGCTTTCTCCTTGTCTCACACTTATAAGTTTAAAGATGTGAATAGTATATCACATCTCACAGGTAATCTACAAAAAATCCTCCAGATTCTACTCTGAAGGATTCATTTTTATTTCACAACAATGTTTACAAGCTTATTTGGTACACTAATCACTTTCACGATTTCTTTGCCATCAATTTCTGCTTTGACTTTTTCGTCAGCCAGAGCAACTTCTTGCAATTCTTCGCGTGATAGATCTTTTGCGACCATAAGTTTAGCACGGACTTTCCCTTTGATTTGAACGACGATTTCAACTTCGTCTTCAACCAATTTGCTTTCGTCCCATGTTGGCCAAGCCACATAAGAGATAGACTCACCTGTTGCTGCAACTGTTTGCCAGAGTTCTTCTGCCAAGTGAGGCGCAAATGGGGCGATCAATTGGACAAAGCCTTTGGCGTAATCCACGTAGAGTTTGTCTTCCTTGTTAGCTGCATTGACAAAGACCATGAGCTGGGCAATGGCTGTGTTGAATTTCATGGACTCGATTTGCTCTGTGACAGCTTTAACGGTTTCGTTGTAAACCTTGTCAAGAGCACCATTGTTTTCCGCAACGATTTCTTTACTTGTGATCAAACGGTAAACACGGTCGAGGAACTTACGGCTTCCTTCTAGACCTTCTTCTGACCAAGCGATTGAAGCATCGAGTGGTCCCATAAACATTTCATAGACACGAAGGGTATCAGCACCATATTGTTCCACCACATCGTCTGGGTTGACAACGTTCTTGAGGGATTTAGACATTTTGGCTGGTGCTTGCTCCAACTCTTCTCCTGTTTCCACATGGAAGAAGGAACCATCACGTTTTTCAACCTTGTCAGTTGCTACAAGAGCACCACGGTGGTCTCGGTAGCTAGTACCCAAGATCATGCCTTGGTTAAAGAGTTTTTGGAATGGCTCTTTAGTTGGAACAACACCGATATCATAGAGGAATTTATGCCAAAAACGAGCGTAAAGCAAGTGAAGCACGGCGTGTTCTGCACCACCCACATAGATATCGACTGGCAACCATTGTCTGAGGAGGTCCTCATCAGCCAATTTCTCAGTGTTATGTGGATCGATATAGCGGAGGTAGTACCAGCTTGAACCTGCCCATTGTGGCATGGTGTTAGTTTCACGACGACCTTTGACGCCATCTTCACGAGTCACTTCAAGCCAATCTGTCAAGTTAGCTAGTGGACTTTCACCAGTACCTGAAGGACGGATGTCCTTGGTTACTGGCAAGACAAGTGGCAAATCACTTTCTGGAACGGCTGTTGAAGTCCCATCTTCCCAATGAATGATTGGGATTGGTTCACCCCAGTAACGTTGACGGCTAAAGAGCCAGTCGCGGAGACGGTAAGTTACCTTCTCTTGACCACAGCCTTTTTCTTCCAACCAAGCCACAATCTTGGCAATAGCATCTTCTTTGTTAAGACCGTTCAAGAAATCAGAATTGACATGAAGACCGTCTTCTGTGTAGGCAGCTTCTGCTACATTTCCGCCTTCCAGCACTTCTACGATTGGTAGGTCAAATTGTTTAGCAAATTCCCAGTCACGTTGGTCGTGGGCTGGTACGGCCATAACGGCACCTGTACCGTAACTAGCAAGAACGTAGTCTGCAATCCAGATTGGAATTTCTTTGCCGTTTACAGGGTTGATAGCATAAGCACCCGTCCAAACACCTGTTTTTTCCTTAGCAAGATCTGTACGAGCCAAGTCTGATTTGAGGCTGGCTTGGTGTTTGTAGTCTGCTACTGCTTCTGCTTGCTCTGTGCTTGTGATGGCATCTACTAGTTCATGCTCAGGAGCCAAAACGGTGAAAGTCGCTCCGAAAAGGGTATCCGGACGTGTCGTAAAGACTGTGAATTCCTTGTCTGTTCCCTTAACTTTAAAAGTTACATTAGCACCAGTTGATTTACCAATCCAGTTGCGTTGCATATCCTTGATAGACTCTGGCCAATCCAGATCATCCAAGTCATTGAGCAAGCGCTCAGCATAAGCTGTGATTTTGAGCATCCATTGACGCATTGGTTTGCGGACAACTGGATAGCCTCCACGCTCAGATGTTCCATCAGGAAGGACTTCTTCGTTGGCAATGGCTGTTCCTAGTTCCTCAACCCAGTTTACTGGCACTTCAGCTTCATAAGCCAAGCCATTTTCATAAAGCTTAGTGAAAATCCATTGCGTCCACTTGTAGTAGTTTGGATCTGTTGTGTTGACTTCTCGATCCCAGTCGTAAGAGAATCCAAGCGCATTGATTTGGCGTTTGAAGTTAGCAATGTTTTCAGCCGTAAATTCTGCTGGGTCATTACCAGTATCCATAGCATATTGCTCTGCAGGCAAACCAAAAGCATCCCAACCCATTGGGTGAAGGACATTGTATCCTTGCGCACGTTTGAAACGGCTGAGGATATCAGTCGCTGTGTAGCCTTCTGGGTGTCCTACGTGCAGACCCGCTCCAGACGGGTAAGGGAACATGTCGAGTGCATAAAACTTAGGTTTTGAGGCATCTGTTCCTGTCTTAAAAGTGTGATTGTCAGCCCAGTATTTTTGCCACTTAGGCTCGATTTCTTTATGATTGTAAAAACTCATGGTATCTCTCCAATTTTCGTGATGTTCCTATTATACCATTTTTTAGAAGAATAGTGCTCTTCTTTTCTTGGTTTTGAATGATATCCACTTTGAAAATAAAGTAGTTTATTTGCTTTTTCTTGAAATTCTCTCTAAAAATTTTATCCAATGAATACAGAATCCTAATAATAGTAGAATTCTTAGCTAGTTATATAAGTGCAAGATAGGGCTTTTTGTGGTAGAATGTAGGAAAAAGCTTTCTCAGAAGGAGGAAAAGATGAACAAACAAACCATCGCAGTTTTAGGACCTGGTTCTTGGGGAACTGCCCTATCACAAGTCCTAAATGACAATGGTCATGAGGTACGTATTTGGGGAAACATTCCCGAGCAAATCAACGAAATCAATACACATCATACTAACAAACACTATTTTAAGGATATTGTCTTAGATGAAAAAATTGTAGCCTACCAAGACCTAGAAGTAGCCTTGAAGGATGTGGATGCTGTTTTATTTGTCGTCCCAACCAAGGTTACACGACTCGTTGCCCAACAAGTAGCTGCCGTTCTTGACCATAAAGTGGTCGTCATGCACGCTTCAAAAGGCCTCGAACCCAATAGCCACAAACGTCTTTCAACCATTCTTGAAGAAGAAATCCCTGAAGAACTTAGAAGCGAGATCGTCGTCGTATCCGGTCCTAGCCATGCGGAAGAAACCATCGTACGTGACATCACCTTGATTACCGCCGCATCTAAGGATTTAGAGACAGCCCAGTATGTTCAAGAACTCTTTAGCAACCACTACTTCCGTCTTTATACCAATACAGATGTGATTGGAGTGGAAACAGCTGGTGCTCTTAAAAATATCATTGCTGTTGGTGCAGGTGCCCTTCATGGACTTGGATTTGGTGATAATGCAAAAGCTGCTATTATCACGCGTGGCCTTGCAGAAATCACTCGTCTGGGTGTCAAGCTTGGAGCAAATCCATTAACTTACAGTGGTCTTTCAGGTGTTGGTGATTTGATCGTTACCGGAACTTCTATTCACTCACGTAACTGGCGCGCTGGAGATGCTCTGGGGCGTGGAGAAGCCTTGGCAGATATCGAAGCTAACATGGGAATGGTGATTGAAGGGATTTCAACGACCAAAGCGGCCTACGAGTTGGCACAAGAGCTTGGAGTCTATATGCCTATTACCCAAGCCATCTACCAAGTTATTTATGAAAATGTAAATATTAAAGATGCTGTTTCTGAACTTATGAACAATGAGTTCAAGGCAGAAAACGAGTGGTCCTAAACCACAGTTAGAAAGGAATCTCATGATGCAAAAAGTTAGAAAAGCCGTTATCCCTGCTGCAGGACTTGGAACTCGCTTCCTTCCTGCTACCAAAGCCTTGGCTAAGGAAATGCTACCAATCGTAGATAAACCAACCATTCAATTTATCGTTGAAGAAGCTCTTAAGTCTGGAATTGAGGATATTCTTGTTGTCACAGGGAAGTCAAAACGCTCAATCGAAGACCATTTTGACTCAAACTTTGAGCTAGAATACAACCTCAAAGAAAAAGGAAAGAATGATCTCTTGAAACTTGTTGACGAAACGACTGGCATGCGCCTCCACTTCATCCGTCAAACTCACCCACGCGGACTCGGAGATGCCGTTTTGCAAGCAAAAGCATTTGTTGGGAATGAACCTTTTGTAGTTATGCTTGGGGATGACCTCATGGATATCAATGATGACAAGGCTATCCCATTGACAAAACAGCTTATCAATGACTATGAAAAAACTCATGCTTCTACCATCGCTGTAATGCCTGTCCCACATGAAGAAGTCTCAGCCTATGGTGTCATCGCTCCTCAAGGAGAAGGCAAAGATGGACTTTACAGTGTTGAAACCTTCGTTGAAAAACCAGCACCTGAAGATGCACCAAGTGATCTAGCTATCATCGGTCGTTACCTTCTCACACCTGAAATTTTTGGTATCCTTGAAAAGCAAACACCTGGTGCCGGAAATGAAATCCAGCTCACAGATGCTATCGATACTCTCAACAAAACTCAACGAGTATTTGCTCGTGAGTTTAAAGGGTCACGTTACGACGTTGGAGATAAGTTTGGATTTATGAAGACTTCAATCGACTACGCACTTAGACATCCACAAGTCAAAGATGATCTTAAAGACTACTTGATTAACCTTGGAAAAGAACTCTCAGGAGAAAAATAATCGCTTTTACAACACGAGGCTGGGACAAAAGTCCTAGCCTCTCAATTTTCTTTGGATTGCTGAGCAAGATGCAGTGGTCGAGTGGGCTCTACTACGCTGATTTCATCAGCTTTTACAGCCCTACTCAACTGTGCGGAGGTGGGACGACGAAATCGAATTCTAACGAATTACCGATTTCTGTCCCACTCTTTTTTCTATGCTTAAACACCAAGGTCTTACCCTTATATCAAGGCTCATTCTAAGCCTAATTGCTTGCAAGAGAAGCTTTTATGGTATAATAATAATAAAGAGTGAGGAATTCTATGAACAATCGATTAACAAGAATCAAACAAAAAGGACTGGCCTTCCTTCAGTCTCTAAAATCAACCATTTCAAAAAAAGATCCAGAGAAAAACAGTGGAAAATCTTCTAAGAAAAAGAAGAAAACTAAAACCAAACTGACTATTTGGACTATTTTTGCCAATATCTTGCTAGGAATCAAAGCAACTTTTAACACTCTTTTTATCCTCGCATTCATTGGTGGGCTCCTCGGATCAGGGGTTGTCTTGGGCTATGCTGTTTCTCTTTTTGATCAGGTAAGTGTTCCACAAACAGAGGATTTGCTCAAGCAAGTCAATAATATTTCATCCATCTCTGAGATTCGCTATGCAGATGGTTCCATGATCGGAGCTATCGAAAGCGACCTCCTTCGAACATCTGTTTCATCAGAGGATATTTCAGATAATCTGAAACAGGCTATCGTTGCGACTGAAGATGAACATTTTGCAGAACACAATGGTGTCGTTCCAAAAGCTGTTATTCGTGCCAGTCTAGGAAATTTTATCGGACTTGGTTCTTCCAGTGGAGGATCTACCCTAACACAGCAACTCATCAAGCAACAAGTCGTTGGTGATGCTCCTACACTAGCTCGTAAAGCAACTGAAATCGTGGATGCCCTGGCCTTAGAGAGAGAAATGAGTAAGGACGAAATCCTGACAACCTATCTCAACGTCGCTCCATTTGGTCGTAACAATAAAGGGCAAAATATCGCAGGCGCTCAGCAGGCCGCGACTGGAATTTTCGGAGTGGATGCTAGCAAACTGACCGTCCCTCAAGCAGCTTTTCTAGCAGGATTGCCACAAAGTCCTATCTCCTACTCACCTTATGAATCAACTGGTGAGATGAAGAGTGAGGAGGATATGCAACTAGGTATCAAGCGTTCCAAAGATGTTCTTTACAATATGTACCGAACAGGAGCCATCAGTCAAGAAGACTATGAAACCTATAAAGCCTATGACATTAAGCAGGATTTCCTGCCAGCAGAAAATGTTAACATTACTGCTAAAGGCTTCCTCTACTTCTCTGCCCTCGATGAAGCGACGAACCTCATGTATGATTACTTGGTACAAAAAGATAACGTCTCTGCACAAGAACTAAAGAACGAATCTATCCAAAAATCCTATCGTGAATTGGCCGAAAAAGAAATTCAAAACGGCGGCTATCGTATTACAACTACCATTGATAAAGCTATTCACACGGCCATGCAAAACGCCGTAGCAAATTATGGCTACTTACTAGATGATAGTTCAGGGCAACCTGAAGTTGGAAATGTCTTGATGGACAACCAAACGGGAGCAATCTTAGGCTTTGTCGGTGGACGAGATTATCTGACCAATCAAAACAACCATGCCTTTGATACCAAACGCTCTCCTGCCTCTACTACCAAGCCTCTCTTGGCTTATGGTATTGCTATTGACCAAGGGCTCATGGGAAGTGCTAGTGTCTTGTCAAACTATCCAACTAACTTCTCTAACGGAAATCCTATCATGTATGTCAATAGCCCTGGTACAGCCATGATGAACCTTAAAGAGGCTCTAAATTACTCTTGGAATATCCCAGCCTACTGGACCTATCAGCTACTTCTTCAAAAAGGGGTTGATGTTCGTTCCTACATGGAAAAGATGGGCTATGATATCCCTGAATACGGCATCGAAAGTCTACCTATGGGGGGAGGAATCGATGTCACTGTAGCTCAACATACAAATGGCTACCAAACCTTGGCTAACAATGGTGTTTACCATAAGAAATACATGATTTCAAAAATCGAGAAGACCAGTGGCGAAGTCATTTATGAACACAAGGATGAACCTGTTCAAGTCTACTCCAAGGCAACTGCAACGATTATGCAAAGTCTACTGAGAGATGTTATCTCATCCCGAGTGACCTCGACCTTCCAGAATGACCTTGCGTCCCTTAACTCTAGTCTCGCAAGGGCCGACTGGATCGGAAAAACTGGTACTACCAATGAAGACGGTGATATGTGGCTCATGATTTCAACTCCAAGACTGACCTTGGGAGGCTGGATTGGCCATGATGACAATAGCCCACTCGCCAAGGGTGCAGGTCACTATCGAAATGCTAACTACATGGCCCATCTGGTCAATGCCATCCATCAAGCTTCTCCTTCTGCTTGGGGTTCAGAGCGCTTTAGTCTTGATCCTAGTGTTACTTCATCTCAAGTCCTTAAATCAACTGGGCAAAAACCAGGTAAGGTTTCCATCAACGGAAAAGAGATTAATGTAACAGGAGAAATGGTGACTAGCTACTGGGCTAACCAAGCAGGTGCACCAACTACGACCTACCGTTTTGCGATTGGTGGAAGTGATTCAGACTATCAAAACGCTTGGTCTAGTATTTTGGGAAGTTTACCAAAAGCATCTACTTCCTCATCAAATAGCAATAATAACAACAATACTAACAATCGTAATAATAACAATAATAGTGCTACCAACAGTAATACTGGTAACAGTAGCTCTACACCAAATAACAGTAGTAATCCACCTGCTTCTAGCAGCCAACAGCAATAAATACTATATTGTTTGAGAGTGAGAAAGAAATGATTTTTCTCCACTCTCTTTTTTCTTTTTTCATTTCATGGTACAATATGTACATGAATAAATATCAAAAGAATATATTTAAGGGAACTATCTATTCTCTCCTTTCTGGCTTAATTTGGGGAATCTGTGGAATTTTAGGAGAGTACTTTTTTGCCCACTATCAAGTATCATCAGGCTGGATTACCTCCATGCGTCTCCTCGTCGCAGGTAGTGTAGTACTCATCTTATCGAGCTTTCAACTCCGCTCCCAGCTCTTTGATATCTGGAAAAATTGGAAAAATTACCTTCCTTTTCTGACCTATGCCATCTTAGGGATTTTCTCCGTTCAGTTTTTCTTCTATCTCTGTGTCGAGTACTCCAACGCAACCACTGCCACCATCCTCCAATTTATCAGCCCTATCTTTATCCTCCTTTTCAATCGCATCATTTACAAGAAAAAAGCTTCAAAAAGTGCCATTTTTTATGTCTTGATTGCCATGATTGGAGTTTTTCTGATGGCTACAAAAGGAGATTTGTCTAAGTTGTCAATTACTCCCCTAGCTCTCATAACAGGTCTCCTTAGCGCACTAGGTCTCATGTTCAATGTTATATTACCCCAGCGTTTTGCTAAAAATTATGGGTTCATGCCTACTGTTGGATGGGGGATGATTATTGCGGGGCTTTTTAGTAATGTTCTCTACCCCGTTTATGAGATTAGCTTCCAGCTTGATGTCGTTAGTATCTTGATTTGTTTGACCATCGCCTTTTTAGGAACGGCTTTTGCCTTTTTCCTTTCCATGAAGGCTGTTTCCCTGGTCTCGCCCTTGGTAGTATCAGTCGTCAGCGCAAGCGAACCGCTATCCTCAGCGATCCTCAGTGTCCTTTTCCTTGGGATGGTCCTAGATGGTTTCTTGGTACTGGCCATGATTTTGATTATCGTGCCTATGATTTTTTTGTCAATCGAAGAATCAAAATCAAAGAATTAAACACCCTCTTTTGATACTTTAGGCTTCAATTTTGAAGCCTTTTTTGATAGAATAGTAAGCATTACAAAGAGTGAGGAGACCCCTATGACTGCTACAAAAATGAATGCACAAGAAATTATCCAATTTATCGCCAATGCTGAAAAAAAGACCAGTGTAAAAGTAACCTTTGAAGGACAACTTGCTGGAGCTATCCCTGCTTCTGTTACCAAGCTTGGAAATGTTCTTTTTGGAGATTGGAAAGATATCGCTCCTCTTCTCGAAGGACTGACTGAAAACAAGGATTATGTTGTTGAGCAAGACGCTCGCAACTCAGCTGTACCTCTCCTTGACAAGCGTGACATCAATGCCCGTATCGAACCAGGTGCTATCATCCGTGACCAGGTTGAGATTGGTGACAACGCTGTTATCATGATGGGGGCTGTTATCAACATCGGTGCTGAAATCGGTGCTGGCACTATGATTGATATGGGTGCCATTCTGGGTGGACGTGCTATTGTCGGTAAAAATAGTCACGTAGGTGCCGGCGCTGTTCTTGCAGGTGTTATCGAACCAGCTAGTGCGGAGCCTGTCCGTGTCGGTGACAATGTTCTCATCGGTGCTAACGCTGTGGTTATCGAAGGTGTTCAAATCGGTAGCGGTTCTGTTGTTGCAGCAGGTGCCATCGTTACTCAAGATGTTCCAGAAAATGTTGTGGTAGCTGGTGTTCCAGCTCGTGTGATCAAAAAAATCGATAGCCAAACCCAACAAAAAACAGCGCTAGAAGATGCGCTTCGCACCTTGTAATTAGTAACAGAGGCGGAAATATTTCCAGCCTCTTTATCGTATCAGTAGAAGGAAATTAGATATGTTAGATTTAATTCAAACTCGACGCGATCTTCACCAAATTCCTGAGATCGGTTTAGAAGAAGTCAAGACTCAAGCTTATTTGCTCAATGTCATTGAGAAATTAACAGCTGGTAAGGATTTTGTTCAGATTCGTACTTGGCGAACAGGTATTTTAGTTTACTTGCAGGGAAGTCAGCCAGAAGGTACCATTGGCTGGCGGACAGACATCGACGGACTCCCAATCGTTGAACAAACAGGTCTTGCCTTTGCCTCTCAGCACCCAGACCGCATGCATGCTTGTGGACATGATTTTCACATGACCATTGCCCTTGGAAGTCTCGAACGTGCATTAGAAAAACAACCCAAAAACAATCTCCTCTTTCTCTTTCAACCTGCAGAAGAAAATGAAGCAGGTGGTATGCTCATGTATGAAGATGGTGCTTTTGGAAACTGGTTGCCTGACCAATTCTATGGGCTTCATGTTCGTCCAGACCTAAAAGTTGGACAGATTGCGACCAATACCCATACACTCTTTGCTGGAACATGCGAAGTTAAGATTCGCTTCAAGGGTAAAGGTGGTCACGCTGCCTTCCCACATCAAGCAAACGACGCTCTGGTTGCAGCTAGCTATTTTGTCACTCAAGTTCAATCGGTTATCAGCCGTAATGTTGATCCTATCGAGGGAGCTGTCGTCACTTTCGGTGTCTTTCAAGCTGGAACAACCAATAATGTCATCGCTGATACAGCTTTCTTGCATGGAACTATTCGAGCTCTCACACATAGCATGAGCCTCTTGGTTCAAAAACGTGTCAAAGCCATCGCTGAAGGGGTCGCAGCTGCTTTTGATATGGATGTGGAAGTTGAACTCAAGCAGGGAGGTTACCTACCTGTCGAAAACAACCCTGAATTAGCTCGAGAATTGATGACCTTCTTTGATGAAAAAGAGGGAATTGAACTAATCGACATCGAACCTGCCATGACAGGAGAAGACTTTGGTTATCTTCTCTCCAAGGTTCCTGGTGCCATGTTCTGGCTTGGAATTGATAGTCCCTATGCTCTTCACCATCCACAGATGAGTCCTAAGGAAGAAGCTCTGGCAATTGGAGTCGAGGCTGTATCAAGCTTTTTAGCAAAGAAAGCTGTGGATTAAACAATGAAAAAAGCACTACGCAAGCAGGTCTTGCAAGAACTCAAATCTCTATCAGCCGAAGAAAAGGAAGTCATGGACGCTTGGTTGACTGAGCAACTACTTCTACATCCCTTCTATAAGGAAGCAAAAACCATCGCCACTTACCTGTCTTTTCCTCATGAATTTCAGACAGCTAGACTCATTGTACAAGCTCAAAAAGATGGGAAGACTATCCTCATTCCCAAAACCTATCCACATGGGAAAATGGACTTTGTTCTATATGAACCAGAGAAACTCGAAAGAAATTCTTTTGGACTTCTTGAACCTCAAGGAGAGTTCACAATCCTTGAACCCTCTCAGATTGACCTGATTCATGTTCCTGGTTTGACTTTCAATCCTTCAAGGTATAGGGTTGGCTACGGTGGTGGCTACTACGACCGCTACTTGGAGCATTTCCCAGGTCACACCATCAGTACACTTTATCCTTGTCAGATTCAGGACTTCCAGCCTGATTCACATGATATTCCCGTTGAGGAGGTACTCATCTATGAAAGAAATTTTTGATCGTCGGTATCCTGTCACGAGCTTCTTTCTACTCGTGACAAGCCTGGTTTTTGTACTCATGTTTCTAACCAGTGGTTTCAACTATACCAGTGCAGCCACCTTATATCAGTTTGGAGCTGTTTATCCCCCAGCAATCAAGGCCATGCCTGAGCAGATATGGCGTTTATTCTCAGCAACCTTTGTCCATATTGGCTTGGAGCACTTTTTAGTCAATATGCTATCCCTCTACTTCTTAGGACGTCAGATGGAACAAATCTTTGGCTCCAAACAGTTTTTCTTTATCTACCTTCTATCAGGTATGATGGGAAATCTCTTTGTCCTAGTTTTTAGTCCCAATGCCATTACTGCAGGTGCTTCAACTGCCCTCTACGGTATGTTCGCTTCTATTGTCGTCCTCCGATATGCTTCACGCAATCCCTATCTCCAACAACTTGGTCAATCCTACCTCTCCCTCTTAGTCATCAATCTAGTAGGTAGTGTCTTAATCCCTGGAATCAGCCTTGCTGGGCATGTCGGGGGTGCTGTCGGGGGTGCATTACTGGCTATCGTCTTCCCAGTTCGAGGAGAACGAAAAATTTACACACCAGGCCAACGTGGTCTAGCAACCCTAGCCTTTATTACTTTATCAGCCTTACTACTCTTTATCGGATTACTTTAAGACAAAGAAAAACCATTGGAATCTCTCTCCGAGAGCTTTATTTCCAATGGTTTTTTTGAATCTATATAAAAAGTAGCTTAAAATCCATTATTGTCACTGAGTTCTTTGAACCAGTGGCCTGATTTTTTCAGGCGTCGTTCTTGCGTTTCAAGGTCAAGCTCGACTAAACCATAACGGTTTTTATAGCTGTTGAGCCATGACCAGCAATCGATAAATGTCCAGATCAAGTAGCCTTTACAGTTAGCACCATCTTCAATTGCACGATGAAGTTCACGAAGGTGACCTTTAACAAAGTCAATACGATAATCATCCTGAATCATACCATTCTCACGGAATTTATCTTCACCTTCAACGCCCATCCCATTCTCTGTCAACATCCACTCGATATTGCCATAGTTTTCCTTGATATTTTGAGCAATATGATAGATTCCTTGTTCATAGATTTCCCAGCCACGGTGCGGATTGATCTTACGACCAGGCATGACATAAGGTTCATAGAAATGCTCTGGCAAGAGCGGACTGTCAGGATGCTTAGCAAAACGTGGCGCCATGACACGCAAGGGTTGGTAGTAGTTGACTCCAAGGAAATCTACTGTGTGCTCACGAATAAGTTCCAACTCCTCAGCTGTAGAATCTGGCAGCAAATCATGCTCAGCTAAAATTTCCTTCAATTCTTCTGGATAAGTTCCCAAGACAGATGGATCTAGGAAAGATTGAGCTTGGAATAGATCAGCAATGCTAGCTGCTTTTACATCGGCAGGATGCTGACTACGTGGATAGGCTGGTGTCAAGTTGAGGACAATTCCAATCTTAGAATCAGGCAAAATCTCATGGCAGGCCTTCACCGCAAGAGTGCTGGCTAGCTGGGTATGATAGGCAACCTTAACAGCTGCTTTGGCATCTACCTTATGAGGGTAATGCGCATCATAGAAATAGCCGAATTCTACAGGAACGATAGGCTCATTGAAGGTAATCCATTGGTCCACCAAATCTCCATAAGTCTCAAAACAGAAACGAGCATAATCTTCATAAGCTTTAATGATTGCCTTATTTTCCCAGCCATCCCCATCTTCTTGAAGAGCAAAAGGCAGATCAAAGTGATAAAGATTGACTAAGAGACGGATTCCCTTGGCCTTAATAGCTTCAAAGACATGACGATAGAAAGCCACACCTTGAGAGTTGACTTCTCCACGACCCTGTGGGAAAATACGAGACCACTGGATAGAAGTCCGGAAGGCTGTATGCCCTGTTTCTAACAATAATTCGATATCTTTTTCCCAATTTTCATAAAAGGTCGATGTCTTATCTGGTCCAATCCCATTATAGTAGCGATTTGGTTCCACTTGAAACCAATAATCCCAGAGATTATCTCCCTTTCCGTCACCAGGCACTCGCCCTTCTGTCTGTGGCCCAGAAGTTGAGGAACCCCAGACAAAATCCTTTGGAAATTTTAGCATAGCTCTACCTCTTTATTTACTCTTTTTATCTTTATTTTATCTCATTATAGAGAAAAAACAAGGCAAAAACTAGTTACATTTTTGTCTTGTTTTTCTTCTGATTATAGATTTTATTTATTTGTTAGGATTTCAAGGGTTTCAAGCAAGCTATCTGCGTGAACTTCGATTGTATCCCCTGTCGCCTTAATCTTGACTTCTACGATACCATCAGCTGCTTTCTTCCCAACAGTGATACGGATTGGAAGACCAATCAAGTCGCTATCGCTAAATTTAACACCGACACGTTCGTTACGGTCATCCGTCAAGACTTCGTAGCCTTTATTTACCAAAGCTTCTTCGATACGATCTGTCAATGCAAGACTTGCTTCATCATTGACATTAACTGGAATCAAGTGCACATCAAATGGCGCTAATTCTTTAGGAAAGTTGATCCCCCAAGCGTAACGGTATTCACCTTTTGGTGTCTTATTTACAAAGAGGCGAGCGTGTTGCTCCATAACTGCTGAAAGGAGACGACTCACACCGATACCATAGCATCCCATGATAATTGGCACAGCACGGCCATTTTCATCCAAAACATCTGCTCCCATGCTTGCTGAATAGCGAGTTCCGAGTTTGAAAATATGACCGATCTCAATACCACGCGCAAAGTTAAGAACACCTTGTCCGTCTGGAGAAATTTCACCCTCACGAACTTCACGGATATCTACATATTCTGCAGTAAAATCACGACCCGGGTTCACACCAGTCAAGTGGAAACCATCTTCGTTGGCACCAACAACTGCATTACGACTATCTTGCACCTTGCGGTCTGCGATAATCTTGACATTTTCTGGAAGATTGACTGGCCCAAGTGAACCAAAGTCCGCTCCCAATAATTCTTTCACTTCCGCCTCGGTTGCAGGTTCTAAGAAGTCTGCTCCAAGGTAGTTTTTCAATTTGACTTCATTGAGTTGGTCATTGCCAACGAGTAGGGCAACAACTGGCTCCTCGTCTGCGATATAAACCAAGGTCTTGATTGTTTGCTCTTCAGAGACATTCAAGAAGGCTGCGACTTCATCGATCGACTTGACACCTGGTGTTTCCACGCGAGCCACTTCATCTTCAGTCACAACACGGTTGCTTGGTTTGTAGGCGTTAGTTGCCATTTCCAAGTTAGCTGCATAGCTTGACTCACTTGAGTAAGCAATGGTGTCTTCACCAGAAACCATCCATTTGAGCAATTCAGCCTTGATTTCTTCTTGCACTTGATCAGGGATTTCATCAAACGACGCGACAGATTTATCTAACACTACCCAACGGTCAAGGTCTGTACGAGCAGGTGTGATGGCCATAAATTCTTGACTATCCTTACCACCCATGGCTCCACCGTCACCGATGATTGCTTTAAAGTCCAAACCACTACGAGTGAAAATACGTTCGTAAGCTGCCTTGTACTCATCATAAGTAAGATCCAAACTATCATAGTTAGCGTGGAAGCTATAACCATCTTTCATGATGAATTCACGCGTACGAAGAAGTCCATTACGTGGACGTTTTTCATCACGGTACTTAGGCTGGATTTGGTACAAGTTCAGTGGTAACTGCTTATATGACTTGACAGAATCACGGACAATCGCTGTGAAGGTTTCTTCGTGAGTTGGACCCAAGATAAAGTCTGACTTCTCACGGTTTTTCAATTTGTACAAGTCTTCCCCGTAGGTTTCATAACGGCCAGATTCACGCCAAAGATCAGCACTGAGAAGGGCAGGAGCCAACATTTCAACAGCGCCAATCTTGTCAAACTCTTGACGCATGATATTCTTAGCTTTTTCGATAACACGGTTAGCAAGTGGTAGGTAAGAGTAAACACCTGCAGATACTTGACGAACATAACCAGCACGTAACATAAGGGCGTGGCTGATAACTTGAGCATCGCTTGGCATTTCGCGAAGCGTTGGAATAAGCATTTTACTTTGTTTCATATTTTTCCTCTAATTCTTAAAAGAAGGTTCGCATGATGTCGTTCCAAGTCACGGCGATCATCAAAACGACCATAATGACAACTCCGACCAGAGTGACATAGGTTTCAATTTCTTGTTTTAGTGGTTTGCGACGGATAGCTTCTAGGATATTGAGCACGATTTTTCCACCATCCAGCGCCGGTATCGGAATTAAGTTGAAGATACCGATATTGATGGAAATCATAGCCAAGAAGAACAAGACGTTTTCAAGACCATTCTTAGCAGCATCGCTGCTTGCCTTAAAGATAGCAACGGGGCCACCAAGCTTATTCAAATCTGGTTGGAAGATCAAGCTTTTCAAAGCATTGAGAATGCGCAAGGCTGAGTCAGCCGCACTTGTAAATCCACCCATAAACATGGACCAGATATCTGATTTGAGTCTTGGCTGAACACCCAAGATATAACGACCTTGGTTTTCCTCAGGGGTCACACTGACTTGTTTTTCAGTTCCATTTTCAGAGACTGTTACATCCAATACAGGTGCTGTTTTGTCCTTGGTCTCTGTCTCAACTGCCTGAATCAAATCTGCCCAGTTTGAAATCTCATAACTGCCGACCTTAGTAATTTGGGCCGTATTTTCAACACCAACCTTAGCCAAAGCACTATCTGGAATAATACTAAAGTTATTACTTTGCGTATCACGAACGCCACCTTGCATGAAAATCAAAATCCAGAAAACAACGACTCCTAAAATGAAGTTATTCATAGGACCAGCAAAGTTGGTGATCATTTTACCCCAGACAGTCGCATTTTGATATTGGACATCTAAGGGAGCTATACGAACTTCCGTTCCATCAGCTTCCACAATGGTCGCATCATGATCAACTGAGAAGGTCTTCTCTTCTTCCAAGACCAAGCCTCTAATAAAGAGTTTGTCCTCAAAATCAAACTGAGTGACCTGCATAGGCAGAGCTGTCTGGTCAACCTTTTTACCAGAGAGATTGATACGCTTGACCTTGCCATCCGCTGCCAGTGTTAAGCTTGCGGGAGTTCCAGTCTTGATTTCTGTCGTATCATCACCCCAACCTGCCATACGAACGTATCCTCCAAGTGGCAGGAGACGAATGGTATAGGCAGTCCCATCTTTTCCTATGTGGGCAAAGATCTTAGGTCCCATCCCGATGGCAAACTCACGAACCAAAATTCCAGACTTTTTAGCAAAGTAGAAATGGCCGAACTCGTGAACCACCACGATAATTCCAAAGACCAGGATAAATGTTAGTAATCCTATCATTTAATTTCTGTTCACCTTTCCTTAAAATAAGCCAAAGAGGTGCATAATAGGGAAAACTACTAGCATACAGTCAAAACGATCCAGTACCCCACCATGACCAGGGATAAATTTGCCTGAGTCTTTGACTCCAAAATGACGCTTCATAGCACTTTCGATTAAATCACCCAACTGACCTGCTAGACTAAAGAAGATAGCAAAAACCATCATTTTGTAAATCCCATATGGTAAAGCAACGGTACTATCGACTAGCATAAAGATGAGAGTCGCTAGCATAGCAGCCAAGATACCCCCTATAGCACCTTCTATGGTCTTGTTAGGCGATACTCTCGGAGCAAGCTTTCTCTTGCCAAGCTTCATCCCCACCAGATAAGCACCGCTATCTGTTGCCCAGACCAGACAAAGTCCCAAAAGGGCCTTATCCAAGCCTGCAATTCGAGCATCAACCAAGGCATTAAAGCCGAAGCCAACATAGAAACTCATGGCAATCGGAAAAACAGCATCCTCAATGGTGTAGTTCTTGCTGAAGACTGTCGCTCCTAGCATGATGAGGATTACAACTCCATAGGCTACAACATTCCCATCTACAGGTAAAAACTTCCAGTAGTTTTCCAAAGGCACGGTCAGAGCAAAGGTCGCTAGTAAAGTCAAGAGACCTTCAGGCGTCATGGTATTTAACCCCTTCATGCGAAGCAACTCATGCACTCCCAACATAGCCACAAGTCCCATAGCAATCTGTAACCATAGACCACCGAGGATCAAGATTGGTATAAAGATAGCTAAGGCCAAGATAGCAAAGAGCGTTCTCTTTTGTAAATCCTTTATCATAATATTTCCTATACTCCTCCAAAGCGACGATTGCGACGATTATACTCGACGATAGCCTCTTTTAAGGCTTCCTCATCAAAGTCAGGCCACAAAATATCCGTGAAATAAAGCTCGCTATAAGCAGCCTGCCACGGCAAGAAGTTACTCAAACGAAGCTCCCCACTGGTCCGAATAATCAAGTCAGGATCCCGCAAGACTTTTGGCAAATGCCCCGTAAAGAGGTATTCCCCAATCAACTCCTCGGTAATATCACCAGGATTGATCTTAGCATCTAAAACATCCTGTGCAATCAACTTGACCGCTTGGGTAATCTCAGCTCGTCCACCATAATTGAGCGCAAAATTGAGAATCAAACCTGTATTCAGCTTGGTCAGCTCCTCTGCTTTTTTCAAAGCATCAAAGGTCTCTTTAGGCAAACGATCAGTCTCCCCAATCATCTGAATCTTCATGTTCTTTTGATGCAATTCAGGGACATATTTGTCATAAAACTCAACTGGTAGGTTCATGATAAATTTGACTTCTTGGTCCGGACGAGTCCAGTTTTCAGTTGAAAAAGCGTAAACTGTCAAAGCCTTAACGCCCATATCGCTAGCTGCGATTGCTACCTTTTTCAAAGCATCCATTCCAGCCTTATGTCCAAAGACACGTGGTTGCATCCGTTTTTTGGCCCAACGACCATTACCATCCATGATAACTCCGATATGGGCTGGCACCATTTCTGGCGTTTCTGTCATTTTATCTTTTTTTAAAAATCCAAACATGATTGTATTCCTATTCAAAAATCTATCGTTTCATTATACCATATTTTTCACTTTTCTTCTATCATCTTCTCTTATTCTAAGGCGGAATTCGCCATATTTCTAAGATTACAAACCTTGCATTTCCTAAAGAAAGTTGATACAATAAACGTATAAAGATTAAATCCTTGTTCAGTCACAGGGATTTTTTATTGAAAGGATTTTATGATGTCAAAAAAACTACAACGTAAAAAACAATTAAGAAACAGCCTTCGTCGTTCAGGTGTATTTTCAAATGCTGTAAACAAGGTTGTCGAAGAAACAAAGAAAGTCGTTAAACATGCAGAACATGCAGCAAGCGAAGCTGGAAAAGCTGTCTCTAAGCAAGTAGAAAAAGCTGTAGAAGCAACTAAAGAGCAAGCCCACAAGGTTACGACTTCTGTTGAAGAGTTCGCAGCTAACCTAGGTGGACTTCCACTTGACCGTGCTAAAACTTTCTACGATGAAGGGATTAAGTCTGCTACTGACTTCAAAAACTGGACAGAGAAAGAACTCCTTGCCTTGAAAGGAATCGGTCCAGCTACGATCAAGAAATTAAAAGAAAACGGCATCAAGTTCAAGTAATCTTTCTTGTCCCTTGCATTTCCGTCAAAAACTTGTTAAAATAAAGCCATTAGAGGTGTTTTGAGTCCCACATTTTACAGAAAGTGGCGGAGCTGAGAAGTCCACAAATGTGTCAAAACTGGTTGCTAATGAGATGAAAAATTGAAATATTAGAATAGTCTTTTTGTTTCCGTTTAGGACTAGGTAGCAAGTTGCAGGTTATACTCAAGTACGTCAATGCGAGCTAACGACGTCATAGACGTCATAAAGGAGAAACAATAAGACGAGAGTTGCGGGCTCTGCCCGAAATTGGGTGGTACCGCGGATAAGCACATTCGTCCCTGTCAGATTGATGGCAGGGGCGATTTTTATTTTAGACCCCTAGCCAAAGGAGGTTGTCATGAAACAATCTTTTAACACCAGCAAGCTCTACTATGGTTTTCCTATCTTCATCTTGGGATATCAGGACAAGAACTTTGGGCACAATATCACGACCTGCAGTTCCTCTTATAGCCTGGGAGATTGGCTGGTCATCGGTGTTGGCGCTGAGGAAAATGCGGCTGACCAGATTAAGCATTATCAACAGTTTACCGTAAACATCCCTGATGAAAACTTCATGCTCGAAATGGAGCAGGCTGGTTTTATCAGCCATCGGGAAAAGTTAAAACACCTAGGGCTTGACTACGAGATTTCTGTACGGACTCAGGCCCCGATTTTAGAGGCATTTCCAGTCGTATTGGACTGTCAGGTAGATCGGATTATCGAGGAAGATGGCATCTGCCATATCTTTGCCAAGATTCTCGAGCGACTGGCTGACCCAGAGCTCTTGGACGATAAAGAGCATTTTAAAAATGACCGCTTTGCCCCAACTTACTTTATGGGGGACGGTCATCAACGCGTTTACCGTTATCTGGATGACCGAGTCAATCCCATGGGGAGCTTCATTAAGAAAGCGAGGAAGAAGGATGACAAGAACTGAATTGCCAGAACAAATCGAAACGGAGCGTCTGGTCTTACGAGTCCGTACCGTGGCGGATGCCGAGGTTATCTTTGACTATGCTAGTCGTCCAGAGGTTTCTTACCCAGCAGGTTTTCCACCCGTCAAGACCTTGGAAGACGAGATTTATTATCTAGAGCACATCCTTCCTGAGCGCAACGAAAAAGAAAATCTCCCAGCAGGCTACGGAATTATCGTTAAAGGAACCGATACAATCATTGGTTCTGTCGATTTCCCCCGTCGCTACGAAGACGATGTACTGGAGATTGGCTATATCTTGCACCCAGACTATTGGGGGCGCGGTTATGTGCCTGAAGCGGCGCGTGCCTTGATTGATTTATCTTTTAAAGAATTGAACCTACACAAGATTGAGCTGACTTGTTTTGGTTACAACCTTCAAAGTCAACGAGTCGCTGAGAAACTTGGTTTCACCCTAGAAGCTCGCATCCGAGACCGCAAAGATGCCCAAGGCAATCGTTGTGATGATTTGAGATACGGCTTGCTGAAGAGTGAGTGGGAGGCGGATTGATGCATGTTTTCATCATTGGAGCTCCAGCATCAGGAAAAATGACCATTGGTCAAGAGTTATCTCGACTGACAGATGCTACCCTCTTTTATAACCATCAAGCCATCGATTTTGCACTGGAAATCTATCAGGACTATACAGAGGAAATGTGGGAATTTGTTCGTGGAATCACTTTTTCTTTTCTTGGAGCAAGTGCAAGAAATCGGCGATCAGTAATTTTAACTGACGCAATTGATTTTTCAAATCAGTACCAGCTGATGTATTTGAAGAATATTCAAGATTTATTAAATGAGTATCATCAAGAGATTCTCTTTGTTGAATTAGAAACGTCTCTTGAGGAGCGCTTACGTCGCAATCGAACGGAGAATCGGTTGAAATACAAACCCTTGAAACGGAATTTTGAGATATCTGAAAGAGAAATTTTAGAGACTGATAAAACAAATCAACTTAATTCTCAAAAGCAACCGAGTGGTCTTCACTACTACCTTAAAATTGATAATACGAATCTGTCTGCAGAAGAAGTCGCAAAGCAGATTCAAGAAAAAATGAAAACAATAGAGAAAGGACAAACACATGTCTAAAGAACTTTCACCTAAATACAATCCAGCCGAGGTTGAGGCTGGTCGTTACCAAAAATGGCTTGACGCTGATGTTTTCAAGCCTTCAGGCGATCAAAAGGCTAAGCCTTATTCAATCGTGATTCCACCACCAAACGTTACAGGGAAACTCCACCTTGGTCACGCTTGGGATACGACTTTACAGGATATCATCATCCGTCAAAAACGTATGCAAGGTTTTGATACGCTTTGGCTTCCAGGGATGGACCACGCGGGGATTGCGACTCAGGCTAAGGTTGAGGAACGCTTGCGTGGTGAGGGCATTACCCGTTATGACCTCGGTCGTGAGAAATTCCTCGATAAGGTTTGGGAATGGAAAGACGAATATGCCACTACTATCAAGGAACAATGGGGCAAGATGGGGCTCTCTGTAGACTACTCTCGTGAGCGTTTCACTCTTGACGAAGGTTTGTCAAAAGCTGTTCGTAAGGTCTTTGTGGACCTTTACAAGAAAGGTTGGATCTACCGTGGTGAATTTATCATCAACTGGGACCCAGCAGCTCGCACAGCCCTTTCTGATATCGAGGTTATCCATAAGGATGTCGAAGGTGCCTTCTACCACATGAACTACATGCTGGAAGATGGTTCACGCGCCCTTGAAGTGGCAACAACTCGTCCTGAGACTATGTTTGGGGACGTTGCGGTTGCGGTCAATCCAGAAGACCCACGCTACAAGGACTTGATAGGTAAACACGTCGTCCTTCCTATCGCTAATAAACTCATTCCAATCGTTGGGGATGAACACGCAGATCCTGAATTTGGTACTGGTGTCGTGAAAATCACGCCTGCCCACGATCCAAACGACTTCTTGGTTGGTCAACGTCACAACTTGCCACAAGTCAACGTCATGAACGACGACGGAACTATGAACGAGCTTGCCTTCGAATTTGCAGGAATGGATCGTTTTGAAGCTCGTAAGGCAGTCGTTGCCAAGTTGGAAGAAATCGGTGCCCTTGTCAAAATCGAAAAACGTGTCCACAGTGTTGGTCACTCAGAGCGTACAGGTGTCGTGGTTGAGCCACGCTTGTCTACGCAATGGTTCGTCAAGATGGACCAATTAGCTAAGAATGCCATTGCCAACCAAGATACAGATGATAAGGTAGAATTCTACCCTCCTCGTTTCAACGATACCTTCCTCCAATGGATGGAAAATGTCCATGACTGGGTCATCTCTCGTCAGCTCTGGTGGGGTCACCAAATCCCTGCTTGGTACAATGCTGAGGGTGAAATGTACGTCGGTGAAGAAGCTCCAGAAGGCGACGGATGGACTCAGGACGAAGACGTCTTAGATACTTGGTTCAGTTCTGCCCTTTGGCCATTCTCAACTATGGGCTGGCCTGATGTCGACTCAGAAGACTTCAAACGTTACTTCCCAACTTCAACTCTCGTAACAGGTTACGACATCATCTTCTTCTGGGTGTCTCGTATGATCTTCCAATCCTTGGAATTTACTGGTCGTCAGCCATTCCAAAATGTGCTTATCCACGGTCTCATTCGTGACGAGCAAGGACGCAAGATGTCTAAATCTCTCGGTAACGGGATTGACCCAATGGATGTTATCGAGAAATACGGTGCCGATGCCCTTCGTTGGTTCCTTTCAAACGGTTCTGCACCAGGGCAAGACGTGCGCTTCTCTTACGAGAAAATGGATGCTTCATGGAACTTCATTAACAAAATCTGGAACATCTCTCGCTATATCCTCATGAACAATGAAGGCTTGACCCTTGAGCAAGCAACTGCCAATGTGGAAAAAGTTGTCAACAAGGAAGCTGGAAACGTTACTGACCGCTGGATTCTCCACAACCTTAATGAAACCATCGGAAAAGCAACTGCTAACTTTGATAAGTTTGAATTTGGTGTCGCTGGCCACATCCTCTACAACTTCATCTGGGACGAGTTTGCGGACTGGTACGTTGAGTTGACCAAGGAAGTCCTTTATAGCGATAACGAAGAAGAGAAAGTTATTACACGTTCTGTTCTCCTTTACACTCTGGACAAAATCCTTCGTCTCCTTCACCCAATCATGCCATTCGTGACAGAGGAAATCTTTGGACAAATCTCAGAAGGCTCTATCGTGACAGCAGCATACCCAACTGTTAATCCAGCCTTTGAAGATCTTGCTGCCCACACTGGTGTAGAAAGCCTCAAAGACTTGATCCGTGCCGTTCGTAATGCGCGTGCGGAAGTAAATGTAGCACCAAGCAAGCCAATCACCATCCTTGTTAAGACAAGCGATAGTGACTTGGAAGCCTTCTTTAACAGCAATGTCAACTACATCAAACGCTTCACAAATCCAGAACACTTGGAAATCGCATCAACCATCCCTGCACCTGAACTCGCAATGTCAAGCGTCATCACAGGAGCAGAAATCTACTTGCCACTGGCTGACCTCCTCAATGTCGAAGAAGAACTCGCTCGTCTCGACAAAGAACTGGCTAAATGGCAAAAAGAACTGGACATGGTCGGCAAGAAGCTCTCTAACGAACGCTTCGTAGCCAATGCCAAACCAGAAGTCGTCCAAAAAGAACGCGACAAACAAGCCGACTACCAAGCGAAATACGATGCGACCATAGCACGTATTGATGAGATGAAGAAGTTGGTGAAATAATTATATAAATATAGCAAAGCACAGTGTAAAAACTGTGTTTTTTTGATACAATAGAAAGAAAGTCTTCATATAGAGAGGTAGATAATGAGTAAATCAAGAGCAGCAATTAGTACTATAAAGGGCTATTTTTATCAGTTTGACAAATCGATTTTAGAGATTTTGGAGCAATCAAACGAGACAGACATGGTTACTATTGAGGGAGTTGAGGACATTGATATTGAAAATAGTGATGAAAGAAACTTTATTCAATGTAAATACTATGAAAAAACGGATTTTGATAACAGCATTATAAGAAAGCCAATACAATTAATGTTTAGACATTATTTAGAAAATAGAACTGATCCTAAAGATAAGAATTTCACTTATAGACTATATGGTTATTATAATAAAGGGCATGAAAAGCTATTGGAATTAACAACGGAAAATCTAAGAACATATTTTTTAGATTTTAGCAAATATGGAGTTATAGATGAATCAGGAAATTCAAATTATCAAATCAAAAATAAAAAGGGAGAAGTTATATTTGAGGAAACAGTAGAAGATGATGATATTGAAGATTTTAAGAATCATCTTTTTATAGACATCAAGGCTGATAGTTATGAAAATCAAATAGAAAAAATAAAATCTAAAATTCAAAATGATTTAAGTGATTATAGTGAAGAAGATATTGAATTAATTTATTTTAATGCTCTTAAAATAATTAAAGACTTAGCATGTGAACATAATATTGAAAAGCGTCAAATTTCAAAAAAAGAATTTTGGGATAGAATAAAAACTAAAAACTACTATTTTGAAAGATGGATGAGTGAATTGCTGGAGTGGAAAAATTATAAAAAAATCATACATAAAAAATATTTTCCAAGAGTATCAAATTTATCACCGGCACATAGATTTTTCTTACTTGACTGTCAAGGAGAGAGTGTAAATAATGTTAAAAATGTAATTTCAGAAATTTCAAGGAAATATTCTCGTTTGATACATCAATTTAGTCCTTATGTTTATTTATATAACACTTTAAATGTTGATTTTGTAACTGAATTAAAAGAAAAGTTATATGAGGACGGTTGTTTTTTTAAAGATGGATTTCCGTTTAAAAATTCAAAATTTAGATTTCAAGAAATGTTAATTAAACCTGATAAATTTAATGGAATTTCAGTACGTATACTAGAACATCCTATAAATTTATCAATTGTTCTACAAAAGTTGGTGGAAGTAGAAAGAGTTGACCAATTACCAATCAATTTATATATATTTAATAAAAGTAATCAATTAAATTTAGAGATTGGCAATCTTGATAATAGAGATTATTCAAAAATTAATATTCGACAAATTATAGATATATTGGATATTATATAGGAGAAAGGCATGGATAATTTAAATGCTCAAGTTGTTTCAGTACAACCTAATAAAATTAAAATTGAAGTGAAGTCAATCACAGATTTTCAGATTGCAGAAGAAAAATTGAAAATTGGTTCATATCTTAGAATTGCTGATGAAAATGATTTGGCATTAATAGCTACAATAGAAAATTTTTGTATTGAGCCTATTGAAATTGATGAGAGAATTGATATTAAATATATTATTGAAGCTGTACCTTTGGGGATGATTGATGAAGAAAATAAATTTGTAAGGGGAAGTGATACAATAACTATTCCTCCTAAATCGGTTGAACCAGCTAAATTTGAAGAAATAAAGTTAATTTTTGAAAATTCTATAAAAGATGAACTTAAATTTAAATTCTCTTCGTTATCATCGAATAATGAGATTGAGATTCCTGTGGAAGGAAATAAATTTTTCAATAAGCATATTGCTATTGTTGGTTCAACTGGTTCGGGTAAGTCTCACACAGTTGCAAAAGTTGTTCAAAATGCTATACATTCTAAAAATGGTGAATATGAAGGACTAAATAATTCACATATACTTATCTTTGATATTCATAATGAATATCAAAGTGCTTTCCCAAATGCTAGACTTATCAATGTTGATGATCTAGTTTTACCATATTGGCTATTAAATAGTGATGAGTTACAAGAATTATTCTTAGATACTGAGGGAAGTGATCATAATCAAAGAAATATTTTTAAAAAGTCTGTGATTCAAAGTAAAAAAAATCAATTTATGGGATCAGATGAGGAAAAAGAAAAATTACATTTTGATTCTCCAATTTATTTTGATATTCGAGAAGTTCTACAATATGCTTATGAAAAAAATGAAGAACAAATTGCTGGAGCAAGGGAAGGGCAGACAAAGGCTGGCCCATTAAATGGTAAATTATCAAATTATATTAGTCGGTTAGAGTCAAAGATATATGATAAAAGGTTGGAGTTTTTGTTAGGTGATAGAATAGAGGGAGAAACATTACAATCAGTTTTAAAACAGCTTATCGGATATACTGAAGCTTTCCTGACTAATGTTACTATTCTTGATTTGAGTGGGGTACCGTTTGATGTATTGAGTATAACTGTTTCTTTGATTTCAAGAATTATGTTTGAGTATGGATATTACTATAAGCAATTTAATAGTAGTAATAATCTAGCTTCTGATGTACCTATTTTATTAGTTTATGAAGAGGCTCATAAGTATGTGCCTAAGAGCTCTCTAACTAAGTACAGAGCTTCTCGCCAGTCAATAGAACGAATTGCAAAAGAAGGAAGAAAATATGGTGTTACTTTACTTTTAGCTAGTCAAAGACCTTCTGAAATTTCTGAAACAATTTTCTCACAGTGCAGTAATTTCATAACAATGAGGTTAACAAATCCTATAGATCAATCGTATGTAAGACAATTATTGCCAGATTCTATGGGAGGTATTGTTGATAAATTACCTAGCTTAGCAACGGGCGAAGCACTACTCATGGGAGAAGCGACTATTTTACCATCGATTGTAAAAATTGATGTTTGTGAAAATAAACCTTCTTCTAAAGATGTTCCATACTATCAATTATGGAAAGAGAGTTGGAAAGATATTAATTTTGAAGAATTAGAAAAACTCTGGAAAAAGAAGTAATATTTAAAATTATTATTTTTACAATAACTAATTATCTCCACACAAAATATTTTTGTTAGATATATTATTACTACTGTTTTAGAAAGCAGCTTACTACACAACAAATCCTCTAAGTTCGAACAGACCTGATAATTACAACATTGCAACTCTCTTCTCAGATAATGTGGGAATTGAGTTGGGATTTGAACAGACCAACGAGTTTAGAGTGGTGTATGCCAATGACTTCGATAAGTCTGCGCGTCAGACTTACTAGCCCATTTATTCAGATATATCTTGATAATCATATTATTCAGTCACTGAAGAAAAACAATTGAAAGGAACTTTCTATGCAACCAACTTACAACATTGACAATCCAAACTTGTCTTATGAAGCTAAGCGTGATTTATGGCGGATAGGTTTTGGTCTGCAGAAAGTTGACAATCTAGTGCCATCAGCTTATATGGAATCTTTGGCTGAGAAACAGGCTCGGGGTGAACTGACTTATGAGCAGGTTTATGAGGATGCAACGGCTTATCACAATACTATTGATGCAAGTACGGAAGAGGCAGACTTGGTTTCTCTACGTATTGTAGAACTATTGTCTCGAAGAGGCTTTAGCTTCAGTCCTGCGACCTTACTTGCTATTCATAAGGAGTTGTTTCAGGATATATTTGAAACCTCTATTCCCGTGGGGCAATTTCGTCAAACCAATATCACAAAGAATGAACCTGTTTTAAATGGTGAAAGTGTTGTGTACTCTGATTACTCTATGATTCAAATGACCTTGGATTATGATTTTAATCAGGAAAGACAAGTTTCATATGCAACACTAACCCAGACGGATATGGTTAAACAAATCCAGCATTTTATTTCAGGAATTTGGCAGATTCATCCATTTCGCGAAGGAAATACTCGGACGGTAACGGTATTTTTGATTCAGTATCTTCGTGAGTTTGGTTTTGATATTGATAATACACCATTTCAGCAACATGCCAAGTATTTTCGTGATGCCTTGGTATTAGATAATGCAAAGATTTTACAGAGACGTCCTGAGTTTTTAACAGCTTTTTTTGAAAATCTCTTGCTCGATGGTCAAAACGATCTGTCATCAGAAAAGATGTATCTAGAACTCGATCTTTCAAAATCCTGATACTAAAATTTCAGGAGAAAATGAAATAAATAATTCTACCATTAAATGCATGTTATCATGACAAAAAATCTCTTAGATTCATTTCTAAGAGATTTTTTCTTACTTCTCTCCCTCACAACCAGCCTTCTTCTTCGGCAGTTTTGGCTGCTTCGGTTCGGTTGCTGGCGCCTAGTTTGGAGAGGATATTGGTCATGTAATTACGGACAGTGCCGTTTGAGAGGTAGAGCTTATCCGCAATTTCTTGGTTGGACAGCCCCTGTGCAACTCCATGCAAAACAGCGACTTCTTGCTCGGTCAAGGGATTGGGATGGGTCATCATGACTTCCATCAGCTCTGGTGAATATTCCTTGCGTCCCTCTAACACCGTATGCAGGGTTTGCATGAGCTCAGAGATGCTTCGCTCTTTCAAGACATAGGCATCGACTCCTGCTTTGACTGCTCGTTCAAAATAGCCTGGGCGTTTAAAGGTCGTAACGATAACCACCTTTGTTTCAGGCACTTCTTGTTTGATCCACTCGAGCGCTTCTAGTCCTGTCTTGACTGGCATTTCGACGTCAAGAATAGCAATATCTACTGCTTCTTTCCCCAAAACCTCGATAGCCTCGGCTCCATTTTTTGCCTGCAAGACAGTCTCCACATCTGGCTGAAAGTTTAAGAGCTGACACATGGCATCTCTAAGCATACTTTGATCTTCTGCGACTAATACTTTCATCTACTTTCTCTCCTTATAAGGCAGATGCACGCGCACCTCTGTGGGACCTTTCAAACTGATCAGCTCTACTTGACCTGAGAAGGCTGCTGTACGGTCACGGACTGTATGGAGTTCATTTCCTTTTACAGTTGCAAATCCTTTCCCGTCATCTCTAACTGTCAGGACCAATTCCTGATCTGTACGTTCCAGTTTTAGATAGGCTCTTTCAGCGCTGGCATGCTTGATGATATTGGTCGCCAGTTCTAACAAAACCATAGCAGCCGTCGACTCCACATCCTGGGTCAAACTAGCCTTGTCCAATTGATTCTCAATTTGAACCTCAATCCCAGCAATTTCCAGCATCTTCTTAACAGTCTCAAGCTCTGAAGCTAGGGTCCGTGATTTCAGATTTTCCACAATGGTTCGCACTTCATTCATGGAATCCTTGCTGATCTGGTGAATTTCTTTTAATTCCTTTTCCACCTGTGGATAAGCCTCCATCTGAAACAACTGCAAGGCTAAATCTGTCTTGACACTCAGCATCGCAAAGGTATGTCCCAGACTATCATGCAAATCCTGACCGATACGACTACGTTCATTTTCAGCAAGCAATAGATTTATCTGGGCATTTTGCTTGGCCTGAGCTTCTTTCAAATCCTCCACAATACGAATCCGAACCAAGCCAAAAGTCATTAAATCGATAAAAGTGAGAATTCCAAGTAGATAGACTAGAAACTCAACTTCAACTTCCTGAAAAATCAAAAGTTGCCCCACAACAAGGACTTGAGCAAGGAGAAAAGTTCGGACATGTAAAGAATTAAAACTACGTACGCCGAAATGATAAATTAAGAGATTGGCAAGGAAAAAGAAGAACCAGATATAATTTACACCAACAAAGGCAGTATAGCCAGCTACATAGGCTAGCATGATAACCCAACAGAGCCAGGATAAACGCTGACTCTTGGTGGTTAAAACACCTAAGTACGCCACTACAAATAGAATATCAATCAACAAATGCCAGCTAGGAAGCTCCCCAGTCACTACAGGAACGATGGGAAAAACCATAAAAATCAAACTGGCCCAATACATATAATCTATGCTTTTCAGTCTTACAAGCATTAAGCATTCTCCTTATGACCTTGAAGGTAAATGGTCAAACCAAACAAAACTGTTGAAAAAACAAGTAGATAAACTGTGGCTGATAAATTGATGCCACCCTCGTTTAAGAAGGTCTTGAGCAACTCCATCAACTGATAAGTTGGTAGGCACTTTCCGATTGCTTGCATCCAGTCTGGAAATAAAGAGACGGGCATCCAGAGTCCGCCTAACACAGCCAAGCCAAAGTAAAGAAGATTGCCCACGACAGACATCAGCTGACTGGAAGGCAAGAGAGTCAGGGTTAAGCCAAGTGCTACAAAGGCAACACTTCCTACTATCAGCAAGAGCGCAGCCCCAATCCAGTTTCCAAGAGACATATCCACACCTCTTACAAAATGTCCAACTGAGAAAACAACCAGAATTGAGACCAAATAATCAACCATCATACTTGTTATCTTTGATAGATAATATTCTACCATATTTACAGGGCTATGACGTAATATTTTCTGCCAGTTGTTGATCTTGTCAGTATGTAAAACAACTGGGAATGAAAAGATAGCGGTAGACATCATGGAAAAAGCCGTCATGGAGATGAGGTAGTCGCGCATAAAATTCGCTGGTCCACCTGGTGTGTCCTCGTACATGCCAGAAAAGAATAAATAAAAGGCTGTCGGCATCCCTACTGATAATAAATAATAGACTAGTTGCCGTTTGGTCAATAGAAATTCTATCTTATTTAATGCGATCCATCGTTTCATCTTAGTCATCCCCCTTTTGTGTTTCTTCAAAGATTGTATCCAGCAAACTACGGTTATTGACTTCAATTTCTTGTATGCTACATCCTGCTTGCACTAACAGTTGCCAGAAAGCATTTGCCTCTCGTGTGACTACTTGCAGAGCATCTTGTTTTTGTGACCAGTTTTCAACCAAGTTAGACTGCTCAATGACTTCCTTGTATACTAGAGGAAGGATAAAGTGCTTTTCAATCTCCTCACTGCGCATGGCTAGAGGTGTCGTATCACGAATCAACTCTCCCTTATTCAAGACCAAAATCCGGTCAGCTGTATGCTCTACTTCTTCGATATAATGGGATGAATAGAGAATGGTGACTCCCTGCGCTTTTAGATCCTGGACAATTTCCCAAAAACGTTGACGAGTTGAGGTATCCATGGCTGCAGTAGGCTCATCCAAAAAGACAAGCTTTGGTCGGCCAATTAAGGTCAAGACAAAAGAGAAAAGACGCTTTTGCCCACCTGACAATTTTTCTGCCAACTGTTCTTTTTGTTGCTGGTCAAACTGCAATAGTTGATCGATCTCCTGATTGCTCAAGGGATTTGGATAAATGCTTTGAAAGAAAGCAATCAACTCTTTGACCTTTAATTTCTGAACGATAACATTTTCTTGAGGGAGGTAGGATCTTGTGTAGTCTAACTGAGAACTCGTCACTGGCAAGCCTTGGATGGATACTTGACCGCTTGTGACCAGTTTATCTCCCAATAAACAGTCCAAGAGTGTGGTCTTTCCAGCACCATTGGGCCCAATCAAGGCGACGCATTCACCTTCAGCTATCTCAAAGGAAATATCCTTCAAAATAGCCTTGCCCTTGATATTTTTATTTAGGCTTTCTACCTTAATCATGTTCATGATATTCTCCTTTCAGCCACTCCTTTCCCATCGGAAAGGCGATAAAAATCATAAATCCTAATCCCCAGACACCACGGATGAATTGGTGAAGGAAGGCTTGATCAAACCAACCTGTAAACATTTCGACCAACCATACCACTAGTGATAGTCCAATAAAAAGATAGAGAATCGCTTTTTTCATTTTTCAAACTCCTTTTTCACATCTGAGACTAATTTCAAACCTTCTCGGATCAACCAAGACATGATTCCAAATCCTGCAAACAACTCCCAAGGAAAATGATAGAAGCCTTCATCCAATCCTGAGAACATGAGATAAGTCATGACTCCTGCTGCTACTAAACTCATTGCGACAATTACTTTATGTTTCATTTTTTTCTTCCTCCATTTGATACATCTAGTATAATTCTTTGAAGGTAGAATCACTAGAAGCTTCTGTCATGAGGAAATATGACAAATGTCATTAAAAATGATGGAATAAAAATTACTAGATTGGATTGATTTTCTAGCACCAATCAGCTACTGGGTCCAAAACTCATTGCAAACCAAAAAGATCGGGAATCTTTTCCCGACCTCTTTCGTTTTCTATTGCATTCTTATTCCACACTGAAAAGATATGGATACACTGGTTGTTGACCTTGGTGGATTTCTACTTCAACATCTTCGAATTCTTCTGCGATTTCTTGGGCGATTTGGTTAGCCAATTCTTCACTTCCATCTTCACCAATATAGAAGGTCACGATTTCACTGTCTTCGTCTAGCATATGTTTCAAGGTTTCAGTCAGGGTTTGGTGCATGTCAGGGTTTGATACAAGGATCTTACCATCTACCATACCAAGATTGTCATTTTCGTGAATTTCTAGACCATCGATAGTCGTGTCACGAACAGCTGTTGTTACACTACCGCTGACCACATCACCAAGAGCTGCAGTCATACGTTCTTTATTCTCTTCGATAGTCTTGCTTGGGTCAAATGCTAGAAGGCTAGTCAATCCTTGAGGAAGGGTACGAGCTTCTACCACTACTGCTGGTTGTTCCAATACTTCAGCTGCAGATTGAGCTGCCATGAAGATATTTTTGTTGTTTGGTAAGAAGATGATATTGCGAGCATTAACTTTCTCAACAGCTTTGACAAAGTCTTCTGTCGAAGGGTTCATGGTTTGTCCACCCTCGATGACATAGTCCACACCTTGAGCACGGAAGATGTCTGCCAAGCCTTGTCCAGCTACTACTGCGATAAGGGCGTATTCTTTTTCTTCAGCTGGTTTGCTGACTTGAGCTGCTTCTTTTTCCACTTGTGCTTCGTGTTGGTTACGCATGTTATCGACTTTAACCTTAACCAAGCTACCATATTTGAGACCTTCTTGCATAACAAGACCTGGATCTTCTGTATGGACGTGAACTTTAACGATTTCATCGTCGTTAACAACGAGTAATGAGTCCCCAAGGTCATTCAAGTAGTTACGGAATTCTTCGTAGTCAAAGTCTTTAGCATAAGTTGGACCTTGCTTAAGGGCAACCATGATCTCAGTACAGTAACCAAAGGTAATGTCTTCTGTTGCCACATGTCCAGCTACAGATTTGTGGTGTTCGGCATTGATCATCTCACCCATATTCGCTGGAGTAGCAACAAAGTCTTCAGACGCACTGTATTCACCAGTAAGAGCTGAAAGGAAGCCTTCATAGATGAAGACCAAACCTTGACCACCAGAGTCCACAACACCAACTTCCTTCAAGACTGGAAGCATGTCCGGAGTCTTAGCAAGGGCTGTTTTAGCTCCTTCTAAGGCAGCGCGCATAACCTCAATGGCATCGTCTGTTTGCTCAGCTTTTTTCTTAGCACCGATGGCAGCACCACGTGATACAGTCAAGATTGTTCCTTCAACTGGCTTCATAACAGCCTTGTAGGCTACTTCAACACCAGATTGGAAGGCAAGAGCTAGGTCTTTCCCTGTTAACTCTTCTTTTGTCTTAATGGCTTGTGAGAATCCGCGGAAAAGCTGAGAAGTGATAACTCCTGAGTTCCCACGCGCACCCATCAACAGACCTTTAGCCAAGATACTTGCAGCCTCACCAACTGTTGAAGCTGGTTTGTCTGCTACTTCTTTAGCACCATTTTCGATAGTCATTCCCATGTTTGTTCCTGTATCTCCATCTGGAACTGGGAAGACGTTCAATGAGTTGACATATTCGGCTTGCTTGTTCAAACGAGTAGATGCAGCCTGTACCATTTCTTGAAATAAGCTTGTAGTAATATTTGACACGATTATTCTCCTACAACTTTGATATTTTGAATGTAGACATTCACAGTTTGAGCAGTGATGCCAAGTTGGTTTTCCAAACTAAAGCGTACACGCTCTTGGATGTTTTTTGAGACTTCACTAATCTTAGTTCCGTAGCTCAACACGGTATATACATCAACTGCAATGCTACCATCTTCGGCCGCTTTTACAACGACACCTTTAGAATAATTTTCCTTCCCAAGGAGGGCTTGGAAATTATCTTTGAGGGCTTTCTTACTTGCCATACCGACCACACCAAAAATCTCAGTTGCTGCACCGCCTACAACGGTAGCAATCACTTCATCTGTTAGTTCGATTTGACCATCTTTTGTATTAATTTTTACAGTCATTTTTTCTACCTCAACTAGTTGATACTCTATTTTATCATATTTCAAGCCAAGTGTAAAAGCAGAATACTGTATCGGCGGATATTTGCTCCTTTGACGAGGCTTTTTGAACTCAGAGCAAAAGAAAAAGACCTGATGGCCTTTTACTCTTTATTAAACGCGTTCTACTTTACCTGATTTCAAAGCACGAGCTGAAGCCCAAACTTTTTTAGGTTTACCATCGATAAGTACAGTAACTTTTTGAAGGTTTGGTTTTACGGCACGTTTTGTTTGGTTCATCGCGTGTGAACGGTTGTTTCCTGATACAGTCTTACGACCTGTAAAGTAACATACTTTAGCCATTTGTGTTTTCCTCCTATTAGATCTAATATAGCGGATGTGCTAGCACCACATACTGTACTATGTTATCACACTTTCTCTTTTTTGGCAAGGGGATTGGAAGATTTTTTTATTTAACGTAAACAACTTCTAATTTCCCAAAAACAACGTCTCCACGGATAATCAAGGTTTTGCTGGTTGGTGCTGTCGCCACTTCGACCTGAGGATTGCTAAACACTGATTCTACCCTAAGATCCACTTTCCATTGTTGAGGGATATAAATAGTTGCGCTTCCAAAAACTACATCCACACTTAAGATTGCTACATCACCTAGAATATTTGCATTATCATAGTAAATCTTAGCATCTCCAAAAACTGCTTCCACTTGGTCTTCTACCAAGTCTTGGTCTTGATTATAAAAAGTCCCACTACCAAAAATGATTTCCTTATCAGTAGAAACTTTTTTCTCTCTATTGTTCCACAATGTCTTTCCACTCCAAGTCTTATTTGAGTGAGTCAGCATACTTACTCCGAGAACGATTAGAACTCCCGCCCAGAACAATGACTGATTGGGAATCGGTAAAATGTCATAAAAATGATTAGCAATCATGAGGGCCACTAGGGCTGTAAAAGAGGCTGATGTCAGATGACGACGAAGCAAAGCCTCAACTGATTGGTAGGCAAAAAATCCAATACCAATCAAAGGCCAAATGTGCCCTCCCATAGAAGGGATTCCAAAATTCCCCTGCAATAACACTAAAGCTGCCAATACTAGCAACACAATACCAATTACTTTCTTTTTCATGTTCTTACCTCATGTTTCTTAGATTTTCTTTTAGGAGGGATTGGTAGTGCCGTGACACGTGAACCTCCTTGTGGGTCTGATAAAAGGAAATAGTTCCTGTACCCGAGAAGGACTTGTCCACCGAGTAAACCTGCCGGATATTGGCAATGGTCGACTTGGATACCCGACTGAAATAGCGGGGCAGAATGGACTCCAACTCATAAAGCTTGAGTCGAACCTCGTAGGCTTCTTTCTGGGTATGGGCGTAAATCTTGCTACCTTCTGTCTCAAAAAAGAGAATTTCCGACAAGTCTAAGTAGTACTCACCCGTCCCCTTGTAAAAGATCAACCTAGGAGCCTTGGTTTCTTGCAAGAGTCGTTGCAAATCAGCTATTTCATCTGTCAGGGCTGCAGCCTTGATGACAATCTCTGTCTCAGTTAATTCACTATCAATCTCGATTCGTAACTTCATCCTATCTCCTTTCTGCATCTACTATACCAAAGGCCAGAAGACTTTACAAGGGCAAAAAAGCAAGTGGTCACTTTTGACCCGTAAGTGGTTACGAGGCCAAGCCCACTTGCTTTGCTTTTTAGAAAATAAAGAAAAGAATTCCCCAGATTAGACCACAGGCATAGCCGACTAAAACATCCTTGGGATAATGAACACCCCCTAAAACTCGCACCAGACCTAGAAGAGCTGATAAGACCAACAAAACCAACCCCACAGGAAGATTTGCATGCAGGCAAGCCATGGAAATAATGGTTGCTGAAAAGACATGGCGACTAGGCATTGAATTGCCAGAGCTGTCCTTGTCTAGTAGCGGAATAATTTCCCAAGTCTCATAAGGACGCGGTTGATTGATCCACTTACGAACAAGCGTCAATAGGACAAAGCCAAAAGCTGGCACCAAGATATAAGTATATAAGGCTTGTCCTGTGCCCTTACTTATAAGGCTTGTCCCCAACAAGGCCAAGTAGGCTACTGGCATCAGAACTGTCATCATGCGATTAAAGATTCGCATCAGTTGCAATAATTGTGGGTGTCGAAGAAGACTTGATTTCCTCTTCTCGTACCACTCTTGATAGTTTTTCATTTCTATTTCTCATACTTTTCTAGGACCTGCTGGGCTGTTTTCCCCTTGGCAAGCCAGTCTACTAATTTGTCCAGACGACGGATTTCCTGCATCAGAGGATCCTCAATTTCCTCAATACGAACCCCACAAATCTTTCCTGTTATCGTAATCCGTTCAGGAGCATAAGACGGCGCCTGTCAAAAAAAATCTCCATAAGTAAGGTCTTTATTCAGACAAGTGAGGATGTCACTCACTTCATAACCTGTCAGCCAACTGGTCACTTGGTGAACGGATTCTGCCCTTCCACCCTTTCGCTCAACCTTTGCGATCAAGGCTTGATAGACCGCAGAAAATTTCATATTGTATAAGTTTTGACTCATACTCTCCTCTTTCTATTATACCAGTATAAAGAAGAAAAAGAAGGCCGTCAAGCCTTCTTTTGATTTATTCTTCTGCTTCGTCTTCTGTAAATTGACTATTGTAGAGGTCTGCATAGAAACCACCCTGAGCCATAAGCTCTTCATGATTTCCTTGCTCGATGATGTTTCCTTCTTTCATGACCAGAATCAAATCAGCATTGCGGATCGTTGACAAGCGGTGGGCGATGACAAAGGATGTGCGTCCCTCCATCAAACGGTCCATAGCTTTTTGAATCAACTCCTCCGTACGAGTATCGACTGAGGATGTTGCTTCGTCCAGAATCAAGAGCGGAGCATCTTTGAGCAGAGCACGAGCAATGGTCAAGAGCTGCTTTTGACCTACTGACAAGGTTACTGTATCATCCAAGACTGTATCGTATCCATCAGGTAAGGTTGTGATGAAGTGGTGGATTCCGACTGCTTTGGCAGCTTCAATTACTTCTTCATCACTGATACCTGTTTGATTGTAGATGAGATTGTCACGAATGGTTCCTTCAAAGAGCCAGGTATCCTGCAAGACCATTGAAAAGGCATCGTGTACTTCTGAGCGCTTCATAGCCTTGGTATCCACACCATCAATGCGAATACTTCCCTTATCAATCTCATAGAATTTCATCAAGAGGTTAACAATGGTCGTCTTCCCAGCTCCAGTTGGTCCAACAATCGCGACCTTTTGACCTGCATGAGCTGTCGCAGAAAAGTCATGAATGATCGTTTTTTCAGGAGTATAACCAAATGAAACTCTGTCGAAGACCACTTCACCCTTCATGTTGGTCAATTGTCTTTCCTTATGAGATTCATCTTCCATTTCCTCTTCACCTAGAAATTCGAAGACACGAGTCATGGCTGCACTAGCTTGTTGTAAGCTGGTAATTCCTTGGGCAATCTGTGATAAGGGTTGCGAGAAGGTTCGAACATAAACCATGAAGGCTACAATAATCCCGATACTGATATACCCTTCAAGAGCCAAGGCAGCACCGACGATAATGACTAGAACATAACTAAAGTTGCCTACAAAGACCATGGCAGGCATCATAATTCCAGAGATAAACTGAGATTTCCAAATGCTATCATGTAGATTCTGATTCAATCCTGCAAATGTATCTTTTGTTGGTTCCACAGCATTATAGCTGGTCACCACATTGTGGCCAGAGTACATTTCTTCCACATAGCCATTTACAGCTGCTAGGTTATTTTGTTGAGCTTTAAAGTAGCCCTGCGACTTGGCCATAATTACGGAAACCGCCGTAAATCCAACAAGGGTTGAAACAACGGTTACCAGAGCCAAAATCCAGTTCATACCAAACATGGTAATCAAAACAGCAATCAGTAAAAAGCTAGCTGAAAGAACTGTCCCAAGACTTTGGTTAAGAGACTGAGCTGCTGTATCAACGTCATTAGTCACACGAGAAAGGGTGTCCCCTTGAGAATGACGGTCAAAATAAGCAAGTGGCAAGCGATTGATTTTCTCAGCAATAGCTGTCCGCAAACGTTTTGAGAAATGTTGGATACTAGTTGAAAAAATGTAGGCTTGCGTATAGTTCAGGATAATCCCAAGCACATAGAGAATAACCAAAAAACTAGCAATACTTGAGACAGCTTCTAGGTCAATCTCTGTCATTAACCCATCTGAAATCAAATTGGTAATTTCTTTAATCTTAGTTGGTCCATAAACCGTGATAATACTTGAACAGATAGTCGCCACAACTGCGATTAGTAGGGGAAGTTGGAGACCTGCTAGAAAAGGTCTACACTGTTTCCATAAGGACATTTTCTTATTTTCCATGTTCCAATTCCTCCTTCGATAGTTGTGAATAGGCAATTTCTTGGTAAACTTCATTGCTTGCAAGAAGTTCCTTGTGGGTGCCTTGTCCCACGACTTTACCTTGATCCAAGACTAAGATCAGGTCTGCATCCATAATGGTTGAAATGCGTTGGGCAACGATTAACTTGGTCATGGATTGTGTTTTTTCAGCTAATACTTGACGCAAGATACGATCGGTCTTGTAGTCCAAGGCTGAGAATGAATCATCAAAAATGATAATCTCTGGTTTACGAGCCAAGGCGCGTGCAATGGCCAGACGCTGTCTTTGTCCACCTGAGAAGTTGGTCCCGCCTTGAGCTACTTCTGAAGCTAGGCCCGCTTCCTTATCTTCTATAAAGTTTTTAGATTGAGCCAATTCCAGAGCTTGCCACATAGCCGTCTCACTTAGTGGCGTTTCTTGACTCTTACCAAAGTCGAGATTGCCCTTAACATCTCCAGAAAAGAGCACAGCTTTTTGAGGGATATAGCCAACTTTATTACGCAAATCTTCTAAGTCATAATTCTGAACATTGACGCCGTCTACTAGAATTTCTCCCTCTGACACATCATAAAAACGGGGTAAGAGGTTAACTAGAGTAGATTTACCAGAACCAGTTGAACCAATAAAGGCAATGGTTTGCCCTGCTTCTGCCTTGAAGCTGACATGTTCCACTACTGCTTCTGAGTTTTTAGAGTAGCGGAAGGTTACGTCGTGGTATTCCACTTGACCTTTTACAGAAGAGTTTGCTATCTGTGGGTGACTAGGATTTTCAATAGTGGAATGAAGGTCTAGCACTTGATTGATACGCCCTGCAGAAACCAAGGTACGAGGAAGAACGATAAAGAGAGCACCCATGAGCAAGAAGCCCATTACCACTTGCATAGCATAGGACATGAAGACCACCATATCGCTAAAGAGGGGTAGACGCTCTGTCAAACTAGCGTCGTTGATAAGATAAGCACCAATCCAGTAAATGGCAAGGACCAAGCCGCTAGAAATCGCCATCATAATAGGATTCATAATGGCCATTAAGCGACTGACAAAGAGATTGAGTCGTGTGACTTCATCATTGGCTTCTTCGAATTTCTTATCTTGATATTCCTCAGCATTGTAAGCACGAACAACCCGAATCCCAGTCAAACTTTCACGGGTGATGCTATTGAGTTTATCTGTCAATTTTTGGATGACAGATTGTTTAGGAAATGCCAAAGTCATCAAGACAGTTGTCATCAGAACATTGACAATGACTGCCACCACCACTGCCCAAATCCAGTATTCAGACTTGCCAAGGATTTTACCAATAGCCCAAAGTGCCATGATTGGTCCACGAGTGACTACCTGAAGTCCCATGGTAAAGAGCATCTGAATCTGCGTGATATCATTAGTCGTCCGAGTCAATAGACTGGGAATTGAAAAACGTTTAATTTCTGTCTGGGAGTAATCCAAAACACGATTAAAAATATCGCTTCGTAGTTGAGCCGTATAGGATGCCGCAACTCGAGCGGCAAAAAATCCAACTGTTACAGATGATAGGAAGGCTAAGAATGACAAACCCATCATCTTAGTTGCTGGCGACCAAAGGTCTCCCAACTCCGTACCTGGCGTTCCGAGTAATTCTGTTATTTTTGAAACGTAAGTCGGTACTTCTAACTCTAGATAGACCGAGCAACAGGTAAAGAGAACAGTTATTAGAATCATGCCCCACTCTTTTCCTGTGATACGCTTAGCGAGTTTCTTCATTCTTATCTCCTATTTTTTCTACATTTGCTTGTAGTTGGCCCATGACTTCTTCAAAAATAACGAGATTTTCTTCGGAAATGCCATCAAGTAAACTACGGTCAATTCGATCAAAGAAAGACTTAACTTGCTTCATTTGAGAGCGTGATTTTTCGGTCAAATGAACAAATTTCGCCCGTTTATCACTTGGACTCACCTCCAACTCTACCAAACCATTTTGCACCATACGCTTGACCAAATTACTTGCAACTGACTTGGTAATATTGAGTTCTTGTTCAATATCCTTGATGAGTGTTAATTCTTGTTCATGCTCACGACGTTCTAAAAAACGAATGACCTGCCCTTGCGGTCCCCCCATAAATTCAATACCACAACGCTTGGCTTCCTTTTGTACCAGCAGATGTAACTGGTGACCAAAACGTTTAAAGACCAACATCGGTTTATCCATGCTTTCTCCCTTCTAAATAAAAAATAGTTCTCATAAGAACAATTAAGTTTCCATGAGAACTATTTTATCATTTTCAGAAAAGATGTCAAGAAAAAAAGTTTCCATGAGAACTATTTTCTAATCATTGACAATAGTAGATAATTTATCTATAATAAGCCTAACTTATCATGTAAAGCGAAGTTGTCGCACTAGAATCAGGAGAATTTTTAGATGAAACAAGAAGAGTATAAAACCTTAGGAATCCTTGCTGTCATTTTTGGAGCTGGTGCTCTTCTCAGCTCTCGGATACCAATTATCAATAGTCTAGCCTTTCTCCTTGGATTTGTTGCCTTGATCTTAGGAGTCATCGGTATCGGCCTCAATCTCCAAAATCAAAAAACATTAGCTATGATAGGTTCAAGTTTTGGCCTCATTTCCATTATCATTGTACTGATAAGCCAATTGCTATTCACTCCTATCTTCGCTGATTTTATAAGAGGCTATCGCAGCTCTTCTAATTATCTCATGGAAGAACCAACAAATGAAGATTGGCCAAATAGTATCATTGATGAATACGAAAATGAAGAGGAAGAAGAGATCTTTACCTGGACCCAAGAACAGTTTGATGCCTTAATAGAGGGAGACCCATCCAACCAAGGGCAAGGGGGTACCAACTACAGTGATATTATCAGAGAACATGGAATTCCAGATTCTGAGTCAGAATCAAATCTTGATAATCAAGAAACAAAAAGAATCTCCTATCTATCCCTTGGTTCACCTAGTAAGGCAGTTGTTTTAACCTTTGCAAAACAGGAAAATGGTCAATTTCTTCTGATTCATAAATTTTCAATCGGTCTGGAATCACAAAAACAACATGATACTGGTATCAGAATCTAACATAAAATAAAAAGAGAGTGGGACAGAAATCGGTAATTCGTTAGAATTCGATTTCGTCGTCCCACCTCCGCACAGTTGAGTCGGGCTGTAAAAGCTGATGAAATCAGCGTAGTAGAGACCACTCAACCACTGCGTCTTGCTCGAAATCCAAAGACAATTAAGAGGCTAGGACTTTTGTCTCAGCCTCTTTTGTATTAGAACCCATTTACTTTCTAGAATTTCATCACATATATTTCCAAGCGACCCAATATCTTATAAAATAGCTGAGTTTTTCAGAGGTTTACGACATTTTCCCCTTATTTTTTAAACTTTATAAAAACTCTTATCTCTGTCGGCGTACCGTGATATAATATAGTCAAGATAAGAGCTTGCTGAGATCTACAAAGAAGATTGGCTCAAAAAACTTGAAAAGGCGATAGATAATTCCTCTAAAACAGTAACGTCTATCGCAAAACAAAAGATGTAAGCCCAAATCCAGTGAAAGAAAAAAGAAATGCTAAGAAGTAGATACGAAAGCCCCTCGAACTTCTATTTTATCAAATGAAAAGAGGGAAACCAATGGTTAGTTCAATAGCTGTTTTTATAATAGCAATCAACGTCTATATTTATCTAAAAAACGAAAAGGACAAATAAAATGAGAAAAGTTATTCAAGAATTATTAGACAGTTCCATTTCTACATCTGCGATTTCACAAGGTGCTGGCGTTCCTTGGTCTACCATTTCGGATCTTAGAAAAGGAAAAACAAGCATGGACAAAATGG